>NZ_JAKSYG010000149.1 GCF_022829725.1 Methylobacterium sp. E-005 | reverse complement strand
GCTGTTTGCGTATCTTCGGTCATGCGTCTCGGGGATCTGCCCGGTTCGCATTGCGGGCGCGATAGCCCGTGGCTGGCGGCGTGTACCCGCCAACGCTCGTCTGTTCCTGACCGCCCAGCCCTTCTGCTGCCACATAGTACTACCACCCCTCTAAACTCACTCCACCGGATTCTCGCGCTTCGCGGTGATCGTCTCGACGCTGTTCTGGGGATTGCTGTGGCGGCCAATCGGCCTGATTTCCTCGACCTCGTTCACCGTGTCCCTCCTCGTGCTCGGCAGCCATGTCTAAACCTTGGAGTTC
>NZ_JAKSYG010000147.1 GCF_022829725.1 Methylobacterium sp. E-005 | reverse complement strand
CTCGACGACCTCGCCCATGGTCTCATGGCCCATGACGTCGCCCGGCAGCATGGCGGGGATGAAGTTGTGGAACAGGTGCAGGTCGGAGCCGCAGATCGCGCAGCTCGTGACCTTGATGATGGCGTCGCGCCCGTCCTCGATCTCCGGATCGCTGACGGTGTCGCAGCGGATGTCTTCCTTCCCGTGCCAAACCAAGGCTCGCATAGCCGTCTTCTCCCATCGGATGAGGGGCGAGGGCCGGATCCGGGCGGTGCAGCCCGTCCGGGCTGGGCTCTCGCGGGGATGGTGGTCGGTGTTGCAAAGGGGCGAACCGGTGCGCCGGCGGCCAAGTTCCTGCTGACATCTCCCGAAGCGATCCGATCTGCTCCTGGGTCTCCTAGCAGACCCCCGGGACGCGACGTCCCAGCGCTACGGCTCGATCCCGCGAATGGGTCTCTCTGCGGCGGTGTCGAAGCCGATCGGGTTCGGACCCCGGGCGACCAGGAAGGTCGCGTTGAGCAGGCCGCTCAGCGTGGACTGCAACGCATGCGGCCACGTTTCGATCGGACCGACCGGCATAGGCCTCCCGTCAGAGCCCGCGCACGAGGGTGCGTCGGGATAACAGCTCCGATCAGGCCAGGAAGGCCGGCTCGTCCCGGGCCAGCACCCGCTTGACGCTCTCAAGATGCAGGCGCGCGCTCTCGGCGCGGCCGGCCGCTTCCTGCGCCGCGACATGCTTCACGATCGCCTCCGGCACGACCTTGAGGGTTCGCCCCGTGCTGAGGGCCAGAACCTGCGCCTGCGCCGCGCGCTCGAGGTAGTAGAGGTCGTCCCAGGCCTCCGCGATGGTCGCACCGAGCACCATCACCCCGTGGTTCTTCAGGAACACGACGTCGGCATCCCCGGCGCTGGCGGCGATCCGCTGGCCCTCCTGGGAATCCAGCGCCAGACCGTTGTAATCCTCGTCCACCGCGATGCGGCCGTAGAAGCGCAGGGCCGTCTGGCCGGACCAGAGGAGCGGCTGGCCTTCCAGCATGGCGAGCGCTGTGGCGTAGGGCATGTGGGTGTGGAAGGCCGCCCGGGCGTGGGGCTTGAGCCGGTGCAACTCGGCGTGGATGTGGAAGGCCGTGGCCTCGGGCTGTCCGTCACCCTCCACGACGTTGCCGTGGAAGTCGCAGAGCAGCAGGCTCGACGCGGTCACCTCCGCGAAGGCGAGGCCGTAGGGATTGACCAGGAACAGGTCCGGCCGCTCGGGCAGGACGGCCGAAAAGTGGTTGCAGATGCCCTCTTCAAGGCCATTGCGCGCCGCCCAGCGCAGGCAGGCCGCAAGATCGATCCGGGCGCGGCGGACACTGTCCGCATTGAGCGGCTCGTTGTTGCGCATGGGGGGCGTGCCCGGGGCGGTGACGGCGTGAGCCATGCGGGATGGGCCTTTCCTGATGTCGTCCCGGCCGGGGCGCCGGCCGTCTCGCCCATAGCGTGTCCCAGCGTCAGGCGCGACCGTCGGCGACGCCGCCGACGAGGTTGAGGCCGAGCAGGAAATCCGAGGTGAAATCCGTCCGCACCACCGGCTCCCGCGCCACCGGCTCGCGGAGGACATCGCGCTCGGCCCGGCGTGCCGCCACGGCTTCCTCCACCGAGACCTGCCGGAATGCGATGCGGCCCCCGCCGCGGACCTGAGCGAGGCGGCCGAGATCCGGGCCGATCACGGTGGCGATCTTCGGATAGCCGCCCGTGGATTGCCGATCGGCCATCAGCACGATCGGCAAACCGTTGCCGGGCACCTGGATCGCCCCCATCGCGACTCCGTCGGAGACGATGTCGTGGCCCTTCGCGTGGCGGAGGGGCGTACCATCGAGAAAACAGGCCATGCGGTCGCCACGGGGCGAGACCACCCAGGGGCCGGCCAGGAAGGCGGCAATCTGATCGGAGGCGAAGTAATCGTCCTGCGGACCCAGCACCACGCGGATCGACCGCGGATCCCGCTCCAGCCAGGGAGAGACGAGCCTGTGCGGGGCGGCTTCGCCGGGTCTCGCCTCGGCGACGGGAAGGATGTTGCCGGCGGTGAGACCGCGGCCGTCGAGGCCGCCGAGCCCTGAGCGGGTGTGGGTTGCGGTGGATCCGAGGACCGGCGCCACGGCGATCCGCCCGCTCACCGCGCAATAGCCCCAGGCGCCCGCAGCGCCGGCCCGCACGACGAGCGTCCGGCCGGGCTCCAGCGTCAGCGCGACGGTATCGGGCAGTGCCGCACCGTCCAGGCTGACCCGGAATCCCGGCACTACGAGGGCGATCCCGACCGCACCGCCTTCTGCGCCGAGCGTGACGCCGCCCGTGGAGACCTCGATCGCGGTTGTCTCCAGGGGATTCCCGGCCGCCCGGTTGGCTGTGGCGTGCATCAGCGGGTCCATCGGCCCCGCGGCGGTGATGCCGTAGCGCAGGTAGCCGTGCCGTCCGCCATCCTGCAGGGTGACGCCCGGCCCCGCAGCCTCGACGATGAGCGCTGTCATGCCTGCGACTCCCAGCGGCGCGCGACCGGCTCGCCGGCGGCCTCCCGCGCCGAGAGCGCGTCGAAGGTCGTGGCATCCACAGGCTCGAAACGGATCAGATCACCCGCGCCGACGAAGAAGCTCGGATCGCGCTCGGGCGCATAGAGCCGGGCCGGGGTGGCACCGATCACGTACCATCCGGTCGGCATCGGGACGGTGGCGACCGCGGCAAGACCGCCCCCGATCACCACGGCATTCGCCGGGTGGGGTGGCCGCGGACTCGCCCGCCGCGGCACGGCCAGGACCTCCGGCAGGCCGCCGAGATACGCGAAGCCCGGCGCGAAGCCGTACATGTAGACCCGATAGGTCGCCCCCGCATGGGTCGCCACCACCGCGTCCGGCGAGAGGCCGGTGCGTTCGGCCACTTGGCCGATGTCTTCCCCGTGCGGGGCGGCGTAGCAGCACGGCAGCGTCCAGAGTGTCGTGGCGGAGGCACCCGTGGTGGCGCCGGTCGCGAGGGCTCGGACCCGTTCGATCAGCGCCGCGCGGTCGAGCACAAGCGGATCGTAATGCAGCATCAGCGACCGATAGGTCGGCACGCGCTCGCGCAGGCCCTCCGGCGGGTCGGCGCCGAGGGCCTTGTCCAGGGCCAGGACCCGGTCGCTGATCGCGGGATCGACCGTGCTGCCGAACTCGACCACCAGCGCTGCTTCGCCCGCATCGAGGAGCCGGGGCTCGTCCAGGGCTGCGCTCACGACTGGAACGCAGCCAGCGTCACCCCGGCAGCCTCCAGCCGATCCCGCACCGCCCGGGCGGTGGCGACCGCGTGGGCTGAGTCGCCGTGCACGCAGATGGAGTGGATCGGGGTCGGCAATACCGTGCCCTGGGCCGTCAGGATCGCCCCCGCCTCGACCATGTGCAGGACGCGCCCGGCCGCCTCCTCGGCCCCGGTGATCAGGGCGCCGGGTTGCCCGCGCGGGATCAGCTGGCCGGCTTCGGTGTAGCCGCGATCAGCGAAGATCTCCTGATGGACCGCGAGCCCGCAGGCTTCACCCGCCGGGACCTGCGCGGTCAGCGCGATGGCAAGCAGGGCGAGGTCGCGATCCACGGCCCGGACGGCCCGCGCGATGGCGTCGGCGACCGGCCGTTCCTCGGCGGCGAGGTTGGCCAGCGCACCATGGGCCTTCACGTAGGTGATGCGATGGCCGGTATAGGCGGCGAGAGCCTGGGCGGCGCCGACCTGATAGGCGACCAGCCGCTCGATCTCGTCGGGGCTGAACGGCATCCGGCGCCGGCCGAAGCCCCAGAGGTCCGGAAAGCCCGGGTGGGCGCCCACGGCAACGCCGCGCGCCTTCGCCAGCGCGAAGGTCTTCGCCATGATCTCGGGATCCCCCGCATGCAGGCCGCAGGCGACGTTGGCGGAGGTCACGACGTCGAGGATCGCCGCGTCGTCGCCACAGCTATAGGCGCCGTAGCCTTCGCCGAGATCGGAATTCAGGTCCACTCGCGTCACCAGATCGGCTCCTTAAGCAACGCCGTCGCACACCCACAGGCCCTCCGACTCGCGCCTTCGGCGGGAGGCCCGCCGGGACTCTTCAGCAGGCCGGCAGCGAGTGCAAGGGTAATGCCGCACTGCAGCGGCGCGTCGCGCGACACGGGCGGGGATCTTCATCGGATGCCGCGGCCGACAGGCCGATCGATCGCACACGACGGCTGAGATATTCGGCTGTCAAAGCGCGCGAATGCTCAGGCTGCGACGCAATAAAGCAAAGTTTTGGGCATACACCCTGGAACTACCGGGTCGATTTGGCAATTAGCCGGGAGTTAAATCTACGGAGGAACGTTCATGAAGGTCACTCGCCTGACCAGCGCCGTCGCGCTCCTGGCCCTCGCGGCCAGCCCCGCCCTCGCTGCCCCGTGCGCGACCGGGACGACGATGCCCAAGACGCCGGATCAGCACGCATCGAACCCCCAGAGCTCGGACGTCGACAAGTCGAGCAAGAACCTTGCCGGCGGCAACCAGCCCGCGTCGCCTGGGACGGTCGGGGCCATGAACAACGCGGGTGCCACGCAGACAGCCGACCGCGAGGCGAAGACCACGCCGGGCGCGAAGTCGAACTCGACCGATCCGGGTGCGGCGAACCTTGCGGGTGGTTCGCAGCCGGCCTCGCCCGGCACGGTGGGCGCCATGAACAAGGCGGTGGCCGACCGGGATACCGCCCCGGTGAAGGCTGACGGCTGCTAAGTCGCAGCGACAGGATCCAGTCGGATGAGAGCCCGCCTCGCGTTGCCGAGGCGGGCTCTTTTTTTGATCTGTGCGTCGATGCCTTCATCCCCTGCTCTCGATAGTCTCTGAGTTTGAGCCAGACCCGTCCGGGTGTATTCGGCATCAAAACCGGGATATTCTGGCAAAGCGGGGAGGGGCATGACGTGGGTGTGCGAGGGCCCCTGATCGGCGTCGGCGTTCTGATCGTGGCGGCCGGCACCGCCATCGCCGTGCCGGACGCAATCCTGCCGGCCCGGGCCGCCCCATACCTGCAGGAACTGCGCACGCAGCTCGAAGCGTTCCTGCCCGATCTGCACAGAGCGCCCGCGGCGGAGGTGCGCCCGCCGCCACCGCGCACCGCCGTCGAGGACGGGCGCACCTTCGTCCGGCTGACCGATCTGGAGCGGAAGCGGATCGGCTTGGTCACCGAGACGCGTCCGGCCGTCCTGCACCGGCAGGAACTGACCGCTTATGGCAGCGTCCTCGACATTGCCCGCATCACCGAACTCGCCAACAGCTACGCCGGGGCCGTCGCGGCGCTCCAGATGGCCGAGGCGCGCGTGGAGGTTTCGGCGAGCGCTGCCCGCCGCGCCCGCAATCTCGGGGCGGGCGTGGTGGCGGTTGCCCAGATCGAGACCGCAGAGGGCACGCTGCTCACCGACCGGGCTGCCCAGACGGCGGCGGAATCGCAGGTGCGCACGCTGAGCGCCACGGCGCGGCAGGAATGGGGCCCGGTGCTCGGGAAGGCGATCATCGACCGTGCCCCCCTGGTGACCCGCCTGATCGAGCGCGCGGATTTTCTGGTTCAGGTGACCCTGCCGCCCGGGGAAAGCCTCGCGACGCCGCCGCAGGCCGCCTTCGCCGAGGTGCCACCGCAGAGCGAGCGGGTCGCCCTGCGGCTGGTCTCGCCCGCGACCCGGACCGATCCCCGTATCCAGGGGCAGAGCTTCTACTATCTCGTCTCCGGCGACAGCGGCCTCCTGCCCGGCACCAGCACGATGGCCTTCCTGCCGGCCGAGCACTCGGTCCGCGGCGTGCTCGTGCCCGAGGACGCGGTCGTCCATGGGGAAGGGGGAACCTGGGTCTATCGCGGCACCGGCGACGGCGCCTTCGTGCGCCATCCGATCCGGCCGGATGCGCCGATGTCGGCCGATTCCTTCGTGGTCGAGGATCTGCCGGACGGCGCCGAGATCGTGTTGCGGGGCGGGCAGGCCCTGTTGTCCGAGGAGATGAAGAGCCGCATCCGCGTGGTCGGCGACGACGATGATTGAGCCCGCCGGGGAAGCTGTTCGCGGTCCGCAGGCCGCCCTTGTCGGGTTCGCCGTGCGCCAGCCCCGCGTGGTGCTGGCGGTGGCCTGCGCGCTCCTGGTCTTCGGCCTCTACGCCCTGGCGGGTGCGCGCTACGACGTCTTCCCGGAATTCGCGCCCCCGACCGTGACGATCCAGGCGGAGGCGCCGGGGCTCGATTCGGAGCAGGTCGAGGTGCTGGTCACCCAGCCGGTGGAAGTCGCGGTCGGCGGCCTGCCCGGCCTGGAGACGCTGCGCTCGACCTCGATCCAGGGCCTCTCGGTGATCACCGCGGTGTTCAAGTCCGGCAGCGATGTCAACCGGGTGCGCCAGCGGGTCAACGAGCGCCTGGCGGCGTTGGCGGGGCGATTGCCCGATGGGGTGTCGGCCCCCGCGATGACGCCGCTCACCTCATCAACGCTCACGGTGCTGCTGGTTGGCCTCACCTCTGCCACCCGCGATGCCATGGACCTGCGCCACATCGCCGAATGGACGGTGCGCCGACGCCTCCAGTCGGTGCCGGGCATCGCGCAGGTGTCGCTTTACGGCGGGGCGGTGCGCTCGCTTCAGGTCCAGATCCGGCCCGACGACCTGATCCGCTACCAGATCGGTCTCAACGACGTACTGGCGGCGGCCCGGAAGGCGACGGGCGTACGCGGGGCCGGCTTCGTCGATACGCAGAACCAGCGCGTGCTGCTGCGAACCGAGGGGCAGTCCCTCACCCCGGAGGCACTGGGGCAGACGGTGCTGCACAACGATGGCGGCCCGAGCGTGCTGCTCTCCGACGTCGCGACCGTGACCGCCGCCCCGGAGCCCGCGATCAGCGCCGCCCTGGTGGATGGCACGCCCGGCGTGCTGTTGATGGTCGGCGCTCAGGTCGGCGTCGATACACGGGCCGTGACGGCCCGCCTGGAGGCTGCGCTCGACGAACTGCGCCCGACCCTTCAGCGGGAGGGCATCGCCCTGCGCGCCGACCTGTTCCGGCCGGCCAACTTCGTGGATGTCGCCACCGGCAATGTCCTCCAGGCACTCGCCCTCGGTGGTGTCCTGGTGGTGATCGTGTTGCTGATCTTCCTGGCGGACTGGCGCGCGGCGCTGATCAGCGCGGCCGCCATCCCCCTGTCGCTGATCGCCGCCGCGCTCGCCCTCCAGGCCTGGGGTGAGAGCCTCAACACGCTGACGCTTGGCGGGCTGGCGCTCGCCATCGGCGAGGTGGTGGACGATGCGGTGATCGGCGTCGAGAACGTGTCCCGCCGGTTGCGGGCGGCACGGGCCGAGGGGCGCCGCGGCGCCCGGGTGGTGCTCGGCGCCATGCTGGAGGTGCGCAGTTCCGTCGCCTACGCGACGCTCGCCGTGCTCCTGATGTTCCTTCCGGTCCTGGCGCTCACCGGTGTGGCGGGACGCCTCTTCGGTCCCCTGGCGCTCGCCTATATCGCGGCGGTCGTCGCCTCGCTCCTCGTGGCGCTCACGGTGACGCCGGCCCTCGCGCTGCTCCTGCTCGGCGGGCCGGGGGCTCGCGAGGCCCTGCGCGAGCCCCCGGTCGTGCGGTGGAGCCGCGCGGGCTATCTCGGGGTGCTGGCTCGGATCGGCCGGATGCCGCGGCTCGCGATCCTGATGAGCGTCCTCATCACGCTGGGCGGCGCGGCCATCCTGCCGACGCTCGGGGCGGTCTTCCTGCCCGACCTCCGGGAGGGCCACATGATCCTACACATGGTGGCGGTGCCCGGAACCGCCCTGCAGGAATCACAGCGCCTCAGCGGTCTCGTCACCGCCGACCTGAAGGCGATACCGGGGGTCCGGGCGGTCGCCGCCCAGATCGGGCGGGCCGAAGCCGGCGAGGACACGGCGGGCCCGCATTACAGCGAGATGCATATCGATCTGGAGCCGGGCCTCGACGGGGCTGCCCAGCGCAAGGTCGAGGCGGCGATCCGGACGTTGATCGCGGGCTTCCCCGGCGCCGCCTTCTCGCTCAAGTCCTTCCTGACCGAGCGCATCGAGGAGACGGTGTCGGGCTTCACCGCACCGGTGGTGGTCAACGTCATCGGCGGCGACCTCGATCGGATCGAGGCCGCCGCGCGCTCGGTCGCCCGCGAACTCGCCGAGGTGAAGGGCGCCCGGGATGTCCAGCAGGCCGCGCCGGCCGGCCTCCCACAGGTCACCGTGGCCCTGCGTCCGGTGGATCTGCGGCACTGGGGGCTCGACCCGGTGGAGGTGCTGGAGGCCGTCCGCACCGCCTATCAGGGCGATGTCGTCGGCCAGAGCTACCGGGGCAACGCGGTGGTCAACGTGCTGGTGATCCTCGACGCCCAGGTGCGGGGCCGCCTCAGCGCGGTCGGCGACCTGCCCCTGCGCGCGCCCGGCGGGCGCTACGTGCGCCTGTCGCAGGTCGCCGACGTCTACGAAAGCGCCGGCCGCTATCAGGTTCAGCACCTCGGCGCGCAGCGGATGCAGGCGGTAACCGCCAACGTCGCGGGCCGCCATCTGGCGACCTTCGTGGCGGCGGCCAAGCGCAAGATCGCCCGGGAGGTCCGGCTGCCGGAGGGCGTCTACGTGACCTTCTCCGGCGCCGCCGAAGCGCAGGCGGCCGCCCGGCGCGATCTCCTGTTCCATGCGGCGCTTGCGGGCTTCGGCATCGTGGTGCTGCTCGCGATCGTGACGGGATCCGCCGCGAATCTGATCCTCGTCCTCGTCAACCTGCCCTTTGCCTTCGTGGGTGGCGTCGCGGCCGCGGCGCTGACCGGCGGCGTTCTGTC
Source organism: Methylobacterium sp. E-005 (assembly GCF_022829725.1). Lineage (GTDB taxonomy): Bacteria > Pseudomonadota > Alphaproteobacteria > Rhizobiales > Beijerinckiaceae > Methylobacterium. The sequence goes on along the minus strand of NZ_JAKSYG010000147.1, from coordinate 11,128 downwards.
GCTGGGCTCGATCGTGGGCTTCGTTACCCTGGCGGGCATCTCGCTCCGCAACAGCGTGATGATGATCGCCCATTACGAGCAGTTGGTGAACCGGGATGGCCGCCCCTGGAACCCGGCGACCGCCGCCGAGGGGGCTGCCGACCGGATGGTGCCGATCCTGATGACCTCCCTGGTTACCGGCCTCGGGCTGCTGCCGCTTGCCCTGGGAGCGGGGGAGCCCGGCCGCGAGATCGAGGGGCCGATGGCGCTGGTGATTCTCGGCGGCCTCGTCAGTTCCACGATCCTGAACCTCCTGGTGCTGCCGGTCCTGGCCGAACGCTTCGCCCGCTTCCGCCCGGCGACGATCGAAGACCATGACCCTGTGCCCCAGCGCTCCTGAGAACCGATATCCGGGCTGATGCGACGGGGTCGAGCGAAACACTTTGATCAAGTTGGCCGCACGATCGAGGTGACGATCCTGAAAGGTCTGTTCAATCGTGTGCGCGACTAACACTTCCCCTGTAGGATAGCGCTGCGGCTATTGCAGATCCTGGGACTCTCTGAGCTTTGCTCTAGAGCCGATCGCTTGGCGGGTAACGGTCAGAGATCGGGAGGCGAGGCTTGATCCCGATTTTTGACGCTCGAGATGCGGAATAAGCTTGCGACAATTGTGAGCTGTAGCGCTCCAATTGGGGTGCGCACACCGGAATATCGCACCAAATCCGCAACCCGAGGGTATCAAACCGGCTAAGAACCGCCGGAAATATCGAGGGTGACGAAGATTAATTGTGGTTAGGAGGAGCTTATGAAATGCTAGCGACCGAATACACAATTAACGGCTCATTAACCATGTATGTGTCTTTATCATGCCATGTTCGCCCCGGGAAAGGCAGCAATGAGCATGATCGCGGCGCCCACAGCCTCTTGGTCCCACATCCTCACGCAGGTCGCGGAGAGTCTGGACCGTATCTCCGAGAAGCCCTCCGCGGAGATCTTAAGGCTTAAACCCAGCTCCGGTCCCGGCGAGATGCCGGCGCTGCGCCTGAGCCTCGATACCGAAGAGGCCACCTCTGCGGTGCTGCCGGAGCCGGCCGTCAACGACGCGGAGCCAGTCTCCGCGCAGGGTGCCGCTGAGAGTTCCATGCCGGCCCCGATGTCCTCCGATTCCCAGACCGACGCGGTCTCGGACTGGATGACGACCCTCGACATCATCAACGGCATGGTCGGCCTCGCCGACGAGCAGAAGAAGCGCCTGCGCGAGCAGACCGCCTCCCACGAGGTGCTGATCGAGACCCTGCAGCGCGAGCTGAAGGAGACCCAGCAGCGGCTCCAGCTGTCCGAGATGCGGGCCCACGAGATCCAGACCCGGGCCGATATCCGTCTCCAGCGCGTTCAGGCGGATGCGGATTCCCAGGTCGAGGAGATCCGCGCCGAAGCCGAAGCGCGGGTGCGCACCCTGCAGGCCGAGGCCGAGGCCTGGGTCCGGGCGGCCGAGGAGCAGGTGCGCGTCGCCGACCTCCGCGCTTACACGGCTGAGAAGTGGCTCTCGCGGATCGACGCGGCCGCCAAGACGCTCCTGCTGGGCGGCCATATGGGCCAGATCCAGGAAGGCTGAAGGGACGAGCGTCCGGACACCATCGCTCCCATCCTCCGGCTCGTCTTCAGGATCGACCATGGAACAGTCAGCGCGAATCAAGTCTGATCCTGTGACCGCTACGGCGGTGCCGGGTGGGGACAGCGTCAGCTCCGATGCCAAGGTCGTCGTCCTAGGATCGGTACCGACGGCCGCGAAATGGTCGAGCTTGCTCGATCGGGTGCGCGGTGCGGCCCATTATATCCGCGAGGTCGAGGATCGCGCGCAGGACTACGAGCTGCGCGTCCAGGATCTCGTCGAGCAGGTGCAGGCCGACCTTCGCGTTGCCGACGCGAAAATCCGCGCCGCCGAACAGCGCACCGACGAGGTGCAGGCACAGGCGGCGACGCTGATCCAGGCTGCTGACGAACGGGCCCGCCTCGCCGAGGAGCGGGCCGCGACCGCCGAGGAGTGGCTGCGCCGGATCTCGGAAACGATCGAATCCGAATTCGTCGTCGAGCCTGCCTCGCGCAGGCTCGGCGTAGTGGTCCGCTGAGGACAACCTGCGTGTCCTCCGGTCCACGGGGGATATCGAGGTTCGAACGACGCGCATCAGGGCCCGCGAGGGCATTCGCGGCGTCAGCGGGTCGCCGTAGAGAGACAGGCACGGGCAGAAGGGAATGGCGATGCCAGCGATGGACGAGGCGTTCTGGGCCAACATCGATGCACATATCGTCGCGCACCGGCAGGACGGACAGGACAAGCCACCGGCGGCAACCTTCCAGACCGCGCCCGCGATCGCCGTTGTGAGCGATGCGGGGCCCGCGCCCCGTCGGGTGGCCTCGGACTGGACCGGCGTCCTGGATACCCTGACGGCAGCCAAAAGTGCCGCGCAGCAGCAGGAGGTTCGCCTGCGCGAGCAGGCCGCCGAACAGGACGCCCTGCTTCAGGAACTGAGGCGTACGCAGCAAGAAGTCCGCGCCTTTGAGGAACTGGTGCGTCAGATCCAGGCGCAGGCGGATGCGAAGGCCGGGGAACTCCACGCCCGCGCCGAGGCTCAGATCGGGAAGGTCCAGGCGGAAGCCGCCGCGAAGCTGCAGGCCATGGAGGCGCGGGTCCAGGCCGCCGAGCGCCGCGCCGAGGCCGCCGAGGGCTGGCTGGTACGGATCGAGCAGGCGAGCCGGGATCTCGTGCCGGGCGAGCGCCGGGCCGCGGCCTGAGGGGCGTCGATCGAAGGGGCAGGCCTTTGAGCGCCGTCGAGGTCGACGTGGAACTGACGACGCTGGCGGGTTCGGCGGCCGGGCCGCTGACGCCGCGATCAGGGACCGCCCACGCCTGGTTCCGCCGGTCGCTTCTGGCGGTGCTGCTTGCGCTGGCTGTCGGCGGCTGCACGATGGTTCAGGCCGGTCCGGTTGATCGGGCCGGGATCGGAATGCAATCACCGATCGCGGCGACCGCTGCGCGATCGGCCCCGACCCAAGCCGCCGACGATGCGGCGTGGCGCCTTCGCCTGACGCGTCTGTAGGCCGACCGATCCGTCGAACCGCAGAGGCGTGTCTGCTGGAAACCGGAAGGTCAGATGCCAGCATGAGAGCCGACAACGGACCCTGGAGGGTGACATCCCCGCCCCCGCGACAAGCTGGCTAGGGCATGGAATCGGATCTCCGCCATCCAGGTCTTCCGGTTCATCAAGGCTGATCAGGCTGACTAACCAACTGTCGTTGTAACAACCAACCGCGTGTCCGGGTCGTGTCCATCCCTGACGGGTTTGCCCGACACATCTTCCTCAGCCGGTCGCGTATTCGAGCTGCGGTTCGAGAACCCGATTGTCCTCCGCGTGGATGGTAACGGGAATCGTCTTCGCGGCCGGCGTCTTGCTGCCGATCGCATAGTGCCAGATCGGCATCAGCACGTTGCATTCCGGGTAGTAGCCACCGATGCAGCCGATCGGGATGTCATAGGCGACGACGAGCATCCCGGAGAGCCGCCGGTCGACACCGTCATCAGCCACCGTCTTGAGCGTCACGGCCTGCCCGATCTTGAGCTTGAGCCTGTCGATGTCCGACCGGTTCATCAGCACGACTTTCCGGGTGTTGTTGATGCCCCGGAAGCGGTCGTCGTAGCCGTAGACGGTGGTGTTGAACTGGTCGTTCGAGCGGAGCGTCATCAGGCGCAGCACGCCGTGGCCCACGTCGGGCATGTCGGCATCCTCATCGAGGCCGGTCGGCGTCACGATGTTCGCGCGGCCCGTAGTGGTGCGCCACTCGCGCTTGTTGGCCGGCAGGTGGCGCTGGAAGCCGCCCGGCTCCCACATGCGCCGCTCGTAGTCCCAGAACGATTCGGGCAGTGTCGCGCTGATCTCCTTCCGGATCTCGGCGTAGTCGTTCTGGTACGCCGCCCATCGGACGCGGGGATTGGGTTCGAGCACCCGCTGGGCCAGCTCGCAGATCAGCCGGATCTCGCTGATGAGATGCGGTGAGGCTGGCCTACGCACGCCCCGGTTGCCGTGCACACAGGCCGAGGTGTCCTCCATCGAGAGGGCTTGCTGACCGGATGTCGTTGCGTCGATCTCCAGCCGGCTGATCACGGGCAGGATGTAGCTGACTGCGCCGGGCAGCAGGGCCGACCGATTGAGCTTGGTGATCACGTTGACGGTCAGGCGGAGGCGGCGCCAGGCCGGTTCCATCTGGCCGTGATCGGGGATCGCCCGCACGAAGTTGCCGCCCAGCATGAAGAAGGCCTGCACCTCGTCCTTCAGGATCGCCTCGCAGGCCTCGACCGTGTTGTAGCCAGCCTCGCGCGGAGGTTCGAAGCCGAATTGCGCGCCCAGGCGGTCGAGATCGAAGAGTTCGGGCTTCTCGGTGATCCCGACCGTGCGCTGGCCCTGCACGTTCGAATGACCCCGGATGGGACAGATGCCGGATCCGGCGCGACCGAGATTGCCGCGCATCAGCAGGAGATTGACCAGCATCTGCACGGTCTCGACCCCCGCCCGGTGCTGGGTCAGCCCCATGCCGTAGACGCCGATCACGGCGTGCGATCGGCAGTAGACCGTCGCGGTGGCCTCCATGTCGGCCCGGTGCAGGCCCGAGCGGCGCTCCAGCTCGTCCCAGTCCTGCGCGCGGAGCCAATCCGCGAAGGTCGCAAAGCCGTGGGTGTGCTCGGCGATGAAGTCTTCGTCCAGCACGGAAGGCCCGCCGGCGGCGCGCGATGCGTCGTGCGTTTCCAGCACGGACTTACAGATGCCCGCGAGCGCAGCCAGATCGCCCCCGGCCTTCACCTGATGGTATTGCGAGCTGATCCGGGTGTCCCGGCGGGTCAGCATCTCGGTCGGTGATTGCGGGTTCAGGAAGCGCTCCAGCCCGCGCTCGCGCAGCGGGTTGTAGGTGATGATCGGAACGCCGCGCTCGCTCGCCTCCTGCAGCGGGTGAAGCATCCGGGGTGCGTTGCTGCCCGGGTTCTGGCCGAAGAACAGGATGCAGTCGGAGAGGCCGAAATCGCCCAGATTGACCGTACCGACCGCTTGCCCGATGCTGGCCGGCAACGCCACCGAGGTCGTCTCGTGGCACATGTTGGACGAGTCCGGCAGGTTGTTGTTGCCGTAGAGCCGGGCGAAGAGTTGGTAGAGGTAGCTCCCCTCGTTCGACAGGCGCCCCGAGCTGTAGAAGACGGTTCCCTTCCTGCGATCCTCGACGGCCAGCAACTCCCGGGCGATCTCGTCCAGGGCGTGCCCCCAGGACACCGGCACGTATTTGTCGCTTGATGCGTCGTAACGGAGCGGATGCGTCAGGCGGCCCGGCTGTTCGAGCTGGTAATCGTCCCAACCCAGCAACTCGGTGACGGTGTGCTCGGCGAAGAATTTCGGCGTGCAGCGATGTGCGGTCAATTCCCACGCCACCGCCTTGACGCCGTTCTCGCAGAACTCGAAGGGCAGCGGGTTCGCGGGCTTGACCCAGGCGCAGCTGTTGCACTGGTAGCCGTCGACCTTGTTGTGGCGGGTCAGCGCGATCGGCACGCTCGCCAGCACGCCCTCGCGCCTCAGGATGTTGCCGACCGAGCGGGCCGACCCCCATCCGCCGGATGGCAGGCGGTACGGCTTGAAGGTGGGCTTTTTCAACGATCGCACTCCGTGCCGATACAGCCCAAGGAAACATCCGCCGTCGGGTCGGGTTTCAAGGTCAACCTGGAACGCCGCCGTTTGTTCGCAAGAATTTGCCCGGCCTTAACGGAGATTAGTATGTCGATCGGGCGCGATTACCTTCTGAAGAAACCGGGTCGACCTTCGGCGCCGAAGCTGTTCCTCGATACGCAGGTTGTGCCAGTGGCCGTGAACGTTGCGGGTGGATTGGAAGTCGCGGTCGACCGCGCGGCGCGGCGCCTCGGTGTCAGACCCGCTGTGATCCTCGCCGGTGCCGTCGGACTGGCATCGCTTTCGGTTCTTCTGGCGCGTCGCAGCAGAGCGGATCGGTGGACATAGAGGCTCGATCGTCACAGGCCCCGCGCAGGCTGGGCGCAGGATTTCCGCCCGTCTCCATCGTCGTGCGCCCGACCCCGGTCCCGCGGAATGTCAGCCGCCGGGGAGACCCGTGCAGGCGGGCGCGACGGGATAAGGCCAGGTGAATTTGCACGCTGTGTCGGTGCCGGATCGGCTGAGTCACCGAAGGGCGGCCTTGCCCCACCACGCATCGTGCCGGAAGCCGAACGCCTTGGGGAACCGGTAAATGTAGCGGGGAAACGTTTCGAACAGCACGGCCGGGACCACGCCATTGTGGAGCACGAAGGTATCACGCGGGATCGCGCGCAGCACTCCGGCGGCGCCGCCGATCACGAAGGTCACCCTAGCCTGACGCATTGTCCGAGGCGGGATCGTCTCCGGTCGATCCTGCACGGACAATGGGCTGACGATTCCCCCGGGCGCAGCATCGCGGCTGACGGCGTCTTGGCGCGCGGCACCGTCCTTCCGTACGCCCGCCTTTCAGCGTGCCCCCACCGAGGCCGTCGATCTCACAGCCTGTCTTGGCATTTCGCGCCACGCACTACGGCCTTCGCCGTAACGCGCACGTCATTCGATGAACCCCCAGCCAGCCTCCAGCGCCGCACGCTCGTCCTCATTCATCGGTCCGGGCCATTCGATCCTGTTCGGTGCGCGCACCTGGGGTGGCGCATCGTCGGCCTTTGACAGCTCAACAGCTGGTTCGGGCCGACGCCTGCGTTTCCGCGACCGCAAGACCCGGTCGGCCGCCACGCTTCGAGGAAGGTCGCGCTCCGTCATCGTCGACCTCCGGACTTCAGTGCGCAAGGAACAGGGGTGCGGGGCTGCCCCTGAGGAAGGAGCGCGTCACGCCACCGAAGAAGAACTCCCGGGTCGGGGAATGCCGGTAGGCGCCCATGACGATCATGTCCGCCCGGAACAGACCGGCTTGGCTGCGCAGGGTACTGGCGACGCTCTCCCCCGTTGGCAGGTCGTTGACGGTCACGTTCACCCCGTGCCGTGCGAGGTGGGGTGCGAATTCGGCGCCCGGCACGGTGGCGTGGATCACCGCCTCGGTTCCGATTGTCACGATCTCCACCGCCTCGGCCGCGCGCAGGAAGGGCAACGCATCGTTGGCGGCCCGGGCGGCCTGGGCACTCCCGTCCCAGGCGACGATGATCCGCCACGCCGAGAAGGTGTCGTGACCCGGTGGGACCGCGATGACCGGGCGACCGCTGTAGAACAGCGCCTTCTCGACCATCTCGCGGTCGATGTCGTACGTCCGCGGGCCGATGTCGAGGATCGTCAGGTCGTGCAGGCGCGCACGCGCGGCCAGCCGGTTCACGATATCCGGATAGGGCAGGCTCGGCGCCTCCGTCGTGCAGACCACGCCGGCCTGCGCCGCATCCCCGGCCGTGTGCTCCGCGATCGAACGGGCCAACGTGTCGAGGCGGCGGTCCATGATCGAGACGCCTTCGGAGTCGAATGCGCCGAGCCAGGCGTCGTCGCCCGACAGGCGCCCCGAGGCCGACTGAACGGTGAGGTGGGCGTTGGCGGCTTTGGCCAAGGTCAAGCCATAGCCGATGGCAGACGAGGTGGCCTCGCGCTCACCTTCCACGGCGGTGCCGACGAGGACGTCGCGAAGGCCCGTGAGTTTTGATGGGCAGGATGTGGACATGGGGGATCTCCGGTTTCAAACCGGACCCATCATTCGTCCCGGCCTGGCCGCGCGGCCTTGATTCACCTCAAGCCACGGGGGCAATACGGCCGGGGTTCCAGGTTCGGATCTCAAGAACGATCCGGTCGCAACCAAGAATACGAACCGACGGCTATTCCCCCCTCGGGAAACGCAGTAATTTGGAAGCTGCATGATGCGGGATGCGGGCGATATGAGGCGCGGGCGCGGGTGAATACCGCTGCAGCCTCTCGTAGAACCTTTTCGGGTCCGGTTGATGACCAAACGCGTCGACATGCCCAGCGCCGACCTGGAGCGTGACACCACGTCGGCCGGCGACGATCTTCGGCGGACCCTCGACGAGGTGGGCATCTGCATCTGGTCGCTGGACATCCCGACTGGCCGAGCTACCGTCTCGCCCACCTGCGCCCGCCTGTTCGGTGTGCCGCCCGAGCGGCTGACCACCTTCGCCGCCTCGCAGGCCCTGGTCCACCCGGACGACCGGCAGGCCCGGGCTGATGCCATCCAATCGGCGTTGCGGGAGGGCGGCGGCTACGAGGTCGATTACCGCGTCGTGCGGCCCGACGGACAGGTCTGCTGGCTGCGCTCGCACGGTCGGGTGAGCCTCGACGCCGAGGGCAGACCGACACAGCATCGTGGGGTGGTCCTGAGTATCGACGGACAGAAGCGGGCCGAGGAGGATCTCCGCGCCCGGGAGGCGCACCTGCGCTCGATCCTCGACACGGTGCCCGAGGCAATGGTCGTCATCGACGAGGCGGGGCTCCTCCATTCGTTCAGCGCCGCCGCCGAGCGCCTGTTCGGCTACGCGGTTGACGAGGCGGTCGGCCGGAATATCCGGATCCTCATGCCCGAGCCGATGCAGAGTGAGCACGACGGCTACCTCGACCGCTACCGCCGCACCCGAGAGCGTCGCATCATCGGCACCATCAGGGTGGTGACCGGCCGGAGACGGGATGGCTCCACCTTCCCGATGGAGCTCGCCATCGGCGAGATGCGCTCGGGCGAGCAGGTCTACTTCACCGGCTTCATCAATGACTTGACGGAGCATCAAAGGACCCAGGCCCGTCTCCAGGAACTTCAGGCCGAACTCGCCCACGTCTCCCGGCTGAGTGCGATGGGCGAGATGGCCTCCGCGCTCGCGCACGAATTGAACCAGCCGCTCGGCGCCATCGCGAACTACACCAAGGGGTGCCGCCGTCTGTTGGCGCGGCCCGATCCCGAGGCTATCGCCAGGACCGTGGACGTCCTCGACAAGACCGCGGAGCAGGCGCTGCGGGCCGGCCAGATCATCCGACGCCTGCGCGAGTTCGTAGCCCGCGGCGAGACCGAGAAACGGGTCGAGCCGGTCGCGCGGCTGATCGAGGAGGCCAGCGCGTTGGCTCTGATCGGGGCCCGTGAGCATGGCATCGTCGCGCGGGTCGTTGTTCACCCGCGGGTGGGCTCCGTCCTGGCCGACCGCGTGCAGGTGCAGCAGGTCCTGGTGAACCTGCTACGCAATGCCCGCGAGGCCATGCAGCAGAGTGACAGGCGCGAACTGACCGTCGAGGCGAAGCCGATCGGCCGGGAGACGGTGGAAATCGCCGTCTCGGACACTGGCCCCGGCATTGCCGCGGAGGTTGCGGACAGGTTGTTCCAGCCGTTCGTAACGACCAAGCGCAGCGGCATGGGCGTCGGGCTCTCGATCTGCCGCACCATCGTCGAGGCACATGGCGGGCGCCTCGATGTCGAACGCAATGAGGCCGGTGGGGCGACTTTCCGGCTGACGCTCCAGGCCGCCCACGAGGGGGACCCGCCCGATGGCATCTGACCGTGTGCACGTCGTGGACGACGACCCGGCCATGCGAGATTCCGTCGGCTTCCTGCTCGGGACCGAGGGGCTCGAAGTGCGGCTTTACAAGACCGGGGCGGACCTGCTCGACGGTCTGGCCAAGCCGTCCGCCGGATGCGTCCTGACCGACATCCGCATGCCGGGCATCGACGGGCTTGAATTGCTGCGGCGCCTGCGTACGGCGGGCCACACCCTGCCGGTGGTGATGATGACGGGGCACGGGGATGTGCCGCTCGCGGTCGAGGCGATGAAGCTCGGCGCCTGCGACTTCATCGAGAAGCCGTTCGACGACGAGGCGCTCATCCAGGCGATCAGGTCGGCCTTGGAGCGCGGCGGGGTCGCCCGGGCCATCGATCCGGGGCTGCGCGAGTTCGTGCGCCGGGTCGGCACCCTGAGCGAGCGCGAGCGGCAGGTGCTGGACCACCTCGTCGCCGGCGGAACCAGCAAGGAGATCGGCCGGACGCTCGACATCAGCCCCCGCACCGTCGAGATCTACCGCGCCAAGCTGATGGCCAAGACGCAGGCGGAGAGCCTGCAGGAACTGGTGCGCTGGTCCGTGCTGGCCGGCCTCGCCTGACGCCTGCTTGAGGCAGGTCAAGGCGGCTGACGGCCCGTTCCGCAGGATCGCGCTGTCTCACCGAGGACAGCATCGACCGGCAACGGCCATGACCACAGCCCCCCGCCTCATCTACGTCGTGGACGACGATCCGGCCGTTCTGCACTCCACGCGCTTCCTGATCGAATGCGAGGGCCATACGGTCGAGACGTTTACCGACGGCTCGGGCCTACTGGCGGCCTTCCCGGGGCCGCGCCCGGCCTTCGTGCTGCTCGATCACATCATGACGGGCATGGACGGCCTTGAGGTGTTCGGCCGACTGCGCAAGCTCGATGCCAACGTCCCGGTGGTGCTGATCACCGGCCATCCCGATCCGGGCATCCGCATGCGCGCCAGGGATGCGGGCATTCCCCTGATCGACAAGCCACTGGTGTTCGACGCGCTCCTCGGCCTGCTCGAAGACGAGGCGTGCGCGTCCTCGAGCCCCCTGCTTGCGGACGCAAAGCTTGCCGGATCCGGAGTCGCTCTCTGTCCTTCGGGCATGATTTGCCAGCCGCCCTGCTGACGTGCGGTCGTGGACTTGCGCCAGATCAAGGCTGCTCGGTCACGGCTTCGCCAGTCTCGAATCCAGCCGGAACGGGGAAGGCGCACGCTGTCCCCTCAACGTGGGCCCTGGGCCGTTCCGCGGAAGCTGCCGCGCCCGCGAAATCCCGCGGCGGGCTGCACGCGTCGGAATTGCCCATCGTCGGCATGGGCGGGTCTCGGTGGCCGAAGTCTGGGGCATCGGCCGGGCGTCGCTGGCGAAGCTCGAGGCGATGGGCGTCGAGAGCGTGGCGGACCTGCGCGACCTCGATCCGCGGCCGGTGCGCAAGGGCCTGACCGTGGTGGGCGAGCGGATCATCCACGAGCTGCGCGGGCTGGCCTGCCTGCCGCTGGAGCTGGTGCCGGCCCGGCGCAAGGGCTGTGCGGTGACGCGCTCGTTCTCCGCGCGGATCGAGGACCGCGCCACCCTGGAGGAGGCGGTC
>NZ_JAKSYG010000139.1 GCF_022829725.1 Methylobacterium sp. E-005 | reverse complement strand
AGGCTCGACGGCCTGAAGCGGGGGCGCATGCTGCGGCTCCATCGTAGATATCCGCAACCTCAACGCCGCCGGCGTCAGCGAGAATGAGTCAGAGCCAAAGTTCGACGCCGATCCAGGGTCAATGTTCAACGCTGTTTGACAGGGTGACCCCGTGTCCGCGGGGCCGGCTGGTTCCGGGATGTCCCCGGAGGGCGTGCCCGATACGCACTGACCGAACAGCCTGCTCGCCATCCGGCTGGAACACGTATGTTCGAGGTTTTCGACGCCGGAGGAGCACCGGAGGTCCTGCGCGGCCGGTCGCTTGGCTTGGAAGATGCCCTTCCATGCCGCGGCACAGGGCGGGTCAACCGCGGTTCATGAGCGCCAGGCGTCGGACCGTCACCATGATGCACCGGTGACCAATGGTGAGCCCGGACATGGACTGCCGTCTCTCACCCGGAAGGGCGCCTTCCCCCGAATCCTCGGCGATGGCGCTCGCCCGCCAATCGGGGGTTAGATCCCGCCCGGAAGGTATTAGTCCCTCGTTCGTCCCAGGATGCGTCCCGTCAAGCTATTGACAGGATTGAATTACAAGCGCCGCAACGACTTATCCGTCGCCCGGGCATTAATCCCCTCAGCTCCACCACTTATTTTTCGGTCCAGAAAAGTAAGTGGTGGCAATGGGTTACAAGATAGCAACCCAGTCTTTCGACCCCAGTATCCCCATCAGGTGGGTGGATTTCTCCCCCGCCCGAAGCGCGCGGCACGAGCTCATTCCTTCGTTCGATTCCTTTGGCGCTGTGGTGTGGTCCAACCGCACGCCGCACCACGCGCACTAAACGCCGGATACGCACGCTTGGTCACCCGGCGCACGTTGGGCGAATGCGTCGACCAAGGCGCGCTGGATCTGCGAGCAGGCTCACCAGCCGATGAAGAGAAGCTCGGCCTCGACCACTTCAAGGGCCGCTCGTGGACCGTGCTGCATCGGCACGCTCTGATGGCGATGAGGGCCTACGCCTTCCTTCAGACACGGCGCCTCGCAGCGGCAGGACGAAAAAAGACATGCCTGCCAGCCGCCCTAGCCCCGGATGCCGGCGATCCGGCAGGCCATCCTCGATCACCTCAGTCGGCCACCGCCGCGGCGATGCCCACACTGTAGCACCCTCCTCAATCTCCTACCCTGAAATCAATCCGCCAACGTAGTGCCAGGCCCGCCAGTCATGTGAGGCTCGGTGTGGCGGGGGATCTGAACACCGCAAGGCACGGGTCCATGGCCCTCCCCTTCACACAAATCGCTCGCCCCATGAAGAAGGGCCGCCTCCATGGAAGCGGCCCCTCGTCGATCGAACTATGAAACGGCCCTCGTTCAGGCCGCCCTCACGGTAGCGAGGAAGCGTCCGACCTCGGCGTTGAGGTGCTCGGACTGACGCGAGAGTTCGGAGGCCGCACCCAGAACCTGACTAGCCGCCGCGCCTGTCTCCTCGGCTGCGTTCGCCACACCTGAGATATTGCTTGTCACCTCACCTGTGCCCATCGCCGCCTGGCTGACGTTGCGCACGATCTCCTGCGTAGCAGCGCCCTGCTGTTCGACAGCCGCCGCGATGGAGGTGGCGACGTCGTTAATCTCGCGGATGCGCCCGGTGATGCCACCGATCGACGTCACCGCCTGCCCGGTCGAGGCCTGGATCTGCGCGATCTGCCCGGAGATCTCGTTCGTCGCCTTGGCGGTCTGCTCGGCCAGCGCCTTCACCTCGGAAGCGACGACGGCAAAGCCTTTGCCGGCTGCCCCGGCACGGGCTGCTTCGATCGTGGCGTTGAGCGCCAGCAGATTGGTCTGGCCGGCAATGTTCGAGATCAGACCGACCACGTCGCCGATCCGGGACACGGCCGCGCTCAGTTCCTGTACCAGCGTGCCGGTCTGATCGGCCTCCCGAACGGCCCGCTGCGCGAGTTCGGCCGAGCCTGCGACCTGGCGGCCGATTTCCTGGACGGACGAGCCAAGTTCCTCGGCCGCCGCGGCGACGGTGTTGACGTTCGAGGCCGCTTCCTCGGCTGCCGCCGCCACGGTGGTGGACTGGCTGGCAGTCTCGGTCGCCGTAGCGGTCATGGTCTGCGCCGTTGCCTGCAGTTCGGTCGCAGACGACGACACCATGCCGATGATGCCGCCGACCGCAGCCTCGAAGCCGTCGGCCATCTGCCGCATTCCGACCTTGCGCTGCTCCTCCGCGGCCAGGCGCGCCTGCTCAGTTTCCGCCTCCAAAGCCCTCATGCGGATCAAGCCGTCCTTGAACACCTGAACGGCGTCCGCGATCGTACCGATCTCGGTCTTCTGACCCCGATGCGGGATCTCCACCGAGAGGTCCCCGGCAATCAGAGCCTGCATCGGCTGCACCACCGAGGCGATGCCACGGGTGATGCCTCGGATGATCAGGAGCGCCGCAATGGCGGATACGGCGAGACCGAGTAGTATGGCGGTCACGCCCCAGACCGACGTGCTCTCATACGTGGCTTTGCTCTGCGCCTGAGCCCGGGCAGCTCCCTCGTTGTTGAGGACCAGCAGCTTGTCGAGCGCTGTCGAGGCTGCGCGGCGTGGGATGATGCCCTTGCTCTCGTAGAGGGCGAACGCCTCGGCCTTTTGTCCCTTGCGCGACAAGTCCAAGACGGCATCGCGAACCATCTCAAAGCTGCGGTATTCTCGCGCGAAAGTTTCGTAGATCGCACGCTCCTCGGGCGAGCTGATCAGCGTCTCGTAGAGTGCTTTCTTCTCACCAAGCTTCTGAGCGAAGCGCTCCGTATCCTTCTCGATGCCACCGAGGAGCGCGGGATCCGTCGACTGGGTATGGCGCAACATGGAGCCCGAGGTACGGGCTGTAAGCGTATCGATTTCACCCAACACGCGGATGCTCGGCAACCAGTTCGTCTCTACATCGACGGCCTGCTCGCGCATCTTCTGGGTGCTGGCTAGCCCTAGAAACCCGACGCCGACGAGCAGCAAAGATAGGATTGAGAACGCGAGGATCAGTTTGTTGCGGATCGACATTGGTTGAAACGACACAGCGTACCTCGTAAGGCAGCCACTAAGCCGAAACGCTTCAAGCCACCGGAGCCGCAACCTGATCCGGAATAGTTAATAGACATCGAAGCTATAGTTCGGAATAGCATTTAGCGATGGCGCTCAGCGTTGTTTCTGTATGTATCCCGGCCGTCCCACTTTGGGTATTGAGCGGCGGCTGGCTGACCAGGGCGCGTGTCTGGGAGCGTGCGGTCGCCGCCCGTTGGTTCACTTTGGTATCGGGCCGGCCGGGATACGGACGGTCTCGCTCGAAGCGTAAGGACCGCCGAACAGGTCACCGGGCGCCGTCCGCCTGCCGACGCGTATAGCCCAGCGGCCCACAATCCCGCCGCGATCGGCGCGCTAACTCGATGCCATGGCGGTGGCGGCCGCCGTGTTCATGCCGCTGGGAGTACTGCGTTGGTCAATACCCTGTTGGCGCTGCTTGCCGTCCTCGCCGTCATGGCTGCCCACGCCACCTACAAGCTGGTGCGCCTGCCTTTTCGGCTTCTTGGTAACCTGTTTCGGCATAAGGCTCGGCCAGCCACGCTGATGGCGCGCTAATCGAGCGGCGCCATCCAGCTCTGAAGGGGGTACGTCAGGATCGCCCACGCCGGTGCGATACACGTGCCTTCATGGTTGATCAGGAATACCCCATGCGGAAACTGCTCGCGCTCATCGCGGCCATGGTCGTATGCGCGGGGCCGGTGTTCGCCCAGGTCGACCAGACTGCGCGCGCTTGCGTTCAGGATCCTGAGACGACAGGTGCTTTGCCTGCCGACCCACGCAGCCTGTACATGCCGGGCGAGCGGCTATTCCGACGCGACGTGGATCCGCCAGACGTCAGTTGGCAGGACGAGGCTCGGGAGAGTTCCGAGCAGCGCCGGCGCGATCTGCTCGACTGTGGGGTAGACTGACGCACGCCCAGAGGCTGGGATCCTTGATCGCTTGATCCCGTTCCCATTCATCGCAGCGGTTGAGTGCCCGCACGCTCCCGCACGCGAGCGCGCCGGTTGCCGTGCCCCCCGTTCACGCGCGGCCGGCGCGTCCTAGGCCCGGGGGCCAACCTGGGACACGTGAGCGTTCTGTCTGGTCACGAGCGCCTAACCCACCTCCAGCATGATGCCTCTGGGCCACGTTGCGTATCGGCCTACCGCGGGTGAGATCGGACGGTCCCCCGCCCCGTGAGCAGATCGGGGCGGGGCCGAGCGGCCGACGCCTGGCATTCGGCCGGCTGATCGCTGCCCTCACGGACTAAGAGTTCGCTAACGCTCCGACACCACGCTGTGGGTATGTCGAAGCGTACCACCCGCACCCTCCGAGCCGCTCTATGGATCTCCGCCCTGGTGCTGTGCTGCATCTCCGCGGCCATGCTGGTCGAGGCGAATAGGCCTAAGGCAGGGGGCCAACGCCTCGTCGACGATCCGACCATGACCGGATCGGTCGCGGGTATGCGCTGGTGCGGCGCTGCTTCGTGGTGCCGCTGACGACCGACTCTCGCGTCGGCGGCCCGTCGACAGGCTTTGTTAACCATGCGCCCTCACCCCGTGGGCATCCGCTCGCAGGTGCCTTTCGACGTCCGAGCCCTCGCGTAGCGGTGTCAATTCGATAAGCAGCCCATCGCTATGCCCTTCGTACAAGATTTGCTCGCACGCTTCCGTCAGACCGTCACTGCCTATGCGGGCGACGAGGCACTGATGCAGGCCGGGGTTTCGGCCGCTGCCAACGTCATCGTTGCCGATGGCGAGGTTGCCGGCGCAGAGTTCGAGACCGCGCTGACCGGGGTGATCGCTAGTCCGATCCTGGAAAAGGGCTACGACGTCCTGATGCTGGAGGAGGCACTGTACGAGGCGATCGGCCGGGCGCGCACCCGAGCAGGACGGGCTGACAACCTCCGCCGGGTTGCGGTCATCGCCGGCCGGCCAGCGGAGCAGCGCGAGGGTGTGTTCCTGGTGGCGGCAGATGTGGCTGACCACGACGGAATCGCCGAGATCGAGCACGTCGCGCTGGCTGAGATCGCCACGGCCTTGCTCGTAAATAAGACACTGTTGCTGGAGGCCGTGCCGGCGCGATCTAAACGACTGCAAACGCAGGGGTAGACCCGTCATCCGTCAGCGTGGCGATCAGCAGCCAGAGCGCCCTGTGTTCTGGTCCGCCACGGTCTGCAGCGAGGAACGCAGACAAGCCGATTTCCGTCACGTGCCCACCCGAGGCAGGATTGGCCTCGTGCCGAATGAGGCTTCGTCCGTCGGTCGGATCGCAGATCAGCAACCATCGATCGCCGTTCGAGCTGGCATGGAAGAGCCGAGCCACCACGACGCCCTGCGTTAGCGGACCGACTGACCCAGGCAGGCCGCGACGCTGGTGGCACGCGAGCCGACCATCCGCGCGTCCTTGCGTAGACGATCCTCCGTGACCCCAAAGCGGAGGGCCCAAAGCGCGCGGGCAGCGCGGTCGAACACGTCGATATGGGCCTTGTCGTGCAGTTCGGTCGGCATGGGGTGATCCGAGGGCGTTACCACGACGCTGAGTGTCTGGCGTGCAACCCTGCAGCGCCGCCCGGGTTGCACGCCCGTCCCAGTCATTCACCGCAATCCGAAAGGGCCTGAACGCCGGCCTGAATCCGCTGGTGGGTTGCGGCTGTAAAGTCATGGTTAGCTATCACCGAGGACCGATCGGAACAGCTAGCTTGGCCGTCTGTTCTGCCGACATGGAACATTATCGATCCACCTTGGCCACCACGGCGATCGCAGTTGCCGGCCTGCTTGCCGCGGCTCATGTGCTGCATCCGGGCAATTACGAGCGATCTGATCGAAGGGCGCGGGTCGTCACGGTGGCTATCAATGCGCCATCAACGTCGCCGGCTTGGACCGACCCACCTGGGAAACTACACGGCAGCGAACCTGCATTGGTAATGGCCAACAGCAGAGCGCTGCTGTCGCATCATCTGACGGTGACTCCGCCGCCGGGAGCAAGGTCGTCGCCGACATTGTCGGGCAAGCTCATGCCGCCGGCCCCTCAAGGGAAGGCTGCTGAAGGCGACCCGATTGGCGACCTCATCCGCGACCTGGATCTCAATCGGGCGAGCTGACGATTGAACTCTCTTCGCTCGTAGACCCTCAGGCATCGGGCCCTCCGAAAAGATCGCCCCTCGCCCTGCGTCGGAACAGCGTCCGCCAAAGCCGCCGCTGATGCTCCGGCCGGTCGCGGATCCTGTGGCATCGCCGGCGGAAGGCCGCGAGGCTGGCGTCCGCGTTGCTTGAGATGTCGTGGTTCCGATGGGCCGCTGCCCGGACGACCTGCGTTCGACGGGCACGGCCTGGGATGTCGGCTTCCGCGACTATCCGGATCCGCCTGCCCCGCCCATCGCGCCACCGGCCGGCTTGCGCGCCCCACCAGAGGCCATCGCCGATGGTGGTGGACCATCTGCGTGGACGATCCACCCCGTAGCATCTCAGCCACAGCCAGCTGTCAACGTACCGACAGGTGGAAACCAAAGCGCCTCTGGGATGTTGTGGCGCTCGAACGTGTACATCGCGAAGTATTGCAGCGGTCTAGTGCGCGTTCATAGACGGTTTACTACGATAGCCTCCCTCGCCAGCAAGCGGTGTGTCCATAAAACTACAGCCAATTCGCTCACCGTCCGGTAGCCATAGCTCCAGACGAAATTCTGGACCTTACCCGATGACCAAGCTCCTCGCCTCTCTGGCCGCCTTCACCGCCCTGACCGCCGCCGCCTCGGCTGCCGACCTGCCGCGCCGCGCCGCCCCGCCGCCCGTGTTCACCCCCGTTCCGGTGTTCACCTGGACCGGCGCCTACTTCGGTATCAACGCCGGCTACGCCTTCGACGCCAGCAGCAACAGCAACAACAACTCAACCTTCGGCGTCCCAACCCCCTACGCCGCCGCCGGCACCACCGCCACCTTCCGCAACCGCAGCCAGGACGGCTTCTCCGGCGGTGGCCAGATCGGCTACAACTTCCAGCTGACCCCCGGCAACGGCGTGGTGTTCGGCATCGAGGCCGACGCCCAGTACCTCGACTTCGGCCGCAGCCGGAACAACGCCTTCGTCAGCGGCGCCGTCGCCCCCGGCTACTACGTCACCCACCCGCGCGGCCTGTCGAGCCTCTACTACGTCGGCATCGCGCGCGGCCGCCCCGGCTACGCCTGCGACCGCACCCTCGTGTCCGGCACCGGCGGCTTCGCCTACGGCTCGGCCAGCCCTGACCGTTCGTTCGGCGGCTTCCCCGGCAACGACAGCTTCCGCACCGGCTACGCGGTCGGCGGCGGCATCGAGTACGCGCTCCCCACCGACTCGTTCCTGAACTTCTTCCGCTCGTCGGCCGTGACGCTCAAGGTCGAAGGCCTGTA
>NZ_JAKSYG010000077.1 GCF_022829725.1 Methylobacterium sp. E-005 | reverse complement strand
CCATGGGAGTTGGTCTTACCCGACGGCGCTGCGCCAACCGCAAGGAGGCAGGCGACCACGGTAGGGTCAGCGACTGGGGTGAAGTCGTAACAAGGTAGCCGTAGGGGAACCTGCGGCTGGATCACCTCCTTTCTAAGGATTCTTTTTTGGACCTGGGTTCCGGTACTGCCGGCACCCTCCGAGACTTGGCCTCGTGCCACGGCTCATCCATCGAAGATCATTAGGATATCAGGGCTCAGTCAGAGCCCATTGGCGGGATGAATGCCGCCCTCGTTTCTCTTCCTCACCAGATAGCGCGATCGCGGAAGCGGTTTGGCTCACGCTGAACCCGTACCGCTCGATCGTACTGGGCCTGTAGCTCAGGTGGTTAGAGCGCACCCCTGATAAGGGTGAGGTCGGACGTTCGAGTCGTCCCAGGCCCACCATGGACGGGACGGTCTACC
>NZ_JAKSYG010000132.1 GCF_022829725.1 Methylobacterium sp. E-005 | reverse complement strand
GAGCCCTGGGTCAGCCTGGTGAAGTCCGCGGTGGCGACGGACGCCACAGTGTAGGTGGCGCTGTAGACGTAGAGGTTGCGATCCAGGCTGGCGGTGCCGCCCGAGTCGTCGTTGAGGAAGTTGACCGCGACGGTGTGGCTGCACGAGGCCCAGTCGCCGTTCACCGTGCTCGCGTCCGATTGCCCGCCCGCGTGGGATGCGTAGGCGGTCACGACGCCGCCGACCTGCGTGCCGTCCACCGAGATGGTGTACTGCGCATCGCCCAGATAGGCATCCTCGCTGATGTGCAGGAGCAACTGGTCCGACCCGGTCCCGATGCTCGTCGACGTGGGCGCCGAAACCGGTGCGGAAAAGTTTGCGCTGGTTGCGCCGTAGAGCCCCGGATCGGCGCCGTCAGGAGCCGACACGGTGCCTTGGGTGACCGCTACTGCGTTCGAGCTGTTGGAGTAGGCGCGGATGTAATCAATCGACGAGGAGATCGGCTTGGCCGCTGCGTCCGCCCCACTCTGGGTGGCGAGATTGGCCACGAGATACATCGGGCCGGTCATGTCGCTCGGCGTCGCCTGCGAACCGACGAACTTGCCATCGACGTAGAAGCTTATCGTGTCCTTTTCCCAATCCATCCCGTAGGTGTGATAGCCGGATGCGTTCGCAAGCTCGCTGTAGACCTGCCGGTTCTGCTGCCAGGGGATGTCCGGGGTCTGATCCGTCGTGTGGATCGTGCTATAGACGCCCTTGTCGTTGTCTCCGTAGTGCTCGACGATGTCGAGTTCCTGCCAGCCCGGCAGGTTGTTGGGATTGGCCGCCGGCTTGTCGGGCAGCAACCAGAAAGCATCCCATGCGCCCGGCATGTTGGAGAAGTCAGCGCGTACCTCGAAGTACCCATAGGTCTGCGAGAAGTTGCCCTGTGTAGTGATCAGCCCCGACTCCCAACTTCCGGGATAACCCGAGGCGGTCTTGTCGGGCACAGCGGTGATGGTCAGCGCACCACCTGAGACCTTGAAGGGATCGTAGCCCGAAGCGGGGTCGACGAACGAGGAATGTCCGAACCCAATGTCAGAGTTGGCGTCGTAGCGCCATTGCGAGCGGATGTCGCCCCACGTCGTACTGCCCGCTGCTTGGGAGATGCTGCGTGTGTTGAACTCGTCGTCAAACGTCAGCTTATAGCCCGACAAATTAATCATTCATGCCCCCATCAGCGGCGGTGACAAGGTGCAATGGACCAACGGCATCAGAAATGGGGGTTAGTGCCGCACCTCGGACTTGATCGAGGTCAAGATACTGTAGCGCAGACGGTTTACTTGCGGCATTAAGGTGGTGCCCGTCGGTTTGATTGATATGCGTATCACCACCGAGAGGGCTGATCAGATCGGACGTTCGGATAGCTGCGTGCTGAGCCATAACGAATTTGGTTTTGATCTGAGTTTAGAATTTGATCGACCGTATACACCTAAATATTAAGCTATAGTTAACTTGGGGGCGGGTGACAATGCGAATAGCGTCTCAGCACTTTTCACGCCTCAGTAGCATACATTCACTCACTCAGATGGCCGACGAGCTAGCTGCCGGATGCGCGACCTCTCGGCGCGTGCGGCAACCTTGAGTGTTTCTGGGAGGGCTTCGCGGTCAGGTGGTTTGGTGACGGACTTGGCGCGTTCGGGTTTCCTCTGCTGCGAGCCGACATCGCCCCGGGAGGGCCATAGGAGTTCCTGCGCCTGCTGATGCATATCGCCACCCCGTCCGGATCGATGAAGACGCTCGCCGTCGAGGACGATTTCTGCGTCCTGCCCATCCATAAGGTGTACGCGGGGGCGGGAAGTCCGGCCTCCGGCTGAGGCGCCGAATCCAGATCATGGGGTGACCGTCACCGCCTCCAGGGCTCGCCGCATCGTCGCCGGCGGCACCCGATAGTTCGCATGCATCGGATGGACACCCTCCGCCTGCAGCGTCGTTCCGCGCACGAACAGCAGGCGCGCGCCGCTGGACTCGACGAAGCTGGTAAAGCCCCGGAAGTAGAATTCCGGGCTCTCGTGGGCGAGGGCCACGACCCGGGCGCCCGGCCGGCAGAAGATGCAGTTGATCAGGGCGGAGCTCGCCGACCCGACGATGATGTCGGCGGCGTGGTACATCTGCACCTGCTCGGCGAAGGTGAGCAATTCGGGCTGGACGACCTCGAACCCGTGGGGCTGCAACGTCTCGACGATCTCCGCCTCGTTGACGAGCTGGCGCTGCGTGAACCCCCGCCGGGACAGGATGATGCGCCGCCCGGTTCGCCGGAGGTCGACCCCATCGGCGGCGAGCCGCGCGAGGATCCTGTCCCGTACGGCGGCGAGGATGTCCTGGGGCCAGATCGCGTCGTAGATCGGAAGCCCGGGCCGGGTATCGAACGGGAAGAAGGCCGGTACGGGCGCGAGGCCGAGTTCGCGGAACCGCGTCGCGACCGGCGGCAGCGTCACGATCGGCCGGTCGCGGCTGTCCATCAGGGCGATGATCTGGCGGTGCGTCTCCGGCATGCCGTCATCGACGCAGATCGGTAATCCCGAGGGGCAGGCGGGATCGTTGAAGCACAGCATGCGGGGGACGAATTCGAGCAGCCAGTGGCCGTACTGACGGCTCTGGAGCCCGAACAGCATCAGGCCAGCGTCGATCTCGCAAATCTCCGATGGCGCCTCGACCAGAGCGCGTCCGGGCCCCCAGACGGCCGTCATGATCTGACCTGGATTGACCCCGTCCTTGATGTCGGCGACCCCGCTGAGCGGATGGGCCGCGAGGTCGTAGATCAGATGCTCCCCGCGGAGCACGACGTTGCTGCGGGGGAAGGTCAGGCAGTTCTGGAAGAACGCCACGTATTGTGGCGGCGCGTCGGGGGTCCCCGGCTGGGAGGTCAGCGGGATCGGGCCATCGAGGAACGTCACCGCGGGGTCGGCGATCCTGCGGCCGGGCCGCATCTCGTGATAGCGCCCGTGCCCCTCCGCGGCGTCCTGTCGGGCCGAGACGATCTCGTAGATGCCGACCGGGCCGAGGCCGACGATCGACCGGGTGCTTTCGTGCAGAACCACGGCCTCCTCGTGCCGGTCCGCCTCCGCCAGGGCGTTCATCTGCAGGATGCGCAGGTTCCGGATTTTTCGGCTGAGGCTGTCGCCGTCTACCGTTGCGAGGCCGGCATCGCCGCCGTTGAGGTCGTAGGCGAGGCGGTAGCATTGGACGGCCGGCTCCGCCCGGCCGCGGCACTCGTGCTCCCAGCCGAGCTGCAGCAGCCGCCGGGCCACCTCCTGAAGGACGGCCGAGTTCTTGTCCCGCCTCCGAAGCTCCACGACAAACGCCGACGCGTCGTCCCAGCGTTCATGGCCGATGAAGTCGCGCAGGCGCGCCACGTCGGCGACCTGGCGCCAGCGCGAAGGATCGTGGGGGTCGATCGCGGTGGCGAGTTCGTAGGCGCGCGCCGCATCGCCGAACTGGCCGCCGCCTTCGAGCCGGAAGCCGAGGGCTTCGAGGTGCCGCAGGGTCGTAGCCGCCTGCGGTCCCGACGGAGGTTCCGCGGTGAGCAGGGCGGCCAGCCTCTCCAGCTGCGCCGCTGCGTTGCCGCTGTCGATCGACCGGACGAGGTCGAGGAAGGTCGCCGTCGGCCGCATGTCGCCCCGTCCCCGACCGCTACGGGCCGACGCCGATGCGCTCAAGGCCGCGCAACACCTGCTGCGTCGTGACCGTGTAATTGGCGTGGAACGGATGGGTCTTCTCGCCGGGCACCGTCGTGCCCCGGATGTAGAGGACCTCTGCTCCGCTCGAACCGATCATGCTGGTGTAGCCACGGAAATTGAACGACCGGTTTTCGTGGATCAGCGCGACGACGCGCGCCCTGTCGTTGCAGAAGATGGTGTTCGTCATGGCCGAACTCGCGGAGCCCACGATCACGTCGGCCGAATGGTAGAGGGCGATCTGCTCGACGAAGGAGAGCTTTTCCGGGTACACGACTTCGAATCCATAGCGCGCCAGGGCGTTGATGATCTCGGCCTCGTTGACGAGCTGGCGCTGCGTGAAGCCCTTCCGCGACAGGACGATCCGCCGCCCGGTGGGCCGCAGGTCCACCCCCCGCGCCATGAGCCTGTCGAGCACGGCGCGCCGCATCGCGCCGAGAATGTCCTTCGGCCAGACCGAATCGTAGACCGGCACGTCCGGCCGAGCGTCGAACGGGAAGAAAGTCGGGACCGGGGCGACCCCAAGTTCCTTGAAGCGGACCGCCTGCGCCGGAAGCGGGAGGATCGGCCGCCCGCGCGTGTCGAGCAGCTCCACGATCTGTCGATGCGTCGCCGGCATGTGATCGTCGATGCAGATCGGGAAGCCTGCCGGGCAGGCGGGGTCGTTGAACCACAGCATGCGCGGCACGAATTCCAGCAGCCAGTGGCCGTAATTCTTGCTCTGGAGCCCGAACATCATCAGGCCGGATTCGAGGCTCCGCACCTCGGCTGGCTCCTCCACCAGGGCGCGCCCGGCCCCGTAGACGGCCGTCATGATCTGGTCGGTGTTCTTGCCGTCCTTGATGTCGGCGATGCCGCTGTCGGGGTGCGCGGCGAGGTCGTAGATCAGGCGGCTGCCCTGGAGCACGATGTTGCTGCGCGGAAAGGTCAGGCAGTCCCTGAACCGGGCGACGTATTGCGGCGGGGCGTCCAGGGTGCCGCAGACGGAGGTCAGCGCCACCGGGCCTTCGAGGAAGCGGATCTCCGGTTCCGCGATCCGGCGGGCGGGCACCAGCTCGCGATAATCGCCCTCCCCTTGCGCGGCGGCCTGGCGGGCGGACATGATGTCGTAGATCCGCACGGGTCCGAGCCCGAGGGGCCCGCGCGTCCGCTCGTGCAGCGCCTGCGCCTCCGCGTGACGGCCGGCCTCGGCGAGGGCGGTCATCTGCAGGCTGCGCAGGTTCCGGATCTTGCGTTCCAGCGTGTCGCCGTCGACCGTGAGCGGACGTCCGCCCAAGCTGTCCCGCGCGATCCGCGCCAGCAGGTAGCAGCGCACCGCGCCCTCGGCTTCCCCGGCAAGTTCGTAGTCCCAGGCGATCTGGACCAGCGACGGGTCGTCCTGCCCACGGTCTCCGATGGCCGCCTTGGCCTGCCGCAGCGCCTCCAGGAGATCCTCGACGCCGTCGAAGGCCTGACGCCGGCACCGGTCGACGATGCCCGTCCGGATGGCGGCGAGGTGGTACTGCCCGGCCCGCACGCGCGAGGCCTGGGCGGCGAGCCCGTAGGCACGGGCGGCCAGATCGAAGCTGTCCTCGCCCTGATACCGGAACGCGAGGGTCGCAAGGTGCTGCGCGGCGGTCTCGGCGCGCGCCTCCGTCAGGGCCGTCAGGGCGCCTTCGATCGTGTCGAGGGTGGCGGCGCCGTTCGTCCGGTTGGCCTGCGTCAGGATTCGCCGAAAGTCGTCCCGCATCGATACCGACCGTTCCTTCGCGCGATCCGCCGCGCCGTCCCGAGCTGTCAGCGCGCCGCCAGCGCCCGTTCCACGCAGGCACAGACCGCGCCGATCTGATCCCGGGTGATCGCCGGGAAGAACGGCACCCCGATGGCGCCGGCGGCGACGGAGGCGGTCCGCGCGAGGCCGTCATGCCGGCAGGTCGCGAAGGCGGGATGCGCCTGGCAGCCGGTCCCGTACCAGCGCCGCCACTGGATGCCGGCCGCGTCGAATGCCGCCGTCACCGCCTCGGCGGTTTCGGGCTCGAACAGCGCGTTGACCGTCATGGTCAGCCACTCCGTTCCGAAGCCGGGCTGCATGCGCACGCCGATGCGCTCGAAGGCTTCGCGATAGGCGAGCGAGGCCTCCCGCAACTCCCGGATGCGTACCTCGAGGCTGTCGAAGGCCGCCAAGCCGATTGCCGCGTCGTATTCGGAGATCCGGAAATTGCCGCCGCGCACCTCCGAGACCCGGCTGCTCGCCGAGAAGCCGAAGCCGGTCATCGCCGTGGTCTGCGCGACCAGATCGGTGTCGGTCGTGAGGATCGCGCCCCCCTCCCCGATCCCGAGCGCCTTGGTGGCGTGCAGGCTCACACAGACCGGCTGCGCGCCGACCCGGGTGAGGTTCAGCGCGGCGGCGGCGGCATCGAACACGACCGGGATCCCGTGCGCCGCCTCGAACGCCTCCCAGGCGGGAATGTCGATCGGTGCCCCGAACGGGCTGACCACCACCACAGCGGCGACCTCGCCTTCGGCCATCGACAGCGCCCGCGCGGCGATGGCGGGCGTCAGCGACAGGGTCTCGGGGTCGACATCGGCGAAGAACGGCTCCAGGCCGACATTCACCGCCGCGTGCGCGGTGGCGATGAAGGTGTAGCCGGGCATCAGGCAGAGCCCGCCGCGCCGACCGGCGATGCGGTAGCGCAGGGCGAGTTCGATGGCGCTGGTGCCGTTGCCGGTCATCGTCGCGGCGACCGGCGCGCCGCCGGCGCGCTCCGAGACGAAGCCGCAGAGCTTGGCCGTGAATTCGCGGGAGAGCGGGCCGTAGTTGCTGTAGATGCGGGTTTGATCGATCCGGCGCAGATACGGGACGATCGCGTCCGTCTCCGGCAGGCTTGGAATGAGCACGGGGATCATCGTCGCAACACGTCCTGACTGTCGGCCGCCACCATGCTCATCCGCATGCTCGGGTGACGCGGCCCGCTATACATGGCCCGACATGAGCGCGGAAGGCGCCCGGCTCCGAGGGCGCGCGATGCGGGGCCCGCAGCTTCGGACGGGACGCGGGTCCCCGATCCGGTCCGCCGCCCGCCTTCAGCGCTCGCGCCACGCCTTGGCGATCTGATCGGTCAGCGGCTTGATGAGATAGCTCAGGACCGTGCGCTCGCCGATCTGCAGATGCGCCTCGACCGGCATGCCCGGCACCAGACGGACCGTACCCAGCCGCGTCTGCTCCGCGCCTGAAAACCCGATCCGCGCCGTGTAGTAGTTCTGACCGGACTTCGGATCGCTGCTCACATCGGCGGAGACGCGCGTCACGGTGCCGTCGATCTCCGGTGTCGTGCGCACGTTGAAGGCGGGGAAACGCAGGACCGCGCTCTGCCCCTGCCGCACGCTGTCGATGTCCTGGGGCTGGATGTGGACCTCGACCGTGAGGCGATCCGCGTCCGGGACGATCAGCATGACCGGCTCGGACGGCGTCACCAACCCGCCCACCGTGTGCACGCTCATCTGGTGCACGATCCCGTCCTGCGGCGCCCTCAGATCGACCCGCTTGACCTGATCCTCCGCCGCCGCCCGCTTCTCGACCAGTTCCGACCACTTGCCGCGAATGTCCGCGAGGTCCTTGCCGACCTCGGTTCGCATGTCGGCATTGATCTGCAGGCTCTGCAGAGTGGTCTCCGCGACCTTGCCCCGCGCCGATGCGATCGAGGCCGTCAGCTGCCCCCGCTCGCCCTCCAGCCGCGCCGCGTCCCGCTCAAGGACGGTCATCCGGGACAGCGGCACGAGTCTCTTGGCGTAGAGATCCCGCAGGCCGCTCAGCTCGTCCTGGATCAGCCGGATCTCCCGGACCTTCGACGCCACCTGCTGGCTCAGGCCGGCGATCTCCTCCTTGAGCTGCGCCGCGCGTTCCGAGAGCTGCGCCCGTTGCCCCTCCCGGCTGGCCAGCCGGGCGGAGAACAACCGGGTCTCGCCGTCGAGCAGCGTCTCGACCTCCGGACTGGTGCGGCGGCGTGCCTGCAGGTCGCTCGGAAACACCACGCTGGCGGCGCCGTCCCGCTCCGCCTCGCACCGCGCCCGGCGCGCGGCGAGTTCGTCGAGCGCCTTGCGGGTGATGTCGAGGCCGGCCCGGATCTGCGTCTCGTCGAGGCGCACCAGGATGTCGCCGGCTCGAACCCGGTCGCCGTCCTTGACCAGCAGCTCTCCGACAACGCCCCCGTTGGGATGCTGCACCTTCTTGACGTCAGACTCGACCATGAGGCGGCCCGGGGCGATCACGGCGCCGGCGAACGACGTCAGCGCCGCCCAGCCGCCGAGGCCCGGCACCAGCGCACAGGAGAGCGCACCCGCGAGGATCATCTGGCGGCGGATCGAAGCCCGCGGATGCGATCGCGGTCGCGCCGCCGTGGAACGATCGGAACCGAGGGGCCCGGGGGCGAAGGCGGTGACCGACATGTCAGGCGCTCTTTCGGTGCTGTTCCCGGTGTTGTTCCGCGCGCGCCACGTCGACGGGACGCGCCACGTCGACCGGACGCGAGATGCGCCTGAGCACCTCTTCCTTCGTCCCGAAGGCCTGCATGCGGCCATCGGCCAGGAGGAGGACGAGATCGACCGCGGCCAGCGCACTCGGGCGATGGGCCACCACCACGCAGATCCCGCCCCGCGCCCGGATCCCGCGGATGGCGTGCGTCAGCGCGACCTCGCCTTCGGAGTCGAGATTGGCGTTGGGCTCGTCGAGCACCACCAGGAATGGATCGCCGTAGAGCGCCCGGGCCAGTCCGACGCGCTGGCGCTGGCCGGCCGAGAGGCCGGCGCCCCTGTCGCCGAGCCGTGTCTGGTAGCCCTCCGGCAGGCGCAGGATCATCTCGTGAACCCCGGCTGCCTTGGCGGCCGCCACGATCGTCAGGGCCTTGGGATCGGTCTGAAAGCGGGCGATGTTCTCGGCCACGGTCCCGGCGAACAGTTCCGTCTCCTGCGGCAGGTAGCCGATATGCGGTCCGAGGTCCTCGGCCGACCATTGGTCGAGCGCCGCGCCGTCGAGGCGCACGCGGCCGCGCAGCGGCGTCCAGACGCGCACCAGCGCCCGCACCAGACTCGACTTGCCCGAGGCCGAGGGCCCGATGATCCCGAGGGCCTGGCCCGCCGTGAGCCGGAAGCTCGCATCCTGCACCGCGACGAGGTGCGTGCCCGGCGGCATTATGCTGACCGCCTCGACCGACAGCGTCGCCCGGGGTGCCGGCAAGGCCAGGGGCTGAGAGGCCGCGGGAAGTTGGTGCAGGGCGAGCGACAGCCGTCGCCAGCTCTGGCGGGCGGCCACGAATCCCTTCCAGTTGGCGATGGCCAGCTCCACCGGTGCCAGGGCGCGCGCTACGAGGATCGATGCCGCAATGATGCTGCCGCCGCTCGCTTGGCCATTGATCACGAGCCACGCCCCCAGGGCCAGGACGCCGGATTGCAGCGCCATCCGGCAGGCCTTCGACATCGCGCTGAAGCCGCCCGCGATATCGGCGGTCCTCTGCTGGGCGTCGATCTGGTCGTGATGCGCCGCCTCCCAGCGGCGGCACAGGGCACCGTGCAACCCCATGGCGGCGACGACCTCGGCGTTACGCCGCGCGGCCTCGAAGAGCGCGTGGCGCTGCGCCGCGTGCTCGGATGCCGCGCGGCTCGGCCTCAGCGTGGTCCAGTCGGTCAGCAGGGTCAGGCCGGCCAGGAGCAGCGCGCCGCCGATCGCGACCGCGCCGATCAGCGGGTGAAACAGGAAGCAGAGCGCGATGTAGGCCGGCAGCCAGGGCAGATCGAACAGGGCGGTGGGTCCGGTTCCGCTCAGGAACGCGCGGATCTGGTTGAGATCGCGCAGGGGCTGGCCGGCCTCCTCGGGCTGAACCCCGTACAGGGGCGCCCGCACGCTCAGGTAGAACACCCGCGCGCCGATATCCGCGTCGAGCGCCGTGCCGATCCGGGCGAGGATGCGCGCCCGCAGAGCCTCGAGGGCGCCCTGGGCCATGAACAGGACCAGCGCCAGGATGCACAGGCCCACGAGGGTCGGGATCGAGCGGCTCGGGATCGCCCGGTCATAAACCTCCAGCATGAAGAACGAGCCTGTCAACGTCAGCAGGTTCACCAGCCCGCTGATGCCCGCGACCCCGGCGAAGGCGGTCGCGCTGCGACGAAGCGCGGCGCTCAACTCGGGGACTTGCCGGCTCTGACCCATGCCCAACCCTCAGGTCAGCACGCTGCACAGGGGGATGTGCTTCATCGTGCGCCTGAGCATTCTGACCGTAACCGACGCTGCGGCCGCATCAGGATGCTCCATTTCGCTGGGTCCATCACCCCAATGATATGGTTAACAATTTGCTAATGGCCGATCTCGATCGGCTCGACTTGATTAAGGTCGTACAGCCGGCGGTTTGGTCATTTAATCCTTTGATTGCAGCCCGGATGGCCGGCCGCTCAACCTTTGACCACGCCGAATATCGGAGGGACTCGACCGTCCCATGCCCGCGTCCGCGCTCGGTCACACCTATTGCGAGGCGAAGCTCCGCGCTGTGCAGCTGGTGCCGGACACTGGCCCCCGCGCAGGTGCGCGATCACCGCCGTCTCAGCCCTTCGACCCGGCCGGCCCCCTCATGGAACGGCGTCGAGGCTGAGGGGCACAGGCCATCCCCGGCGCCCCCTGTTTTCGCCCCTGCTGGCAGAACCCGTTGCTGACCATCCATTCGCTGCCGCGGGCACCCATCTGATGAGCATCCATGACGTGATTGTTCGGGATGGTCCTGATCGCGCCCTCGATGAGGGAGAGCATCGGCGGCCGAGGCGCGCGCAACACACAGCGAACCGGCAGGACTGAGAGCCGTGTCGAATGTCAGACGCGCCGCAACGGCCGCGCCGGATTCCCGAACACGGTCTGGCCCGGCGCCACGTTCCGGATCACCACGGCGCCGGCCCCGACCACGGCGCGTGCGCCGATCCGGATTTTTGGGATCACGCAGGCCCCCGTGCCGAGGAAGGCGCCCTCCCCCACCCGGACATGCCCGGCCAGATGGACGCCCGGGCTCAGCGTGGCGAAATCCTCCAGCACGTCGTCATGGGCCACGGTGCAGCCGGGATTGATCAGCACGTGCTCGCCCAGCCGCGCATCCGCCGTCACGGAGGAATGCCCGAGGATCACCGCCCCCGCGCCGATCCGGCTGCTGCCACCGATCAGCACCCCGGGATCGATGATCGAGGTGAAGCGTGCGCCGATCGCCTCCCGCAGATGCGCGGCCGCCCGGGCCCGGGGCTCCGGCTCGCCGAGGGCGACGACGAAGTGCAGATCGTCGGCGCCCGCGAAGGCCCGGACATCCCGGACCACCGGCCGGCCGCGGAAGGTCTCCGGCGCCTCAAGGCCGGGATCGACGATGCTCGCCTGCAGCGCGATCGATGAGCCCTGCGCGTTCAGGCGCTCCAGGGCGTCGACGATCTCGCGGGCGAGGGCGCCGGCACCGTACAGGACGAGGCGGACCGTCATCGCGCCGTGGGCCGCGATCGGCTCCGGCTCGGCGCTGGCGGCTGTCTGCCGCCCGGGCGAACGTCCATGCGCGGGATCCCCTGCCTGGGCCTTCCTGGCTGTCGGGGCCCTGCCCTACACGAGTCTCCGCGGGCTCTCCAGGGGCGATGCCGTTGGATCGATGCCTCGTCACGGTGCCCAGGTTCCAGTAGACCGCCGGCATCGGCGCGCCGCGATCGGGCGCCAGCGGGCGAGGGCGCGCGGAGGGTTGAGACGGATATGAGGCCGGCGGAAACGTTCATCGACCTGATCCGGACGATCAATCGCGACAACGCCGCGGATGTGCTGAAGCGGCTGCGCGCGCAGGCCGCCATCGCAGATCACGCCGACCCGGACATCGCCCGGGTCCGGCGGCACCTCGAGACGCTCGCGTTCCGGCTGGAGGGCGAGGAAAGGCTCGGCGCCGTCGCCGATACCTACGACCTGATCGGCTCGATCGCCCCCGAGGAGCGCGCGCGCTGGGCCCTGGCCGCCGTCAGCGCGCGGCTGCGCGATCTCTGCGAAAGCGGCCGCTACACGGAGGCCACCGCTGCCGTCTCCGAACTGCGCGCCGGGGGCGATCCCGCTGCCATTCGCGAAGGTCTTTCCACCCTGCTGCGGCTCGGCTGGATCGCCGAGTGCGGGCAGGAGCCGGAAATCTGCGTGCAATGCTACCGGCTGGCCTACGAACTGAACGGCGGCGACGACGGCGTCACCACCGAGGACGGCTTCGCCCTCAGCACCAAGGTCCGGAACCTGCGCCGGCTGCAGATCGATGCCCTGCTGGCGGAGGGGCGCTACGCGGATGCGATCGCCCTGCACGAGCCGACCCGCCACGTCTACGGTTCCGGACCGTTGCGCGCCTACGACATCGTCACCGCCGCGACGCTGGCCGCGGGCGGGGGCGCCACCTACACGGAAATGCGGCCGCGCCGCCGGATCGCGCCGCCCGACCTCCGCTTCTTCGAGCGGCCCCCTGCCCTGACCTCCGAGCCGGGCGAGCTCGACATGCCGCCGCACTACCTCGCCTTCCTGGACGGCGCCCACGCCTTCCCGCGCAGCAACGTCGTCATCGCGGGCGACACGCTGGTCTACGACCTCGCCGCGCATCCGCGCCGGCCCGACATCCTGCTGCAGGACGGGGTCAATCCCGATCAGATCATGATGGCCGCGTTCGCCGGGACGCGCGCCCTCGTGGAGGTGCCGGAGGATCCGCACCGGATCGAGGCCGGGCTGATGATGTTCGGCCTCCAGAGCCGGAATTACGGCCACTGGTTCTGCGAGTACGTGCCGCGGATGCTCTGTTACAACGATCCGCGCTGCCCGGACGGGATCCCGCTCTGCATCGACGACCACATGCCCCCCTCGCACGAGGAGATCCTGCGCCTGCTCGATACCCGCGACCGGCCGGTGATCAAGCTGCCGCCGAGGCCCGTCGCCTTCGGGCGCCTCGGGATGGCGCCGCCGCCCGCCTTCTTCCCGTTCGAGATGAAGCCGGGGCGGCCGGTCTACGACGCGATCTGGCCGGCCGACATCTTCGCGGCTGTCCGCGAACGGATCCTCGCGAGCGCCCGGGCGCGCGGGGTTCTCTCGGACCGGACCGACCGGCGGCTGTTCATCTCGCGCAAGGCCTTCAGCCAGCGCGCCCTCGTCAACGAGGCGGAGATCGCCGAACGCCTGACACCCTTGGGCTTCGAGGTGATCTACCCGGAGACGATGTCGTTCCTCGAACAGGTCGAGGCGTTCCATTCCGCCGCCCTGGTGATGGGCTCGTCGAGCTCGGCCCTGAGCAACGCGCTGTTCTGCCGGCCGGAGTGCCGGATCCTGGGCCTGATCCACGAGGAATTGGCGTTCAACTTCCGGGGCTATGCCAGCTACATCGAGGTGGGCGGCGCCCGGATCCTGTTCCTGCGCGGCCAAACCCTCCACCGGCCGGGCGTGCACGCCTTCCACGTGAGCTACAGCGTCGATCCCGCGAAGGTCGTAGCCGCGGTGGCGGCCCTCGAAAACGAGGTCGCGACGGGCGTACGGGCCGGCTTCCCGCCGCCGTCCGCGGACGACCGGCCGATCCGGGTGCCGGATCGCGATACCAAGCCGCCCCGGCACCCTCCGGCGGACGCGCCCGCCCGCGTCGATCCCGACCGGCTCGCCCGCGTCAGGACGCTCGCGGCCGGGCCGCACGCAGATCCGGGGGCCGGCCTCTGCGCCCTGGAGGCGGTGGCCTACGTGGCCGGGGAGCCTCATTCGGACTCGCCCGCCTGCGCGTCGCCGAGCCTCGCCACCTTCCTTCGAACCTGGGGTGATCGCCTGCCGCAGGACGAACGCGATGCCCTGATCCTGCCGCTCGTCCCGCGCCTCGTCGGCACGCGCGGTTCGGAGGCGCTGGAGCGCCGGCGGGTCGCGATGATCGCCGATTGGCTCGTCCGCACCCACCTGCCGGCGTGGTTCCGCCTCGCCAAGCTGAACGTGGAAGGCGACGCGCTGGCCGACCGGCCGGCGCTGACCGATAGCGCCGACCTCGCCGCCTGGTGCGATCCTCTGGAGCAGGCCCGCAAGCGCGCGAAGGTCGCGAATCTCACCCTGCGGCAGACGGGGGCCGCCGTCCGGACCGCGGCCTGGGACGCGGCGCACCAGGCCGCCTGGGCGGCCATCCGGGGGGATCTGGAGGCTGCCGGTCCGCGGATCCTCGCCGCCGGCTGGGACGCGGCCTACGCGTCCGCCTATGCGGCGACCCGGGCCTACGGGAAGGCGCCGCTGGAGCCGACCCGGCAGGCGCTCCAGGAGTCTGTCCTGGCCCTGGTCGAGCGCATGATCGCGGTGCGCGAGACGGATCCGTCCGAGCCGGACCGCCCGCCGGCGGACGCCCCGTCGGTCCACGAGACGGCTCGATCCGGCGCCGAACACCACCCATGAGCGACACTCCGCAGGGCACGCGGCCGGTCGATCCCCCACCGGCCCTGTCGGGGCTGCGCTGCCTCGTGCTGGGTGGCAGCGGCTTCCTCGGGCTGAACCTGTGCAACCGCCTCGCGGAGGCGGGGGCCGAAGTCACCTGCTTCAGCCGGAGCCACACCCAGCCCGCTTTGCTCGACCGGCGCGTCGCCCGGGTGACGGGCCAGTTCGCCGATCGCCTCGCCATCGCCAACGCGGTCGATTGCCAGGACGTCGTCTTCCACCTGATCGCCGGGTCGATCCCGGAAAGCTCGAACCGGGATCCGTCGGCGGAGCTCGCGGCCACGCCGATCGCCACCCTGCACCTGCTGGAGATCTGCCGCTCGGCCCGGATCCGGAAGCTCGTGTTTGCGTCCTCCGGCGGCGCGATCTACGGCGTCCCGGGCGCCATCCCGATCCCGGAACGGGCGCCGACCGATCCGATCTCGGCCTACGGCATCGGCAAGCTGATGATCGAGAAGGCGCTCTTATTGTACCGCCATCTCCACGGGATCGATTACCAGATCCTCCGGATCGCCAACCCGTACGGTCGCTTCCAGCTCGGCGCCAAGCATCAGGGGCTGATCGGGAGCTACATCCACCGCGTCCTCACCGACCAGCCGCTGGAGGTCTGGGGCACCGGCGAGGTCGTGCGCGACTTCCTCCACATCGACGATGTCAGCGACGCGTTCCTGGCCGCCGTGACCTATGACGGGCCGCACAAGGTCCTGAACGTCGGCAGCGGCGTGGGCCTGAGCGTCAACCGAATCATCGCCGCGCTCGAAGCGGCCTTCGGGCGGGACCGCCTGCCCTGCGTGTACAAGCCGAGCCGGGCCGCGGACGTGCCCGCCAACGTCCTCGACACGGCGCTGGTCCGGTCCGAACTCGGCTGGCAGCCGCGGGTCGCGCTGCGCGCGGGGCTCGTCGACACCATCGCGTGGATGCGGGCCTATCTGGCGGACGCCGCCGGTCAGCACCGCGAGACCTGACGCGTCCCGCCCCGGAGTGGCCACGATTGTCGGCGACAGCGCGGCGTTCCGATCCGCGCGCCGATCCGCGAGGAGACCGCATGTCCTTCCTTCACGATCTGCCGATCACCGACCTGATCGCGCATTACGGCTACATCGCCATCTTCGTCATCATCACGCTGGAGAGCGCCGGGCTGCCCCTGCCCGGCGAGACGGTCCTGCTGACCTCGGCCGCCTATGCCGGCAGCACCGGCAACATCAACATCGCCCTGGTGGTGGCGATCGCCGCGATCGCCGCGATCCTGGGCGACAATGCCGGCTACTGGGTCGGCCGCCGCTGGGGCCTGCCGCTGCTCCTGCGCAAGGGTCACCTGATCGGCCTCGATCACGGGCGGCTCAAGCTCGGCCAGTACCTGTTCCGCCGGCACGGCGGGAAGATCGTGTTCTTCGGTCGCTTCACCGCGATGCTGCGGGCCTACGCGGCGGTGCTGGCCGGCGTGAACAAGCTCGACGCGCGCCGCTTCTTCGCGTTCAACGCGCTGGGCGGTGTCGCCTGGGCGTCGATCATGGGCTTCGGCGCCTATCTCTGCGGCCGCTCGATCGAGAACGTCATGGGGCCGGTCGGCCTCGGGCTGCTGGCCTTCGTGCTGCTCGGCGCGGTCGCGCTGTGGCTGTTCATGCGCCGGCACGAGGCGCGCCTGATGGTCGCCGCCGAGGAAGCGATCCCGGGGCCCCTGACCGAGGGCCTCGAGGCTGACCTGCCCCCGCGGGCGCAGGGCGGGGCTCAGGCGGATTTCGAGAGGCAGGTCGAAGCGCTCCTCGCGAAACAGAGTCCCGGCCAGGCCCAGACCCGCCCGCCCGCGACCCGCCCGCCGGAAGCTCTGCCGCTCTGGTTCAAGATCCCGGTCATTCTCCTGGCGTCGGTCGTCGGCATGACGCTCACGTCCTGGTATTACGGGATTACCGGCGGCCTTTACGGTCGCGTTGTCGGCCATGTCAGCATCGTCGGCCTGCTGCTGATCCTCCTCGTGCCGGCCGTCCTGCTGACGGTCGTCGGTTGGCGGCTGAGATACCCGGGATCGTCGACCGTCGCCCGGGACGAAGCCGAGGGCGGGGTTCGATTGGCCGCCTGAACCGCCCGAGCGCATCGGTGTTCGACCCCGCGCCAGCGTTTGGCGTCCGGCTGCGGACCCGGGCGCAGGGTTGACCGGTCGGGAGGCCGATCGTATCACCCCGCCTCACCCGACAGGGGGCATTCTGTCGCGCCGGGTTCCGGCCGATCCTGCCCATGGCCGTGCGCGCACGGCTCGTCGGACGTCGTGGCCGAGACGGAGCCGACCTTGGGCGAGGACGTGGAAGCGCTGCGGGCCGAACTCGCCGAGACGCAAGCCAGGCTCAAGGAGGCGCAGGGCGAACTCGCCCGTCTGGTCCGCCTGGCTGAGGCCGATCTCCAGCGCCGCCGCCCCGGCGAGCAATCGAGCGTCGTCGCCTCCTCGGTGCGCCGCCCCGCCGCCAAGGAGGTCGCGGCCCGGATCGCCCGGTTCGCGCATCTCTATCGCGAGGCGGCCGCCGCCACGCCCGATCGCGCCCCCGTCGTCCCGGAGGCGACGATGCTCGAATGGCTCGAGACCTCCGGGCTGTTCGACCGCCAGTTCTACCTCGCGTGCAACGACGATGTCGCGAATGCCGGCGCGGACCCGACGCAGCACTATTACAATCACGGCTCCGAGGAAGGGCGCCTTCCCAGCACCCTTTGAGGGTCCGGTCTGGGAGGCGGCGCGCTGACGCGCGTGCGAGCGATCTGCGAGGGATCTGACTGATGCAGGACGGTGCAGGAGAGGCCGCACCCGCGCTCGAGCCGTGGCAGGACGATTTCGCGACGATCTATGCCAGCGGCCTGTTCGATCACATCTGGTACGCGACCCGCTATCCCGAGGTCGGCCTGACCGACCTGTCGCCCCTCGAACATTACGTGAAGTACGGCGCCCGCCTCGGGCGCCAACCCCGGGCCGACTTCACGGCGCCGCCGGACGAGACCTTCGACGGCAGCTTCGCCAATCCCTTCGCGGCCTGGGTTCGGGCGCGGGCCGAGACGCAGCCCGCGCCGGCCTGGAACCGGCCGGTCGTCTCCGTCCTGTGCATCACCTACAACCAGGCCTCGTTCATCCGGCAGACCCTGGACAGCATCCTCGGGCAGGCGACGGATTTCCCGTTCGAACTGCTGGTCGGCGACGACCGGTCGAGCGACGGCACCGCCGAGATCATCGCCGACTACGCCGCGCGCCATCCCAACGTCGTGGCGGTCCTGCGCCCCGAGAATCTCGGGCCCAACAAGAACTTCGCCGATCTCACGTCCCGCGCCCGCGGGGAGTTCGTGGCGATCTGCGAGGGCGACGATTACTGGACCGATCCGCGCAAGCTCCAGAAGCAGGTCGATTTCCTGCGGGCGCGCCCGGAATTCACCCTCTGCTTCCATCCGGTGCGCGTCGTCTACGAGGACATGCCGGGGGTCGAGGAGATCTACCCGAAGCAGTGCAGCCCGCAGCCGTCGCTGTCCGACATCGTGGCCCACAACTTCGTCCAGACCAACAGCGTGCTCTACCGCTGGCGCTATCACGGCGCCGAGGCGTTCGTGTTCGACGAGGGCATCGCCCCCGGCGACTGGTACGTCCACCTGATGCACGCCGAGGTCGGGCGCATCGGCTTCCTGCCCGCGGTGATGGCGGTCTACCGCAAGCACGCCGCCGGCATGTGGGCGACCTACGCCACCGAGCTCGCCCGGCACAAGAAGCTCGGCAATGCCGAAATCGCGTTCTTCCGCAAGCTGCGCGGGCATTTCGGCGGCCGCTACGCGTCGGGCTACGCGGCGTCGCAGAAGGCGATCTTCCGCCGGCTAGCCGAGGCCTATCTCGACGAGGAGGACGTGCCGAGCCTCGGGCGGCTGATCACGGCCAATCCCGACATCGCCCGGGATGCCCTGAGCGATATGGGCCTCGACGCGCCGGACGACCTCTCCGGCGAGCCGGAGGCTTTGCGCGCGTGGCTCTTGGAGCAGCTCACCGTCAGCGTCATCGTCACGGCCTACAACCACGCCGCCGATATCGGCCGCTGCCTCGACGCGATCCTGCGCCAGCGCGGCCTGTTCCGGATGCAGGTGGTGATCGGCGACGACAAGTCGACCGACGGGACGGCCGGGATCGTCGAGACCTACCGGGCGCGCGATCCGGAGCGGATCGTGGTCCGCCCCCGGCCGCAGAATCTCGGCATGCTGCGCAACATGCAGGATTGCCTCTCGGCCTGCACGGGCCGCTACGTCGCGTTCTGCGAGGCCGACGATTACTGGCTGTCCGACCGCAAGATCGCCCTGCAGATGCGGATGCTGCGCAACGATCGCAAGCTCGACATGTGCTTCAACTGGGTGCTGCTCCACTACCCGGCGACCGGCTCCTACCTGCCGCACGACGAGCAGGGCCGCTATCCGACCGGCACGATCAGCTTCCCGGTCCTGGCCAACTCCCCGCTGACCGCCAACTTCTCCTGCTGCTTCTACCGCGCCGAGGCCCTGCGCCGGGTGCCGGCGGCCTATTACGAGAACGCGGCGGCGGCCGACTGGCTGATGAACCTCTACGTCGCCGACAAGGGCCGGATCGCGTTCCTGCGCGAGATCCTGTCGGTCTACACGGTTCAGGAGAAGGGCCAGTGGTCGGGCCTGCCGGAGGAGATCAAGAACGCCCGGATCGCCCAGTATCAGAAGCAGTTCGCCGGGATTTTCGGCGAGGGGCGCGGCTTCGAGAAGTACGAGGTCGGCTGCACCATCGCGGCGCTCGACGGGGAACTGCCGGATTCCTTCGCCCGCGCCAATCTCGAAGCTCCCCAGGACCGGGTCTGGGCCGAGATCCAGGACGGTCAGGTGGTCCTGTCCGGCTGGGTCGTCTCGGCGAGCCGCGCCAGGGTGACGCTCGTTGCGGACATCGACGGCGAGATCCAGCGCATCCCGGTGGATGTCCACCGGCCGGACGTGATCGCGGCGGTGCTCGGTGACATGCCGACCACCATGGACGAGGCCCGCTGCGGCTTCCGCTTCACCCTGCCCTACGCGCTCCACCTCGAAGTGCTGCTCTCGATCGAGGTCGAGCACGCGGTGGTGCCGTGGCTGTCGGTGATCTTCACGCACCGGGTGAAGCGGGCGGCCGACCGGGGCTGATCCGATCCCGCCCGCGTCAGGGCGGCGGCTCTGCCAGCATCCCAGGAACGGAAAGCCGTCTGGAGCGGTTGCGCTTGTCGGTCAGTATTGATACGTTATACGTACAACGTATCGAACGTTGATGATCCAGAGTTTCGCGGACAAGGCGACGGAGGCGCTCCACCTCCACGATTCATGTCATCGGCAGTGGCGCCCCTTCAAGGCTGCTGCCGTGCGCAAGCTCGACATGATCGACGCCGCAGCCTCGTTGGGTGACCTGCGATCACCGCCCGGCAATCAGCTGGAGAAACTGAGCGGAGACCGAGACGGACAGGGGGGCATCCGCATCAACGACCAGTGGCGCATCTGCTTCACGTGGGGCGACACCGGACCCGAGAACGTCGAGATCGTGGATTGCTACAGAGGATAAATCCATGCCCCGCCTGCGTACGCATCCCGGTGAGGTTCTCCGCGAGGAGTTCATGGTGCCGCTCGGCCTGAGTGCCAATCGCCTGGCGGCTGAGATCGATGTCCCCGCCAACAGGCTCAGCGAGATCCTCCGCGAGCGCCGCGGCGTGACCGCAGACACCGCGCTTCGCCTTGGCATCCGGTTCGGGACGACACCCCAGTTCTGGCTCAACCTTCAGACCGCTCACGACCTCTCGCATGCGGAGGCCGCGGCGGACTTCTCGAAGGTGCAGCGCTACGAACCGGTTTGAGTGGTCCTGACGTCGATCGCGATAAAGTCTCGGCGTTCACCAAATCCCCTCAGCGTTCCCGGCCGCCGAGGAGGCGCTTCACTCGCGCGAACGGCGACCGCGCCCGGGCGCGCTCCAGGGCGCCGCGAATCTCGCCCGCCAGCCGCGTCGCCACGATCTCCCGGGCGGGATCGTCGTAGTGGACGATGTCGTAAAACGTCCCCTCCTCCCGGTCGCGAAAAATCCCGCTGACATCGAGGGCCGTGAAGGTCCGCCGGTAGGGGCGCCGCGCCGCGAGCGCGGCCGTGAACGCCTCCAGCTTGGCGTATTGGCGGTCGAGATAGGCCAGGAACGCCCCCGAGGCGACGCCGCGCTCGACCTCCGTCAGATGGCGCTTGCGCAGGACCGTGGGCTGCAGGACGCTCACGATCGGCACCGCGTGATCGTGGGACAGCTTGGTGAGGCGGTGCGCGGCGCGTTCGTAGTGGTGGACGATGGCGTCCTCCCAGCCGGGGCTCTGCCAGCCCACCTCCGCCCGCAGCCGCTTCAGCTCCTCGTAGATCAGCGTGATCAGCGCCTCGTAGGACAGGCCGTCCTCCCGCGCCCTTGGGTCGTGCGTGTCGAAGAAATGGTCGTAGAGCCGCTGCGTGATGAACGCGTTGTAGGGGTGGCCGGGCCGGGGATCGTAGGTCCAGGGCTGGAACAGGTCCGTACTGCCGCTGAGGACGACGATCGCGTCGGGGCTGTAGGTAACGAGACGCGACCAGATCAGGTGGGTCATCTGGGTGAGGCAGCTCGACATCACCCCGAAGTTGTAGACCTTCGCGCGAGGCAGTCCGTCCGCCCGGAGGATCCGCTCGATCCGCCCCGGCAGGGTGTTGGCGATGTCGCCGCCATCGATCGTGGTCGAGTCGCCGACGACCAGGATCCGGGTCTCGCCCTCGGGCTTGCGCTCCACGATCGGGGTGGCGTTGAGGAAGCCGTCGGCGTCGAACGGGACGCCGTAATGGCTCGCGCCGGGCTTGCCGGCGAACTGGATGAACGGGCTCGGATAGCGCGTGTTCGAATCGAGATAGCCGAAATGGTGCAGGAACTTGCGCCGACGCGCGGCATCCTCGGTCTCCGGCGGCGCCCAGATCTGCTCGACGCCCGGGGCGGTGAGTGCCGCCATCATGGCCGCCCGGAGCGCCGCGCTGCCGGCGGCGTTGAGGTGGAGGCCGTCGTCGCTGAAGGCGGGCCGGAGCGCCCCGGTCTCGCCCGCCAGCACGGCCTCGTAATCGATGAACAGCGCCCCGTAGTCGCCCGCGTGCGCGCGCAGCCACGCGTTCACCGCGCCGATGAGCGCGACCGGGCGCCCGGCCGCTGCCGGCGCCGCCGGATCGACCGGCGGGATCGCGCCGACCCAGGTCCGGACATGGAGGTCGCGCGCGTCCCGCAGCATGGCGGTGAGGTCGGCCACGATACCGTCCAGCGAGACCGCGCGACCGGGGGCGAGGATGTCGTCCCGGCCGCCGATCAGATGGAGACCCTTCGCGCCGTAGAGGGCGATGTCGGAGCGCAGCCGCCGTGCCATGTCCCGGGTGGACTGGCCGGCGATCCCCCGGGCGACCGTCTGGGGACCGGAGAACAGCTTTGGCGTCTCGGCGGTCAGATCCGCGGTCAGGGAGTCGCCGAAGAACAGGATCGGCCCGAGGGGGAACAGAGGCTTATCCGACACCAGGGCCGCTCATGCGCTCTCGGTCGCGGCACCGCCGGCGGCAAAAATCTCGATCCCGTCGAGGTGCAGGTGCTGCTCCTCGTCGAGATCGATCTTCAGGTAGCGCAGCTGAGCCCCGTCGAAGCGCAGGTGTAGGGGCAGACCGGGATGGCAATGCGCATCCACGGCGTCGAAGACCAGCCGGTACGCGTCCTCGGTCTCGCCGAGCCAGACCCGCATCAGCTGCGCCCGCTCGCTGAGCTGCCCCCAGCGGTTGTAGATCCGGATCTCCGAGACGCGCATGACGGCGCCGAGATCGAGGACGAACCACGGGTCGCGCTCCAGCGCGGTGTGGAAGAAGAACGACGGGTCGCCGGTGGTGCGTTCGCCGTGGATCCCGGTCGTCCCCGACCAGGGTGAGGCGGAACTCGCCGTCCAGCTCTTGCCGAGCGCGATGTTGGCGGAGGGTCGCGTCGCCACCAGCGTGTCGGTCTCCAGTTCCTCGATCAGGGTCCGGATCTGCTTCGAGGGCTGCCGCAGCGGAATGATCTCGAGGTCGAGCTTGTAGATCAGGTTCGACAGGATGCTCTGGTCGAAGCGGTGGTCGATGAAGCCGTCGAGGTCGGGCAGGCCCATCGCGTTCGGCATATCGGTGACGACCCGGGCGTCGCCGGCATAGCGCAGCCACTCGGCGACGAGGTGACGGGTCGTGGGGCTGACCATGAAGGCGATCCAGGTGGCCTGGATCTGGTCGGCATCCCAGTAGCGCTCCGAGTCGCACTCCATCAGCACGAAGCAGTCGCGCTTGGTCCAGGCCCGCTGCGGCTTTCCGTGCAGCACGCCGACCGCGACCCGGCGCTCCGAGCCGGCGAGCCACGTCAGCAGCGGCGCCACCGGCGGCATCGGATCGTCGCCGATCGCCTGCATGCCGGTATCGGTGAAGACGATGAAGTCGCCGTCGCGCCGCTGTTCCAGGGCCTGCGCGATGATGTAGGGCTTCCACGCCCAGTTTCCGGCACCCCGGGACCGGTCGAGGATCTCGCGATGCGCTCGGTAGTACGGCGTCTCGCGTAAGCGATCGGGCGACCAGCTCTCGATCGTGTCGAAGTCGCCCGTCGCCGCGGCGGCGGCGGCCAGCCGGCGCTGGGTCTCCACGTAGTGATACTTGGCGGCGAAGCTGACGAGGGTCGTGTGGCGCGTCCGGAGCGGGCGCCGCAGCCGCATCAGCACCTCGGCCCGGTGCATCGGATAAGCATTGACCTGCAGGGTCTCCGATGGCTGGTCGGCGCTGGCCATATGTATCCCCCGGCGAACGAGCGGGGTGCTTGTCCCCGGTTTTGGCATCCTGGGCAAGGCGGCGTGGTCGGCCGTGATCAGGCGTCGTCGAAGACGAGGTGCTCGGCCGGGTAGTCGAGCATCAGGGCGCGCCGTTCGGGCGAGTTGTCCCACTCCCCGACCTTCGTGTAGCCGCCGGCCACGTCCAGCACTTCGACGACCCGGCCGATGGTCGGGATGCTCTTGAAGTGCTGCGGCCAGCCGGAGGCGAAGTAGAAGACCTGCTCGACCCGCTCGGACAGCTGGCAGACCCCGGGTCCGAAGGTGCCGAGCCCGAAGACGAGGTAGCGGCCGTTCATCAGCGCCGCCACGTCGTCGATGAGCGTGCCGCTCTGCGTGGTCAGCGGCACGCCCAGTTCCGCGATCCAGGCTTCCAGGACCGGGATCACCGGGTTGAGCCGGTTCTCGAAGACCATCTTGATCCGGGTGATGCGGCCCTCCGCCAGCAGCCGCCGGATGACCATCTGGTAGAAGGCGAGGGGCGGCTGCGGGTAGGTCGGCGCCACCCAGGTGCTGAAGATGTCCCCCGAGCGGATGTGGATCAGCAGCTCGTCGTCGGGCTTGGCGGGGATGTCCTGCGGCAGCCGGCTGAACAGGGGCCGGATGCAGCTGCGCACGATCTCCCGGGTTTCCTCTGGACCCAGCGCGCCGGCGAGCTGCTGGATCCCGAGGTCGAAATACATGCCCGACAGGAAGGCGCCGTCCGGCGGCAGGGGCTCGGAGCCCGGAATGAAGGTGAGGCCGCCGCAGGTCAGCGGGCCGGTCAGACCGATCACCTCGCTCCGGTCGATGGACGGGAGCTTGATGACTTTGAGGTTCAGGTTCCGGGCGATGCTGATGGCGAGCAGGCACTGGATCAGGCAGTTGCCGAAGGCGCCACACTCGTGGAGCGCCAGCCCCACCAGGGCGCGGGACTGGGGCTGCTCGGCGCTGACGAGGCGGTAGGCGACGTAAGGGTTTGCACCGGGCCGCTCGTCGATCATGTCGAAGGGCACGCCCAGCAGGTGCCGGAACGTGATGAGGTCGAAATCGGCCTGATCGCACAGGATTCGCAGGGCCGGCAGGCTGCCCCCGGCGGCCGCATCGTGGGCGACGCGGACATGGCGCGCCCAGGCGCCCTCCCCGGGGGCGAGGGACAGGAGCGCCCCCACCTCGGTATCCCGGCTCTCCGCGATAGCCGGCTCCCGCCAGACCTGCCCATCATCCGACAGGGCAAGAATCGGAGGCGCACCGGTCCCGCCCTCGATGCCCACGGCCCGAATCGGAAATCGCCGACCGAGGTCGATCTGAAGCCAGCGGCCGGGACCGGCCTCGCCCGTCTGCGCGGCCCCGTCTGGCCCGACGACGGCGACCGGCCGGCCGTGGGCGACATCGACACGGCCGCGATGATCGCTCTCAGTCACGGTCATGGGGGCGTGTCCCGTCATACGGTGTCCGCTGCGTGAGGGGACCCGATCTCGGCCCGCTCGGGGGCGAGGCCGTAATAGGCGCCCATCAGGTCGTCGTAGGCGGCGGCCTGGATGGTGGTGCGGGTGCGGCCCGGCGGCGGTAGCGGGATCGCCAGCAGGCGGTCGTTGCAGGCGGACGGATCGTCGGCCAGGGCATAGGGCAGGCGGTGGCCGTCCGGCTCGGTGCGCAGCCGGTCGGCCGGGGCGCCGAGGTCGAAGGCCGCCACGGGAAGCCCGGTGCGCAGCGCCAGCGTCAGCGCGTCGGAATACGTCTCCGGCCAGATCGACGGCAGCAGGATCAGGTCCGCCGCGACGTGCGTGACCAGATCGAGGATCTCGTCGTCCTCCCAATGCCGGCCGGCTTCGGCGATCTGAAAGGCCGCCTCGGCCTCCCGATCCAGGGTCGGGTCGTCGGCGGAGTAGCGGCCGGTCTGGGTGACGCCGGCGCGTTCGAGGCCGCCCTCCAGCGCCGGGTCGCAGAAGCCCGCGATCGTGAACCGCAGTGGCAGATCGCGCGCGCGCGCATCCAGCGCCAGGGCCTGCAGCACCAGCCCGCCTTCGGGCATGCTGATTCCGCCGAGCACGGCGACGCGGTGCAGGCGTCCCGGCCTATGCAGCGCGGTGGACCGCACCCCCCGCTCCGGCTCCGCGTGCGGCCGCACCGTGATCGCCAGATCCCGGTACACCCCCGCGATCCGGCCCGCCGTGTCGGCCGACGGCGCAAACACCCGCGTGGCCCCCCCCAGGAACCGCCCGAACGTGGCCCGCCGCTCGCCCGGATCCGGCCCCTCGAACCCGTCCGCGTCCCGCGCCAGACAGCCCCGGCATTCGGCCACCGCCGCCCCCCCGCAGTCGCGCCCGCCCGGCCGCACCAGATGGTTGCGGTGGCACACCGGCGAGGAGTCGCGCAGCGCCCAGGCGTAGGGCTGCCCGGCGCCCGCCACCACGTCCATCAGCGCGCGCGCCGCCCCCCAGCGCAGCCCCTCCAGCGCGTGCACGTGGCTCAGCCGCGGCGCCAGGGCC
>NZ_JAKSYG010000123.1 GCF_022829725.1 Methylobacterium sp. E-005 | reverse complement strand
CCCGGTACTGAGCAGCGGGCCGTCCCTTATGCTCGGACCCGAGCATGTCGGCCAACGTCTTGCGGACAACCTCCCGCACAGCAACCTCGTCCGGTAACTCGTAGCCGACGTCATCTATGGCGACGATGCCGTCGAAGGTGTCGATGAAGTAGCGGGGCATCAGGCCCTCCGCGTCGCAGGCGGGAGCGCTCGCCTCACCCAGCCGCCAGCGCCTACGGTCGATCAGCCAACGATGCCCTCCTGTGCCGTGTCCGACCGGGAGGCGCCACAACACACATTTGGTTTGCAAGCTACATGACTGCGCAGGCTGAATAAATTGGAGCAGCACGACACGACTACGCG
The DNA here is from genome assembly GCF_022829725.1 of Methylobacterium sp. E-005. Classification (GTDB taxonomy): domain Bacteria; phylum Pseudomonadota; class Alphaproteobacteria; order Rhizobiales; family Beijerinckiaceae; genus Methylobacterium. Next base: position 49 of record NZ_JAKSYG010000123.1, on the reverse strand, counting down.
GCTTTAGTCAAAAGCGACCCACATATGTAGTAAAACGGAACTTGATGTG
>NZ_JAKSYG010000122.1 GCF_022829725.1 Methylobacterium sp. E-005 | reverse complement strand
ACGACACGACTACGCGGCTTTAGTCAAAAGCGACCCACATATGTAGTAAAACGGAACTTGATGTGGGTTGGGGATTTGCCCCGCACATACAGCTGTTCGGTCTCGGACCGACGTCCGACTGACGGCGGAAGGAAGCCTCACGGTTCTTCGTTCTCAGCGCGGTCGAGCCGCGAGAGAGTACGAATGTCCAATCCGCTGATCATGAAGCTCGAATACGGAGCGCGTCTGACCGACGAGGATCGTGCCGTCCTACACGACCTCACCAGAAGAACCCGTCGCGTCGCGCGGCGTATGGACATCAGCCCCGAAGGCGAGCGGCCAGAGAACGTGCACCTCGTCGTGGAAGGCTTCGCCTGCCGCTACAAAACCCTAGCCGATGGGCGGCGCCAGATCATGGCCTTCCTGGTACCGGGCGACTTCTGCGACCTGCACGTGGCCATCCTCGGCGAGATGGACCACAGCATCGGCACCAGCTGGGGCTGCACCATCGTGGATATTCCGCGCTCGGTCATCGAGCATCTCACGGCCCACCACCCCCGCATCACGCGAGCGCTCTGGTGGGCGACCCTGGTCGATGAGGGCACGCTGCGGGCATGGCTCGTCAACATGGGTCAACGGGCCGCCGACCGGCAGATGGCGCATCTCGTCTGCGAGTTGCTCGTGCGCTTACGGGTCGTAGGCTTGGTGAGCGAGGACAGCTTCGAATTCCCAATGACCCAGGATGATCTCGGAGACGCGCTGGGTATCAGCAGCGTACACGTGAACCGGGTGCTTCAGGATCTGAGAGGTCAGGGCCTGCTCGAATGGAGGCGCAAGCGCATGCGCATCCCCAACGCTGCGCGGCTGATGGCCTTCGCCGAGTTTGATCCGAAGTATCTCCACCTGAACCCACGCGATGACGAGCGTAGTCTCTCGGGAACATCGTAGACTGGCTTCTGCGGAACGTCCGCTCCGGGGCCAAGGCTCAAGGTTCGCTCGCCACCCCGAGCTGAAATTGCAGGACGGCCAACGAATGGCTGCTTTCGGAAAGCGCCTATAGTGAACCGGGCGGCCAGGCTGGGTCGGAACCGGAATGGCGGCTGAGGGTGAATATCCGACAGTCTGCTTTTGTGCTTTGATCCATCGAAGCGGACATCTCTACTCAGCATACGCATCGCCTTCGGCATCGCGATCAGTTCTTGAGGCGCTGCCGCACCCACCGCGTCGCGTCCTCCAGGGTATCGAACACGGGAGCGCGTACCTTTGCGAGACGCCCGAGCCTGACCTCCATGTACCAAGCCCCGCGTCGCTCATGCTCGGGTGCGTCGAGGCGCACCAGCACGGCCACGAGCAACCCGTTGGCGATCACCAGCATGCCGACCTCATCCGGGCTCGCCGTGTCAACGGAAATGGGCTGGAGGACGACCAGGATCTCGACGTTGTCCTGGCCCACCAACTTACCCGCCCTGGACGCTGCTCAGCCACGGCACCTGCCGGCGGCCACTCCAACGCGTGTTCCTGAGGTGGAGGTAGTTGGGATTGAACCCACAGTAGGCCTTGAGCTGCTCCGCGTCCAGGATCGTCAGGACCCGGTACTTCAGCGTGATGAGTTCCAGACCGCGCAGCTCCCGCAGCGTGCGGCTGACCTGCACGTCCGAGAGGCCCAACGCTTCGGCGACGTCGGTTTGGGTGAATGGAAACGCGTAGCTGTTATCCTTCACCCGCCCCACTGCATCAAGACGGAGCAGCAACTCGCAGAACAGATGTGCGATCCGCTGACCGGACTGACGACTTCCGATGTTGACCAACCATTCACGAAGTACAGCTCCGTCTACAAGCGTACACCACATCAGGGCTCGGGTTACCCGTGGGTGATGGGACGTCATCTCCTCGATGGCTTGCCGGGGGATCTCAACTGCCGTGCAGGGAGAGATCGTACCGATGGCGTGGTCCATCTGATCGAGGATGAACACGTTCAGATCACAGAAGTCGCCCGGGACGAAGAAGGCCATGATCTGGCGCTGGCCGTCCGGCAGCATCTTGTAGCGGCAGGCGTAGCCGTCGAGAATGAGATGCACATTGCCGGGAACGTCGCCCTCCTTGATGAGGTCCGTCCGTGCCGGCACCTGCCGCAACCGCGGAACGAACGCCCGCAACGCTTCACGATCGGCGTCGGTGAGTTCCTCGAAGCTCTCAAGCTTGCGGATCAGTGCATCTTGCATTGGGCTACGGCGGCAAAGGGCAATTTGCCATCCTATGATTGGTCTAGGGCACAATACTTCGTCATAGGACGGATATCGGCACCCAGTAGCCGGTAAATGGCTGCGGCTGTTACGACCGTGGGGTCCTGTGCGTCGGCGTCGATCACCCTGGCAACCTGCAGGCTGCCGATGACACCCGTCCTTCGCAAGTTGGCGGCGGTCGGCGGTCATAGGCGCGCTGATCGCCCCTCAACGTTGACTTGGACGCCTCTGCCGGCCGACATGAGCGGTCACGGCTAGGCTCGCTCCGGCGAGTCGCGGCCGCCATTCAGGAGACCATCGCCGCGAGATAGACCCTGAAAAGCCAACACCCCCGTCCCGGCAAGGACGAGGGTGCTGAAAACCTGGGGCCGTGTGAGGGCCGTAGCTGGTCCCCCCACAAGGCATGAACTCCCCTCGGGAGTCAAGACGGAACCCATTTCCGTCAACGGGAAGGCTTTGCCTGGACCCTAGCCGCGGCCCGTGAGGGACCGGGACTGATGACTTATGCCGATGAGATCCGCCGACAGGCGGAGGCGGCCCCGTGCGCGGCGCTGCCGGCGGTCACGGCCGCGCTGTGGCGCGCGTTTGGGGAAGGGAAGGTAACTGAGGCCGAGGCCGAGACGCTGTCCAGCCTGATCGAGGCCCGGAAAACGTCCGTGCGCGGACCTATCCCAGGACGGAGCACGAACGAGCCGGCAACCTTGATCCCTCAAACAAGGGCAAAGGCCGAGAACGCATCAGGAAGCCCCAGGAGGCCCGGCGCCGGCTCCCGGCCACGCACGGACGCCAGCGTGGAGCGCCGCCGCCGCTGGGCCGCCTCAGGCCGGCTCCCGCCAGGACTCGCGGCCCGGTTCACGCTGGCTGAGGCCGCCGTCCTGGCCCTGGTGGCGGCCGAGGTGGCGCGACGCGGCGACTGCCGATTGGCGATCGACAATCTGGCGGCCGTGACCGGCGTGTCTCGCACGACCGTGAAGAACGCCATCCGGGAGGCCGTGCGGCTCGGCCTGCTCACTGTCGAGGAGCGGCAAGTCACGGGCTGGCGGAACGACACCAATGTGGTCCGCATCGTTAGCCGGGAATGGACGGCCTGGCTGCGGCTGACGCGGCGCACGCTGCCATCGGGGGGAGGGGTCAAATCCGCGACCACCACGCATACTCAAGTTTTAGATCTGGGAGAATCGAGGAAAACGGAACCCAAGAAGAGCTGCCGAGGGGCAGCGGTCGACCCTGGCCGATCAGGCAGCGGGAGAATCCGCGCGGGTGGTGGAGGCGGTCGAGCCATGCGGTGAGGGTCTGCGGCTGTTCGGCAGAGCGGATGAATGCCAAGAGCTATTCCTTGTGCTGCCCTATGCCTTTGCGGCAAGGCGGCGGATCAAAGGATTTTGCCACGTGGATATAGGTAGACGTCGCCTTTCCTCGGATCACGTGATCCAGCCTGCGTAGGACGTCAAAAAATTATCAAATGATGGAATTCTGAATGACGAGGTATAGAACGCTATCCCCACCATTTAGGATACGATTAAGGGATGTTTCCCCGCGAAATATATAAAAAAGCAGTCATATGACGGTATTCAAAGGCAGTTTAGAACTTATCACTATAGTTTCTAACGATTATTAGGGGAATAAACTTTTAATTAACAGAATCGACCAGAAATGTCGATCGGTTCTGCCGCGCGCTGTAAGGCAAGAACTGATTACATTTCTGGTGAAAAGCGGAACGATGCGCCTGAATCTCTCTCTCAAGGGTGCGCTCTCGGCTGCCTTCGGCTTGTTGGCACTCATCGCCGCCGGGCAAGGCGCACTCTCAATCCTCAAGCTTGAGGGGATCCGCAACGCCATCACAGAAGTCGCTTCGAATTGGCTGCCATCGGTTGCCGCTGTGAACGAGATCCGGTCCGCCGCGTCCGAGGTTCGGATCAAGCAACTGCGCCTGCTCACTCTGTCGGATACGCCGACCCATCTGGCTGAAAACGAGGCCAAACTCGCCGCGACCCACGATAAGCTCACGCAAGCGCGCAGGGCTTACGAGCCATTGATCTCCTCGAACGAGGAGCGCGCCATCTATGACACCTTCGCTTCTGTCTGGAAGCGCTTCGAGCAAGACGATGCCGAGATGCGTCGCCTGATGGAGGCAGGGCAACAGTCGGCTGCTCTCAAGCTGATGACCGCACCCGAGACCGCGACTCTCTACGACGAAGCCCGCGCCGATCTCTCGCGTGATGTCGCCCTGAACGAGCAAGGCGCTCGCCGGGGTGCCGACGTGGCCGTGAGCGAAGCCGATACCGCCGCATTGGCCGCCTACATCGCCATGGCGCTGGCGCTCGCCGCCGCTTGTGCCGCCACTGCCTTCGGACTGTTGCGCGTCTCACGCCCGATCCAGGCTATGACCCAGGTGATGGGTGGGCTTGCCGGTGGCGACGCAGGAGCCGAAGTGCCCTACCAGAACCGCGGTGACGAGATCGGCGCGATGGCGGCCGCCGTGCAGGTGTTCAAGGACAACCTGATCCGTACCCGGGCGCTGGAGGCGGAGACCGCAGAGGCGCGGCTGGCGGCCGAGGAGCAGCGCAAGGCTGGCATGCTCCAGATGGCCGATGGCTTCGAGCAGGCGGTCGGCGGGATCATCGGCTTGGTCTCTGCCGCTGCCACTGAGCTGCAGGCAACTGCTGAATCAATGTCGGCGATGGCGGGTGAGACCTCGGCCCAGTCCGGCGCGGTGGCCGCTGCGGCCGAGGAGGCCGCTAGCAATGTCAACACCGTGGCCGCTGCTGCCGAGGAGTTGGGCTCGTCCGTGCAGGAGATCGGACGGCAGGTGGATGGATCGGCCAGCCTCGCGCATCTCGCCGTGAGCGAAGCTGACCAGGCCGGTGTTCTGGTGCAGGAGCTGAGCGGCGCCGTCGCGCGCATCGGCGACGTAGTCGGACTGATCTCGAACATCGCCGGGCAGACCAACCTGCTGGCGCTCAACGCCACGATCGAGGCGGCGCGCGCCGGTGCAGCCGGCAAGGGCTTCGCGGTGGTGGCCTCCGAGGTGAAGGCGCTGGCCGAACAGACGGCGAAGGCCACGAGCGAGATCTCCGGGCAGATCGCTCAGGTCCAGGCCTCGACCGGGCAGGCGGTCACGGCGATCGTGGGCATCACCGGACGGATCCGCGAGATCAGCGGCGTAGCGACCTCGATCGCCGCTGGCGTGGAGGAGCAGGGCGCTGCCACCCAGGAGATCGTGCGCAACGTCAGCCAAGCGGCGATGGGCACGGGCGAGGTAACCAGCAACATCGCCGGCGTCGCCAGCGCAGCCGAGGAGACGGGCGCAGCTGCGAGCCAGGTGCTGGGCGCAGCGTCCGAGCTGTCGCGTCAGTCCGAGCATCTTGCGGCTGAGGTCGGACGCTTCCTCGCCACCGTGCGAGCGGCGTGAGCCACTCCGGCTGCTGCTCCTACACCATGCTCAGACCGGGAAAAGTCATGGGCGAACTCCTGCTGATCACCGACGATGTCGCCCGCGGCCAGCGCCTGTCCCGGGATCTGGGCGCGCACGGGACGTGGCACGTTCACGATCTCTACGAGGACAAGCTGCCGTCCCGGCAGCCCGATCTGATCGTCAGCGACGTCGAGACGCTCACGTCCGACGCCCTCATTCGCCTGCGCCGCGTCTTGGCGGCGATGCGCGGCGGAGAGGTCCCGTACCTGTTCCTCGTGCACGGCAACGTCGCTCGCGCCGAGGCGCAGGCCCAGATCTTGGGTGCGAGCGGCACGCTCAGCAGCACGGCCGGCACGCAGCAACTACTCGATGCCCTCGGGGGCATGCGCGTGCAGATCCAACCGATCCCGGCCAGCGTGTGGAAACAAGCAACCAAGGCCCGGTACTTTCTGAAGAAGGTTCTCTTGTCCGGCGCGCCGATCACGCCCGCCATGGCCGACACCGGCACCGATCTCGTTACGCGTGCCGTCGGCGAGAGCGGCATCTACGATTGGGTCCGAGCCGTCCAGCAGTTCGACGACGCCACACACCAACACTGTTTGCTGGTGGCAGCCCTCGCGGCCGCGTTCTCGGGCGTTCTCGGGCTGCGGGCGGCGGACCGCCATCGCCTGACGAAAGCCGCCCTGCTGCACGATGTCGGGAAGATCCATGTCCCGACGCAGATCCTGAACAAACCGGGCAAGCTCACCGAGGCGGAGATGGCGGTGATGCGCACGCACCCCACGCACGGCCACGCCATGCTCGTGGGCCGGGGGTTCGAGGCGGTGATGCTGACGGTCGTGCGCTCGCACCACGAGATGCTCGACGGCACCGGATACCCTGATGGGCTCACCGGGTGGGAGATCCCCGACCTCGTCCGCTTGGTGACAGTCTGCGACGTCTATGGCGCTCTGATCGAGCGTCGGCCCTACCGAGCGCCGATGGCTGGTGAAAAAGCCTACGCCATCCTAGACGGGATGACCGGTCGCCTGGACGGCGATCTCGTGCGCGCGTTCCAACCCATAGCCGCGGTGTTCGATCCGTCTCCACGGAAGACGGCGCATGGTCAAACACTTATCCCACGTCCTCAGCAGGTACCTCCTTGCGAAGACCACGAAGTGTCTACATCGCGCTAAGGGCTTCGTAATTGATTTGCGGCTGACTGCGTCGGGATGTTCAAACCGCGCAGGCTCGAGGTGGCGCACGTTGTAGCAGCTCCCGAGGGCACGTCGATGGCTCATGGTCCAGGCCATCCCTGGCTCGATGGCTGGCCCTTGCCAACTTCCTAACCGTCACCGGCTTGATCTGCGTGGCCGCCCTTCAGCTCTGGCAGATGCGTACAGATGCGGAGCGCCGCAGCCAGTTAGTAGCAAACAGCCTCGTACAGGTGCTCGGCCGCGATATCGCGCGCAACATCGAACTCTATGACCTATCACTACAG
>NZ_JAKSYG010000117.1 GCF_022829725.1 Methylobacterium sp. E-005 | reverse complement strand
AAGCCGCACTACTAGCACCGCCAACAGTAGTATGTGACCCCGTGCACCTCGATTGACAGGATTGCTTCCGCAACCTTGCGACCCTGCGAGATCACGACATCGACCTGCCGCAGCTTAGAAACTATCTCTTCAGCCGTATGCTTCTTCCGTCCCATGACGACATCCTCCACCTGGCTCAAAGCCATACCTCAGGGAGGACCACTTTTCAGGGAGCAGGCCAACCCCGAGACGTCCAGGTTGGACACCTGCCGCCCGAAAGTCCCGCAAGGGTATGTCGAAGCGGCAGAAGTACAGCCTCGACGCCCACGCCGAGACCGAGGGCAGGCGACGACAGGACCGCTTGGAGACCGGCACGCCGAAGCGCGACGATGTTGGCAGGGCGGCGCTGCATGCGATGCTGCGGGTCTTGCGCCAGCATCCAGATTTCAAGGAGGGTCAGAGCCTTAGGCTTTACACAATCCGTCTTCTCAGAACAGCGCTCTTCAACGAGGCGGAGGCCGAGCGTGTGATCGGCGACATGATCGTTCGGGCTGATCACGACCGGGAGGAATGGATCTACGGCCGCAAGTTCCAGGTATGAAGCGATGGCGGATGCCAAGGCCCCCGCCCCGAACGGAAAGGCGATCCCGAGGGCAAGGTCCTGTCGATTCCGCGCCGGCCGAACGGCACGATGCCTTGGACGAACACGACACCTCGGCCGCCGGGATCGAAGCGCCGGAAGCCGTCATCGGATGACGCTGCCTGACCGGTCATCGGATGGCTTCTACTAACGGGGGGCCGAGGTGAAACCTGGGTCCGCCGGCGGCGTCAGCCTATCGCCCAAAATAACGGGAGCGCGCCGGCCATGAACAGGGCCGAGGACAGGAGCACGGCAAGACACTCGCGATGGTGGTGGACGAAGGCGTGAGGGCTGGCGAACATGGCGAGGCTGGATCGAGGAGAACGACCCACGTTCGCCCCTGAACCTTGACCGATCAGGGGCGCTCGCAGCCATTCACAGCTAGTCGCCGACGCGTGTAGCCGCCGGGCCACAGGCCGGTGGATGTGCTCAGGCGCACCTCGCGGGAGCTGGGCTGGATGTACTCACCGCTCAAGGCCGTCATCGCCCCCTCGGCGGCCCGATCCAACGGCGCAGTGACCTCACGGGTTGCTGCGCCGTTGTCGTTCAAAGCTACCCGCAGAGCTGGCGGCACTCCTTGCGGGCGGCTTCCATCTGCCGGTCGAGGTAGGCCGCGAGGTCCATCAAGCCGACCCCCTTCGCACACTTCGAGCTGGCCTCAATCCGAACGAGGGGTAGGGCAATCTCGCCGGCCGATACGTTCCGGATCAGCTTCTCCGGCGTCAGGTGGCTGAAGTAGTCCCGGCAGACCAGATCCACCGGGATCACGGCACGCGGGCCGTACTGCGCCATGAGGATGAAGGCGGTGTTCATGGCGTTCTCCGAGCCGAGCGCCTCTCTCGGCGGAACACGCCGTTGCCGCCTCGGCGTCTCTGGCTGTTGCCTTGGCACCCACGCCTCCCGGGTTCGACCGAGGCTATCCTAGCTGGCAGCTTCTATCGAACGCCGCGCCGGGCCTGTTGTGCCTCCCCGTCGGCGACAGCCTCGACGGCGGCGATGACGTTTTCCAGCTGGGCGACCCTGACGTATTGCGCTTTGTGCTGGCAGGCCGTCATGCTCGCCCATAGCCAGGATTAGAGCGCGTTGGTGCGCCTTGAGGCGTTAAAGGAGGGCGTCGAGCATGTCGGACATGAGCGGGCTGTAGACGCGAGAACCGGCAAATCTCAATAGCCAACCTGTCTGTGCCGTTCTGGCGGGGAGCAAAGTGAATGGTCGCATCTCCCAAGCCGAGGGAAGAGCCGGAGGATCACCATCTCAGTTATGACGAGCTGCTGGCGGCGTTCGCTCAGGTAGCACGGGACGCAGCCAGCGATCCGCGGTTCGGAGGTGGCGGCCCAACGGTACCGCCACCATCGCCTGAGAAGGTCGCGCATAACGAGATCACCAAACTCAAGGCCAACACGGTGAACGCTGCGGCGGTAGCCTTTTTCATCGGCGGCGGCATCGCCCCGCTGGTGGGCGTAGGCGTCACCGGGTTTACCGTCCTCCAAGCGATCCTGGGCTTCGTTTGGTTTTTCGTGGGTCTCGTCCTACACTCTATCGCCCAGAGCGTCCTGAAGGGCCTGCTGCCGTGACCCTGAGCGTCCTGTATCTGCTGATCCTCGTTCCAGGCTTCGCCTTGGTTGCCGGCGCCTACGCCATCGTGTCGACGCAGAAGAGCGCCGAGCGCGTGCGCGAGATCGAACGTCAGCGCTCAGCTCACTGACAGCAGGACCGCCCCTATCTCGACAGCCGTGCTTCCTGCGCCCATCTTGCCGGGATGCGCTACGCCCTCGCCCTCACCATCTCGATCTTAGCCGGCGTGCCCGCTCATGCCGCTGAACCGTTCGAAGGGTCTTGGGCGGCGCAGACGGCCGATTGCGGGTCCGACACCAGCGACTCGAACATAAAAATCGCCGGCAAGAAGTACATCACCCACGAAAGCGAGTGCTCCATCACGAAATTTGACCATTCCAAGGGGTCTTACGCTCTTATCCTTTCGTGCACTAGCGAGGGTGATAAGTGGAACGATGCGGTCGTGCTCGTCCCGCAAGGCAACAGGATGCTTGTGGGCGGCACGAGTGGCCGCCCCATGATCCGCTGCCGCAGCTAGACGGCACCTCAAAGGTCACGCTTTCCCGTGATCGGCTGCGGCAGCGAACGCCTTCCCACCCTTCGAAGCCTGCTTCAGTTCGGCCATTATGGACGACTGCGTGCCGTTCGCCGGGTAGACGTTGACATTGTGCAGATGCGTCTCGTCGTACCGCCGGTTGTCGCCGGCCTCGCCTACGGGCAGGCCGATAGCTGGAGAGCCGCTCGATGATTGCGGCTGCCTTCCCCCTTCACACCGCGACCATCAACACCATCACGGTCCGCTTCTTCCGCGGGCCGAACGATGCCCCCGACATGCCGTGGCACGTCCGTGAGGAACTGCTGGCAGCCCTCGCCCTGCCCCGCTACCTGCGCCGCGCGCTCAAGGCGGCGCTTCTGAAGCACTGGAAGGCGGCCTGCCACACGGTGGAGGTCGATGGCGAGGCGGTGCTGATTGCCCCGCACTTCGTCGCGCAGGGCCTGATCGGCATGGCGCAGGAGATCGGGAAGGGCGTCACCACGACGCCCGACCTTGTCGACCGTGAGTACCGGGGAGGTCCGCGGCGTTCATCGGACTGCCCTTGATGCTGAGGCGTGCAAGATCGGACGCCGCATGTTCGGCGTCGCCGCCGGAACGGCCATTATGTTCGACCGCATCGAAGGCGGCGGTGGTTTCCTCGTCGTCGGCGAAGGGATCGAAACCACGTTGACCGCGCGTCAGCACCTCGGGCTCGCGCCGGCCTGGGCGCTCGGCAGCTCGGGTGCCATCGCCTCCCTGCCGGTGCTGGCTGACGTGCGCACGCTGGTGGTGCTGGCCGAGAACGACGCCAACGGAGCCAGCGCCCGCGCAGCCGAGCATGTCGCCGCTCGCTGGCTTGATGCCGGGCGGGCCGTCGAGGTCGTCTGGCCGCCCGAAGGCGTAAAAGATCTCAACGACACGGTGCGGGAGGATCTTGAGACATGCCGGTGAACACCGTCGCTGAAGCCCTCTCGCGCGTCCGCCGCGTGTCCGTCATGCCGGTGCATGACCGGCCAGGGCGTGGCCCCAATGGCATCCCTGTGATTGAGCGCGACCAGCTGAAGGTCGCACCCGCGATGAGTCGGCGACGCCGTTCCCGATTGAGGCGCTCCCCCCGCTCATGCGCGGTGCCATCGAGGCCTTGGAGGAGCATGTGCAGGCTCCCCGGTCTCTGTGTGCGCACAGCGTGCTCTCCGCTGCAATGCTGATGTGCCAGGGCTTGGCTGACGTGAAGGTCGACAGCTTGCCCCCGCCGGTGCCGCTGTCCCTGTTCATGTTCATGTTCATGTTGGCCATCGCCGTGTTGGGCGAGCGCAAGTCTGCCTGCGATACTCTCGCCCTGCGCGCCGTCGCCGATGAGGAGGCACGCCTGCGGCTGGAGTTTGTCGACGAGGAACGCCAGTTCAAAGCGGCCTGGGCGGCGTTCGAGGCCGAGAAGAAGAAGATCGAGCGCGACACCAAGATCGACCGGGCCGAGCGGGAGAGCCGCCTCTTGGCTCTGCGCGAGCCGGTGCCGCCGGTCACGCCCATCATCCGGGCCGAGGAACCGAACCTCGAAGGGCTCATCAACCTGCTGCGGATCGGACGTGCCAGCGTCGGGATATTCACGTCCGAGGCTGGGCAGTTTCTCGGCGGCCACGGGATGGGTCCGGAGGCTCGGACTCGCACCGTCACCGGCCTGTCTAAGCTGTGGGACAACGGGTCGGCTCAGCGGGTGCGGGCGGCGGATGCTCAGACCTTCGTCGGGCGCCGGGTCGGCATCAGCCTCGCGGCACAGCCGCGCGTCGCCTCATCCTTCATCGGGGACGAACTGGCGAACGATCAGGGCATCGTCGGCCGCTTCCTCGTAATGATGCCGGACAGCCGGATTGGCACCCGGTTGTTCCGAGCCACGACCCCGAGCGCAGACGCGCGCCTGCTCAAGTTCTAGGATCAGTGCCGGCGCTGCCTGAATGTGCGCCTGCCGATCCGGGATGGGGCGCGGAACGAACTGGCCCCGCCCGTGCTGAATCTGTCGCCGGATGCCTGGACCCTGTTCCGGCAGTTCGGCCAGTCGGTCGAGGACGAAAATGCGCCGGGTAAGGCGTGGCGTCCGGTGTCATCTGCTGCCGGTAAGATCGCCGAGAACGTGGCGCGGATCGCCGGGATACTCACCCTGTTCGAGCAGCCCGACGCGGCCCGGCCCAGCCGGACCAGCGGCCCCGCGCAGAGCCTCGACATCACCGTGACCGCCGAGACCATGGCTGCGGCCTGCGCAATCGGCCAGTTCTACCTAACCGAAGCCCTGCGTCTCACTGGAAACGCCATCCTTGATCCCGAGACCCGCGCGCAGAACGAGTTGGCGGATTGGCTGGTCAAGAAGGTGAAGCCGGGCAACCTGACGGCTCCGAGCCTCATCCAGAAGCTCACGCACAGCCATCTGCGGACCGACGCCGCAACTCTCCGGCGGCGCCTCGATGCACTTGTCTCGTTCGGCCAGATCGAGCCGACCGGCAAGCAGCAGATCGACGGCAAGACCTACCGCGAGACCTATCGTGTGACGGGTGAGGCGTCCTGATGGCTGGCGACTTGCCCCTGTTCGACCCGTTCAAGGCGCTGGAGGAGATCCGGCGAGCGGCGGCTCAGGCCAGCGTAAATGGGCCCTCGCGGGAACTTCCGCAGGAACTTCCGCAGCGGCCCGCGGAAGCAATTCGCGAGGTGGACCATGGGGTTAACCCCACTTTCGCAGCTTCCGCAGCTTCCGCAGGGAGCCCAGCTCAACCCACCCCGCGCGGGCACGCGTATAAAGAAGAAAGAGAAAAAAATTATAATAATATCAATTACTTACGCGAGAACCGAGGGCGCCGGGGGCGGGGCTGGCGCGTGCGCCCAGAACGGGGCTGCGGAAGCTGCGGAAATCCGTCTAAGTAACTCGAAACAAAAGGGGTTCATCGATTTTTCTGCTGCGGAAGTTTCTGGGGATGGGCTGCCGAAGTGGCGTTCTGCCCTCACGGGCCTCAACGCGGACCGGGCGCCCTGTCCCGGCTACCGTGCCGACGAGTGGCCGAGGACTCTTGCCCGCGCCTTGAGCTTTATCGACACGTTCGGTGTGCAGGCTGAGGCGCTTGGCTGGACGGCGGTTCGCTTGTTCGGGATCCATCCTGAGGCAGGCATCGTCCGTGTCGACGCCTGCGGGGCGCTGGTCTTGCCAATCAGCGGCCCGGTCCGCGCAATAACTGCCATCGAGGTCCGGTTCGGGCACCTGACCTATCGCGAGAAGCCCGGACAGCCCCAAGGCATCCCGTGGTGGGAGTTCGGTCGATGATCGCCCCCCGTGACGCCTGGGGCCCGTTCCGCCCCGATCTCGACGAGGCCGAGCGCCGCGCTCGCCTTCGCTGCCTGCGCGCCGTCGTCCACCTCTCGACGGGCCCACGCGGTGCAGACCTTGCAGATCTCCTGCGTCGCGCCGAGAGCGACCCCACCTCATTGCCCGCCGCGATCGACGCCCTCGACCGCCTCGCCGGTCTCGACCGTCGCCACGTCTTGGCGAGCTATGCCGCCCTGAACCGACCCGCAGCCTGAGGAGATGACGATGCACGCCACCCAGATCGACCGCATGTGGTTCCAGGCGCACCCTGATCGACTGTATCGCCTCCGCCGCCAGACGCCTGCTGAGGTGGGCCTGTGGCCTGTTCAGCCCGGACCCGACTTCGCCCCTTGGTGCATCATTCGCCGCGCGGACAGCGTGATGGAGGTGTTCGCCCTCAAGGCCGGGAATGCCTGGGACGACCACGACCTGGAGCTTGAGCAGTTCTTTGACAGCCTCCGTGAGGCAGCATTAGCAACCTGCTCGCCCCCGAGGTCCTAACCGCCGCCTCCATCATCACCCTCGTGCAGGGCATCGAGCGCCATGGACCGAGCGCCCCAGCTGCCTTGGCCTTCAAGGGTGCCCTCCGCCGCAAGGGCATCGAGGCCAACCGCGCCGGAGGTTTGAGGGCCCTGAACGACCTGATAGGGGCAGTAGCCATCGTCAGCCCGACCCGTGCCGACGCCCGCACCGCGCTCCTGCGCGCTGCGTGGGCCGACCTGCTGCCAGGACCGAACGGGAGGTGGCGTGCCTAAGCCCAGACAGACAAACGGCGGGGCTCGCACCCCGCCATCGACTACCGGTCTATCAATCTCAGTACCGGTCGCGCGGCGGCGGGGGCGGACCATCCTCGTCGAACTCGCGCCGACGCTCCTCACGTCGGATCGCGTCGTGTCGCTCCTCACGGAACTCTTCTCGACGCTCCTCACGGTGGATCTCGTCAGCCTCACGTTCCCGCGGCGAGCGCGGATCGACCCGCACACCGCCCGGTCCGATGTCGATGCTCTGAGCGACTGCTGGCACGCTTGGGGTAGCGAGCAGACCCGCTGCGATCAGCCCTCTGGCGATGATGTGCTTCACGTCTGATCCTCCAAAGCTAGGCTGGTAACGAGCTTGGTCGGCCGACGTTCCGACCGGTAGGCTACCAACCTAAGCCTAGCTCCTTGGTGACTGCGTTGGGCGTGGCATCGCGCAGGGCTTCGATCGCGGCTGCTATCGCATGACGCACCGCTCTGCGGACCCGCAACGGCACGGTACGCTTGTGGTCTAGAGCCACCGCCAGCGTGTCGGTCGCTGCACGCGCATCGACGAGCGACCGCTCCAGCACCGGTGTCATCTCGATCCTTTGAAGCAAGTTCATGAAGGAATGGGCGGCGATCGCCGTGACGTGATCCCCCATGCCGATCTCGGATGCTTCGATGGCTTCCAGCCACGGCGCGAGCAGCTTCGACAGCACCGGCGGCAGGTCGCTTGTATCGATCTGACTGACTCTTTGCCTTCACCCGAACGCGTCAGAGCCGTCCGGTTACCAGCAACACGATCAGTACGATGATCAGGATACCCCCCAGGCCGATGCCGCCGATGCCGTTGTAGCCTCCGCCATAGTAGCCGTAGCCACCACCGCCGAGCGCCAGCACGATCAGCACGATCAGGAGGATGGTGACGAGGTTCATGCCAGGGTCCACTCGATCGGATTGAAACTCGTCGATCTGGAGAAGTCGTCGAGCGGAGGCTTCAGACCATGGTCAAGCCTCAGGCGCAACGATTTCCGGGATGCCCCTGCGCTGTTGCTGCGTTCGCGGGGAAGGCAGAGCTTACACCCCACTACCATCACCCCTAAAGGTTGCTTCCTTGGTTCCGCTCGCCGCGGGCAGCGGTGGCAGTTCCGCCAGATCCAGCAGCACGCGCGCGCCCTGGATCGCCGCCACGGTCTCTGGCGCCGCCCCTTGCGAGCGTGCCCTGTGCTCCAAGTCCGCCAAGCGGACTCCGAGCACCTCGGCCTGCCGCCGGTTCTGATCGGGAGGGAAATCGCCCAGCAGGTCAATGAGTTCGACCATGAGCGTGGGCGGGATGACCATCTCGGTAGGAGATTGCATGTGTCTGATTTCCCGCATCCCGAGCCCGACAGCCTGCACCATGTCGAGCGCGCGTGCCTCAACACAGTTTAGAATTGGGGCGTAGCCGTCTGCCGATGACCCTGTAGCGCACGGTGTGTTCAGCGAAACCTGGGTATGCCCATCAACTTGTAGGTATTGTAGGGCAGGAGAAATACCCGCAAAAATTGTGTAAATCCGTCAATTACAACTTTTGGAGATGCCTGAACGCACGAATGAAGTTATGGAGGTTGGCTTGCCCGTACGGATACCCGCGATGTTGCGCGCCATCAACTCGCTCTGCCGACTATTCAGTTCCGAGTTTCAGCTCTGGGTCGGTAATAGACACGTGGTGTCTCAAGGCGTGGCGATGCCAGCGCGTAGATTTATAGTGATCGGGGTTATTGGTGCCCTATGGGGTCTGATAGTCAGCGCTGTAACGTACTGGATCGCAAGATGTTTTATCTGAGTGCATATTTTTGGACATAGCATTCGAGTTTGAATGCAAAATTTTATCCCCGCATTCGGGTAACGAACCGCCGCTTTTGTCGCATTTTATAGAGCATCGCTTAACGCACCTTCTCGTTGTACCGTCTTGGTACTTCGTCGCTCGAAGAAGCTTGGCGAAGGGGGGAAGCGTTGGATGGCATATTTCGTGATCGCCCTTCTGGGGGGCGCCTGCGGTGCGCTGCTAAACTGGTACTTGCTCATCCCTGTCGTGACGCTTGTCGCCGTAGGCGCAGGTATAGCGGGAGCGATGAAGGGGTATTCGTTCGACGAAGTTTTAGCCGACACCGCTCTCATGGTGTGCATTCTGGAAGCGAGTTGGCTGGCGTCCCTATTTGCTGCAGCACGCTTGATCCATCGAAAATCAAAGACTGAAAAACGACCGAACCGGACCACGAGTCGGGAGCGTACTAGAACTGAATTTGAAGGATAGATTTTTACTAGACCCTAGGTAGTTGTAGTACGCAGGAAACGCCATGCCCAGGATCATCCGGGAGATCGTTTTTCATGAGGACGTCGATTTCAGGTCTGCCTTCTTGAACATGGTCGCCCTCATCCGGGACGCCTGCGATCGCGGCGTTATCTCGTGGGACCGTCGTTGCGAGATGATTGACATGATGGACGAGAAGGACGGGGGCGGCCTCTACGAGTCGCGGAACTATGAGCAGTCTCACGCTGACCCGGAGGTGATGTGCCTGAGCTTCTTCATTGAGCCGTCCGCAGCCTTCCTCGCCGAGATCGGCGCGTCCGTCTGGCAGTTGTAGGAGCCGCCCGTGCGCAACATGGGCGGGTGCACCGAATGCTTCACGGTCTGGTGGGGATGCCGGTGGCCTCTGCGCTGCGAGGAGTGCGGTGCGGGTTATCGGGAAGACGGCAACAGCAACTGTGGGACGCCGGGGTGCAGGGCCGGACAACACCGCCAATTGGCGATGCAGGCGAGGTGGGACCGCGAGCTTGAGGGGAGCCGCGCCAGGATCCTATGCGAGCCGACAGAAGCGCCGCCGGCCGACGCCGAGACCAAAGGGGCTAACGAACCGTTACCCCCCCTCGCCGTCTGAGCCCGAGATGACATCACGATCCGTTATCCCATCGGATTCCGACTTGTCGGACGCTCAAGGGAGGTCGCAAATCGCTACCCCCTCGCCGGCGGATGAAGGTGGGGCCATGATGACCCCTCCCCCGTCTCGGCCGAACGCTCGACGCCAGCCCGCGGCGAAGGCCCATACCGACCGGCGCACCCCTCAGCCGAGCAAGCCTGCGCACCGTCCATTCGCGGAGCGCCGCGCCGCCGTCGAGGCCCTGCTTGCCGAAGGCCTCTCGGATCGGGAGATCGCTCGGCGGGCCGGCGTGTCGCCCTCAACGGTATCCGCCGTCAGGAAGGGCCAGGAAGCCGCCAAATTTGGCCCGTGAGGCCCGTGAGTTGAATTCGCGAAGGTAGCAGATTTTTGCTAACGGCCGTCTTGGGCCAAATATAGCGATCTGAGGCTAATGCCGGGATGTCCGACATTTCTCGCGGCCGCACCTACTGCCTCCGAAAACTCAACGTGCCGCCCGGCCGGCGCGCTCGCGAGACTGCATTACAAAAATCGGCGGATCCGCCTATCCGGCCCACCTCGCGTAGCGGCTTCTAAAAACCCGGCTGAGGTGTCGCTCACCCTGCGAAATCCCATCGCGTGAGACTACCTCCGGAAACTCTAGAAGTCCCCGCGACAGCCGCCCTTTTTCAGGTGTCCAGGTTGTCCAATATGGCGCCTTTTCAGATGTCCGAGTTGTCCGACTTGCTAGCCCTTTTTAGGTGTACGGATTGTACGGCTCTATCGTCGGATCGGCAGTTCCGAGTTGCTGATTTCAGCTTGGTGGATCTCTTCTTTGGTTAGGCGGCGGCGATGATTGTAAGGCGATCCACCCATGCCGTAGAACTTGCCACTGAAAGAATTCAACGCGAAACAGAAACCGGTCACATACTGCGAGCCAGAGACATCAGCATAGCGGACCTGTCCGATGATCCAGTAGGTGCCATCAGGATCTGTGGGCACCTGATCATCGCCGCGCAGGAAGGCAGCTTCAGCGAAGCGCCACGGGTCGCCACTCTTCCCCGCAGGGATGACCTCATCCTTATGCAAGGCGGAGTGTAGCGGCGGGTAACCAAGAGGTTCAGGGAGCCCGACACACCTGATGGTGCCGTGATAGAAGTCGCGCACGATGGCTGGCGAGCGCCCATGATTGTGTAGTGTAACCAAAGCGAAGCCGGGACGACCGCCCGGCGCCACCGGATCGCCTTCCTTCCATTTCTCGGCTGTGGCGAAGATGAAAGGTGCTTAGGCGCCAAGAAGGGCGGCCTCCGCAGTTGCCGCCGACCGTTCTGGCCTGCTCCCTGAAAAGTGGTCCTCCCTGAGGTATGGCTTTGAGCCATGTGGAGGATGTCGTCATGGGACGGAAGAAGCATACGGCTGAAGAGATCGTTGCTAAGCTGCGGCAGGTCGATGTCTTGATCTCGCAGGGTCGCAAGGTTGCCGAAGCAATCCGGTCAATCGAGGTGACCGAGGTCACATACTACCGCTGGCGGTCCGAGTACGGCGGCTTGAAGGGTGATCAGGTCAAG
>NZ_JAKSYG010000101.1 GCF_022829725.1 Methylobacterium sp. E-005 | reverse complement strand
CGACAACCGATGGGACGCTGTCAAACTTGCTTCCGTGTCCTCACGGTTTCGGCAGGGTCGCGTAAGTCCAAAAAGCTTGGATGGCGAACAGCATTTCGGTGTGGAGCTGGTAATATCGCCCTTCTGTGTCCTTCGGAAAAGGCGGTCCCCGTCGGTCAGACGCGCTCCGTATTCGAGCTTCATGATCAGCGGATTGGACATTCGTACTCTCTCGCGGCTCGACCGCGCTGAGAACGAGGAACCGTGAGGCTTCCTTCCGCCATCAGTCGGACATCGGTCCGAGACCGAACAGCTGTATGTGCGGGGCAAATCCCCAA
>NZ_JAKSYG010000096.1 GCF_022829725.1 Methylobacterium sp. E-005 | reverse complement strand
GCCGCACACACTTGGCGCGGGGTGGAGCAGCCCGGTAGCTCGTCAGGCTCATAACCTGAAGGTCACAGGTTCAAATCCTGTCCCCGCAACCAAATCTCACGACACACAAGCAGAAAGCCCGCTGAGCCATACGCTCCGCGGGCTTTTTGTTGTCCGTCATTCGAAAACTCCTGAATTGCGATCAGCGCGACATCATGGTCCGTCCGGCAGGGGAGGGGGCTTCAGCCGTCTTGATTCAGCGCGATCTCGATTTTGCCGAACGCAATCATCTCGCAATGGCGCGGACATCTGACAATTTCGCCCTCTCGACGCGTCGCCGGCCCACATCGCCCGGCCGGCGTGATTGCGCCGATCCCGCGATCGACTTTGGACGACGCGCGCCGCAGAGTTGGCCTGGGCGGCACGGCGCCTTAAGGAGATCGGGGTACGTCGGATCACGCGGCGTAGGGGGGAGCAGCAACGATGATCCAGACGGGCGGCACGACCGACCTCATTCGGGACTGAAGAGCGCGGTTTGCGCGTTTCCGGTTTCGCCAACCCAGGATTCAAGGTCTGCACGCAGCGCGCGCTGCCACGGCTTATGCTGGCCGGCGCAAGCGCGCTTCTGGTGCTGGCGGCCGTGCCGCGTGAGGCGCAGGCTTTCGACCTGTTCGGCCTGTTCGCGAGCGAGCCCGAACCGCCGGCGCCAAGTCCCACCGCGTTGCCGTACAGCGTGAGGATCACCGGCACCGACGATTCCGATATCCTGCAAGCCGTACAGGATACCTCTACCATCTATCGCTTGCGCCAGGAGCCGCCCCCGGACGGGGAGGGGCTGCTGCGCCGGGCCGAGGCCGATCGCGCCAAACTGGCCGATGTGCTGTCGGGCTACGGCTACTACCTGGGCACGGTCGCGATCCGGATCGACGGCGCCTCGGTCGGGGGACAAGAGGCAGCGGCGGTCGGCGCCGCGGAGGCGTGGCGCAATCGCGGCCTCGTCCCGGTACGGATCGTGGTCGATCTCGGGCCGCTCTATCACCTCCGCCGGATCGTGGTGCGCGATCCGGCCGGCCGCGCGTTCCCGGAGGCGATCCTGCCGCCGCGGATCACCCGCGTCGACGAGGATGTCCCGGCGCGCTCGGCCACTGTGCTGGCCCGTGAGGCGCGGATCGTCGATCAGTTCCGGGCCCAGGGTCACCCCTTCGCCAAGGTGATCACCCGCGATCCGGTCGTGGACGATGCCGCCCACGTCATGGATGTAACCTTCACGGTCGACCCGGGTCCGGTCGCTGGCCTCGGTCCGGTGGCGGTCAGCGGGGCACCGGGCATCGATCCGGCTACGATCCGCTCCTTCATCTATGCGGAGCTGGGCGATCCTTATTCGCCCCAGGCAGTGGCCGCGATCCGGCGATCGGTGGCGCGGATCGAGGGGATCGGCGGGGTGCGGGTCCGCGAGGGCACGGCCCTCGACGCCGACGGGAATCTGCCGCTGTTCGTCGAGGTGACCGAGCGGGAACGCAATCTCGTGGGCATTTCGGCACGCTACTCCACGGTCGATGGGCCGGGTGTGCGAGCCTACTATGCCAATCGCAACCTGTTCGGCGGCGGCGAGACCTTTCGCATCGATGCGGACATCTATTATCTCGGCCTCGGCAGCGATCCGTTCGCCACCCAGCGCAAGATTGCCGGCATCGGCACCAACGGACTCGGAGGCCGCCTCTCGGCGACCTACATCCAGCCGGCGCTCTGGGGCTCGCGCAACGATCTGCTCGCCAACGCCTTCGTGACCCGCGAGGTGCAGCAGAGCTATCTCGTGGATGGCGGCGGCGCCTCCGCGGCGATCCGGCACCGATTCTCCGACACGTTCTCGGCCCAGATCGGGCTCGACGCGCAGATCGGGCGCTCCAAGGACGCCCTAGGGACCGTCAATTATCGGCTGATCGGCGTACCGGCCTCGGTCACCTACGATTCGACCGACAACCTCCTGGACCCGACCCGCGGCGTGCGGGCGATCGCTTCGCTCGCCGCCTATCCCGGGGCGATCTCGTCACCCGGCATCCTCGTCGCGAAGGCGCAGGGCTCGACCTATTATTCGCTCGACGACGAATCCCGCTACATCCTGGCCGGGCGCATCGGCTTCGGCTCGGTGTCCGGCGCACCCCTCGGGGAGATCCCGGACAATTTCCGCTTCTTCGCAGGCGGCGGCGGCTCGGTGCGCGGCTATCCCTACCGGACCCTCGGGCCGATCGGACCCTACAACCTGCCGATCGGCGGCCGCAGCCTCCTCGAGGCTTCAGTCGAGGCACGCATCAAGGTCACCGACACGATCGGCGTGGTGCCGTTCTTCGACGCGGGCACGGCCTTCGCCTCCGCGCTGCCGGATTTCGAGGAGAAGATCCGGAAGTCGGTCGGCATCGGCCTGCGCTACTACACGGGGATCGGCCCGATCCGTGCGGATCTCGCCTTCCCGCTCGACCCCTACAAGGGCGGGCATGTGCGTCCGGCGGTGCTGTATCTCAGCCTGGGGCAGGCGTTCTGAATGGCTGAAGTCAGTGGCCAGACCGGGTCGAGACGACCCTCCGCCCGCGGCATGGGACGTGTGGGTCTCGCCTTCATCCTGATCTGCCTCGCGCTGCTCGTCCCGGCCGTTATGACGCGAACCTGGGCCGAGGAAGGCGACAAAACGGTGCTCGGCGGGCTCCTGTCCCGGGCGCTGTCAACGCCGTCATCGCGGGTGGCGATCGGTGCGGTGGATGGAGCCCTGTCGTCGGATGCCGTCATCCGCGATGTCGCCGTGAGCGATCGCGACGGCGTCTGGCTCAAGCTCGACAAGGCCCGGATCGTCTGGCGCCGCCTCGCCCTGCTGTCGGGGCGACTGGAGGTGGACAGCCTCGAGATCGGGCAGCTCGACGTGTTGCGCCGTCCGGTTCCCGGCCCGACCCCGCCGGAGGCGAAGCCCGACGGCAAACTGCTGCCGGATCTGCCGGTCAAGGTCGAGATCAAGGATTTCAAGCTGGCGGAACTCGTGCTCGGCGAAGCGGTGGCCGGGCAACCCGCCCGGCTCTCCGCGGAAGGGCGAGCCCGCCTCGGTGCGGCGAGCGAGGGGCTGGAACTCAAGGCTCGGGCGCAGCGCCTCGACGCCGCCGGGCGTTTCCTGCTCAGCCTGCTCTACGTCCCCACTGGCGACAAGCTGGAGGTGAAGGCGAATCTGGTGGAGCCGGCGGGCGGCCTGCTCTCGAAGGCCGCCAACCTGCCTGGCTCGCCGCCGATCAATTTCGATCTCGACGGCACCGGGACGCTCGACGCGTGGTCGGCGAAGCTCGATTTCGCGGCCGGTCCGGAGATCGGCGCCAAGGGCGGCGCCCGGATCTCGCGGATCGGCGCCGAGCGGCGGCTCGCCCTCGATCTCGCTGCGCGCATCGAGGGTCTGGTGCCAGGCCCGGCCGCCTCCGTATTCGCGGGTACGACGCAGCTCGCGGGCGGCCTCGCCTTCGCGGATAGCGGCGCCTTCCGAATCGACCGCCTGGAGCTGACCTCCCGCACCGCCCGCCTCGCGGCCGGTGGGACCTTGAGCGCGGACCGGGTCGCCGATCTGACGCTCCAGGCCCGGGCCCTGCCCACAGAGGGCAGCATCACCAAGGCCGGTGAGGCCGAGATCGGCAAGCTCGTATTCGACGGCAGCCTGAAGGGACCGATTGTAACGCCGACAATCCGCGGCACCCTCGACGCGGCGGGCCTACGCAGCCGCGACTCCGCGCTTGATCGGGTGGAAGCGCGCCTGGATGTCGTGCCTGAGGGCGAGCCCTCGGCGCAACGCTTCGCCATCAGCGCGGATGGTACGGTCGCAGGCCTGCGGCTTGCCGACCCGGCCCTGCGGCGGGCGGTCGGAAGCCGGGCGCAGCTCACTTTGCGTGCGGGAACCGGGCCGGACGGGGTGATTGACGTTCGAACGCTCCGACTCGAGTCCGAGACGGCCCGGGCCGCCTATACGGGTCGGGTCGGTCAGAACACCCTGACCGGCACCCTCGACGCGGCGCTCCCCGATCTCTCGGTCTTCTCCGGTCTCGCCGGCCGCGGGCTTGCCGGTTCGCTGGACGCGAAGGCGCGGCTGAGCGGCGATCCCGCCCGGAAAGCCGTCGCGGCCGATCTGTCGGTCTCCACCACCAGCCTCGCGACCGGGCTCGCGGCGGCCGATCGCATCCTGGGTCGCACGCCCGCGCTCCAGGGTCGGGTGTCGCGGTCCTACGATGGCTACGGGTTCGACCACCTGCGCCTGGAAGGACAGGGCCTCACCGCAACCCTTCAGGGCGAAGCGACCTCGGAGCGCGCCGATGTGTCCGGCCGGCTGGACCTTCGAAGCCTCTCGGATCTCGATACCCGTCTCACCGGACGCGCCGCCGTCGATGCACGGCTCACCGGCTCCCTGGAGCATCCGGACCTGACGGCGACACTCACCGCACCCGCAGCTACGGCCGACAGCAAGCCGATCCGCGATTTGCGGGCCGAGGCCGTGCTCAAGGATGCGCTCGTGGCTCCCACGGGCAGCCTGCGGCTCTCCGGCGCCGTCGCCGGCAAGGCACTGACCGGTGATGCGCGGGGGTCGCGCGTTGGGGCCGACTGGGTGCTCGATCGGCTCGCGCTCACTCTCGGCTCGGTGGCGGTCGCGGGTAACGCGACGGTGGCGGCCGAGACGTGGCTCTCGGACGGATCGCTCACCGTGCGGGCTGGCAATCTCGAGGATGTCGCGCCGCTCGCCCCGGAGCCCGTGGCGGGCCATCTCGACGCCGCGGTGACGCTGTCCCGCGACGGCGGCCGCCAGGATGCGACGATCCGGGCGACCGTGGCGGCCCTGCGCTACGGGAGTTCCACCCTGACCCGCCTCGATGCCGACCTCCGGGGCCGGGACTTGCTGGCCCATCCGATCCTCGACGGACGCCTCGATGCCGACCGGCTGGTCACCGCCGGCCAGCAGATCGACACCGTCCGGCTCATGGCCAACGGCAGCCCGGCCTTCAGCGACGTTACGCTGACCGCCAAGGCGCGTGGCTTCGGCCTCGATGGAGCTGCCCGGATCGTGCCGGCCGCAGAGACCCGCATCGAGCTCCAGCGCTTTTCGGCCGCCCGTGGAAATGACCGCTTCGCTTTGGCAGGGCCGGCCGCCATCACCCTGCGCGATGGCGGGGCCGTGATCGACGGGCTCGTCGTCACGGCGGGCAACGGGCGGGTTTCGGTCGCGGGCCGGGCCGGACGCGACCTCGACCTGACGGTGGCGATCCGCGCGCTGCCCCTCTCGCTCGCCCGGATCGCCGCACCGGACCTTGCCCTTTCAGGGACACTCGACGGGGAGGCGGATTTGCACGGGCCGGCCGACAGGCCGGAGGGACGCTACGCTCTCACCGTCTCCAAGCTCGTGGCGCCGCAGACACGGCAGGCGGGGCTGCCGGCGGTAGATGCCGCCGCCAAGGGTACGCTGTCCGAAGGTCAGGCCAGCGTCGAGGGTCAGGTCAACGCCGGGCGCGGCGTGGCTCTGATGGTGAAGGGCAGAATTCCGGTGGAGGCCGGTGGCGGGCTCGACCTGCGGGGACGCGGCACCCTCGATGCGGCGCTCGCCAATTCCCTCCTCAGTGTCGGCGGCCAGAGCGTCGCTGGAAAAATCGCCATCGACGGGGGCGTCACCGGCACGCTGGCGGCGCCGCGGGCGCAAGGGTCGGCAATCCTGACCGGCGGCAGCTTCACGGACCCGCTCAACGGCATCCGCCTGACCGGGATCGAGGGCCGGGTCAGCGGCCGGGGCGACAGCCTCGTGGTCGAGCGACTGACCGCCGCCACCCGCAATGGCGGGCGCGTCTCCGTGACGGGTCAGGTGGCGCTGCAACCGGATTTCCCAGGCCAGTTTCATGTCGTCGCGGATCGGGCCGAGTTGGTGTCGAGTCCGCTGATGACCGCCGTGTCGAGTCTCGACCTCACCCTGGCCGGTCCTCTGGCGCGGACACCGCGGATCTCCGGCCGGGTCGATGTTGCCTCGATCGACGTCGCCGTGCCGGATCGGTTGCCAGCGACCGTCCGCCCCCTGCCGGGGGTGCGCCACGTCAACACCCCGCCCGAGGCCCGGGCCCGCTTAGCCCAGCGTGCCGCGCCGAAGGCTGCAACAGTGCCCGGGCGGCGTCCGAAGAAGCCGGTCGTTCCCTTCGACGCCACGCTGGACGTGGCGGTCGATGCCCCGAGCCGCATCTTTGTGCGCGGGCGCGGCATCGATGCCGAACTCGGCGGCGCGCTGCGGGTCACCGGAACTTCGCTGGCGCCCAACGCGGTGGGCGCCTTCGCGATGCGGCGCGGCCGCTTCGAACTCGTCGGCCAACGGCTCGACTTCAGCCGCGGTCGGCTGACCTTCGCGGGCAGCCTGACCACGCCGGAGCTCGATTTCGCCGCCGAGACGAAGGCCGGGGACGTGACCGCCCGGGTGGCCGTGACCGGACCGGCCGATGCGCCGCAATTCGCCCTGACCTCCGATCCGGTGCTGCCGCAGGACGAGATCCTGTCGCGCCTGCTGTTCAAGAAGGCGGCGGGCGGCCTGTCGCCGTTCCAGGCCCTGCAGCTCGCGCAGGCCGTGGCGCAGCTCTCGGGCGGTGCCGCCGGGCCGGACGTCTTCGAGCAGGCGCGCAAGGGCCTCGGCCTCGACAGCCTCGACGTCTCGGCGGGGGCGAGCGGCGGCCCGGCACTCGGTGCCTCGCGCTACATCTCGGACCGGGTCAGCATCGGCGTAAAGGCCGGCGCCAAGCCCGCCGATACGGCCGTGGGAGTGGATTTCGACGTCACGCGGCGGATCAAGCTGAAGGGCGAGGCCGGCAGCGACGGCCGCACCAGCCTCGGCGTCGGCGCCGAATACGAGTGGTGAGTGAGCCGGCACGCGGACGGGTCGGACCGCTGCGATGATCTTCCGGGATAGACACACCCCGTCGAAGACTTAGGTTCGGCACAAGCGGCCACGATAGCCGCGGATCGGGCGGGAAACACCAAGGACGATGGACGACCTTTTCGAGACGGACGACGAGCCCCCGGTTCCGGAGGGGGGCTTCCTCCGCCTGCTGCCGATCATCAACCGCCGCGGCCTGCACGCCCGGGCCTCCGCGAAATTCGTGCAGACCGTCGAACGCTACGACGCCGCGGTCACGGTCACCCGGGCAGGCGAGACCGTAGGCGGACGCTCGATCATGGGTCTCTTGACCCTGGGCGCCGCCAAGGGCACGCGCATCGCCGTCACCGCCGTGGGCCAGGATGCCGAAGCCTGCCTCGACGCGATCGAGGCGCTCCTCGCCAACCGGTTCGGCGAGGACGAATAGCGGCGTTCAAACCGCTTTGCCCGGCCACACGCAGAGATCCGAGACCGGGCAGCGCGGGCAGGCGGGCTTCCGGGCCGTGCAGGTATCGCGGCCGTGGCGGAACAGCCAGACATGGGCGCCGTCCTTGAACTGCTCGGGCACGATCCGCGCGAGGCCATCTGCGACAGCGTCCACCGTCGCCCCAGGCGCGAGCGGGATCCGGTTGGAGACCCGGAACACATGTGTGTCGACCGCGATCACCGGCTCGTGGAAGGCGAAATTCGCAGTGACCTCGGCACTCTTGCGGCCGATGCCCGGGAGGCGACGCATCTCGACGGACCTGCGCGGCACGGTGCCGCCGAATTCGGAGATCAGCACTGCCGACAGCTTGACGATGTTGCGCGCCTTCGACGGTCCGAGCCCGACCGGCCGGATGATCTCGGTGATACGCGCTTCGCCCAGCGCCAGCATGCCGGCGGGATCTTGAGCTGCGCTGAACAGCGACTCCGCAATACGGGCGACCGTCGGTCCCGTGGACTGGGCGGACAGCAGAACGGTCACCAGCAACCGGAATGGATCGGTGTCGTCGAACCCGGCCTTCGGATCCGGATCGGCCTCGAAGAATCGGGTCATCACGGCGGCGACGCGTTCGGCCGCGTCGGGCTCGATCGGACGGACCGGCTTGGCGGGTGCCCGGCGCGGTGAGGATCGGAGACCGTGGAGGGTGTCGCGCGCCATGCCGGGCAGCTAGCGTCGCGGTCGCAGCCCGGACAGGTCCGCCATACGCGGCGGATTGACCGTTCAGGCCCGCGCCCGCCGCCACGCCACCGACGCCGCGTCGGTTCCAAGCTGGAGGGTGCCGGCAACAAACGCGCCGGCCCGGCGCAGGAACGCTCTCCGGAGCGCGCCCCGGCGTGCGAGAAGGCGGCCCACGCGAACCAACGAGGCCTCCGCTGGATCGGCGATGATGGGATGCGGTGCCGTGCGGGCCTCGAACGTCCGGACGATCGCGACAGCGTCGTCCGCGGCCTGCGCATCGGGGATCGCAGCGATCGCAGCGTCGGGCGCCTCCCATCCGGCGGGGCGGATCCCGATGAGGCTCCCGCCGGGTATCAGGCGCAATCGGGCCGGACGGTCCGCCATCGGCATGGGGCTGAACCGCTGTGCCGCCCGAACGGGCTCGACCACCCCGGTGAACCCCTTCGCGCGGCGCAGCGCCCCGATCCGATCCCGGAGCGCCCGGTCGACGGCGTCGGCCGCCGCCCACTCGACGAGAGCGGGGGCTCCAGCTTCCGCCGGCGGCCGGGGCCCAGCCCGCCCGCCCCGGACGGCATGCTGCATCGCCATCGGCGCCACGCCCAGCAGCGCCGCGCGACCGGTCTCAGCGTCGCGATCCCAGACCAGGGCCATCGCCACCCGCCGGGCTGCGGGCCGAGGCCGGACGAGGGGCAGCGGAGGATCGGGATCGAGCTGCGGATCGGCTTCGACGTCCGGATTCAGCTTCGCCCGCCACGCGGACACAGAAGCCAGGTCGAGGCCTCTGGTCCGACCGTGATCCGCCCGCCGCGCGGCAGCCCGGTCCGGCGCCCACGCACCGACGCATTCGGCTGCGCGCCCGGGTTCGACGGATAGGCCGCCCTGTATCACGGTGAAGCGTGGCGCCATCGCGTGTCCTGCCTCTCGACGCTTCGTCCCATTTCGGGACGCCTCGGCGCCTCGGAGGCGCCATCTGGGTCGAGCGCTTCAAGGCCGATGCCGCGCCGATGCCGGGTCAGGGACCCGGGATCGCCAACGGGTTGTCGGTCAGGGCTTGGGCATCGGGGGCATCGACGCGCGGGCGGCCCAGGAACGCGTCCCAGAGCTGCCGCACGAAGGCCGGATCGAGATCCTTCAGGATCAGGACGAGCCGGGACGTATGGTCGGGATCCGGCCAGGCCGGCAGGGTGAGCGGCGCGTGGAAGACGTGCTGAACCCCGTGCACCACCAATGGCCGTTCGGGATCCTCGGCCAGCGCCACGATGCCCTTGAGCCGCAGCAGCTTCGGCCCGTGCCCCGACCGAAGCAGGTCCATGAACATCTCGAAGGCCGTGCGCGACACGGGCTCCGCGCTAGTCAGGCAGACTGCCTGAATCGAGGCGTCGTGCCGGTTCACGTCCGGATGGGCGTGATCCGCCTGCGCGAGGGCCTCATCGCCGAGCCATGCGCGCACGTCGGCCCCTTTGCCGTCGAGGCCGAACAGGCCGCCAAGCAGCGTCTCCGCCGGGGTCTCGGGCGCAACGATCGGGGCACCTGGATTGAGCATCCTAAGTCGCGCCCGGATCGCGGCGGTATCGTCCGCGAGATCGGCCTTGGTCAGCACGATCCGATCGGCGATGGCGGCCTGCCGGACCGCCTCGGGATGCGCGTCCAGAGTTGCAGCTCCGGTGACCGCATCCACCACCGTGATGACCGACTGAAGCCGGAACCGCAGCACGAGGTAGGGGTGATAGATCAACGCGTGCAGGATCGGAGCCGGATCGGCGAGGCCGGTGGTCTCAATGACGACGCGCCGGAACGCTCCGATCCGCCCGTTGTCGCGCTTGCGCAGAAGGTCTTCGAGGGTGGCGATCAGGTCGCCCCGCACCGTGCAGCACAGGCAGCCGGCGCCCAACAGGATCATGTCCTCGTCGACGGTCTCGATCAGCAGGTGATCGAGACCGATCTCGCCGAACTCGTTGACGATCACCACCGTGTCGGAGAGCGCCGGGTCGCGTAGGAGCCGGTTCAACAGCGTGGTCTTGCCGGCGCCGAGGAAGCCCGTGAGCACCGTCAGCGGGATCGGCTCAGGACGTCGCGGATCGGGGGCAGGCGTGGGGCTGACGGACATGCACGCCGAGGTAGGCTTCCCAGCCGCCCGCGGCAACGCGGTGGAGCGCCGAGCGCTTACTCCTCCGCGGACGCCTTCTTGTCGGCCGGCTTCTTGGACGGGGCAGGCTTATGCGCGGCGGTCTTCGGGGCTGGCTTGGACAGGCCCTTGCCCGGCTTGGCTTCCGGCATCGACGGGGTGGTCGTGGCGGTATAGGCGCTGGCCGAATGGGGGATAGCGTGAGCCGGCTTCGCGGCGACCTTCGGGGCCGGCTTGGGCGTGGATTTGATCGCGGTTTTCGCGGCCTCCTTCGAGGCCTCTTTGACGGCCTTGACGCGGTCCGCCCGCTCCGCGCGCGCCTGCTTGGCCGCCTCGATGGCCGCGAGGCGCTTGGCCTTGACGGCTTCGAGCTTCGCGGCGCGGCTGTTGGCGGCCGTTGCCTTCTGCTCGGCCTCCTGCGCGTCGAGGATCTGTTGGCCTTCGGCCGGGTTGCGACCGATCCAGACGGCGATCGGCTGCAGCGGCGCCCGCGGCGGCAGAGACCGGGCGCGCAGGGCCGGGTTGCTGAACGCCGCCATCGCCAAGGCCGGTGAATTGGCCGCCGCACCGCCGATCAGCTGCGCCGCCGATCCGGGGGCGCTGATGGCGCCGGGGCCGTCCTCGATGGCCGGGGGCTTCTTGCCGCCGCACACGAAGGGTCGCATGTCCGGCGGCTGGGGCAGCGCCGAGGCCGGGAGCGCGTCGAGCGTCGGGCTCGTCCAGCCGGCGCTCTGGTTGAAGGCGTAGTCGAACAGGTCGGCGGCCTTGACGTCGCGCTCGCGCGGGCTCGGCTGGCCCATCACGATGGTGACGATCCGACGGCCGTTGCGCGTGGCGGTGGCCACCACGTTGAAGCCGCCCGAGCAGATGAAACCGGTCTTCATCCCGTCGGTGCCGGGATAGCGCCCGAGCAGGCCGTTGTGGTTCGCCATCACGGCCCGGCCGAACTGGATCGCCGAGATCGAGAACAGGTCGTGTGAATCCGGGAAGTCGCGAATCAGCGCCCGGGCCAGGACCGCCATGTCCCGGGCTGAGGTCCACTGCCGCGGATCGGGCAATCCGTTGGGATTGTACCAGTGGCTGTCGCGCATGCCGATCCGCTGGGCGGTCTCGTTCATCAGCGCGGCGAAGTTGTCGATCGAGCCGCCGAGATTCTCACCGATCGCGAAGGCGATGTCGTTGGCCGACTTGACCATGATGATCTTGAGGGCGTTGTCGAGGGTGAGCTGCGTCCCCGGCTTGAAGCCCATTTTTGAGGGCGGCTCGGCGGCGGCCGCTGCCGAGATGGTGATCATCGAATCGAGCGAGACCTTGCCCTGCCGCACGAGATCGAGGGCGACGTAGGTGGTCATCAGCTTCGTGATCGAGGCCGGGTACCAGGGATCGGTCGGCGCCTGCGCGTAGATCACCTTCCCCGAATCCACGTCGGCCACGAGGATCGGCACCGTGACGGCATCCGCGGCGCGGATCCCCGCCAAGCTCGCACCGAAGAGCCCCGCCAGTGCCGCGAACCCGACGGTGAAACGCCGGAGGAGGGTAGAGGACATGCGTGCCCGACTCGTCTGAGGATCGCCAGGGTCGGCGCCGCGAGGCGCCACAGCTCCGGCCGACGGGCCGGATAGAGGGCACAACCCGATCGGCCGCTGTTCGGTCGCCGTGCTGTATTCCGGCATCAACGTGCCCACCGTGGCAAGAGCAAGGCGAGAGCGGAGCGCGGCCCTGCGCGGCGCGGTTGTCTGTGGTCCCCGATCCGCACAGCGCCTATCTGCAACTGTGGAGCCGCGTGGGTCTCCGCGCGAGACGACGGCTGAGACGACAGTGAGTTACGCGGTCAAGGAACTTTTCCACACCCTTCAGGGCGAGGGTGCCCAGGCGGGGCGCGCAGCCGTATTCTGCCGCTTCGCGGGGTGCAATCTCTGGTCCGGCCGCGAGGCCGACCGCGCCGCCGCGGCCTGTCGTTTCTGCGACACGGATTTCGTCGGCCTCGACGGGGCGGGCGGCGGACGGTTCGACGACGCATCCGCCCTCGCCGCCGCCATCGCGGCGACGTGGGAAGGCGGTTCAGCGAACCGCTACATTGTCTTCACGGGCGGGGAGCCGCTGCTCCAGCTCGACGTGCCCCTGATCGAGGCCGTGCATGCGCAGGGTTTCGAGATCGCGATCGAGACCAATGGCACGCTTCCCGCGCCCCCCGGCATCGACTGGATCTGCGTCAGCCCGAAGGGCCGCAATCCGCTGGCACAGACCACCGGCCAGGAGTTGAAGCTCGTCTATCCGCAGGCGGATGCCGACCCGGCGGATTTCGTCGGTCTCGACTTCCGCCATCGCTTCCTGCAGCCGCTCGACGGGCCGGGCCGGATCGCCAGCACGGAGGCCGCGATCGCCTATTGCCGCCGGGATGCCCGCTGGCGCCTCTCTCTCCAGACCCACAAGATGATCGGCATTCCGTAGGGATCGGACAGGACCCGCGATCTGGCCTTCACCGACCCATGGCTGCGCGCTGCGCCCGTGCGGCCCGGATGGCCAAGCGTGCGAACCGGCCGTCGACCAGAGCAGGATTCAGGGCCTCGCCCCGCATAATGACGCGCCGGAGGCCCACGAGGATGGGATCCCCCCAGGCATCGAGCAGACGTCCGAACGCCGCGTGCCGCGCCGCGTCGAACGGCATCGGCCGACCGGCCGCGTCCTTGCCCGGATGGGCCGGATGCAACGTTGCAAAGGGCACCCAGCCCCGGGGGATCGGTGCGGTGGCCGCATGCGTCCGTCGCAGGCGAAGGAGCTTCGGGAGGATGTGGCTGTGAGGGCCGGAGCCAGCGTTGCCACCCGCAGCCGGAACGGCCGAGTAGACCTCGATCCGCCCCAAGCAGGCGATGAAAACCCGATGCGGGCTCGATGCCATAACCGCGGGAACAGCGGGGTTGCCGGGCTCCAGGAGCGGCCGGCCGCACGCGCCCCGCAAGCCCGCGATCAGGTTGGAATCGGTCACGCGCACGCAGGCATCGACCGCTTCCAGGCCGAGGCCGAGATCGAACAGGATGCCGGCACGATCCTGTGGTCGGACTGCCGCGGTGTCGGGGCCCAGTTCGGTCAGAACGGTGCGTCGTCCCATCGCGCTGGCCGCGACGGGCAGGCAGAGGGCGACCGCTTGGCTCCAGCCACCGGCGAAACCGGTCTCGTAGGCGACCGGTCGCAGATCCGGGGATTGGCTGAGCGCGAGGGCGCCACGGTCCGTCGCCAGACCGATCCGCCCATCGTCCGGACACCATACCGGTTCGTCGGGAGCCCGGCCGAAGACCGCCACGGCACCGTAACTGCCGAGGCTCCAGGAACAGTTTGGGTCGTCGACCTGCGCGCGCAGCATCGCCTCGACGGGGCGCCCTGCTTGTCCAGCCATCAACTCCAACGCGAGCGGCACTGCACTTCAACGCCTTGACACGGCCCGCGAATGACCGGAAGGCGCAAGCCGATCAACCAGGTTGGGTTCGGCGAGGCGAGCCCCCGGCTCCGAGCGGGCCAGGGTGAGGCCGTCCGCCGCGGCCGATTGCGGGACCCGCGGGAAGGGCGCTGTCATGGACGTCATCGAGACCGAGATCCCCGACGTGAAACGGATCGTGCCGAAGCGTCTCGGCGATGCACGCGGCTGGTTCTCGGAGACGTTTCGCGTCGACGCCATGGAACGGGCCGGCATTATCAACACCTTCATTCAGGACAATCAGTCCTTCTCGGCGCCGCAGGGGACGATCCGGGGCCTGCACTTTCAGATCGCACCCCGAGCCCAGGCCAAGCTGATCCGCGTTCTCCAGGGCGCCATCCTCGACGTGGCGGTCGACATCCGCAGCGGATCGCCGACCTACGGCAAGTATATTGCGGTGACCCTGGACGCCGAGACGGGGGGACAGCTGCTCATCCCGCACGGCTTCGCCCACGGTTTCTGCACCCTCACGCCCGACGTGATGGTGGCCTACAAGGTCGATGAGTACTACAGCCCCGAGCACGACCGGTCTCTCGCCTGGAACGATCCAGACATCGGGATCCCGTGGCCGGTCTCGGCCGAAACGGCCATCCTGTCCGACAAGGATCGGCGGGCGCCGAAACTGGCCGAACTCGGTTCGGTCTTCTGACTGCCACGGCCGATCGGCCGTAATTCCGTCACGGGGGCCGTCTTCTGACCCCTGCCAATCCGTTTGACGATCCGAAGAGGTATTCTGCCATGCGCATCCTGGTGACCGGAGGCTGCGGCTTCATCGGCTCGGCGCTGGTGCTGCACCTCGTCAACGATCTCGGCCACGAGGTCTGCACCCTCGACGCGATGACCTATGCGGCCAACCCGATCTCCCTGGCTTCCCTCACCGACAATCCGCGCCATCGGCTCGTCGAAGCCGACATCTGCGACCACGCCGCGGTGCAGAAGGCTTATGCCGACTTCAAGCCGCAGGCCGTGATGCA
The DNA here is from genome assembly GCF_022829725.1 of Methylobacterium sp. E-005. GTDB lineage: Bacteria > Pseudomonadota > Alphaproteobacteria > Rhizobiales > Beijerinckiaceae > Methylobacterium. The sequence goes on along the minus strand of NZ_JAKSYG010000096.1, from coordinate 11,171 downwards.
TCTGGCCGCCGAGAGCCACGTCGACCGCTCGATCACGGATCCGGGCGCCTTCGTGCGTACCAACGTCATCGGCACCCAGACCATGCTGGACGGCGCCCGCGGCCATTATGAATCCCTGCCGGAGGCGGACAAAAGGACCTTCCGGTTCCTCCACGTCTCCACCGACGAGGTGTACGGCTCGCTGCCGCCGGGCGCCTTTTTCACCGAGGACAGCCGCTACGATCCGCGCTCGCCCTACTCGGCCTCGAAGGCGGCCTCCGACCACCTCGCCCGGGCGTGGCACGAGACCTACGGCCTGCCGGTGCTGGTGACGAACTGCTCCAACAATTACGGGCCGCGGCACTTCCCGGAAAAGCTGATCCCGCTGATGATCCTCAATGCCCTCGAGGGGAAGAAGCTGCCGGTCTACGGCGACGGGCAAAACGAGCGCGACTGGATCCACGTGGAGGATCACGCCAAGGGCCTCGTCGCCGTGCTGGAGCGCGGCCGGATCGGCCAGACCTATCTGCTCGGCGGCCGGGCGGTGCGCAACAACCTCGCGGTGGTGAAGGGCCTGTGCGCGGCCTTCGACCGGCTGCGCCCCCAGAACGCCCCGCACGAGCAGCTGATCAGCTTCGTCGCCGACCGGCCCGGCCACGACCGGCGCTACGCCATCGACTGCACCAAGGCCGAGACCGAACTCGGCTGGCGGCCGCAAAAGACCTTCGAGCAGGCGCTGGAAGAGACGGTCGCGTGGTATCTCGACAACGAGAGCTGGTGGCGGCCGATCCGCGAGGGCCGCTACAAGGGTGAGCGCCTGGGGCTGAACGGCTGATGGACATCCTGGTCCTCGGTGGTGCCGGTCAGGTCGGCACGGAGCTGCAGGCCGTGTCCTGGCCAGACGGCGTCATGGTCCACGCGCCGGAACGATCCGAACTCGACATCACCGAGGCGGACGCGATCACGGCGGCCCTCGACGCCCGCGCCTACCGGGCCGTGATCAACACCGCCGCCTACACGGCCGTCGACAAGGCGGAATCCGAGGTGCCGGCGGCTTGGCGGCTCAACGCGCTGGCCCCGGCGATCCTGGCGGCGGCCACCGCAGCCCGAAACATCCCGCTCGTCCACGTCTCGACCGATTACGTCTTCGCCGGCACCAAGCCGGACGGGGCCTACGCGCCCGAGGAGCCGATCGACCCGCAGAGCGTCTACGGGGCCAGCAAGGCCGCAGGCGAGCTCGCCGTGCGCACCGGCAACCCGCGCCACGCGATCGTGCGGACCGCCTGGGTGGTGAGCCCGCACCGGGGCAACTTCGTCAAGACGATGCTGCGGCTTTCCGCCGAGCGGGACGCCCTGACCGTGGTCGACGACCAGCACGGCTGCCCGACCTCGGCCGCCGACCTCGCCGCGGCGCTCGCGGCGATCGCGCAGCGCCTCGCGACGGATGAATCCGCCCCGACGGGTACGTTCCACTGCGTGAACGCGGGCGACACGACATGGTGCGGGTTCGCCGAGGCGATCGTGGCCGGCTCGGCCCGGCGCGGCGGCCGCTCGGTCCCGGTCGAGGGCATCCCGACCTCCGCATACCCGACACCGGCCCGGCGCCCGGCCAATTCGCGCCTGTCCACGGCCAGCCTCACCGAGGCCTACGGCCTCCAGCCCCGCCCCTGGCAGGCGGCGCTCGACGACATCCTGGACCGGCTGGTCGGGCCGGTCTCAGAGGGAGTATCCAAGCCATGAAGGGCATCGTCCTGGCCGGCGGATCCGGCACGCGCCTGCATCCGGCCACGCTGTCGATCAACAAGCAGCTCCTGCCGGTCTACGACAAGCCGATGATCTACTATCCGGTCTCGGTGCTGATGCTCGCCGGCATCCGCGAGATCCTGATCATCTCCTCGCCGGAGCACCTCGACAATTACAAGCGCCTGTTCGGCACCGGCGAGCAGTTCGGCCTGTCGTTCTCCTACGCCCTGCAGCCGCGGCCGGAGGGCCTCGCCCAGGCCTTCGTGATCGGGCGCGATTTCGTGGGCGACGACGACGTGGCGTTGATCCTCGGCGACAACCTGTTCTTCGGCGCCGGCATGGGCGAACTTCTGGAGCGCGCCGCCGCGCGGAAGCAGGGCGCCACGGTCTTCGCCTACCATGTCGACAACCCGCAGGCTTACGGCGTGGTCAACCTCGATAAGGCCGGTCGCCCGACCAAGATCGTTGAGAAGCCGCAAAACCCGGAATCGACCTGGGCGGTGACCGGCCTGTACTTCTACGACAATCAGGTGCTCGACATCGCCGCCGACGTGAAGCCCTCGGCGCGCGGCGAGCTGGAGATCACCAGCGTGAACGAGGCCTATCTGCAGCGCGGTGAACTCCACGTGGAGCGGATGTCGCGCGGCTACGCGTGGCTCGATACCGGGACCCATGACAGCCTGCTGGAGGCGAGCGAGTTCGTCCGCACCCTGCAGCACCGCCAGGGACTCCAGGTCGCTTGCCTGGAGGAAATCGCCTACCTGCAGGGGTTCATCAACCGCGCCCAGCTCGTGGCCCGCGGCGAGATGTTCGCCAAGACCAGCTACGGTCAGAACCTCCTGCGGCTCTCGCGCGAGAGTGAGGACGACCTGCGCCTGCGCCGGGGCAAGTAGGCGGCGCGGGCTAACGTGCGTCGCAGCCGATGCAGATCCCGCGCATGAGCCTGTCGTTTTTCGCCTCGCGCGGCGTACGGTCGCGCCTGTCGGCCGCAGTTGCCGCGCCCGGACCGCGGCTCGGCGGCATGACACGCCCGACCGACGGGGCGTTGGGCGCCGTCATCGTCGAAGCCGGGCCTCCGCCGGCCCCCGTCTGAGCCTGCGCCAGGGCCGCGCCGGTCGCCAGGACGGTCACAACGATCGAGAGACCGGGAAGGGTGATCGGGCGGGTCATCGGTCGGGGGTTCCGTGCCGGGACGTAACGCGGACGGTGCGTTCCCGTTCGGTCCGCCCCGCGATCCCACCTTTGTTCGCCTTTGCAGACCCGATACGGCACCGTATCAGGGGCCGCGAACCCGCCGCCAACCCGCGGACGCATCCAAATTCGGAGCCGCCGCGACGATGCGGGACCCCAACGCGATCGATTTCTGGCGCGGCTTTGCCCTGATAACGATCTTCATCAATCACATCCCGGGCAACACCTTCGAGCGCTACACCTTCTCGCAATATGGGATTTCGGACGCCGCCGAGCTGTTCGTGTTCCTGGCGGGCTGGTCGATCGGCATCGCGACCCGCGGCCGCGACGGCGTTCCGGAACCGCCGCTCAAGAGCGTGGTGCGGCTGCTGAACCGGACCGTCGAGGTCTACCGGGCGCAGCTCGTCGTGATGCTGCTGGCGCTGGCCATCATCGCGGGTGCGGCGCTGCTGCTCGACAACCCGCTGATCCTCGAGTGGCACAATGCCGGCGGCTTCTTCGCGGATCCGATCCAGTCGGTCTGCGGCATGGCGCTGCTGACCTACCAGCTCGGCTACTTCAACATCCTGCCGCTCTACGTTCTGCTGATCGGCGTCGCGCCGGTCTTCGTTCTGGTCGGTCGCTTCAGCCTCCTCGCGGCCCTGACTCTCTCGGGAGGACTCTACCTCGCGAGCCTTGTGTTCGAATGGAACGTGCCCTCCTGGCCCGGAGAGGGGGATTGGTACTTCGATCCGCTCTGCTGGCAATTGCTTCTGGTGCTGGGTTTCGTGCTCCAGAGATGGAACGGCCGATCCGATGTCCTGCGTCGCTGGGCGCGCCGCCTGTTTCCCGCCGGCATCGTCATCGTCGTCGCCGGAATCGTGCTCGCCGTGACCGAGATCCGGCCGGATCCAATGCTGGTGCCGGAGCCCCGTCTGCTGTTCACCTTCGAGAAAACCTATCTTACGCCGGCGCGGCTTGTACATTTCCTGGGGGTATTGTTGGCCTTTGCCCCCGTTTACGCATTGCTCGCCCCGAGAATCGGCCGCATCGTCGGCTTTCTCACCCAGCTGGGGCGGAACTCCCTGGCTGTGTTCTCGATGGGTTCGATCCTGAGCCTCGTCGGGCAGCTCGTGCGTTTCCAGACCGGCGGCGGCTTGCTGATCGATATGCTGGTCGCCGGCTCGGGCCTGATCGGGCTTGGGTTCACCGCATGGTTCGTCGAATGGCGCACCCGCAGCAAAACTCCGAGGCCGCGCCCGTGAGCGCGGCTCGCTCCTGTCCATTCCTCCGGGCTTCCATTCTCGCGGCCCTGATCCTCGCCACGTCTCCGTCACTTCCCCGGGCGGAGCAGCCGGCCGATCCCGGCGCGGGCGAGCCGAGTCTGTCGCAGGAATGCCGGGTGCCGGGCGCGCAGCTCTACACGGCCGCCAAGCTGGGCGCCGTCCGCGCGGCGCTCGCCGAGAAGCGGCCGATCAAGCTACTGGCGATCGGCGGCTCGGCGGCCCCGGGCGCGTCCGCCTCCTATCCGGCCAAGCTGGAGGCCGCCCTTGAACGGGCGCTGCCGAAGGTCGACGTGGTGATCGACCACCGCGGCCTCCCGGGCGAGATCGCCTCCGGCGCCGCCGAGCGCCTGCGCACCATGGTGGTTGAGGCCGAGCCGGATCTGGTGGTCTGGCAGGTCGGTACCCACGACGCCATCGCCCGCGTGGATGCCGAGGCATTCGAGAATTCACTCAGCGAGGCCGTCGCCTGGATCCGGTCCCATGGGATCGATGTGGTCCTGGTCGATCCGATCTACACGGCCAGCATGGCGGCGGATGCGGACTACAACCGGATCGTCGACGCCGTCCGGACCGTGGCGACCCAGCAGCAGGTCCCCCTGGTGCGGCGCTACGAGGCCCTGCATTACCTGTCGAGCCGCACCGACCGGGGCGAGGGGCATATACTCGGCCGCCAGTTCCGGCTGAACGATCTCGGCCTGCGCTGCATGGCCGAGCACGTGGCGCTGACGATCGTCACGTCCCTCGGGCGGACCGAGACGCCCACGGAGCCCAAGGTCGCCCCGGCCTCGCCGCCCTTAACCGGCACGCAACGGGCGCCGGGTTAGACAGGACACCCCGAGGTCGGCGTCCCGCCGGCCTTCGCTTGGCGCGGAACGTGTAGTGTCAGCTGCGGCCCTCCCGATCCAGGCGTTCCGGCGCCTGCGCGCGCTCACGGGCAGGCCGCAGCGGGTAGCGCTCACGGTCTTCGCGATCCGGGTCGGCTCGGCCGGCTTCGCCTACGGCGCACAGGTTCTGGCAGCCCGGCTCATGGGTTGGGACGCCTACGGCGTTTTCGCCTCCGTCTGGGTCTGGACCGCGATGCTCGGCCACACGCTGACGCTCGGCCTGTCGCAGGGCGCCTGTCGCTTCGTGCCGGCCAATCAGGCGCAGGGCGATCTCGACCTCGCCCGCGGCTACATCCGCGCCGGCGCGCTGATGACCGGTGGCGCGGCGCTGGCGGTTGCGGGCCTCGGCGGGGCGCTTCTGGTCCTCGAACCGGATCTGGTCGCGCCAGCTTACCGGGCGCCGGTGGCGGTTGCCCTCTGCGTGATGCCGCTCTTCGCGGTGCAGGATTATCTGGAGGGCGTGGCGCGCAGCCAGAACTGGATCGGGCTGGCTATCGCGCCGCCCTACCTCCTCCGCCAGACCCTGATGATGGCCTGCATGATCGCGGCGATCCTGCTCGGCGCACCGCCGCGCGCGGAGGTCGCCATGGCGTCGATGCTCGTTGCCGCCGCCGCCGCCACGACCATCCAGGCCGCCCTGCTCGCGATGCGCCTGCGCCGGGAATTGGCGGATGGGCCACACCGCTATCGCTGGCGGACATGGCTCGGCACGAGCCTGCCGATCGCGGCGATCGACTTGGCCAATGCCGGCTTCACCTTCGTCGACGTCATCGTGCTGGGCGCCCTGGTGAGCCCGGCCGAGGTGGGGCTCTATTTCGCGGCGACGCGGATCCAGCAATTCGTGGTGTTCGTGCATTTCGCCGTCAGCGCCGCCACGCTCCAACGCTACAGCGCGGCGCATGCCCTGGAGAACCGCTTTCTCCTGGCCGAGCTGGTGCGGCGCCAAGCGCATCTCACCGCCGCTGCCACGCTCGCGGTCGGCGGCTTGATCCTGGCCGCCTCGCCGCTGCTCCTGGCGATGTTCGGCGCGGGGCTCGGCGACAGTATCCCGATCCTGTGCGTGCTCGTGGCCGGCAGCGTCGCGGCGAGCCTGTTCGGGCCGGGCGAGGATCTCCTGACCATGCTGGGGGGCGAGCGGCGCTGCGCGGGGATCACCGCGGGGGCGCTCATCGTCGCCGCAGGCCTGTGCCTCGCCCTGGTGCCGGCGTTCGGCGCGCTCGGCGCCGCCGTGTCGGTGGCGCTCGCCACGGTGGCCCGGGCCGGATTCCTGGCTCACGCCGCGGGCCGGCTCCACGGCCTGCCGACGCCGATCTGGTCTGCGGGAGCCGTCCGATGAGCCATGCCGTCGCCACGTTCCACCGCGCCGACCGGTCGATCGCCGATCACACGGCACCGGAGGCACAAGCCTGGGATGCGCTGTTCGCGGCTGCCGCCGCCCCGCACCCACACTACGCAAGGCACGTCCTGGCGGCGCACCGGGCTGCCGGCCTCCTGCCGTCCGGCCTGCGGTTCGTTACGGTCCGGCGGGGGGACCGGCTCACGGCGCTCCTGCCCTGTGCGCCGGCCCGCGACCTCTCCGGCCTCGGCGGCCGGATGATGCGGCCGTTCCTCTCGCCCTTCGTGACCGCCACGGCGCCCCTGATCGCCGATGGGCCCGAGCGCGCCGCGCATGCCCTCGACCTCGTCGCCGCCCTCGAGGCGGCCTCCGGCGGAGCCGCTTGGCGCTGGCCGCTGCTGCCGAGTGAGGAGGGCGCGGTTCCCGACATGCTGCACGCCATGCGGGCACGCGGCTGGGCCGTGGGTACCGTGGCAACCTTCGACCGGCCGGTCATGGACCGCCGCGCCGATCACGACGGCTTCCTGGCCGGTCACCCGAACCGGTCCCGGTTCAAGGATCTGCGCCGGCGGGCCCGCCGCCTGGCGGAGGCGGGCGCCGTCGCGTACGAGAGCGCGACGGCGGGGGCGGACCTGTCCCGTCTGGTCGCGGCGTTCCTTCATCTGGAGCGTGCCGGCTGGAAGGGCCAAGCCGGTACCGCCATGGCCTGCCGATTGGAGACCGAAGCGCTCGCCCACGCCCTGTTCACGAATGGGGCGGGCCCGCTGGGCGTCCGGGCGGATGCGCTCACCCTCGACGGGCGGCCCATCGCGGTCAGCCTTGCGTTGATCGGCGGCGGCACGGCGACATTGTTGAAGACCGCCTACGACGAGGATCTGCGCAGCCACGCCCCGGGCCTGCTCCTGGAGGCCGAGATCGTGCGCGCCTGCCACGCGACCGGCTTCGCGGATCGGCTCGATGCGGCGACGCTCGACGGCTCGGCGCTGGAGAGCCTCTACCGGGACCGAACCGCCATCGCCGAAATCATCGCGCTGCCGCCGGGTGGACACGCCCTCTCCCTGGAGCGGCGGATCCGACTCGCCCGGTTCGAACGGGAGGCACGCGCCACCGCGAAGCGGGCCTTACGGCGACGGTAGACCGGCATTCGGAAGGGGCGTCCCCTTTTCGAGCACCGGGGCATCGGGCCGTCCGAATCGCGGATCCGACGGAAGCTTGACCGCACGATCACTGGGAGAAATCGCAGATGCATCAAGCCCCTGCGATGATCCTTAAAGGCGGAGGATAGCAAACGTCACTGCGCCGTCGCCGACGCAGGACTAAAACCCGCGTTCAGCCGTTCCCATATTGTTGCTGGCGCTCCGCGCCGTTCGGTTCTCGTCCCTAGGGGCCTGTTCATGTTGACTCAGATTTCGCGCCGCCGGCGTGTGGCCGCCCTCCTGGCGCTGGCCACGGCGCTGACCGTCGCGGCACCGGTCGTCGAGGCCCGTCCGGGCGGCGGCGGTTCCATGGGCTCACGCGGCTCGCGCACCTTCAACGCGCCTTCTGCAACGCCCACCGCACCGGGCGGCGGCATGACGATGCAGCGGTCGCAGACGTCTCCGTCCCCCGGCATGGGCAGCCCCGGCATGCAGGCGCCCGCGCAGGGTCGCCGATTCGGCGGCGGCTTCTTCGCGGGCCTGCTCGGCGCCGGCCTGATCGGCGCGCTCCTCGGCGGCGGCTTCTTCGGGGGCCTCGGCGGCCTCGCCTCGATGATCGGCTTGCTGTTCCAGGTGGGGCTCGTCGTGTTCGTGGTGATGCTGGCGCTGCGCTTCTTCCGGCGCCGGAACGAGCCGGCTGGTGCGGGCGCGCCCTATGCGCGCTCGTCGCTCGACGGTCAGCAGGGTCCGGCCGGTCAAATGGGCGGTGCGCCCGGCGGTGCCGGCATGTTCGGCGGCCAGCGTCCGCCGCAAACCCGTCCGGTCCAGATCGGGCCGAACGACTACCAAGCGTTCGAGCGCCTGCTCGGTGACATTCAGGAGGCCTATTCCCGCGAGGATCGTGTGACGCTCGGCAACCTGTCGACGCCCGAGATGGTCAGCTACTTCGACGAGGAGTTGCGCAACAACGCGTCCCGCGGCGTGGTGAACAAGATCTCGGACGTGAAACTCCTGCAGGGCGACCTCGCGGAAGCCTGGGCCGAGGACCGCACCGAATACGCCACCGTGGCGATGCGCTACGCCCTCAAGGACGTGATGGTGGAGCGCACCAGCGGCCGCATCGTGCAGACCGACTCGTCGGAGGCCACCGAGTTGTGGACGTTCCAGCGCCAGCCCGGCCGCGGCTGGGTCCTGTCGGCGATCCAGCAGACCCGCTGATCGTGACGCGCCCCGGCCTGAGCCGGGGCGGATTGCCTTCAAGCCGGCGCCGCCAACGCGGCGCCGGTTTTTTGATGCGCATCCCACAGGTTGGCGAGGTCCACGAACCCCGCCACGGGAATCTCTTCGGCCCGCGCCGTCTCGGCGAGACCCGCTTCTTCCAGCAGGCGGCCGGCCTCCGGGGTCAGGGCCTTCAGGCTTTGGCGCAGCATTTTGCGCCGCTGGCCGAAGGCCGCACGGGTCACGGACTCCAGGGCGCGGGCCCGGCAGGGCAGGGGTGCGGCCCGCGGCACCAGCCGGACCACGCTCGATGTGACCTTGGGCGGCGGCACGAAGGCCGTGGGGCTCACGTCGAACAGGATTTCGGCCTCGGTGCGCCAGCCGCAGAGCACGCCGAGGCGCCCGTAATCGGCCCGCTCCTCCGGGCCGGCAACGATCCGCTCGGCCACCTCGCGCTGGAACATCAGCACGGCCTGATCCCACCAGGGCGGCCAGACCTCGCCGTCGAGCCAGCCGGTGAGCAGGGCGGTGCCGACATTGTAGGGCAGGTTGGCGACGATCCGGGTCGGGCCGGACCCGATCAGAGGCCGCGGATCGAAGGCCAGTGCATCGGCATCCACCACCTCCAGCCGCCCGGGGTAATGCGCGGCGATCTCGGCGAGCGCGGGCAGGGCGCGGGGATCGCGTTCGATCGCCACCACGCGGGCAGCGCCCTCGGCGAGCAGCGCGCGGGTCAGCCCGCCCGGACCGGGGCCGACCTCCACCACCGTCACACCCTCAAGGGGGCCCGCGGCGCGAGCGATCCGGCCGGTGAGATTGAGATCATACAAAAAGTTCTGGCCGAGGGCCTTCCGCGGTTCCAGCCCGTGCCGGGCGACAACCTCGCGGAGCGGGGGCAGACCATCCCCGGCGCTCATAGCTCATCCTCGGGGTCGAAGTGCCGGGCACCGGCGGGCCTGGGCCGTCCGGCATAGATGCTGAACGACACGACTTCGCCACCCGGTGTTTCAGCGCGATCGGCCGCGTTGGCGGCGAGCCGGGCCGCGAGACGCAGGGCCGCCATGAGGCTGTCGGGGCGCGCGGTTCCCTGGCCGGCGATGTCGAAGGCGGTGCCGTGGTCCGGCGAGGTGCGCACGAACGGCAATCCCAGGGTAACGTTCACGCCGTCGTCGAACGCGATCGTCTTGATCGGGATCAGGGCCTGATCGTGGGTCGGCGCCAGGGCGACATCGTAGGTCGCGCGGGCGCGGGCGTGGAACAGGGTGTCGGCCGGCAGGGGTCCCCGGATGTCGATTCCGGCCGCGCGCAGCCGCGCCACCGCGGGGGCGAGTACGTCGCGGTCCTCGCGGCCGATCGTGCCGGCCTCGCCCGCATGGGGGTTCAGGCCGGCGAGCACGAGGCGGGGCTCGGGCAGGCCGAATTTCTCACGCAGGTCCCGGGCGACGATGGTGGCAGTCTCCTCCACCAACTCCTGGGTCAGAAGCTGGGGCACATCCTTGAGGGGCACGTGGATCGTCACCGGGACGACCGACAGCTTCTCGCTCCAGATCATCATGACTGGGCGCGGCGGCGTAAGGCCGGGGGGCACCGCCAAGGCAGCCAGGAACTCGGTATGGCCGGGATGGGCGAAACCGCTCCGGGTCAGCACGAACTTGGCAATCGGGTTGGTGACGACGGCGCTGGCGCGCCCGGCCTTCACGAACCCGACCGCCGCCGTGATCGATTCAATCGTTGCGCCGGCATTAGCCGTATCCGGCACGCCGGGCTCGGCGGTCACGAGCGCCCCACTCGGCAGCGGCACCACCGGTAGGGCGCGGGGAAACACCTCGGCGGCTGTTTCGGGATCGACCTCGGCCACCGGGACGAGGCGGCCGAGGCGGTGCGCGAGGCGTTCGATGAAGGCCGGATCGGCCACCAGGAAGAAGGGTGGCAGCGGATCCGAACCGGCGCGCCCGAGCCAAGCGCTCAGCGCCAGTTCCGGACCAATCCCGGCGGGGTCTCCGAGGGTGAGGGCGAGGGGCGGCATGCAGGGTCTATAGCGCCGGCCGGACGCGGATGCATCCGGCCGGCCTGCGATCACCGCACCGAGGCGATGCCATCCGCCGTGGTTGCGGTGCCGACGTTCTGGCGCAGGTCCGCTTCACCCAGCGTCTTCAACTCGACGCGGAGCAGCACCGTCTGGTTGCGCTCGCGCACGCCCGTCGCGGTGGCGATCGGCGAGTTGATGTAATTCAGCGAGACCGTGGTGCACTCGTCCTGATAGCCGCCGCCGAAGCTCGCCCCCGAAAGGTAGAACCGGCCCGGGTTCTGATAGACCGGCACCGTGCCGACCGGGTTCGCGAGGTAGCTGGTCAGCGCGTCCTGATAGGTGTTGCGCACGTCGAGGTAGTGCGTGAGATCGACCAGCAGCGAGCCGGTC
>NZ_JAKSYG010000084.1 GCF_022829725.1 Methylobacterium sp. E-005 | reverse complement strand
CAGGTTCATCACGTAGTAGGCCGGCAGCTTGCGGTTCAGGTTCGACTCGTCGCCCCGGAAGTAGGACGACGAGAAGGCCGCCACGTTGAGGCCGAACCGCCAGTCCGGGGTGATGTTGTACTCGAACCCGGCCTTGATCTGGTGATCCGGGATCAGCGGGATCTTGTCGCCCGGCCGCACGCGGATGCCACCGTTCGGGACAACATCGCCGCCGACGGCGCCGCCGGCCGCCCCGGTGCCGGCGAGCGGGTTGTTGGGTGACGAGAGCGTCGCGGTGAACTGGAAGGTGGCGTCGATCAGCGCGTAGTTGGCGTAGACGAGCAGGTCGGGGGTGACGGCGTACTCGGCGCTGACCTCGATGCCCTGGCGACGCGTCGCCGGCACGTTGATGTAGTAGGCGCGGGCCGCATTGCCGGCGACCGCGACCTGATAGAGATCGTTGGTCAGGTCGGTGCGGAACACGCCGGCCTTGTAGGTCAGGGCGCCGCCCTGGAGGAAGTTCGGGATCACGCCGCGGAAGCCCGCCTCGTAGGTCTGGCCGGTGACCTGCTTGAGCGGCGGGTCGGCGACCAGCGAGTTCGGCAGTAGGCAGGGCTGGGTCGGGCTGGAGCAGGACAGCTCCAGCGGGGTCGGCGCGCGGTTCGACTCGGAGTAGCTGCCGTAGAGGTTGAGCGCCGGGTCGAACTGATAGGTCAGGCCGGCCAGGGGATTGACCTTGGTGAATTCGTTCACACCCGTCACGTCCGGCGAGAAGCCGGTCTGGTCGCGGGTCTGGATGCGGGCATAGTTGAGCCGGAAGCCGGCGGTGAGCGAGAGCCGATCGGTCAGGTCGAGGGTGTCGGTGGCGTAGAGGCCGAGATACAGCGTCGAGCCGCTGACATTGGTCGGGGCGATGCCGAGGGCGCCGAGCGTGCGGATATCGTTCGTGCCGAGGCCGGGGATCGTGCCGTAATAGGGGTTGTTCGGATCGACCGTGACCAGAAGGTTCGGGTTGATGACGCCGAGCTGACTCGACGACTTGAACGAGAAGGTCGAGGCGTCGACGCTGCCGCCGATCACGAACGTGTTGGGCAGGCCGAAGATCCGGTCGCGGTTGGCCGCCTGCAGCGAGCCGCCATAGGCCTCCGAATTGGTCAGGGTCGTGTCGATCGTGCCGTAGGGGATGGCCCGGCGGAACGGGATCAGCTGGTTGTTCAGGCCCAGGATGGCGAACTGGTTGGCGTAGGCGCGGCGTGCCGCCACTTGGCTGGTCGGCGGCGCATTCACGTTGAACGCGTCGTCCTGGTAGCAGAGGAAGCCGCGGAAGCTCGAGCGCGAGCTGCACTGCTCGAAATTGCCCTGGTTGCCGTCGACGTAGTTCTCGTTGAAGCGCCGGTAATACGCATTGCCGGCGAGGTCCCAGGTCGGCGAGATGTCGACCCGGCCGGTCAGCTGGAGCGAGCCGACCTGCGTGGTCTGCGTCTGCGGGAAGGTGAAGATCGCCCGCGGATCGACATGGGTGAAGTCCACCGGCGTCGCGGCCGCCGCGCCGTAGAAGCTGCGCGCGGCCAGACCGATCAGGTGGAACTCCGAGTCCTGCGAGCGGTAGCCCAGATCCGCGTACAGACGCCCGATCGTGCTCGGGTTCTGGTAGCGCCAGCCGCGGTCGTTCAGCCCATCGCCGGTGAAGTAGAAGCTCCAGTTGTCGACGACCTTGCCGTATTCGAGATAGCCGGCGGTGCGCGCGTCCGAGCCGCCCCAGGCCGAGATTTCGGTGCCCTGCCAGGTGAAGCCGTTCTTCATCTGGATGTTGACCGCGCCGCCGATGGCGTTGAGGCCGAAGATCGGGTTGCCGGTGACCACGTCGATCCGCTGGACCGCCTGCGGCGGGATCAGGTCGAAGTTGACGACGTCGCCGAAGGCCTCGTTGATGCGGATGCCGTTCTGGTAGACGGCCAGACCCTGCGGCACGCCCTGAACGGGGGAGGCGGTGAAGCCGCGGTAGTTGAGGTCGACGCGGTTGCCGTTGCCCTGGGAGTCGCTGATGTTCACGCCCGGGGTCTCGCGGGCGAAGGTGGCGATGATGTTGTCGGTGCCGCGGTCGATGGCGATCTGGCGGGGCGTGACGGTCTCGACGGTGCTGGGGATCTTGTTGAGCGGCTGCTCGGAGCCGCGCAGGCGGACCGGCCCGGCGGGGGCGGTCGGCACGATCTGGCCGAGGGTGTTCAGGTTCTGGGCGCCGCTCGACTTGCCGCCGCCGGCCCCGACCGGCGACGTCGAGACCACACTTATTTCACCCAAGGTTTCCGCTTGCTGTGCCTGTGCCAGTCCGGGCAGTATTTCCACGGACGCGACCAGGCTGCCTCGCAAGGCGTGCCTGTATTCCCCCAGCCAAATCTCAAGACCGCGCCCTGCTTTTGTCAGGTTCGCCGATCTGACTGATGCCGCATCGCCGATTGCATACAAATCACGGAGTCGTGTTTAATCCCCGTCGTGCACCGGGCGATTTACGAGGACC
>NZ_JAKSYG010000082.1 GCF_022829725.1 Methylobacterium sp. E-005 | reverse complement strand
AACGTTTGAGGGGTGACAGATGAAACGGTTTTGGTTGCAGGTTTACTTGACCCGTAGGATTTCCCCTACCTTGGCTCTTTAACCGCTAAGCCGCCTCGCCAACCCTCTGCGCTGGGCCGCCCCCCCGCAGCCCCCCCCCCCCCCCCCCGCAGTCCCTCAAGGCGTGGCGTAAGAACGACCTTTACTTGGAATCGGCGTGTACAAGGGACCATATGGTTGCTCAACGCCGCCGCTTGGAGGCTGGGATCGGCGGCAATGGGCGCCAAGCCGAATGTCCGGTTTCTGGTGGGTCGCCGATCCCAGCCTCCAAGCGGCGGCGTTGATCAACCATATGGTCCCTTGTACACGCCGATTCCAAGTAAAGGTCGTTCTTACGCCACGCCTTGAGGGACTGCGGGGGGGGGGGGGCGGGTCTGCGGGCCGGCGGCCGATGGCAGCGGGTTGTCGAGGCGGCGTGGCGAGGGGCTGGGGAGGAACGCTGGCGCGGGGGGTGGGGGCCAGCCCGGCTGCTCTGTTTTCGGGGGGGCCCCGTCCCCCGCCCCCACGGGCGTGCGTTACACACCCATTTGGCCGCTGTAACCCGGCGATCCCCAGTGAAGGTTGTTTCTGCACCCGGGGTGGGGGGACGGGGGGGGGGGGGGGGCGGGGCTTCGGGGCGGCGGCCCAAGGCAGCAGGTTGTCGAGGCCGCTTAGCGAGTGAATAGCCACAGTACGGGCAATCACATCGGTCAAGTAAACCTGCAGCTCGAACACTTTCAGCTTTCACCTCTCGACCAGCGATACGACGACCACCCAGTGTCCGGCATTACCTGAGATTGCCCCTTTCTGGTGATCTTCTCTCGTTTTGCGTAAATCATGCGGCGACCTGAACGGCAGATGGGCGCTCTGCCCCACGACCGACTGTACCGCGGCTCGGGCCGGCTGACCCAACAGGGCTTTTCGATCGAGATTTGTGAGGCAAGTGTCTCGGCGGTACGCCTCGATCTCCTGATCCCCTGCGGCAGGCTGGTCGCAACAAAATGAGGTTGAAAAGCTTCCACACTCTCCTTGCAGACGCATAACGCCGTGCATAACATCCCTATTAGATCGCGTTGTAAGTCGTTGTTCGCACAGGATCTTGGAAAAGGGCGGCCCCTCCCGTAGGGCGCGCCAAGGTTTTCAAGCACTTAGCCCTAATCGTTGCCAGCGGTGTCCAGTTTCTGTCCCGTTCGGAGGCATGCACGACCTCGCAGCCGACTGGGCGCCATTGGCCCACGTGTCGCCTCCAGGCTACCGGCTGTCGATGGAGTGCGGCGCTTTGGCTTCAAAGAGCCTTCGATGCCGTCCGGCGCATGGGTCCGGAGATCGGAGTTGTTCCACGCTGGTGACCCGATCGCGCGGCGGTGGCGCACCAAAACGCGTCGATGGGGCTGCGGATGCGCGCGTGGGGCAAAGCGCAGTCATGCACATCGTGCGGCCTCGCTGGATGCAGGTATGACTTACCGTCCGGGGGCGCGTTCGGAGGCAGGGGCCGCTTGCCTCCGGGTTTCCAGTTCTGACAGCGGCGCGCACCATGGACGTGCTCCGCCGCGGAGCTTTATCGGACACGCGGCGAGCGATGACGGAGCCGTGCGACGCGTAGATCCGGTTCAAGGCCACATCGTGAATGTCGAAGAGGCCATTGAGCCGGGCCGTTCTGCACGCGCGTGAGACCGCCGGCGAGCCGCCTCGCGAGGAGTTGACCGGAGTTTATGAAGCCGCTTCGTATCTGGATCCGGCCACAATTCCCGCAAAGGAGCCGATGGGCTGGTTCTTGAATGCGCAAGCCACCTCGAACAACAGCCGCTATGCCGCTGACATCGTGCGATTTATGCCAACGTTCCGTGGCATCCGGTTTGCTGCGCGATCGGCAAGGATTATTGGCCGCTTGCACAAAACAGCCTGGATGGCCTCCGCGGCTGTACCGGTCGTAATGCATTTGTCGCCCGGAAATGAACCGGGAAAAACCGTTTTCCGCGACCGCTTCACTTCGAACCAAAACCAGCTGATCATCGCTCTGAATTGATGCCCAAGGCCTGTGGAGTAACGTGAACCCGACGACCGACATTCATTCGATGTCATCTTCCTGCGTCTCTAGGCTAGACTTATCGTCCAGCGTCAGATTTCTCGGTCGGCAGTTTCTTAAGTATTCTTGTAAACATTTTCGCCCACGTGCTCAAAGTATTGGCTCCGACGGGCGGCGTCCGTCTCATAAACGCAATATTATCATTAAGAGCTCAGCTTTCGGGTGATTATAAGCGTTGCCCTCGCTTCAGAATGATCAGGCCGATGCGGAATTCGCTAGCGGAAGCGGTGACGGCCGGACAGGCCACCGATCGAACGCCCCTGGCGTGCTTGGCCGCCGATGAGGCCAAGCTCGGTCGCATCAGGGCTCGCCGACATGAGGCTATTGATCAGCTCGTGCCTGCGATGATGCTGGCGAACATCGCCTGTGTAGGCCCCTTGACGCTGCTCTTGTGGCGGACTCAACCCATCGTGTTGCTCACGTGGTGCACGCTCATCGTTGCCCTCTGCACGGCGCGGTTGATCATGGCGATGCGCACAAACGGGCAACCGCCACGCCTCTATGCCTCGCCCCGTTCCGACCGGAAACGTGTGCGTCAGGCTGCCGTCATGGCGCTACTCTTCGCAAGCGTGCCGGCTTGGCTGCTGACGCAAACGACAGGAGCGGAGGTCACCTGCGTCATCTGCTTCGTCACCGGCCTGCTATGGGCCGGCGGTCTTATCCTCGCCCCCGTACTCCCCGCCGCCGTCACCTACGTTGGCCTCGTCAGCGGGCTCACCATCATGGGTTTACTCACGTCCGGGTTCGACGCGTACAACCTGTATGTCTCCTTCCTGTTCATCGCCGGAGGCACGACAGTCCTGGGTACGGCGAAGCGCCAGTCTGCGCTGTTCACCGCGAACCAGCGGCAGCAGGTCGCGCTGGAGGAGCAGGGGGCGACGATCGGGGTGCTCCTGAGGGACTATGAGGACCAGACCAGCGACTGGCTTTGGGAAACCAACGCCGATCTGAAGTATCAGAACCTGAGCCAGCGTTTCATACAGGCGCTCGACCGGCCCGCCGAACTCATTCAAGGCGCGGCTCTCGACCAGCCCCTGACCGATGACGCGGTCGCCGGCAACGCCGAGGCCAGGCGTACGCTCCTCAACCATATCACCGCACGGACGGCATTCCGTGATGTCGCCATCCCCTTCACCATCGCTGGAAGCCCGCGGTGGTGGGCGCTCTCAGGCCGGCCCTTCCAGGATGGTCAGGGCACGTTCCTCGGTTATCGTGGCGTGTGCGCCGACATCACCGTCGCCAAGCGGGCTGAGGCACGCCTCGCCTATCTCGCCCACCACGATGCGCTCACCGATCTGCCCAACCGTACATTGTTCTGCAACGGCCTTGACCACGTGCTCCAACGCGGCCGCGCCGGCCTGGCGGTGCTGAGCCTGGACCTCGATGGCTTCAAGGGCGTGAACGACCGCTATGGTCACCCCGCCGGGGATGCGCTGCTGATCGCCGTCGCGCAGCGGCTGCGCTCCGTGGTCGAGGGCGGTGATCAGATCGCCCGCTTCGGCGGTGACGAGTTCGTCATCCTGGACACGACCTACACCGATCAGGCCGACGTCGAGGCGCTGGCGCAGAACATCATCCGTGCCCTCAGTACCCCGTTCAGGATCGCCGGCGATGACGTGACGGTCGGCGTCAGCATCGGCATCGCCTTCGGCATGACGGATGGCGAAACGGCTGCGGCGCTCATCAAGAATGCCGACGCTGCGCTGTATCGCGCCAAAGGCGATGGGCGCGGCACCTTTCGGTTCTTCGCGCCGGACATGGATCGGCGTCTGCAGGAACGGCAGCGGCTCGTGCAAGACCTCCGTCTGGCGCTCGCCCATGAGGAATTGGTGCTGTACTACCAGGCCTATGTCAGCGCGACGACCGGTGAGGTCAGCGGCTGCGAGGCGCTGCTGCGCTGGCAACATCCTGAGCGCGGCATGGTCTCGCCTGCCGAGTTCATCTCGGTGGCCGAGCAGAGCGGCCTCATCATCCCGATCGGGGTCTGGGTTTTGGAGGAGGCCTGCCGTGAGGCGGTGCGCTGGCCAGGGGCGCAACGCGTATCGGTCA
Source organism: Methylobacterium sp. E-005 (assembly GCF_022829725.1). Taxonomy (GTDB): domain Bacteria; phylum Pseudomonadota; class Alphaproteobacteria; order Rhizobiales; family Beijerinckiaceae; genus Methylobacterium. The sequence goes on along the minus strand of NZ_JAKSYG010000082.1, from coordinate 22,278 downwards.
ACATCTCGCCGGTCCAGTTCCGCAACCGCGAGCTGCCGCAAACGATCCTGACGGCGCTCACGCAAGCCGGTCTGTCGCCGTCGCGCCTCGAGATCGAGGTGACGGAGACCGTTCTGATCGACGATGTCGAGGCAGCGCTGGAGACGTTGAGGCAGATCCGAGCCCTCGGCGTTCGAGTCGCCCTCGACGATTTCGGGACCGGCTACTCGTCGCTCAGCTACCTGCGCAGCTTCCCGTTCGACAAGGTGAAGATCGATCGGTCCTTCGTACAGGAACTGCCGACGCGGCATGACAATCAGATCATCGTGCAGGCAATCCGCGACATGGCTCGGGGGCTCGGCATGACGGTGACGGCGGAAGGCGTCGAGACCTGCGAGCAGGCCGAGCGGTTGCGACAGAGCGGCTGCGAAGAGCTTCAGGGCTTCCTGTACAGCCGCCCCAAACCGGCCGACGAGCTGAGATTCGAAGAGGGTCGAATCTTAAGGTCATCGGACTCGACACATTGCACGGTCGTGGGGGCTTAGTTCAGGGGTTTGTTGCCCCTGACCGGACCGGCCGCTTCCCACCCAAAGGGGGCGATCTGCGACCGGCTCACGGACGTCGGGCGCGTCGATGGGCGCCGCTCCAGGGCATCGTCATTCGCGGTCCGGCGCCCTCAGAGTCCTCCGCCGTTCCGGCAACGATCGCAGCACGAGATCGCCTGTGATGCGCCCTGCGGGTTTGGCATTGTGTCTTCGTGTTTCTCGAGCATAGCGCCGCTGTGCTGAACGCAAGATCGTCCGGTAAAACTTCATGGAAATATAAGATCTCCCGGACAGAATTTGCCGCGGGAGTTTCACATGCGTGCGATTTTGACCTGCGTTACGCAGCAACATGATGAACAATTGCTGCTTTTAGCGGCGATTGTCTGTTGCGTCGGCATCTACGCCACCTCCGCCATCGCCTCCCACGCGGCCCGCTCCGAGGGTTCGGTGCGTAGAAAATGGGGCCTCGTCAGCATCGTTGCCGGTGGATGTACGGCCTGGGCGACGCACATGATTGCCCTGCTGGCTTTCCGACCCGGCATGGCCGCGGGCTTCGAGCCAATCCTCACGGCGGCGTCTCTGCTTTTGGTGATCAGTGGCATCGGCCTCGGCGTGGCGCTGTCCATCGGGAGCCATCGGCGCCAGCGTCGCTTCCTTGCGGGTGTGATCATCGGCCTGGGTGTGACAGCCCTCCATTACGTGGGACAGTCATCCTATCGTGTCACCGGACACGTCGCTTGGGACATGAGTGTTGTCCCCCCATCGATCATCATCAGCCTCGGCTTGTCGGGTTTGGCCCTGACCCTCGCCGGTGAGCGCGATCGCTTCGTGCGGCGCCTCGCGGCCCCCCTGCTCCTGCTGTCCATCGTCATTCTCCACCTCGGTGGCATGACCGCGATGACGCTGACCTTCGATCCGGCGGTGCCCTTACCGACCAGCGCGATTGCACCTTCGACGATCGCCCCCGTCATCGCCGCTGTATCCTTCGGATTGCTGACGCTCGCCTTCCTCGGGCTGCGCATGACCCTCAACGCAAGGGCGCAGATGCGCCGTGATCGCGAACGCCTGCGCGAGCTGGCCAGCGTCGCTCTCGAGGGACTGGCGGTGTGCGACGGAGAGCACGTCACCGCTGCCAATCGCAGCCTCGAGCAGCTGTCGGGCATGAGTCAGGCCGAGCTGATCGCCTGCAGCATCACGCGGCTTCTGCCCGGTCTTGTGGTGTCCGACCTTCCCGAACAGGAGGAGCGGGAGGCCGAACTCGTAGGCGCCGATGGTCAGTTCGTTCCCGTGCGCGTGCTGCGGAAAACCGTCTCGCTCGGTCATAAGCGCCAGACAGTCATCGCCTTTCGAGATCAGCGCGAACGTCTCCGCTCGGAAGCTCGGCTGCGCTCGTTGGCCTTCACCGATACCGTGACCGGCTTGCCGAACCGGGCGCAGTTCGGCGATCTGCTCGCCCACCGTGTCGCTTTGCGCGAGCAGGCCGGTGGCTTCGCCGTTCTGATGCTCGACCTCGATCGCTTCAAGTTCGTCAACGACACGCTGGGCCATGCGATGGGTGACGAACTGCTGCGCAAGGTCGCTGCTCGTCTGCGATCCGTCCTGGCTGCAGGGGATGTCGTTGCGCGTCTCGGCGGCGACGAGTTTGCCATCCTCCTGCTCGACAGCGCCGCCGTTTCGGCCCCCGAAGCCGTCGCTGCGCAGCTGGTTTCGGTGATCGATCGTGCCTTCCTTCTCGAGGGTCAGCTGATCCATGTCGGCGTGAGCGTCGGCATCGCCGTTGGCCGTCAGGATGGGCTTCAGGCAGACGACTTGATGCGCCACGCCGACCTGGCTCTGTACAAGGCAAAGGCGGACGGCAGGGGAACCTACAGGCTGTTCGAGCCGGCCCTGGCTACGCGAATGCTGATGCGCAGCCGGCTTGAAGCCGACATGCGCCGCGCCCTGAACGACGGTGAGTTCGAGCTGCATTATCAACCGCTCGTCGACGCGAAGACCGGAGAGGTCACGACGGCGGAAGCTCTGGTCCGCTGGCGCCATCCGGAGCACGGCCTCATCCCCCCGGCAGACTTCATTCCTCTCGCAGAGGAGACCGGCCTGATCGCCCAACTCGGTGCCTGGGTGCTCGGCACCGCCTGCACCCACGCCGCGGGGTGGCCGAGCACCATCAAGGTCGCAGTCAACCTGTCGCCGGTCCAGTTCCGCGACGATGGGCTCCCGGAGCTGGTCGCGTCCACCTTGAAGGCCTCCGGCCTCGCCGCCGACCGGCTGGAGCTCGAGATCACCGAGGGCGTGATGCTCGATGACGAAGCGCGGACCCTCGCCCTGCTTACAAAGCTCAAGGCGGTGGGCGTATCCCTCGCCATGGACGATTTCGGAACCGGCTACTCGTCACTCAGCTACCTGCGGCGCTTTCCCTTCTCGAAGATCAAGATCGATCGATCGTTCATCCGGATGCTCCCGGAAGACAGCGAGAGTGCCGCGATCGTCCGGGCCATCATCACCATGGGGGCGTGCCTCGGCATGGCGACGACGGTCGAAGGCGTTGAAACGGCCGAGCAATATGACTTCGTCGCCGCCGAACGGTGCGATCAGATTCAAGGCTATCACGTCAGCCGGCCATTGCCGTTCGCAGACTTCTTGACCTTCCTCAACCCTCCGAAGATGGCCGCCTGAACCACCCGGTGATCTGCCATCGAGCTTCTCGAGCAACGTCGAAAGACCGGGGGACGCGCGATCCAAGAGACCGTTGTCCGGCCGCCGGAGCATGACGGCTCAACCCTCGGCAGAGTCCAATCACGCTCCATCCCTGGACCACTATGCCCCCCGCACTGGTCCGCGCATCCAGGCGATCCCCGTGACCGCCCTCGTCGGCAGGGCCGCGGTGATCGCGCTGGCCACCTGGGATTCCCCCGCGCCATCACCGATGCACGCGCGTCGAAGACGCGCGATCGCGTCCAGACGGCGCAGGGGGCGCCGATGTGTTTCGAGGGTGAGGGGCATGCCGTCCCCCTGAACCGCGGCGCAGATCCCCCGTTCGTCGGAGCACCGGACGGCCGGGTCGCCGACTTGCCGGCGACCATACGCGCGGGCAGGCCGCCTTGAACGGCGACTATGGGATCTCGGCTTGCGTAGGGAATCGTCCGCTTCTTGGGATGTTCGACAGGGAAGCGGACAGCCGGAAAGCCAAACATCTGCGACGCTCGCGCAGGTCATCTGCGGGCTACCGGTTCTGGCCGTAAGCAGCGGATCCCTTTTGGAGTCGGCCAACAGGACAAGCGGACCGCCTGCCTCCGACCCATGCCAGCCGTCCGGGCCGCCCTCACCACTACCTCAAATCAGTCACTCAATCGCAGTTCGGCAATTCCCAATTGAGGTCACGGCCGTAAGAGTATCGCCAGGATTGAGATCCTGAGCACACGCATCGTGGCGATGCGGAGCTTGGCGGGGCCGCTATCCACCGCTTGGTAGCGGATCATCGCTCGCGCCACATAGGCCGGGGCGAGCAGGCTCGTTCGAGGCGCGCGCCCCTAGCGCTTTTTGCCCAGCTCGGCGGCGATGTCCTTCGTCATGCGGCCAACTTTGCGATGCGCCGCCGTCAGCTGATCCTGCGTGACGCCCCAGCGCTTCATCCAGAACTCGACAGCCTTGCGCTCTGACAGATCGAGTCGGTCCTTATCGATAAAGCCACGCTTGTCCTTGAGGCCGGCCATGGGGGTCCTGTTTGCTTGGGGATATCGGTCCGGGAAAAAGCTCACGACGGAGTGGGGCGCACGAGCATCGGTTGGTGCCGGCTAAGTTCTTCGCGCTCGCGTATCCAGGGGGGCAACGCCTCGTGGTCGTCGCTTATCGAACGACCGAAGCAACTACTCTCCGGCCTCTTTACGCTCGGCTTGGTATTTGAGCCACAGCGCATGCTCAACTTCAGCGCGCTTGAGACAGTCGGTCTCCTTCTCGTGCGTCAACCAAAGGACAACGCCGACCATCGTCGCCAAGACGAGCGGGCCGAGAAAAAGAACAATCATCTGTGCGAGCGTCAGGCTCACGCGCGCAGGGCTCCGAGCAGGCGTCTGGCCACCAGATGTAGTATACCTGCCAGGAGACTCCAACCAACCAGGAGAGCGCTGGCCGTAAGCGCGCTGGCGGTGCCCGAGAAGATCGCCACGGACGGGGAGATGCCGCCGACAGCCACGGAGGCGACCGCGACGCCGTTGACCCACATCGCTGTCAGCTTCGCCCGCTCATTGCGGATCAGCTTGGCGTCGTCGGGGCTGAGTGGCGGGATGTCGGTATCGGCCATACGGGGTAGCTCGGAGCAACCGAGGGGTTGAACAGGGGCTCGATCCGTGGGGTCATTTAGAACAAAACAGGAACAAAATCCAGGGTCGATCTCACTTTATCGGCGGTTTTGGCGCTATCATTTCCACTATGCGAGCGGTCGGCTGTCGGCGGTTATTGGCAGCGAAGGGGGCCGATGATGGGCGTGTGCCGATCCCTGGATGCGGTCGGCGGGGGCCTCAAGCCTTCTGATCCGCGTTGCGGGGACGACGGCTAGGCCAAATCCAGCTTCCCGTGCGCCTCGGCAGGCGTCATCTGCCGAATGACCTCTTCGGAATAGCCAAGCTCACGAAGCGCAGCCCGCTGCCGGTTCGTGATCATCAACGACACGGCAGGAGACGTCGCAGGCGTGGTGCCCATCACGTTCAACGCGGCGTCCTCGGCGTGGCCGACACGGTCGAAAAATGCGTCCTCTGTCCTAGCCTGATTGAGGAGCAGCCGGAGGTCGTCGTCAGTCCCCGCCATTCACGACCCTCATCGCTCCTCTGCCGCCCTTCGGAGTGCGCCGGATCAGCAACGGGACGGCGGTACGGCCCATCGTGACGAAGCAGCAGCCAGCCCGTCTGGGCTGTACAACAGCGCTGGACCTCGCCTACCGCCGCCCAGAATGGAAGCGGTGACGCCAGCCCTCATCGAGCCTGCGCTCCTCTGCGCTCTCCTCCGGGGCAGCTTCAAGCCGCAGCAGGATCATCGCGAAGCCATTCTGCTGCAGGTACACCTGCTCGTACAGGTCCGGTGCGCGGAGGTCGCGCTTCACATCGATCCAAAGATCGGAACTGCACGCGGCGATGTCGCTCGCGATGTTCGGCCGGTGGGGACTGGTGTGATAGAGCGAGCCCGTCGGGACCGGGCTGCCGACCGCGCAGATGATATCCGGAAACGAGAGGGCGCGGTAGCACCGCTGCACCCGGCCATTGCCCGCCACGACGATGGCGATCCGCTCAGGATGGTATTGTACGTAGGCCCGGGCCGCCGCCTCCTTGGCGACCGCGAAGTCGCGCGCGAGCACAAGAACGTGCTGCAGATTGGGCTCGCGAAAAGCCGCCATGGCTCCCCGCAGCAGGTGCGGGGGCATCAGCATGAGCGTAGCGAAGCGGTTGGCCTCGACCTCCCGGCGCTGCCGCTGATCGCCCTCCTTCGCTGTGACGCGGCGAAGGTCAGAGCTCCGGCACCTGAACCGGCCGGGGTGATCCGGTACGTGGTGCGCCATGAGGAAGTGGGCGAGTTCGTGCGCGATGGTGAAGCGGCGACGCGGTTCGCCCCCGCGCCTGGCGAGGATGGTGCCTTCGGACCGCTCCGCGTCGATGACGAGGCCCCCCTCGAACTCCTCACTGTCGAGGTCCTCGATCCGGAGGATGCCGAGTCTCGCGCACAGCTCCTGGATCGGCACAGGTACCGGAAGGTTCGGCTCGGCCTGTAGGATGCGTTTGACGAGCGCCTCCGGCGAGCCCGCACCTATGAGGTCCCTCCTGCTGATCGGCATCCGCGCAGTCCCATCCCATCCCTGAGCCGACACGTCAGGCCGGCACGCAGCCGCGATCCCGGGACGGGCCTACAGAAAGTTCGCGCGGGCGGTAAGCGGAACGGCCGCGTTTTGCGCCTGTCAGCGATTCGGTACGGTGTCGTCTGGTTGAAAGCTGCCTGTCCGCTTCGGTGCAGGAACGCGGAAAGGCGGACGGCTTCCCCGCGCCTCCTTGCGATCGGGACACGTCGTCTCGCGCGATGTGGCGGCGGGCGACGCCCGGGAGGAACACCATGGCCGCCGCAAAGCAGCGGCGAAAGCCCGGTCTTCGGACGTTACGCCTGTAACCTGATCGCCCACAGGCGAAACGCTGCGGTCATGCGCAGGGCACAAACCCCCGGCCAGGAGCAGACACCGGCTTTCACCGCCGAGCACGGAACCGTGCAGCGCGTGCGACCGGCCAGGACCTGCTCCGTCGCTGTCACGGGGCCCGCATGAAAATCCTCTTCGCCGCTACACCGGCCGCCGGCCACCTGAATCCGCTGCTGGCCATCGCGCGCATGGCCCTGGCGCGCGGCGACGCGGCGCTGGTGGCCACGGCTGGGTATCTCCGCCCGTCCGTCGAAAAGTCCGGCGCCCGCTTCCTGCCCCTCGCCGCCGGCGCTGACATCGACCTCACGCGGATCGAGGACGTGTTGCCCGAGCGCGCAAGTCTCCCCCCGGGCCCGGAACAGCTCCGCTACAATTTCGAGCGGATCTTCCTCGACCCGATGCCGCCGCAGGCCGAGACCCTGCGCAGGATCATCGCGTCCGAACGCCCCGATATCGTCGTCGTCGACGATCTGTTCTTCGGCGCGACGGCCCTGTTCCTGGACGCGGGGACGCCCCGGCCACCGATCGTCGCCTGCAGCATCACGATCATGGTGGCCGACAGGCCGGACGGGGCCCCGGCCATGATCGGGTTGCCGCCGGCACGCGACGAGGCCGCGCGCGCGGCATACGCGGCCATCGCAGTCGAAGCCGAACGTGTGTTCGGGGCGCCGGTCCGCGCCTACGCGGATGCCAAGCTCGCCGAGATGGGCCTGCCGCCGTTGCCGTGCGCGGTGCTGCACTCGCGCCATCTCATGGCTGACGCCTTCCTCCAGACGACGGTACCGGCGTTCGAGTACGATTTCGGGGATCTGCCCGACCATGTCCGGTTCGTCGGTGCCCTGCCGCCTCCGCCGAAGCAGGACGCCGCCTTGCCGGACTGGTGGGGCGAACTCGACGGGTCCAGGAAGGTCGTGCTCGTGACCCAGGGGACGGTCGCCAACGCCGATCTCGGCGAACTGATCGAGCCGACCCTATCGGCGCTCGGCGCGCGCGACGACCTGCTGGTGCTCGTCACCACCGGCCTCCGACCCATCGGGAACGTGCGCGGACCGATCCCGAAGAACGCGCGGCTTGCCGAGTTCCTCGATTTCGCGATGCTCCTGCCGAAGGTCGACGTGCTGGTCACCAATGGCGGTTACGGGACCGTGCAGCTGGCCCTTCAAGCCGGCGTCCCGATCGTGGCGGCGGGGCGCACCGAGGACAAGGCCGAGGTCGGCGCCCGGGTGGCGTGGTCGGGCGTCGGCATCGAGATCCCGTCGCAGCGGCCAGAGGCGCGAGACCTGCGCGCGGCGGTCGATCGGGTCCTGATCGAGCCGTCCTTCGCCGAGCGCGCGCGGGCGATCGCGGCGGATATGGCGGCGATCGATACGCCGGCGGTGATCCTGGGAACGCTGGACCGCCTCGTCGCCGGATCCAAGGCGCCCTGATCCGTTCCGAGAGTCCCGGCTCCGCGGGACATCGTCTCACAGCCTGACGGAGGCACGCCGGCCACGCCGAAGCGGCCATCGAAGGGCTGTGAGCCCGCCAGGGCCGGACCGCGGCCCGTTCGGGACCCGGCATCCTGGTACGTGGCCTTCTCCACGAACCGATGGTGCTACGGTTGCATGGGCGGCGACGGGCCGCCCCGTTTGCCCGAAGGTCGAGCCGAAGCGCCCGGAGACGGCCCCGCGGCATCCGGCGGCAAGTCCACCGTCGACCGTCCGTCCACACACTCGCAGCGACGGTTGACGCCGGCCCTCAACCGATGCGTCTCTGCTTCAAGGCCGGTTCGTCTCGACGATCAGCAAGCCGCGCGTCTTGCCGGAGGCGCTATCCGGCGTCGCGACCGCGCGCCACAGGCGCTCGCTGCTGACCAGAAAAGGGCGGTAGTCGCCGTTGACATCCCCGACGAAGACCAAGTCCGCGTCCGGCAGATATCCGAGGATCGGCGAGAAATGCCCGGCCCCGCGCCCGAAGAGCGGCCCGCGATGGAAATTGACGATCAGCCGCCTGTCCGGGTCGTTGCCGCTCGTCATCAGAGCGCGGAACGCGGGCAAGGCGAGATCGCGCACGACCTGGACCGGATGGTCGAGCCGGCGTCGGATCAGGTCGGCCAACTCATCCAGCGTCAGCCCGTTCACAAGCACGCCGAACCAGGGCTGGAACGCCGTCCCGCGGAGCACGTCGGCCTGTGAAAAGTCGACGCCGAGGGAGCGGAGCAGGTTCGCCACCGTGGCCGGGCCGCAGAAGCTTGGATTGCTCTGATATTCGTAAGGCCGCCTTCGGTACGCCGCGGCCACCGGCAGGGTCCAGGCTTGTGCCAGCAGCGCAGGATCATGGAAGTCCGGCCGCGTCTCGATCGATGGGACGGACGCGTAGGTGTTCGGTCTGAGGAGGCGCGGCCCGACGCTGGCCGCGCCGGCCAATCCCGCCAGGAGTACGGCCGGTCCGAGGAGGGCCGCCGGATGGCGCCTCCAGAACCGGCCTCGACGTCCCCGTTCGGCACTCATGCGGATGAATCCCGATCCATGGGGGATGGCACCCGGCCGCTAGGGGCCAGCGCGAGGGCGAACAGGCGCAGGACGGCACGCGCGCCGCGCACGGGCTGAACGGCGACGACCCGCGCCTCCCCGGACGTCGCAGCCCGCACCACGGCTTCCGAGGCGATGCAGTCGCAGGCCGTCGTGCGGGTCATCTGCTCCAGACGGCGGGCGACGTTGACGGTATCGCCCACCACGGTGAACTCGACGCGCTCCGCCCCGATGGCGCCGACGAAGACCGGACCGCGATGGAGGCCGATCCCGATGCGGACCGGTGGCAGACCGGCCCGCGCCCGCCCGCGACTCCAGGCCAGCATCGCGGCGGCCAGAGCGCGGGCCGCCGCGACGGCGCGATCCGTATCGTCGGCCCCCGCGTGGGGGATGCCGAAGACGGCCATGACCTCATCACCCACGAACTTGTCGACGAGGCCGCCCGCCGCCTCCACCGCCCCCGCGGCGCGATGCCGGAATTCGGCGAGGAAGGCCGCGACCTCGCCCGGCGACAGGGTTTCGCAGAGGCGGGTGAAGTCGCGGATGTCGGCGAACAGCACCGTCGCCTCCTGCTCCCAGCCGGCGCGCAGGGTGACGGCGTCGGTCTCGGCGACCAAGCGGGCCACCGCCGGGGCCGCCAGACGCGCGAGGTTGTCCCGGTGTCGCGTCACGATCCGCGCGGCGGAGCGCAGGCGCCGCACCTGCAGCGCGAGGGACGTCAGGGCAAGCCCGGCGAGGCCGAGGGTGACGGGCTCCGAGCCGGTCGCGGATGCGAGCCCCATCAGCAGCGGTGCCGGCGCCGCGGCGAGGAGCGCGTGGCCCCAGGCCGCGGCCACACGGTTGCGGCGGACGGCCGGATCCGCCCCGGCCCGGCGGCGCCGCCGGCCGAGCCGGCAAGCTGGATTCGCCGCCGCGGGGCTGGCTTCCGGGAGGACCATCGCCGACATCAGCAGCCCGAGCAGATGCGGGCGATGATGCGCTGCGCCCGGAGGTGTTCGCGCTCGACCGTGAGCGAGCGGACGTCCTGGCGCGTCCAGGAGGGGAGCGCGCGCGACCGTGCGACGGGGCTCGGCACGTCGGGCTGCGCGAAGCGTGGGACCGGTTGCGACCGCACGGCTGTCGGAGCCGCGAGGGTCAGCAGAAGGGCGCCCGCCGCGGCGCCGGCAAGGGTTTGTGCCCGCTTGAGAACCATGATCGTATGCTCCGGTGTGGGGAGCTTCAGGATTGGGTTCTCGGGATTGCATGGTGATTGCAGTAAATCGGAAGCGTATGACATTAGAAATTTAGATTGATTGATAAAATCGACAAATTCAGTCGTGATATCAGTCCACTGGCTGAAAACAATGGCCCGATGCTGGGGCGGCACCCGGTCCAGCGGTCTGGGTGCCGTCGCGTGCGCCGATGGGACCGCGGCCGGTTCCGCGGCGCCTCCGGTTGGAGCCGAGGCTCGATCAGGTGGCGACGTGCAGCGGACCGATGCGCCGGATGCCGCTATGGCCGTGGAGAACCGGCATCCCGCCCGTCAGGCGCAGGCCCGGAGCAAGGCGCGTCAGGGCGCCCAGGCCCTCCTCCAGTTCGACCCGGGCCAGGGCCTCGCCGATGCACCGGTGTGCGCCGCCGCCGAAGATCGGATGCAGGCGCGGGAGGTCGTCCCGGCGGATGTCGAACGTGTCGGGGTCCCGAAAGGCCGCCTCGTCCCGCAGCGCCGACAGCGTCGAGAGCATGATCATGCTGCCCGCCGGCACGATGGTTCCGTCGAGATCGATCGCCTCCCGGGCGACCCGCCCCGCGGAGCCGACGCTCGGCTCGTAGCGCAGGGACTCCGCCACGGCGGCCGGGATCAGACCCGGATCGCGGCGCAGCGCCGCCCATTGCTCCGGATGCTGCAGCAGCAGCGCCGCCTGCAGGGCGCCGGCGACCCGGGTCGTGTCGGTGCCGCCGATGATCAACTGCACGAGCTGGACGATCACCTCGTCGGAGGTGAGATCGCCCGCCGCCCCGGCCTCCGCGAGGAAGCGCGACAGGAAATCGTCGCGCGGCGCCGACCGGCGCGCGTCGAGGATCGCGCGCACGTAATCCTGCAGCGCGACCGCCGCCGCTTCGAGGTCCGGGATGTCCTCCGGTTCGAAGGTGAAGCTCAGCACCCGCGAGACGTCGTAGGCGAGCTGCGTGAAGCGGGGGATGTCGTCGTGCGGCAGACCGAGGATGTCGGCGATGGTCTGGGCCGGGATCAGGGCGGTGTAGCGCGCGACGAGGTCGACCTCCCCGTCCGGCAGCCAATCCCGGACGAGGCTTTCCGCGGCCGCGCGGATCCGGGGGCGCAGCCCTTCGATCATCCGGGCCGCGAAGGTCCGGGTGAAGGGCGAGCGGCGCCGGCGATGGACCGCCCCGTTGGCGGTGAGCATCCCGTGCGCGAAGATGTCGAACAGCCGGCCCTCCGGGATCCCGCGCGTCTCGGGGTAGAGCGTCTCCGTCGCCTGGGCGCGGGAATCGCGCATCAGCCGGTCGACGTCCCCGGCCCGGAGGACGACGAAGCCCGCGACCTCGTGGCCGATGACGGGCAGCCTGGGGCGCCACGTGCGGAATGTCCCGTGCGGATCGGCCTCCAGCTCGGCCACCGTCAGCGTCGGGACGCCCTCCGGCAGCCGGGGCACGCCGGCATCGCGCGTCGTCTCTTCGGTTCCGTCCATGTCCAAGCCTCGCTGCTGTGATGCGCGAGAAGTCTCGGGCGCCCGGGCTACACGCTGATTTCGTCGGTCCGGCCGATGGTTACAGCTATAATATTCGGCGCGCCCGGGCGACCGAATTGTGCGGACGAACACCTCTGGTGCGCCATCTTGCATGTGTCGGGCGCCCTGAAATCGTACTGTAATCTGCCACGCCGAGAACGGCTCCGCGTCACGGGAGACATCCTCATGCGGGCGGAGCAGGCGGACCACGACCTCTTCGAGACGTTGCTGAGGCGCGCGATCACCGAATGCGTGATCGAACGCCTGGATCACGGGAGCCCCGGCGCGACGGACCTCGTCACGCGCCTGCGGCGCTACGCGTGGCGGGCGGGCCAGGAGCAGCTGAGCCCCCAGACCCTCCAGGTCATCGCGTCGGCGCGGCGCCTCCTGGGCGACCGGCCGGGGACGCAGCGCGAGTCCTGACCCGGACGCGCGGCGTCGGGCGGCCGTCATCCGGGAGGCCGTCCCGGACCAGCGCACCATCCGGCCTCGTACAGCCGGACGCGCGTGCGCCGCCTAGCGGCTCCGGGCCTTCAGGCCCACGTCCAGGAACCGCGCGATCATCGCGTTGACCTGATCGGCCACCTCGATCGTGCTGAAATGCCCCGCGAGCAGCGTCTTGGCGGTCACGAGCTGCGGGCAGAGCTCGCGCAGCCGGTCGAGATTCCGCGCCGCCTCGACCAGGGGCACGTCCGCCGAGATGTACGCCATGGGGATCCGGCAGGCGCGCGCGGCCGGGACGGGGTCGTGATGCTGGATCATGCTGCGCAGGGCCGCATAGGCCACGTGCTGCGGGGTCCGCTCCGCCGGGCCGCGGATGAACGTGTCGAACAGCACCTGCCGCCGCGCCGGATGGTCGTAGTCGCACCCGATCGCCCAGGCCATGTCGCGCACGACATTCCGGTAGTCCGGGCCGGCCACCCCCGCCAGCAGGCCCTCGATCTCGGCGCTGCCCGCCGCGTCGGGCGAGGGCAGGACGATCGTGTCGATCATGACGAGGCCGGCGGCGAGCCCGGGATGGCGGCCGCAGAGTTCCAGGGCTACCGCGCCGCCGAGGCTGTGACCGATGACGATCGGCTTCGCCAGACCCAGGGTCCGGCACTGCCACGCGATGTCGTCGGCGAAGCCCTCCATCGTGTAGGCGCCTGCGGGCGCGTCGCTGGCGCCGTGGCCCCGCAGGTTGACCGCCACGACACGGCGCGTCCGGGAGAAGTGCGCGATCTGCGGCGTGAAGATGCCGTGATCGCCGGTCCAGCCGTTGATCAGGAGCAGGGGATGCCCCTGGGGCGTGACGGGTCCGGCCTCGATATGGGCGAGCCGGGTGCCGTCGCGGGTCAGGTGGACGGGCTGCCACGGGGGCGGGTCGAAGATCATACGGGTTCTCCGTGTTGTCGGGTGGGGGAGCGGGACGGGGCCGGACGGCCGGCCGGGCGTGCGAGGCCGGCGAAGGCCGCGATCGCCGCGAGGCCGCCACCGAGCATCACGGCGGCCATCGACAGGGCGGAACGCCCGTCGAAGAACCGGGCGACGAGATCGCTGCCGAGGGCCGCACCGACCATCTGCAGGCCGATCGCGACGGCGCCGGCGGTGCCGGCGGCCTCAGGAGCCGCCTCCGTGGCGCCGTGCAGGGCGTTCGGCGAGACGAGGCCAAAGGCCAGGCCCGTGCCGGCCATCGCGGCGATCACCGGCGCCGCCGCGGGTGGGCAGGCCAGGGCATCGACGAGGAGCAGCGCTGCCAGCAGGGTCGCCCCGGCGAGCCCGGCGCCGATCACCCGGGCGGGACTGATGCCCCGGGCGGCGAGGCGGCCGTTCAGGGCGGCGCCGGCCATCACCGACAGGGCGCTCGCCCCGAAGACGAGTCCGTAGGCCGACGGGCTGAACCCGAGGGCGTCGACGAACACCAGCGCGGAGCCCGTGATGTAGGCGAAGACCCCGCCCGCCGCCGCGGCGTTGCAGAGGGCGTGACCGAGGAAATCGCGACGCGCGAGGATTCCCCGATAGACGCGCAGGATCCCGGCCGGCTCGGAGCCCGGGGCCCGGTGCAGGGTTTCCGCGACCCGCGGGATCAGGGCCAGGACCGTCAGGGCGGCTGCCAGCGGTGCGACGTGGATCAGGCGCCAGCCGCCGAGACCCATCAGGCCGGCCCCCAGCGTCGGGGCGACCATCGGCATGACGTTGATGGTCAGGACGATGAACGACATCCGGGCGCGCGCCGCCTCCCCGGCGAACAGGTCGCGCACCATCGCGAGGACCGCCATGCCGGGACCGGCCGCGCCGATCCCCTGGAGGGCCCGGAACAGCAGAAGTTGCGGCAGGGTCCGCGCCGCGGCGCAGCCGAGGCTGCCGCCGATCAGGAGGAGGCAGCCGCAGATGATCGCCGGCCGGCGTCCGAGCCGGTCCGAGACCGGCCCGTAGACCAGGAGCGCGGCCCCGAGGCCGAGCAGGTAGGCCGCCATGGCCGCGCCCATCGCGGCGGCCGGGACGTGCAGGGCCGCCGCCGTCTCCGACAGGCTCGGCAGGATCATGTCGATCCCGAAGGTCGGGAGCGCCGCGAGCAGCCCGAGCAGCGCCGAGAAGACCCGCGAGTCGGGGCGGATGCGGGGCTGCGCCGGCCCGGCGGCCATCCCCCTCAGGCCCAAAGCCGGCCTCCGTCGCGGGACGCGGCATCCCGGTGCGCGGCGACCATCGCGCCGATCTCGCGGACGAGCCCGCCCGCCTCGATGTCGGCCCGCACGGCGGCGCCGAGGGTCCCGGCGGCCGTGCGGAAGCCGGGCTCCGCCAGGAGCCGCTGGATCGCGGCCGCGATCTCGCCCAGGCTCGCCGCGCCGGGCAGGCGCAGGCCGGCGCCGCGCAGCGCGATCCGGGCGGCGTTGTCGGCCTGGTCGCGGGCGAGCGGGATCACCAGCAGCGGCACGCCGTGCAGCAGCGTGCGGCTGACGGTGCCGTGGCCACCCTGGCAGATGACCAGGTCGGCTCCGGCCATGAGCGTTTCGTGAGAGGCGGTCGCCACGACCCGGATGGTGTCGGGGGCGTCCAGGTCCCCGGCCTCGACGTTCGGGCCGGTGGTCACGATGGTCTCCGCCGCGACTGTCCCGACGGCGCGTACGATCCGCCGGAGGAGGTCGGTCTGGTTCTGGGCCCCGGTGCTGCCGGCGACGAGGATGCGCGGCCGGCCCGACCCGGACCACGCGGTCCGGGCCCCCCGCGACCAGACCGGCTCGTCGAGCAGCGGGCCGATGTAGCGGTAATTGGCGGGGAGCATCGCCGCGTCGAAGTCGAAGGCCCGGCTGATCGCCAGGAGGACCCGCTCGGCCCGCTCGAAATGCGCGAAGGCGGTGGCGACCGGCGGGAGCCCGAAGGCGCGCCGTGCGGCGTTGAGCGCCGGCCGGCCGCTCTCCATCGCCGAGACGATCGCGTCGGTCGCGGCGTTCACCGCGACCCGTTCCGCCTCGGTTCGCGGCGGCGTCAGGCCGCTCGCGGCGGGGGGCATGCCGGGCAGCGGACGGATGCTGATATGCGGCGACAGGATTGCGTGCGGGATGCCGGCCGCCTCGGCGGCCAGGGCACACCCGACCAGCAGGTCGATACCGAGGACCGCGTCGGTCGGCCGCCGCCGGATCTCGTCGAGCGTGTCCGCGGCGTAGGCCCCCGCCGGGGCGAACATGGCGAGGCGCAGCCAGTTGGCGAGATCCGAGAAATCGGCCGGATCGGCAGCAATCCCGGTGGGAGCCCGGCGCCACCCCGAGAACGGGAAGCCCGCTGCCTCGACCTCGCCGCCCATGGCGGGATCGGCCATGATGCGCGGACGGTGTCCCACCCGGCGCAGTTGCCGGGCGGCGGTGAGAACGGGGCTGAGATTGCCCGTGGTTCCCCACGAGATGCATAAGATGTCGAGCGACATGGTGGCTTTCCCAGTCTGATCGCGCGGTATCGCGGTGTGATGGGGGGCTTTGCCGTCGCGGATCCGCGGAACGGCTGCAGCGTGCCGGCTCGGACAGGGCGTGAGCCGGACGAAGGGCGACCGGCGCTCGATCGAGGGCGCTATCGGCCGAAGGTGACACCGGTTCGGCGCAAGAGAGCGCGTCGACACCAAGGCTTCGCGTTGTGCGCGTTGCTATCGGGCACGGCTCTAGAGCGGAGTCTTCCTGTTCAGGTCGTGCAGAAAATCGATGTAATCGGGATGGATATTGTGGAGGCAGCCACCATAGGCGAAGCTGGCCACCACCCCCTCGAGCCATCCGCGTACAAGGCCGTTGCCGGCCGTTCGGCAGGCCGGGGATATATCCGGACCGGCCGTTTCACGCGGGAACAGGCCGCGCCTGGATCCGAAGAGTCGAAAGCCTCTGCGGCGGAGCGTGCGTTGCTCGGTCATCGCGGCACCTGCCATGTTCGCCACTCGAATTGAGCACGATGACTGTGATGCTCCCAAATTACGCTGCCATGTCGGCGCGCCTGACCTTCTGTTACAACGGTAATAGATCCGGATTGAGCTTGCGAAGCGAAGCCATGTCTGGTGCGAATGCTTACGCTGTGTCGCCCCGCACAATATGGAGGGCGCAATCTTTTAGGGGGCGTGATACCAATCATGGCGTGCAAGGCCCGACGTCCGGACACGCCTTGATAGGTATCCGGGGCGGGCCGGCGACGGAGGCGGCGGCCTGCCGGGGATGATCGCCCCGGCTTGATAGGCCCCCCGGTTCCCGAGCCGGCCCACCGAGATCGTGCCGTCGCGGCGGGCTGCCGCGGGATGGAGTTGGCGATGATCGAACCCAGTCTGGGCCGGGGTCAGGGTCGAAGCGCGCGGGCCGGTACGACGCGCATCCTGCTCATCGAGGACGATGCGGGGATGCAGCGCATCGTCTCCGACCATTTCGCCGACCACGATGTCGACGTCACCGCGGCGACCGACCGGCGGGAGGCGGAGCGGCGGCTCGCCGAGGACGCGTTCGACCTCGTGGTGCTCGACCTGCGCCTCGGTTCGGAGAACGGCCTCGATCTGCTGCGCGATCTGCGCGCCAAGAGCGACCTGCCGGTGATCATCACCACCGGTCATCGCCGGGACGAGATCGACCGGGTGATCGGCCTCGAACTCGGCGCGGACGATTACATCGTCAAACCCTACGGCCTGCGCGAGCTGCTGGCGCGGGTCCGGGTCATCCTGCGGCGGGCCGAGGTCGCGCCCGCTCCGGCGCGGGTTCAGGACTCCCATCGCAGCCGCTTCGACGGCTGGGTGCTCGACCGGCGCCGCCGGCGCCTGACCGATCCCGCCGGCGCGGACGTCGCCCTCAGCAAGGGCGAGTACGCGCTGCTGGTCGCCTTCCTCGATGCCCCCCAGCGTCCGTTGAGCCGCGAGCAGCTCCTGCAGGCCACGCGCGTCCACGAGGACGTGTTCGACCGCAGCATCGACGTGCAGATCCTGCGGCTGCGCCGCAAGCTGGAGGCGGATCCGAGCGCGCCGCGCCTGATCGTGACCGAGCGCGGCATCGGCTACGTCTTCGCCGTGCCCGTCGAGAAGCTGTGACCGTGCCGCCGCCGCGCTCGGGCCGCTCAGGCGGGGCGGCCCTCGCCGCCGCCCTCGTCGGCAGCGCCCTCGCCATCCTGCCGCCGGTCGCCGGGGAAGGTCCGCCCGGGCGGACCCTGCCGGCCGAGGCCGTGGACGCCCAGGACGTCATCACCCCGATCCCGGCCAGCCTCGGGGCGGATCCGGACCGGGTCGCCCTGGGCCGGATGCTGTTCTCCGACACGAGGCTGTCGCGCGGGGGGGACCGGGCCTGCATCACCTGCCACGACATCCGCAGCAACGGCGCGAGCGCGGTTGCCCGCAACCTCACCACGGACGGCACGCCGCTGCCGCGCAACACGCCCACGGCCTTCAACGCGGCGCTGAGCTTCCGCCTGGGCTGGGCGGGCGATATTCCGAGCCTGCCGGACCAGGCCGAGATCGCCCTGACGCACCCGGAATTCCTGGGCGGATCCTGGCCGCGCATCCTCGCGGTGATCCGCGCCGACCCGGCGCTCGACGGCCCGTTTTGGGCGGCCTACGGCCGGGATGCCGACCGGGCGGCGGTGATCGACGCGATCAACAGCTTCGAGCGCAGCCTGCTCACCCCCGACAGCCGCTTCGACCGGTGGCTGCGCGGCGACACCCACGCGCTCACCGGGGCGGAGCGGGCGGGCTACGCCCTGTTCCAGGGCATCGGCTGCGCGGCCTGCCACCAGGGCGTCAACGTCGGCGGCAACCTGTTCGAGAAGGTCGGGATCTTCGTCACGATCCCCAACAGGGCCGCCGAGGTGCTGCGGGTGCCGAGCCTGCGCAACGTCGCGGTCACGGCGCCCTACTTCGACGATGGCGGCGTCGCCACGTTGCCTGAGGCGGTCCGGCTGATGGCCCGGGCGCAGCTCGGCCGGGAGCTGACCGACGCGCAGGCCGCCTCGATCGTGGCGTTCCTCGGCACGCTCACCGGCTCCTACGAGGGGCGGCCCCTGACGGCGCCCGCCGCGCCGCAGCCATGAGGTTGACTGCACAGGCCGCCATCCTCGGCGCGTTGCTGGCCGCGCTGCTCACGTGGCTGATGATCAACGGCAAGGGCGAGATGGACGCCGCCTATGTCCGGACCCAGCGCACCGTCGACGCCATCGCCCTGGCCGAGTCGCGGATGCAGCACGACGTGCTCCGGGCACGGACCGGGCTCCTGCGCAACTACGATCCGATCGTCGCCCATCTCCGGGAGATGCAGGCGGCGCTATCCGGGCTGCAGGCCGCCAGCGGACCGGACGACGGCGCGATGCGGGCCCTGGCCGAGGCGGTGACCCGGGAGGCGCAGATGGTCGAGCGCTTCAAGACCGGCAATGCCCTCGTCCAGAACTCGATCGCCTATTTCGATTCCCTCAGCGATCGGCTCTCCGAGCCGGATATCGATCCCCGGCTCGCCCGCGCGGTCGCCGCCCTGCAGATCCGGGTCTCGGAACTCGCCCGCGACGCGAGCCCCAACCGCCTGAGCGACATCCGCGGCCGGCTCGATGCCCTGGCGGCGGGGGCGTCGTCGAACCGGGGTGCGGACATCGCCGCCATCGTCCTGCACGGGCGCCAGCTCCTGGAACTGCTGCCGCAGGTCGACACCGTCACGCGTTCCCTGCCGGACGCATCGAGCGAGGTGGCGCGCCAAGACCTGCTGGAGGCTCGCCGGACCCTGCGGGATCAGCGGCAGGCCCGCGCGGACGGATTCCGTCTGGCCCTCTACGCGGCCGCCCTGTGCCTGGTGGCCCTGGTGGTGCGCGTGGGCCTGCTGATGCGGGCCGGGACCCTCGTCCTGCGCCGGACGATCGCCTTCCAATCCGTCGTGGCGCAGGCCGCCAACCACTTCTCGGCCAGCCAGCCCGACGAGATCGCCGCGCGCATCGTCGACGTCATGGCGATGGTGGGCACGGGGGCCTGCACCGACCATTGCTACATCCTGATGCTCGACGAGACCGACACGGTGCATCTGTGGAACCGATCGGGGCTGCCGGAGCCCAGCGGGTGGCCGCGCGCGCAGCGCCGCCTGGTCCCCGACATCATCGCCGTGGCGGAGGACTACATCTTCGTCGAGACGGCGGACGCGATCGGGCCTCCGGCCCTCGTTCGCCCCCTGGCGGAGCGTGGGGTCGCGACGTTCACCTGCGCGCGCCTGCGGCGGGGGGGACGCATCGTCGGGGTGCTGTGCTTCGAGCGCACCATCAGCGTCCTGCCGCCCTGGATGCGGCACTCGCGCGGGCTGTTGCGCGTCGTGGCCGAGAGCTTCAGCGCGGCGCTGGAGCGCCAGCACGTCTGGGCCGAGCGTCGCGAGATCGAGGCGACCCTCCGGCGCGCGCAGCGGCTCGAAGCGATCGGGATCTTCGCCAGCGGCGTGGCGCACAACATCAACAACGTGCTCAACGTCATGCTCGGCCACGCCGAGATTGCCGCCGATGCCCTGCCGGTCGATCCGGGACGGGCGGCGGAGCATATCGGGTTGCTGGTCCAGGCGGGCGGCCGGGCCCACGAGATCGCGGGGCAGATCCTCGATTACGGGCGGCGGGGCTGCGCGACGCAGGCCACGAGCGACGTCGACGCGATCGTGGCCGAGACGGTCGACCTGATCCGAACATCGACCGCCGACCCGACCGCGATCCGCTTGACCGGGACCGCGGACGGCGCTGTCGTGGACGGCGAGCCGGCGCAGCTTCAGCAGGTGATCCACAACCTGATCCGCAACGCGATCCAGGCCTCCGAGCCGGGCGCAGCGGTCGACGTGCAGCTCGAACGCATCCGATTGCCGGGGCGGCGGACCCTGTCTCACGGCGAGTTGCCGTCCGGCGCCTACGCCCGCATCCGCGTGTCCGACACGGGCCGCGGGATGGACGAGGCCACGCGCGCCCGGATCTTCGAGCCGTTCTTCACCACCCGCCCGGCCGGGACCGGTCTCGGGCTCGCCACGGCCTTCGAGTTCGTCGAAGAGCAGGCCGGCGCGTTCGACGTCCGAAGCGCGCCGGGCGTCGGCAGCGCGTTCGAGGTGTGGCTACCTGCACACCCGGAGGTCGCGCCCGGCGTTGCGGCCGCCGGCGGCACCGTGATGATCGTCGGAGCCGCCCGCTCCGCCTTGCAGGACGATGAGGAGACCCTCGCGGCCCTGGGTTACGAGCCGATCGGCTACACGGACCCGGACGCGGCCCTGGCCGCCCTGCGGGCTGAGCCGGGACGCTTCGATCTGCTGATTGTCGAGAACCGGCCGTCAGAGTCTCTGGGGCTCACGTTTGCCCGCCGCGCAGCCCGTATCGCGGATCGTCCCATCGTGCTCTCCCTCTCGGCCGCAGACTTGGTGCGACCGGAAGTTCTCTCGGCGATTCCGATCGTCGACGTTGCGCACCGACCCTGGCGGTCCAACGCGCTCGGGCTCACGCTCCGACGCCACCTGGGCACGGAGGCGCGAAGCGCGCCACCTCGACGCAAGGTCGCCGAGGATCGCGCGGCGACGCAGTCGGACAGCGTCAGGCTCCGTGGCGGCTCAGGAACTGCCGCCCGAGCAAAGCCCGCACCTGCACCTTGAGCAGGCTTCCGGTGCCGCGAGAGCGCGTGTTCGGACTTGGCAAACGCGCGACCCGTGATCCGGCTTGTTCATTTTCTCCGCGCTCGATCCGTCCTTGGGGTGATCGACGAGGAGCAGGCCGCCGGGCTCATGTGCGCGGCGACGCCGCTGCTGCGCCTCTGGGGATTCCGCACGCCGGCGCACCCGTCTCGGGGCCGCCCGATCTGGGTCCCGTTCGGCCTCGGGCTGCGCGCGGAGCGCACGGGTTCGGGCTTGACCTGGACCGATCCCGCCGAGCGCGCTGGAGGATGGCTACCGCGCCGCCCTCGAACGGCTCACCGGGGACGGTGCGCGGGTGAACTACACGGGGCTCCGCCCGGACTGGGGCGCGATCTCGGCCTCAGGTGCGGACGGGCAATGCGGGCGGCCCGCGCGTCGATGCCCCGGGCAACCTGATCGGGGTGGTGAGTGCGAAGCTGAACGCCCTGAAGGTGATGGTGGCCACGAATGGCGACATCCCGCAGAACGTGAGCTTTGCGATCAAGGGTTCGCTCGCAGGGGCGTTCCCGGAAAGCAACGGTGTGGCCGACGCGGCCGGGACCGACACCAGGGCCCTGGCGCCAGCCGATCCGGCCGAGCACGCGAAGGCCCTCCGCGCCTTTGTGGTCTGCCGGTAGCGCGCGGGGGCTGAGGGATCGCCCAACCGATCGCGGCCGGCGATGCCGCGCCCGGCGAAGCGCACCCCGTCCCGTCGTCCGGGACATTCCGCCAACGGACCGCACGGGTCACCTGATCCCGGCCGGTTGGCGGTAGCGCCGGCGCGCGCGGCCCCATCGTCGAGGCGGCCCGATATGCCGAATCCTCCCAAGTCATTTTCTTTTATTGCCCGCACAAGATCGGGATCAAACTACGAATGGTGTGGCTTCGGAGGCACAAGCAGAGGTCCTCGTAAATCGCCCGGTGCACGACGGGGATTAAACACGACTCCGTGATTTGTATGCAATCGGCGATGCGGCATCAGTCAGATCGGCGAACCTGACAAAAGCAGGGCGCGGTCTTGAGATTTGGCTGGGGGAATACATGCACGCCTTGCGAGGCAGCCTGATCGCGTCCGTGGCAATGCTGCCCGGACTGGCACAGGCACAGCAATCGGTCACCTTGGGTGAAATCAGTGTTGTCTCGACGTCGCCGGTCGGGGCCGGCGGCGGCAATTCGAGCGGCGCCCAGAACCTGAACACCCTCGGCCAGATCGTGCCGACCGCCCCCGCCGGGCCGGTCCGCCTGCGCGGCTCCGAGCAGCCG
>NZ_JAKSYG010000074.1 GCF_022829725.1 Methylobacterium sp. E-005 | reverse complement strand
CCGGGCCCGCCAGTCCCTGCGGCGGGTCGGCTGGGACGAGGCCCGCTTCGCGGCGGCCGGGATGGAGGAGGCCGCGCGGCACGGCACAACCTTCGTCACCGAGGATGCCGACGCGATGATCGCGAGCCCGTTCGTGGACATCGTGATCGACGCCACCGGCAGCCCGGCGGCCGGCATCCGCCACGCGCTGCAGGCCTTCGCGCACGCCAAGCACATCGTGATGGTCAACGTCGAGGCCGACGTTCTGGCCGGGCCGCTGCTCGCCCGCAAGGCCGCGGAGGCCGGAGTGATCTACTCGATGGCCTCGGGCGACCAACCGGCGCTGATCGCCGAACTGGTCGACTGGGCGCGCACCATCGGGCTCGAGGTGATCTGCGCCGGCAAGGGCACCAAGTACCTGCCGGCCTACCACGCCTCCACGCCCGACACGGTCTGGGGTCATTACGGCGTCAGCGCCGAGCAGGTGGCCGGGGGCGACTTTAACCCGCAGATGTTCAACTCCTTCCTCGACGGCACCAAGTCGGCGCTGGAGATGGCCGCGGTGGCCAATGCCTGCGGGCTGACGCCCCCGCGGGACGGCCTCGCCTTCCCGCCCTGCGGGGTCGATGACCTGCCGAGCGTCCTGCGGCCGGTGGCGGAGGGCGGCTGCCTCAGCGAGCGCGGCACCGTCGAGGTGGTCTCCTCGTTGGAGCGGGACGGGCGGCCGGTGTTCCGGGACCTGCGCTGGGGCGTCTACGCGGTGTTCGAGGCGCCGAGTCCCTATGTGCGCGACTGCTTCGCCCAGTACGGCCTGAAGACCGACGACACCGGGCGCTTCGCCGCCACCTACAAGCCCTATCACCTGATCGGGCTGGAACTGGGGATCTCCGTGGCCTCCATCGCGGTCCGCGGCGAGGCCACGGGCGCCACCGGCGACTGGCGCGGCGACGTGGTGGCCACCGCCAAGCGCGCCCTCCGGGCCGGCGAGCGGCTCGACGGCGAGGGCGGCTTCACGGTCTACGGCAAGCTGGTTCCGGCGGCGGAGTCCCTGGCCCAGGACGCGCTGCCGATCGGCCTCGCCCACGACATGGTGCTCAAGACCGAAGTGCCGGCCGGGCAGCCCGTGCGCTGGAGCGACGTCGCGTTCGACGATCGCCAGGAGGCGATCCGCGTCCGGCGCGCGATGGAGGATGTGTTTCGCGGGGAGCTGGGTCTCGGTGGAGCGGCGCGGCCGGTTAGCTGAGCGCAACGCATCTCCCTCTGCCGGCTGCGCTTTTGACGCTTCGCCGGCTGAGGCCCTCTCTCCTCCCCCTTGCGGGAAGGGGAAACGCGCTTGCTTCTCTGCGCCCGCTCACCCCTGCCGCGGCGGGCCGGCCGGCGGGCGCGTGCCGAGGTGTTCGCGCAGGGTCCGGCCCTCATAGTCCGTGCGGACCAAACCGCGGCGGCGCAGCTCCGGCAGCACGAGCTCGATGAAGTCGTCGAGCCCCCCGGGCAGGGTCGCCGGCATGATGTTGAAGCCGTCGGCGCCGTGCTTCTGGAAGCGCTCCTCCATCTCGTCCACGATCTGGGCGGGCGTCCCGACGATCTGCGAATGGCCCCGCGCGCCCGCGATCCGCAGGTAGAGCTGGCGCAGGGTCAGCCCCTCCCGGCGGGCGAGGTCGAACATCAGCTGCTGGCGCGACTTGGCGCCGTTGGCCTCGGGCAGTTCCGGCACCGGCCCGTCCGGATCGTAGCCCGAGAGGTCGAAGCTCCCGACCATCCGCTCCAGCAGGGCGAGGCCGACCACGGGGTCGATCAGGTCCTGAAATTCTTCGAACTTCGCCCGCGCCTCCGCCTCGCTGCGCCCCACCACGGGGAACAGGCCGGGCATCACCTTCAGGTCGTCGCGCTCCCGGCCGAAGCCGGCCATCCGGTCCTTCAGGTCGCCGTAGAATTCGGTCGCCTCGTCGAGGGTCTGGTTGGCGGTGAACACGATCTCGGCGGTGCGCGCCGCAAGGTCCTTGCCGGGGCCCGACGCGCCCGCCTGCACCAGAACCGGCTGGCCCTGCGGCGTGCGCGAGATGTTGAGCGGACCCCGCACCGCGAAATGTTTTCCGTGATGGTTCAGGGGATGGAAGCCGTCCGGCTTCGAGAACTGGCCGGAGGCTTGGTCGATGATCACGGCCCCGTCGTCCCAGGTGTTCCACAGGCCGAGGACGACGTCGACGAACTCCTCCGCGCGCTCGTAGCGGTCGGCGTGCCGGGCGATCGCGTCGGCGCCGAAATTGGCGGCCTCGGCATCCGTGGTCGAGGTCACGAGGTTCCAGCCGGCGCGGCCGCCACTCAGATGATCCAGGGAGGCGAAGCGCCGGGCGACGTTGTAGGGCTCGTTGAAGCTCGTCGACGTCGTGGCCACCAGCCCGATCCGGCTGGTCACCGCCGCCAGCGCCGAGAGCAAAGTCACGGGCTCGAAATGGGTCGAGCGCGCGGTCCGCTCGCTGGAGCGCAGGTTGCCGTCGCGGATGCCGGTCCCGTCCTCCAGGAACACGAGGTCGAACTTCGCCGCCTCGGCCTTCTGCGCCCAGCCGGCGTAGCGCTGGAGGACGAGGCCGCCATCCGCCTCGCTCGACGGATGGCGCCAGCCGGCGATGTGGTGCCCGGTGGCGTAGAAGAAGGCGCCGAGGCGCAGGGTGTCGTGTCGCATGAACCGATGGACTCGTGGCGGTGCGGACGGGACGTGAATCCGGCGATGTGAATCAGGCCCGTGGGCGGGATGCAACCGCGGCCCGGGTTGGGGCCCGCAATTGAGACGCGTCTCCTCCAGATGGTGCCCCGGGCGGCGGTTCGCGACACCGCGGGGCCTGCGCCGCAAATCACCCGGGTGTCGCCGGGCATAAATAGTGATGGCCCTGCAGCATGATAGCGCCACTCATGAGTTTTAACGAGACGTGATTTGGAATCGTTCGGAATTCGATGCAGTATAAATCCGCATCGAGCCGCCGTCGCACGACAAGAAGGCCGGAGGCTCGGGGGCGGAGGAACCATGAACGAGATCGTCAAGCCGGACTCCCTGATCGTGGCCGAGGCCGAGAGCCTGACCGAGACCTTCTTCGGCGGTTGCCCGCACGATTGCCCCGACACCTGCTCCATGCTGTTCGACGTCAAGGACGGCCAGCTCCAGGGCGTGCGCGGCAACCCGGACCACCCGATGACCCGCGGCGGTCTCTGCGTGAAGCTTAAGGATTACGAGAAGCGCCACTATCACCCGGACCGGCTGCTCTACCCGATGAAGCGGGTCGGTCCGAAGGGCTCGAAGCAGTTCGAGCGGATCAGTTGGGATGAGGCGCTCGACACCATCGTCACCCGCTGGAAGGCGATCATCGACAGTCACGGTCCGCAGGCCATCGCGCCCTACAGCTATCTCGGCAATCAGGGGCTGGTGCACGGGCTGAACGGCGGCGACGCCTTCTTCAACCGGATGGGCGCCACCGTGACCGAGCGGACCTTCTGCGGCGAGGGATCCTGCACGGCGTGGCTGCTGACGGTCGGCCCGACCGCGGGCCTCGACCCCGACAGCTACATCCACTCCAAGTACATCGTGATCTGGGCCTGCAACTCGGTCAGCACGAACCTGCACCATTGGGCGATCGTCAAGGACGCCCAGAAGAAGGGTGCCAAGGTCGTCGTCATCGACGCCTATGCGTCGCGCACCGCCAAGGCGGCCGACTGGCACATCGCGCCGAAGCCCGGCACTGACGGCGCGCTCGCCATGGCGCTGATCAACTCGATCATCGCGCAGGGCCTCGTCGATCAGGACTACGTCGACAACCACACGATCGGCTACGAGGAGCTCAAGGAGCGGGCGAGCACCCGCACGCCGGAATGGGCCGCCGAGATCACCGGCGTCCCCGCCGAGGACATCCGCAAGCTCGCCCGTGAACTCGCCACCGAGCAGCCGGCCGCGATCCGCATGGGCGTGGCGCTGGAGCGGCACTACGGCGGCGGCCAGACCATCCGGGCGGTGACCTGCATCCCGGCGCTCACCGGCGCGTGGCGCCATGTCGGCGGCGGCGTCACCCAGTTCGGCGTGTGGGAGCACCCGTACAAGTTCGATGTGATGTGCCGCCCCGACCTGATCCCGGAGGGCACCCGGGTCGTCTCGAACCTGCAGATCGGCCGCGCGCTCACCGGCGAGATGCAACTCGATCCGCCGATCATGTCCATGATGTGCTGGAACTCGAACCCGGTCACGCAGGCGCCCGAGACCGACAAGATCGTCGAGGGCCTGATGCGCGAGGACCTGTTCATGGTCTCGGCCGAGCACTTCATCTCGGACACGGCCTCCTACGCCGACATCCTGCTGCCCGCCACGATGGGTGCCGAGATGGAGGACATGATCCTGTCCTGGGGCCACCTCTACCTGACCTACAACACCAAGTGCGCCGAGGCGCCGGGCGAGGCGATCCCCAACAACGAGATCTTCCGGCAGCTCGCCGCCCGGCTCGGCTTCGAGGAGGAGAACTTCAAGTGGAGCGACAGCGAGTGCCTTGAGCACTACGTCGACTGGAACGCCCCGGCCTGCGAGGGCATCGACCTCGCCTACATGCGCGAGCACGGCTTCGCCCGGCTGAAGGTCGGCACACCGGACGACCGGGCGCCGCACAAGGACGGCAACTTCCCGACCCCGACCGGCAAGTGCATGCTGAAGGTCGAGGGCGCCACGAACTTCGTCGCGCCGCCGTTCCGGCAGATGTACGAGGGTTTTCAGCCCGGCGAGGCCCTCGACCCGCTGCCGGACTACCTCGGCCCGCGCGAGTCGCACGCGAACGACCCGGAACTGGCCAAGCGCTACCCGCTCAACATCGTCTCGCCCAAGAGCCACTACTTCCTGAACTCCTGCTACGCCAACATGGAGGACAAGCAGAAGGGCCAGGGCGAGCAGTTCGTGATGATCAGCCAAGCCGACGCCGATGCCCGCGGCATCCGGGACGGCGACCGGGTGAGGGTCGGCAACGACCGCGGCGCCTTCAAGGGCGTCGCCCGCATCACCGACGATGTGAAGGCCGGCATCGTGGTGGCGACGCTCGGCTACTGGCGCCAGCTCAACGAGGGCACGGTGAACAGCATCTCATCCGGCGCCTTCACCGATATGGGCCACGCGCCGTCGTTCTCGGACAATCTGGTCGAGGTCGCCCGGGCGAATTGACGGCTTGGAGCGGCCTGGCGTGGGTTCGGCGCATCGGCGTTCGCGCGCGCACCCCCTTTTCCCGGACAGGTGGAGCGTTCGCGGACCCTGATCCGGGACCCAGCATAGGACGCGCCGCGCAAGCGGCACAGGTCGTTTTAGACCGACGCTTCGCCAAGTCTCGTGCTGGATCCCGGGTTGTATTCCGCTGCCGCTCCACACGCCCGGGAAAAGGCCGGTGCGAAACGGGTTCGACGCGATGGCGTCGGACCGCTGCTCGGCACCGAAGGGGCTGCCCTACTGCCGCAGCGGCTCCGGCTTCTGCCCGTCGGGGAGAATCTCCCGCAGGTGATCGTGCACCATGTCGGCGGTGAACGGCTTGCCGATGAAGCGGGCGCCCTCGGGCATGTCGCCCGGCTCCGGCTGCACCTGCCCGGATGCCACCACGATGGCGATGTGCGGCCAGCGGCTGGCGGTCTCGCGCGCGACCGCGAAACCGTCCCGCGAACCCGGCATCTGCACGTCGGTGAACAGCAGCACGATCGCGGCGTGCTCCCGGCCGAGCAGGGCCATGGCCGTGTCGCCGTCGCGGGCTTCGAACGTGCGGAAACCGGCCTCCGCCAGGATGTCCATCGCGTCCATGCGGATGAAGCCGTCATCGTCGACGACGAGGGCATAGGGTGCCGGGGGCTGAACTGGTCCGCTCATCCCCCAATAAGTCTTAACCCAAGTAAAAGGTTCGGGCGCGAAAGCCGTCACTCCTGATACGCGATCCCGTCGCCGACCCGGTCGAGCAGATCCTCCAGCCGGAACACCGACCGCTCCGCCAGGAAGGCCCTATGCTCGGCCTGGATGACGCGGAACTCGGCTTCCATGCAGCGCATGACGACGCGCTCATAGTCCGAGGAAATCTCCGCGAGGGCGCGCTCCAGGTCGGCGTTCCGGCGATCCATCTGCGACAGGTCGGCTTCGAGCGCCTGGATCGTCGCATCCTTGACGGTGCGTTCCTCGTAGACGCGTCGGAACAGCCCGCTCGCCCGCTGCTGGATGATCGCGCGCCAGCCCTGGAACCCCCGGATCTCATCCGCGGCCTGGCGGATGAGCGCCAGGGTCAGGCGCGGATCGATGACGCGGAAGGCGGCGTGCGGATCCTGCACCCGCGGAAGGGCCTCGGCAATCACGTCGGCCTCTATGGTCGTCGGCTGCGCCATCGTCGCATGAGGGCCGGGTTACTCGGTCTCTTCGACGGGGCTGGCCGTGGGAGCGGGCTTGGTGCGATTGCCGAAGGCCTCGATCGCGGCGTCGTGCAGGCGCACGAGCCACTCCTCGGCCTCCGTGGCCCGCGCCTCCGCGAGCCGGACCCGCTCCTCGGACCGCGCCAGATTCTGCACGCCCGTGGCAACCTCCTGCTCCAGGCGCCGGATCTCGAGATCGGCCTGCGCGACCACCTGGGCGAGCTGTGCCTCCAACTCGGCCGCCCGCTCCTCGCCGACCCGGATCGCCTCGCTGGCCTCCCGGATCAGGTCGACGGCCGAGGCCCATTCCCGGGTGACGACCGGGCCGCTCTCGTTCGGGCTTTCGCTCGTCGCGAAGGCTCCGTTCCGGCTCTCGAGGCCCATGAAGCTGACCACCTTCTCGGGGGACGTATCCGCCTTCGCCTGCCACGCGCGCATCATCACGTTCGGGCTGCCGTTGTAGGCGGCGTCGATCGAAGCCCTATCGCTCATCGTTTGAACCCCTCACAGGTCAGCATCGGATCAACCGGCCGTGCCGGGAGATGCGAACGGGTGCACGTTGCTTGGCTCGTCGCGCTCGGCATGCGGCGCCGGCTCGTGCGGCAGGCCCTCACCCGCACCGTCCGGCTTGCGCCAGCCACGGCCGGAGCGCTTGAGCGCCTCGTACTGCTTCTGGAGCGTCGCCCGGGTCTCGCGGGCGATGTCCAGGGCGCCCTGCACCAGGGCCCGCTCCGAGCGCTCGTTCTGGAGATCCTCGGCGAGGCGCCGGTTGGTGGCCTCGAACTCGATCCGGGCGGCCTCCTGGCGGTGGGTCAGCTGCTCGATCCGCTCGGTCAGGGCCGCGTTGCGGGCGCCCGCCTGCTCCAGGGCGGCATCCTTGGCGGCGAGCGCCTTGGCCAGCATGTCGCAGCGCGCGTCGAGGTCGCCGCGGGCGCGCTGCATCTCCACGAAGCGCTCGGTCTGCCGGGCGAGGTCCTCCTGGACGGTCTCCAGGCGCCGCTCCGCGGTGACGCGGGCGATGTTGGTCTCCTTGTAGTTGCGCTCCGCCAGCCGGTGGGCCTCGTCCCGGTCGCGCAGCTGCGCCCGGGCCTGGCCGAGCAGCTGCTCGTTCGTGTCCGCCCGGTTGACGGCGGCCTCCAGCTTCATGGCGAGCGCCGAGCGCTCGGTACGCAGGGCGGTGGTATCGGTCTCGAACTGGGCTTCGAGGCGGACGCGGTTGGCGACCTCGGTGGCGAGCTGACCCTCAGCGGTCCGCGCCTTCTGGCGCTCGGCCTCGACCATCCCCTCGACGGTCCGGCATCGGGCCTCCAGCTCGTCGAGGCGCAGGGTCTGCTCCTCGTTCTGGCCCCGGAGCCGACGGTTATCCTGCTCAAGGGCGGCCAGGGTCTCCCGCGCCGCCAGCAGGTCGTGCTCCGTCCGCGTGAGAGCGCTGTCGGCCGCCTGGGCCTCCGCCCGCAGAGCCTTGCCCTCGGCGACCAGCGCCTTGCCCTGCTCGATCTCGGCGGCGAGGCGCCGCTCCAGATTCTCGAAGGCCAGCACCCGGTCCCGCAGCTCGACCGCCTGCGCGGCCAGGGCGGCGTCGCGGGCGTGGAGCTGCTCCTCGGCCCGGGCCACCCGCGCCGACGCCTCGGAATACTCGTTGGTCAGGATCGAGATGCGGGCCGAGAGTTCGGCGGCCTCCAGCCGGATCGCCTTGCCGGTCTGGAACTCCTGGGCCAGCGAGGTCTCCAGCTCGGCGATGCGCATGCTCGCCCGTGGGAGCTCGTCGCTGATGCTGACGATCGGCTCCAGGATCGACACGAAGTCGTCCTGCAGCGAGCGGATATCCTCCAGCCGGTCGACCATGGCGTCGATGCGCTGGCGCAGCATCTCGTCGCGCTTGCCGATCGCGTCGAGGGAGGAGTGGCTCCGATCCGGCGGGGCGGTCCGTTGGGTCGGCGCCTCGGCGTTCAGGCGCATCCGGGCTTGCGGCATGGCCGGCTCAGGCGCCGGCCGGGATGCGGGCTGGGCCGGCCCCGGAGCCGGCGGATGCGGCTCGGATCCCCCCTCGGACGAGGAGAGCATGTTACGAAAAGACGTCCACGCCATGAAACGAGCTCGCACGCGCCCACAATCCGGGCGAATTAACTAAATCTTAAACCTATATGGCTGTCGAGCGGTATTTTGCCCTCTACTTCACAGTGCACAGGCTGAGACTGCCGGTGACTCTGCGCACGGCTTTCGGGCGCCCGAAAATCTTCGCGCGGCGGACCCGAGCCATCCCGTCCGGTACGGTTTCCCGGGCCGCGGCGGAGACCGTTCCACCCCTGTCGGCGGGTCGGCGCCGACGGGGCATCGCGCACGCCACCCGAGTCGGAGCCAAGGCTGCACCAGCCATTAACGAAGCGTTAACGATTTACCGGACGTTAATAAACCGGTTCATGGCCCGATACTGAGAAATCCTCGATTTCAGGCCCCAGGTGTCGCTTCTGGGTGACGAGAACTGTGTTCGGGGCCGCAGGCCCATGACGGCGCGAGGGGGGCTGAGGTGACGGCGATCGTTCTGGCGGTGCCGGCTGTCGAACCGCCACCGGAGGCCCGGCGCTCCTATGCACCCCAGCTCCTCCTCGCCGCGGGGTGGATCGGCCTGTTCGCCTATTGCGCCACCTACTTGACCGAGGACATGCCGTTCCGGACCTCGATCCCCCTGGCGGTCGGGGAACCGCTGTTCGACCAGCCGGAGGATCTGCCACGCCGCGCCCTGGCGCCGGCCAAGCCGGAGGAACCGACGAGCACCATGGTGGGCATGGCGGTCCCTGCGGCTGTCCCCGCGATCGAAGCGTCACCGGCCCCGGCCCCCGCAGCCCTCGCGGCTCAGCCTGCCGTGCCGGTCCCGGCCCCGCGTCCGGCCGCCGAATATGTCGGGACCTGGGGCCCGACCGCCGAGGCCTGCGGCACCCCGTCACGCCGGCAGGGTTACCTGCCGGCCACGATCACGCCGGAGCGTGCCAGGGCCGGCGCCACGCTCTGCACGTTCCACGATACGCACCGGTCCGGCAACGCCTGGACCATGGCGGCCGATTGCGCCGACAGGGACCGCCGCTGGTCGTCCCGTGTCCGCCTCGTGGTCGAGGGGGACCACCTGACCTCGTCGAGCGCCTGGGGGACCTCCGCGTATATCCGCTGCGGCCGCCGCACCGGGTGAGGTGCGCGCGCGGTCGTCGCTGTCGGGGGCGGGCACTTTCGCATCGGGGACGGTGCCGGCCCAGCCCGCATACGGCCGGGTAACCATGGCGTCGGATTCCCCACCCCGTCCGCCCCGACGGACGGTGCGGACCGGTTATCCGGGGGTTCCCCTCGGAGGAAAACCGGACGCGTTGAGGAGATATCGGATGGCGGATCCGAACGGACAGCAGCTCTCGGACGAGGAACTCGATCGCATGGCCCGCAAGCTGTTCGCGGAGGTTCGGGCCGAGAGCCCCGAGGCGCGGGCGGGACGGGCCCTGGAGAGCGCCGGCGCGGTCGCCGGCGATGTCATTCCCGGCCTGCCCGACTGGCTCTTCTCGGACCACGGCGATGCTCGGGCGGGCGCGGGCGGCGAATGACCGGCGCCGCCCCGATTCGCCGGCGCACGATCAGCGGGAGCCCGGCCCGCCTTCCACCAAGCTGAGATCGGGTGCGGTGCCGGGTCCCTCCAGGCCCCGCGCCGCGAGCACGGCCCGCAGGGCCTTCGCGAGCCCGTCCGCGGTGAATGGCTTGCGCAGGTAGCCTGCCCCCATCGGCATCGCCCCTTCGGCCGGCCAGACAAGCCCCGACACGATCAGGATCGCGCGCTCGGGCCAGCGCGCCGCCACGGCCTTGGCGAGGGTGAAGCCGGTGAGCGGCTCGCCCGCGAGATCGACATCCGCCACCATGGCGACCAGTTCCGGCCGGGCGGCCAAGTGCGCCTGCGCGGCCTCGATGGTGGACGCCTCGGCCACTTCGTATCCGGCATCCCGCAGGGAAGCGGCCGCCTCCATGAGCTGCACGGGATCGTCTTCGACCAACAGCACCGCAGGCTGCGGCGCAAACGCGTCCGCCATTGAACTCTCCACGCGAAAGACGCCGCATCAACGCGGCTGGGCCCGGCGGGTGCCGGTTCGGGTCCGGTCACGTTGCCGTGGCGGGGCGAAGGCGGGCCGTCGGAGCGGCGAACCGGAACGGGGCATCGCGAGTTAGAGCACCTCGCGAAGCGGCCGTTCGGCAGGAAGCCCGCCCGGACGCGGTGCGGGGGGCTCCGAGGGAGCCGGGTTGCTGGGGAGGATCGGCATGCAGCAGGTCAAGTTCAGGCTGAACGAGCCGGGCCTGCGCCCGCGCCGCACCCGGCTCGAGATCCCGGGCTGGGCCGGCCAAGCCGAGCCCCGGACCGACGGAGCGCAGGAATATGCCTGGCATTGCATCCCGTTCTCGGAGGCCGCCAAGGCGGGGATCGAGCTGTTCTATCCCTACGCCGCCGAGCTGCGCGTCAGTACGCGGGACGGCCAACTCGTGTTCGAGGGCGATTTCGGGCCGCCGCCCGAGCCCGGGCTGCAATGGCCGCCGTTCCGGAGCTTCGGCGAAGCCTACTACACCTACCAGATCCTCCTCGACCTGAAGGTCGAGGAGGGCTGGGCGATCCGGACCGAGCCGCATCCGCGCTTCTACACCGACCGGACCGGGACCGTGCCGGTCGCGGTGCCGGCGCTCCTGCGCCACTGGTGGCCCATGATGTACTTCATGGTGTTCAAGGCCCCCGACGAGGGCCGGACGCATGTGTTCCGCCAGGGCGAGCCGTTCATGCAGGTCACCATCGTGCCGGTGGATGCGGAGTTCGAGCTTGTGCCGATGCCCGAGGACGAGGCCGCCGAGCGCGAATTGCAGTCCCGGCGCATCTACGCGAGCCGGCAGACGCTGGCGGCGGATTCGCAATGGACCTCGGCGACCAACACGGTGTTCGACGGGACCTACCGCCGCATCCTGGGGGCCGCCAAGAGTCAGGGCTGAGGGCCGGCAGCGGGGGACGCGCCCCCGCCGGAGCGGCTCAGTACCCGTACGGGACGTAGTACCCGTGATGATGATGGTGGTGGTGATGGTACCGGCGGAAGTACCGGTGATGGTGATGATGGTGGTGGTAGTACGGCCCGTAGAACCGGTGGTGGTGATGGTGATGGTGATGATAGTAGTACTGGGCCTGCTGGACCGTCGCATCGCCCTCTGAGGCGGCCGGGAGGGGCTGGGCCTGCGCGGCGGCCGCGTCGGACTCCTTGAGGAGCGCCACGGCATCGGGGATCGGCTTCAGGAGGTCGGCATAGCTCTCAGCCTGCATGGCGGCCTGCAGCCGGACCGGAGCCGGCATGGCGGCCTGGGCCGGATCGACGGCGGCCAGGAGGGTGACGGCCCCGACGAGGCCAGCGACTGTCTTGTCCATTGACGGGCTCCCTGGAGGAACAGCGCAGCGGTCACGCGGACCGCAAGTCGTGCGCGGCCGGAAACCCGGTGCCCGCCGAAACCGTTCCGGTCCAACCGCCGTCGAACGGCCGGCTCCATTCACATTCCCGGCAGAGGCGAAGGTGTTGGCCGCCGTCCGGTCACGATCTGGCGGCGATCATCTTTTGTGACATAAAATTTAGTCGCTCGTTCCCGGACCCGCATCGGCGCCTTTAGCTTGCGCAGGTGGGTGCGGGCTTGAGTGATATCGGTGCCCGTCCTCGCCCACCCCGTAGGATTACGAGCGACAGAGGTTTGTGGTCCCGGAGGACCGCCTGCTTGAAGGGCGCGCGGGTTCCCATTTCCAAGTGGACGATCGAACTCGCGTTTCGCCCGCTGCGCCGACAGTGGCCGCGACGACCTCGTCGTCGGCGCGGCGAAGCGGCAGCCGAGGGTGAGGGGGCGGCTCAGGAGGAACCTCGTCCGGGGTGCCCCCTCACCGCCGCTCCGGCTTCGCCTTCGCTTCCCGCACGGACGACGAGGTCCGTGCGGGCCTCTCCCCGCGTGCGGAGAGAGGGGGACGCCGCGGGCTTCGGGCCCGAAGTGTTAACAACGTACCTTGCAGGAAGAGGGCGCCCCCCCGCGATCAAGCCGCGTCCGGCATCCGGTCGATCAGCTTGTCGAGGGTGATCGGATAGTCGCGCACGCGGATCCCGGTGGCGTTGTAGATCGCGTTCGCCACCGCGGCGGCGATCCCCGAGATGCCGAGCTCGCCCACGCCCTTCGCCTTCATGGGCGAGGACATCGGATCGGTCTCGTCGAGGAAGATCACCTCCTGATGCGGGATGTCGGCGTGGACCGGCACCTCGTAGCCGGCGAGATCGTGGTTGGCGAAGAAGCCGCGCTTGGTGTCGACCGCCAGCTCCTCCATCAGGGCCGCGCCCGTGCCCATCACCATCCCGCCGATCACCTGGCTGCGGGCCGATTTCGGGTTGAGGATCCGCCCGGCCGCACAGACCGCCAGCATCCGCCGCACCCGCACCTCGGCGGTGTAGACATCCACGCCGACCTCGACGAAGTGGGCGCCGAAGGTCGAGACCTGCTGCGTCTTCGAGAACTTGCCGAACTCGATCGAGTCCTCGGCGACCAGCTCGCCGTCGGACGCGGCCTGAGCCAGCGGGATGGCGCGGTTGCCCGCCCGAACCTCGCCGTCCTCGAACACCGCGTCAGTGGCGTTGAAGCCGAGTTTCTGCGCGATCGACTCGCGCAGCTTCACGCAGGCCGCGTAGACGCCGGCGGTCGAGGAATTGGCGCCGAACTGCCCGCCGGATCCGGAAGAGACCGGGAAGTCGGAATCGCCGAGGCGGACCACCACGCGATCGAGGGGCACGCCCATCATCTCGGCCGCGGTCTGCGCGATGATCGTGTAGCTGCCGGTGCCGATATCGGTCATGTCGGTCTCGACCGTGACCGTACCGTCGCCGCCGAGCAGTACCCGGGCGCCCGACTTCATCACCATGTTGTCGCGGAAGGCCGCCGCCATGCCGAGGCCGACGAGCCATTGCCCGTCCCGGACCTGCCCGGGCTGCGAATTACGCTTGGCCCAGCCGAACTTCTCGGCGCCGAGCTTCAGGCAGCCGACGAGGTCACGGTGCGAGAAGCGCAGATCCGGCTCGGTCGGGACGACCTGCGTGTCGTTGCGGATGCGGAACTCGACCGGGTCGAGGCCGAGCTTCTCCGCCATCTCGTCCATGGCGACTTCGAGCACGGCCAGACCCGGCGCCTCGCCGGGCGCCCGCATGGCGTTGCCCTCGGGCAGGTCGAGCCGGGCGAGCTTCATGGCGGTCAGACGGTTCTGGCCCGCGTAGAGGTACTTGGTCTGGTTCACCGCCGTCTCGGGACCGCCGTCCGGCAGGTTGCCGGAGGTGCTCTCGTGCGCGATCGCCGTGATGGTGCCGTCCTGGGTCGCGCCGATCCGCACCCGCTGGATCGTGGCCGGCCGGTGCGTGGTGTTGTTGGCGATCAGCGGACGCGTCAGCGCCACCTTCACGGGCCGCCCCGTGGCCTTCGCGGCCAAAGCCGCCAGCACCGCGTCGGCGCGCACGAACAGCTTGCCGCCGAAGCCGCCGCCGACATAGGGGGCGTCGAGCCGGACCTTCTCCTTCGGCAGGTCCAGCATCTTGGCGAGGCTGCCATGGCCCCAGCCGATCATCTGGTTTGAGGTCCAGAGCGTGACCCGGTCGCCCTCCCAGGCCGCCACCGTGGCGTGCGGCTCCATCATGGCGTGGCTCTCGTCGGCGGTCCTGTAAGACGCGTCGAGCGTGACCGGCGCCTGCGCGAAGGCCGCCTCGAAATCGCCGATCCGCTCCTCGCCGTTGCCGCCGCTGCCCTCGCCGCTATCGGCGGGGACGGGTTCTGCGGTCTTCGCCTCCGCGGCGAGGTCGAACTTGCCGTCTTCCGGGGCGTAATCGACCTTCACCAGGAAGGAGGCGGCGCGCGCCTGCTCGAAGGTCTCGGCCACCACGACGGCGACGGCCTGATGGTAGTGCTGGATCACGTCGCCGCCGAACAGGTAGGCGACGTTCATCACGCCGCGCTCGATCCGCGGGGTGTCGAGGGTGGTGACCACGCCAATCACGCCGGGGGCCTGCCGGGCCGAGGCCGTGTCGATGCTGCGCACCCGGCCCTTGGCGATGGACGAGCCGAGCACGTAGCCGTAGGCGGCGTCCGGCGCCACGTCGTGGCGCTCGTAGGCGTAAGGCGCGGTGCCGGTGGTCTTGTACTTGCCGTCGATCCGGTCGGTGGGCTTGCCCACGACCTTGAGACGGTCGATCGAGTTCGGGCCGGCTAGGGTGTCGAACTTCATGGCTCAGGCCCTCGCTTGGTTGAGCGCCGCGCCGAGGGTCCGCTCGGCGAGCTTCAGCTTGTAGGCGTTCTCGTGGGTCGGCTTGGCGTCGGCGAAGACCTGTTCGGTCACGGCCTTGGCGCCCTTCGGCAGATCGGCCTCGGCCGCCTCCACCCGCCAGGGCTTGGGGGCGACGCCCCCGAAGGCGACGTGGCCGGTGCCGTCCTTGCCCAGGATGGCCGCCACCGAGACCAGCGCGTAGGCGTAGGAGGCACGGTCGCGCACCTTGCGGTAGATATGCGTTCCAGCGACCGGCTTCGGCAGCGTCACCGCGGTGATCAGCTCGCCGGGCTTGAGGTTCGTATCGCGGGACGGGTCATCGCCGGGCAGGCGGTGAAACGCGGCGATCGGGATGTTTCGCGCGGCGCCCCCGGCGTCGATCGTCTCGACGGTGGCATCGAGCACGCGCATGGCCACCGCCATGTCGCCCGGATGCGTGGCGATGCAGGCCTCGCTGCCGCCGATCACCGCGAGTTGGCGGCTCACCCCGTCCAGGGCCGAGCAGCCGGAGCCGGGCTGGCGCTTGTTGCAGGCCTGGGCCGTATCGTAAAAGTAAGGGCAGCGGGTCCGCTGGAGCAGGTTGCCCGCGGTGGTCGCCTTGTTGCGCAGCTGGCCGGAGGCGCCGGCAAGGAGCGCTCGGGCGAGCACCCCGTAATCCTTGCGCACCCGCGGATGGGCGGCGAGGTCGGTGTTGCGCACCAGGGCGCCGATGCGCAGGCCGCCCTGGTCCGTCGGCTCGACCGTGTCGAGGCCGAGGCCGTTCACGTCCACGAGGTGGCGCGGGGTCTCGATCTGCAGCTTCATCAGGTCGAGCAGGTTGGTACCGCCGGCGATGAACTTGGCGTCCGGCGTGCGCCCGACGGCGGCGGCCGCCTCGGCGGGCGTGCTGGGGCGCTCATACGTGAAGGACTTCATGCCCGCGCCTCCGCCACTTCGGTCATCGCCTCGACGATGTTGGAATAGGCGCCGCAGCGACAGATGTTGCCGCTCATGCGCTCGCGGATCTCGGCCTCGGTGATTTGCGGCGCGGCCTCGAGGTCGGCGGTCACATGGCTCGGAATGCCGGCCTTGATCTCCTCCAGCACGGCCACGCCCGAGCAGATCTGGCCCGGCGTGCAGTAGCCGCACTGGTAGCCGTCATGCTTCACGAAGGCGGCCTGCATCGGGTGCAGGTGGTCCGGCTGGCCCAGGCCCTCGATCGTGGTGATCTCGGCGCCCTGATGCATGATCGCGAGGGTCAGGCACGCGTTGATGCGCCGTCCGTCGACGATCATCGTGCAGGCGCCGCACTGGCCGTGATCGCAGCCCTTCTTGGAGCCGGTCAGGTGCAGGTGCTCGCGCGCGGCGTCGAGCAGGCTGGTACGGGTGTCGAG
Organism: Methylobacterium sp. E-005; assembly: GCF_022829725.1. Taxonomy (GTDB): domain Bacteria; phylum Pseudomonadota; class Alphaproteobacteria; order Rhizobiales; family Beijerinckiaceae; genus Methylobacterium. The sequence goes on along the minus strand of NZ_JAKSYG010000074.1, from coordinate 10,447 downwards.
TTCGAGGTCGCGGCGCTGCCCGTTCACCGTGAGGGTGACCTTGGCGAGGACCGGCTCGTCGGTTCGTGTAGCGGCCGCCGGTGCGGTGGCTCCCACCATCAAAGTTCTCCGGTTCAATTCAAAACGGTGCGGCCGGTGCTTCCCGGCTTCCCCGCCCGGGACGGGACCGCGGACCGACACGAATCGGCTCACCCGCGGGGAAGCATCGACAGCCTAGATTGGCTCCAAGGTAGGCGACAAGCGCGGTCTGATCAGGGGGCAGCGCGCGTCTGAGCCCATCCGTCGCGGCTCCGGCGGAGACCCGCGCAAACGAAAGGGCCGACCCGAAGGCCGGCCCCAATCTCCATCCGCGCGGGACGCTTACTCGGCCGCCGTCATCTCGGGGGTGTAGTGGCCGCACCAATCCTTGGAGGCGACCACCGGCCAGAGGCCCTTCGACTCGGGCGCGGGCTGGCTGACGGGCGGGTTGAACCGGCACAGGCCGGCATCGTTCTGCGCCACGGCGCCGTTGCCCTTGTGCTCGTCGAAGAACCGGCAGGTCTCGCACTTCGCGTTCATGATCAGGCTCCAACAGGACCGGCGGACTCAAAGCCGCCCGGACGGGGCTTCAGGAGACCGTTTAGAATTAGAAACGATCCAATCTGATGAACCAACGGCGGGGCGCTGCCTCGGTTCCCGCTCCGATGCCTCAGCCGGCCAGCGCGAGGCGGGGGGCTGCCCGGGCGGCCATGTCGGTGGGGGATTCGAGGGCCGCGGCATAGTCGGCGATCGGGCGCGGCTTGCCGAACAGGTAGCCCTGCATCTCGCCGCAGGCCTCCTTGGCCAGGAAGTCCCGCTGCGCCTGGGTTTCGACACCCTCGGCCACCACCCCCATGCCGAGGCTGCGGCCGAGGCCGAGCACCGCGCGCACGATCACGGCGGCCTGCGGCTCCGAGCCGAGCTGAGCCACAAAGGAACGGTCGATCTTCAGCTTGTCGAACGGGAAGGCCTGGAGGGTGGCCAGCGAGGCGTAGCCGGTCCCGAAATCGTCCATGCTGATCCGGATCCCGTAGCTTTTCAGGCGCCGGAGGATCGCGATAGCCCGGGCCATGTCGTTGATGATGATGCTCTCGGTGACCTCGAGCTCGAGCCGGTCCGGCGACAGGCCGGTCTGCGCCAGGATGGCCAGGATCCGATCGGGCAGGTCGGGCCTCTGGAACTGCCGGGGCGAGAGGTTGACGGCGACCTTCAGGGGCTGCGCCCAGCCCGCCGCCTCGCGGCAGGCCGCGTGCAGCACCCACTCGCCCAGCGTGATGATCAGCCCCGTCTCCTCGGCCAGCGGTATGAACACATCCGGGCCGATAGGGCCGCGCACCGGGTGGACCCAGCGCAGGAGCGCCTCGAACCCGATGAGCGCGCCGGTCCGGCCGTCCACCTGTGGCTGGTAATGGAGGCTGAGCTTGTCCTCGTCCATCGCCTGGCGGAGATCGCGCTCCAGCACCCGGCGGGCCTCGGCCTCCTCGTCCATGGCGGGGGTGAAGACGCGGAACGTGCCGCGCCCCTCGGCCTTGGCCCGGTAGAGGGCGAGGTCGGCGCGCCGGTACAGGCATTCCGCGGCGGTGCCGTGCTCGGGGGCGAGCGCGACCCCGACGCTGAGCCCGACGCTGATCCGGTGCTCGCCGACGCCGAGCGGATGGTCGAACAGCGCGATGAGGCGCTCGGCCATGGAGCCGGCCTCCGCGGCTCCGCCGGGGGCCAGCACGGCGAACTCGTCGCCCCCGAGTCGGGCCACGGCCCCGGCGCCCGCCACGCCGACGAGGCCCCCCGCAACGTGCCGCAGGAGCTCGTCCCCGGCCTGATGGCCGAGGCTGTCGTTGACGCCCTTGAACCCGTCTAGATCGAGGTACAGGACCGCGCAGGCCCCGCCGCGCTGGGCGATGTCGGCGAGGCTCCGCGTCACGGTCTCGTGGAACAGCGCCCGGTTCGGCAGGCCGGTGAGCACGTCGTGGCGGGCAAGGCGCGCCACTTCGGCCTCGGCGGCCTTGCGCTTGGTGATGTCGGTGAAGGTCCGCACGAAGCCGCCATCCGCCAGCGGGACGGTGCGGACCTCCAGCACGAGACCGTTCGGCCGCGCGCGCTCGTGGACATGGGCGTGGACATGGGCACCCACCGCTTCGCCGCGTGCAACCCAGGCCCGGAAGGCCTGGTCGGTGCGGTTCCGCTCGCGGTGGCGAGCCTGATAGCGCAGCACCGCCCGATAGTTCGGCTGGGCCTGCATCATCGCCCGGGGCAGGTCGAGCAGCGCCAGCGCCCGCTCGTTGCACACACGCACCACGCCGCCGGCATCGACCTTGATGAGGCCCTGGTCCATGCTGTCGAGGGTGTCGTCGAGCAGCCGGGTCTTCTCCTGGAGCATGTGGCCCTGGCGGGCCAGCGCGACGTTCATGCGGTGCAGCCGGTCCAGCATCAGCGTCAGGGCGCCGAAGGCCAGGATCACCGCCATCACGGCCGCGATCCCCCCGGCCAGCACGCCGCGGTCGAGGCCGAGCTGGGCAACCGCCAGGGTCGGATCCGGCACCACCCGGGCCGCCGCCATGGCCAGGAAGTGGAGCAGCGCGATGGCGAGCGTCAGGATCGTGGCCGCCGCCATCCGGGTGCGCCCGTCGATGCTCCGCACGTGGATAGCCATGCCCGCCGCCGCCAGCAGGGCCCCCGCCGCGATGGCGGTGCCCGCGAGCGCGCCATCCCAGGTGAAATGCCCCGGCAGCCGCACCCCCGCGATGCCGAGGAAGTGCATGCAGGCGATGCCGAGGCCGAGGACGAGTCCCGCACCCGCGCCGACCCAGGCGGAGGATCCCTCGGAGGATCCCGATCGTGCGAACAGAAAGGCCGCCGTGGCCGCCGCGATGGCGACAACGAGCGACAGCAGGGTGGTCCGCGGCTCGTAGCCCAGGACCACGCCGGGATCGTAGCCCAGCATGCCGATGAAATGCGTGCTCCAGATGCCGGCGCCGATCGAGAACCCGGCGGCCAGCGGCCAGAGCAGGACGGGACCGCCGGCGCGGGTCCGAACCCGCTGTTCCAGCTTCAGCGCGACCGAGCAGGTGATCCAGCACACGCAGGCCGCGAGGACCACCACCCACGTGGTGTGCTCCTCGGTGAGGCAGGCGAAGGCGCGATACATGGAAACAAACCCGCCGGCTGTATTGTCCGACAGGTTACCCAAGGAATACTAATCATAAGTTGCACAAATAGGGAGGAACGCGCAGCCCTCGCGCGGGCTGGTCAGCCCCCTCAGGCCCCGTCACCGGCGGCGAAGCCGGCGAGCAGGCGCCGGAGGTCGTCCTCATGGACGAGGCGCGCCGCCTCGGCCGGTGCGAACCACCGGAGCGTGCGCTGCGCCTGCTCCGGCCAGCGCGGGTGCTGGATCTCGACCCGCAGCGGGTAGACGCGGACCTTGCAGGGCAGCGCGCGCCCGTGGGCGAGGCGTTTCTCGTAGCGGTACCAGCCGACCGGATCCGCCGCGATCTGGCCCGTCAGCCCGGCTTCCTCGAACGCTTCCTGCTCGGCAGCCCGATGCGCCTTGCGGCCGATCATCGGCCAGCCCTTCGGGATGATCCAGCGGCCGGTATCGCGCGAGGTGATCAGCAGCACTTCGGTCTGGCCATCCGGGCCGATCCGGAAGGGCAGCGCCGCAACCTGCTTGAGCGGCTTGGCCTGCGCCTTCCGAAGAAGCTTCTTGAGACCTGCGCGTTTCAATTCCGTCTTCAGCGCTGACCTCGCAGGTGAGAAGGGGCGGGTTTGCCGATGGGGATTCTGCAATCTTTAAGACTCCTAGCGCCTTTACATAGTTGAGCAATGTGGCAACACATCCCGCACCGGCAGGCAGAGAGCCATGTCTGTCGCGCGAGGCTCGGGCCCGAACGGGCCGCTTGCCGCGCGTCGGTTTGTCGTCGCACAGTCAGGGATCCAACGACCCCGAGTCGCGGCATGGCTGTCGAAATCGAACGTAAATTCATCGCGGCCCCGGCTGTGCTGGCGCATTGCCGGTCGGGGACGCCGATGATTCAGGGCTATATCTACACGGACGACGCCAACACGATCCGCGTCCGCCAGGCGGGACAGCACATGCTGGTGACTTGGAAGAGCCCGCGGCGCGGCGCCAGCCGGGACGAAATCGAGTTCGCGATCCCCCCGGCGGACGGCGCGATGCTGCTGGCCCGCGTGCCGGCCGACCGGCGCCTGGAGAAGACGCGCTTCCGGGTCGATCATGCCGGAGCCGCCTGGGAGGTCGACGTGTTCGGCGGCGCGCTTGCGGGCCTGATCCTGGCGGAGATCGAACTCGAGCGTGAGGATCAGCCGGTGATCCTGCCGCCCTGGGTTCAGCGCGAGGTCACGAACGACGCGCGCTACCGCAACTCGCGCCTGGCCGGCGGCGCGATGCCCGAGCGGACGGCGGCGTGAATCCCCGGTGATCGACGGCCGGCATCCGCGGCGCCCTCTGGTCCGTGCGGGCTGAAACAGTCACACGGCTGCGGTTGAAGCCCGCGAGCTTCCCCCATCCCCGCACGCGAGGGGTGGGGGTTCTGGCAGCCGTCATCGGCGCGGTGCACGACATTGTGAACCCGCATGCCCGCACGGGGCAGGGGGCGGGTCGGCCTCGGCCGCCCGCGTCGATGTCCGCAGAAGAGATCCGACATCGTCGACCCGCGCCCATCAGGCGAGCGGCTGCCGCGAGAGCGGCCTGCCAGCGCGGTGCGGACGGGGTCGGCGTCAGCGCAGATAGGGCGGGAGGCGCCGTTTCCAGCGTTCGCCGAGCGGGAGTTCCTTCGTCCGACGCCAGGTCGCCGGCCGAGATGCGGCGCCCGGCCTGGGCTCGACGGGCGCTGCGGCGGTCGGCTTCGCCGCCATCGGAGCAGGCCGGGGCGCGGCCGGGCGGATCTCCGGTGCCGGCTCGGCCGGTGTTGCCTCCCGGGCCGGCTGCGCGGCCACGGGGGCCCGTTTGCGCCGCGTCCGCCGGGGCGGGGCCTCCGGCTGGGGCTCGGCTTCGACCTCAGGCTCGTCCGCGCCCTGGAACATGGGAACGAGGCTCGGCAGGACGCGCCTCACCGGGGCGTCCGGCTCCTTCGGCTCCGCCCGCGGGGCCGGCGCCGCCTCGAAGGCGTGCTGCACCGGCTTCGGTTCGGCCTGGGCCAGCGCCTGGGCCAATTCCGGCCAGAGGACCTTGTCGGGCCGCGCCTGCGACTCGGGGGCTTTCAGAGCTGTGCGTGAGGTCCGGGCGTGCTTAACTTCGACCATAAATGGCCGCGCGCTACGGCGCTTCATGTATACCGATCCTTGGAAGCATTCGGGCCGAAACGTCGGCGGCGCGAACACTCTTAGGTTAGGCCTGATCTCGGCGGATGTCCAGAAACACGACCCCGTATCCGCAGACTTTCTTTGTTCCCAAGGTCGAGTGCGGACGCCGCGGTCGGTCCTCAGCAGTTGAGGCTGCGATTCCGGACCGATCAGGCGGCCTGCAGCGCCACGGGAGCCGGCCCGGCCTGCCGCGGCGACGCGGCGCCGAACAGGGATTGGTAGAGCGCCGCCGGCGATCGGGTCCGGCCATTTCCGTCGGTGATCGTCACATCGGCCATGCCGGCCGCGATCAGGCTCATGCCCTGGTCGAGGGCGGTGAGAACCGAGGCGTGCTGATAGGCGAACCGGCGCGCGGCGATGCGTGCGGAGACCGTGAAATTCATGGTGGTGCTTGATCCTGGAGATTCGCGTCCGGTCGAAGGACCGGGTGGCGGCCGCGCAGCGCCGGCCGGATCGACGCCCGAGCGACGTCCTGCCCGCAAGCCTCGACCGCTCCGAACCTGTGGCCGTCAATAAAGTCTTTCTGTTGACAAAACCTTGTTCGCGCGACCGATCATGACAGAGGGACGCCTCCGTAATATCAATAGAGAGGTCTTTCCGGGTGTGTACGCCACGGGGGATCGGGCTTCGGAGGGAGGCCGGGGCCGTCTGAACCCTCCTGGCCCGGCGCGTGCTACGCTCCCGCGGACCTCACCGGGTGGACAGGCTGGCATGCTCAACAGACGATCCTTCATGGCCCTGTCGGGCGCGGCGTTGGCCGCCCCGGCGCTGGCGCAGGGCACGGCCGCGCGGGTGCTTAAGTTCATCCCGCAGGCCGACCTGACGGTGCTCGATCCGGTCTGGACGACCGCCTACGTGACCCGGAACCATGGGCTTGCGGTCTTCGATACGCTCTATGGCACCGATGCCGCCTACGCGGCGAAGCCCCAGATGGTCGCCGGCCACACGGTGGAGAGCGACGGCAAGCTCTGGCGCCTGACGCTCCGGCCCGGCCTGACCTTCCACGACGGCAGCTCGGTTCTTGCCCGGGATTGCGTGGCGAGCATCGCCCGCTGGGGCAAGCGCGACGCCATGGGCCAGACCCTCATGGCCTATACGGACGAGCTCACGGCCCCCGACGACAAAACGATCCAGTTCCGCCTGAAGAAGCCCTTCGCGCTCTTGCCGGACGCCCTCGGCAAGATCGGCTCCTCGATCTGCGCGATCATGCCGGAGCGGCTGGCCAAGACCGACCCGTTCACGCAGGTGACCGAGATGGTGGGCAGCGGCCCGTTCCGCTTCAAGGCCGACGAGCGCGTGGTCGGGGCCCAGGTCGTCTATGAACGGTTTGCCGGCTACGTCCCCCGCGAGGGCGGGGAGCCGCAATGGACGTCGGGCCCGAAGCGCGCCTTCATCGACCGGGTCGAATGGCACGTCATCCCCGATCAGGCCACCGCCGCCTCGGCCATGCAGACGGGCGAGATGGACTGGTGGGAGCAGCCCCAGGCCGATCTCGTCCCGACGCTGGGCGGGCTGACGACGCGGATCATCGATCCGACTGGCCTGATCGGCTGCCTGCGGATGAACGAACTCCAGCCACCCTTCGACAACCCGGCGATCCGGCAGGTGCTGCTGAAGGTCGTCGACCAGACCGACGTCATGCAGGCGGTGACCGGCACCGACCCCAAGCTGATCCATGTGCCGACCGGCTTCTTCTGTCCCGGCCTGCCGATGGCGAGCGACGTCGGCCTCGACGTCCTGACGGCCAAGCGCGACTACGCGGGCGCCAAGAAGGCGCTCGCGGCCGCCGGCTACAAGGGCGAGAAGGTGGTGCTGATGGGCGCCTCCGACTTCCCGAGCCTGAAGGCGATGGCCGATGTGGTGGCCGACATGCTCACCCGGGCGGGCTTCAACGTCGATTACCAGATCATGGATTGGGGCTCGGTGGTGCAGCGGCGGGCCAAGAAGGACCCGGTCGCCCAGGGTGGCTGGAGCGCCTTCTGCACCTTCTGGGCGGGGCTTGACCAAGCCAACCCGGCGGTCAGCGCCTTCCTGCGCGGCACGGGCCAGAGCGCCGCGATCGGCTGGCCGACGAGCGAAAAGATCGAGGCCCTGCGGGATCGGTGGCTCGACGCCCCCGACAATGCCGCCCGCAAGACCCTCGCGGACGACCTGCAGCGGCAAGCCTTCATCGACCTGCCCTACCTGCCGCTCGGCCAGTACTTCAATCAGACCTCGTACAAGCCGTCCCTGACCGGCGTGCTCGACGGCGTGCCGGTGTTCTGGAACGTGAAGAAGGGGTGAGGCGGGACCGGGCGTCTCCCCCTCCCGCAGTGGGGAGGGGGAGACGCGGAGCCCGTCGTGCCGTCTCTCGGACGGAGATGCGGGAAGCCACAAGTCTCGCGGCGGCGCGGCACCCCTAAGATCTGGCCCGCTGAAACCGCGGTCGATGCAGATCAAGCACCCGCCTCACCGCAAGATCTCAGCGCCACTTCCGCGCGGGAATGGCCCTGGCGAGGCGCTCTTCGACGGTCTCCCGGCGTACGAATACGCCAGTGATGTCAACAGATCCGGTTCATCCCCGCATCATGCCCGCTTCCCAGCCGCGTCACGAACGGGCTAAGCAGGGTCGGCACAGGTCACCGCCAGAGATGACCGGCCCGCGAGGAAGCCCGAGAGATTCGTCACACCGCCGTCGCGGCGATGCGTGGCGTCCTTCGTGCCCGCGCGGACCCCGCGATGCGTGACGAGGACAGGCCCATGACTGGCCCTATGACTGGCCCGATACCCGGCTCCCCGGACGAGACCGCCCTGGAACGCTCGGCGATGCGCCGGATCGGATGGCGGCTCGTGCCGTTCCTGATCCTCGCTTACTTCATCTCCTTCCTTGACCGCGTGAATGTCGGCTTCGCGGCGATCCAGATGAACCACGATGTCGGCCTCACGGCGACGGTGTTTGGCTGGGGCGCCGGGATCTTCTTCCTCGGCTACTTCCTGATGGAGATCCCCAGCAACCTGATGCTGGAGCGCTTCGGGGCACGGCTCTGGATCGCCCGGATCATGGCGACCTGGGGGCTGATCTCCGCCGCCATGGCGCTCGTGCAGGGGCCGTGGTCGTTCGTCGGCCTGCGCTTCCTGCTGGGGCTCGCCGAGGCGGGATTCTTCCCCGGCGTGATCCTCTATCTCACCTACTGGTTCCCCGCGGCCTACCGGGCCCGGATCATCGGGGTCTTCATGATCTCGATCCCGATCTCGTCCTTCCTCGGCTCGCCGATCTCGGGGGCGCTGCTCAACGTGACCGGGCTGGGGCTGTCCGGCTGGCAGTGGCTGTTCATCCTCGAAGGGCTGCCGGCGGTGCTGATGGCGGTCGCGGTCCTGGGTCTGCTGCCGGACGGCCCGCGGGACGCGGCGTGGCTGCCCGCGGCCGAGCGCGACTGGCTGGAGCGCCAGCTCCGGGCCGAGGCGGCGCGCAACACGAAGCGCGGCCAGGCGGCCAAGCCGCCCCTGTGGGAGATCCTGCGCGACCGGCGGCTCGCCCTGTTCGCGGCGATCTATTTCGGTTCGACGGCGAGCAGCTACGGGCTCTCCTTCTGGACCCCGCAGATCGTCAAGAGCTTCGGCCTCGGCAATGTCGAGACCGGCCTGCTGAACAGCATCCCGTACGGTTTCGCGTCGGTCGCCATGATCCTCTGGGGCCGGCACAGCGACCGGACGGCCGAGCGGCGCTGGCACCTCGCGCTGTCCTTCCTGATCCTGGCGCTCGGCCTCGCGGGCGGCACCGTCCTGTCGGGGCTCGGGCCCGTGGTGGCGGCGCTGACCGTGGCGGCGATCGGCGTCTACATGCTGAAGGGGCCGTTCTGGGCGCTCGCCACCGAGCAGATGCCCCCCGCCACCGCGGCGGCGAGCATCGCGGCGATCAACGCGGTCGGGAATCTCGGCGGCTTCCTCGGCCCCTATCTGATCGGCGCGATCAAGGACGGGACCGGCAGCTTCACCCTGAGCCTGCTGCCCCTGGTGGTCTTCGCGCTCCTCTCGGCCGGGCTGTCGCTCGTGCCGGGCCGTTCCCCGCAGCCGGACCCGGGCGCCCGCCGGACCTCGGCGGCGTGAACGCACGGCGCGAACCGGCGCGGCGAACCGCCGGTTAGCCCCGGTATCGCCCCGGGGGGGAACCTGCGCTCCTCCGGCGGCCGCCGGAGGAGCCGACTCCATGGATCTGAACACCACCGTGCGCGACGCCATCCTGGCGGAGCTGACGCGTCAGGCCGAGGCGGAGGATCCCGCGCCGACGGTCGATCTGTCGGAGCCGGGCTACGCGCGGATCGCGGGGCGGATCGACATCGAGGCGCTGATCATGGTGGTGGCGGGCGCCCTCGCGGGCGGCCCGTGACCCGGCAGGGCCCTTTCCAAACGCAGCGAGGCCGCCCCCTCGCGGAAGCGGCCTCGCCGAACGTCAGGCCTGGGGAGCGGCGGACCGGCGGGCCGGCCCATCCGCTCCGTTGGCGCGGTCTTAGTACGAGCCGAACTTGTAGTTCAGGCCGGCGCGGACGACGGCGAACTCGTCGGAGCGGCGACCGATGCCGCTGTAGACGACGGGGAAGTTGTTGGCGGCGTTGATGACGAACGCGCCCTGGTTGCGGGTGTTGCGGTCGAGGTTGACGTACAGGCCTTCGACCTTGAGCGTCACGGCCGAGGAGCGGAAGAAGTTCAGGAACGAGTCGGTGGGGAGCGCGTACTCGATGCCGCCGCCGACCGCGTAACCGGTGCGGAAGCTGTCGTTGCCGGCAAAGCCGCCGAACGAGCGATCCGAGGAGCCCGAGCCGTAGGCGAAGCCGCCGGTGCCGTACACGAGGGTACGGTCGAAGGCGTAGCCGAGGCGGCCGCGCACGGTGCCGAAGTAGTCGAGGCTCGACAGGCCGCGCGGGTCGGTGACGTAGTAGCCGGCGGCCAGCGGACCGGTGACGATCGACCGGTTCCGGTTGCGGCCGAAGTCGAGGTACTGGGCGTCGGCCTCAACGCCGAACACCACGCCGTTACCCGGGGTCAGCTGGAAGTTGTAGCCGATCTGGGCGCCGCCGCTGAACCCTTCCTGGTTGTTCTGGCCGAAATAGGCCGTCGTGCCGTTGCCGTACGG
>NZ_JAKSYG010000065.1 GCF_022829725.1 Methylobacterium sp. E-005 | reverse complement strand
CTCGCCCTGGATCGCCGCGATCTGGCCGGCGATCGTCTCGGTCGCCTTGGCGGTCTGCGCGGCGAGGGCCTTCACTTCGCCTGCCACAACCGCGAACCCCTTGCCGGCCTCGCCCGCCCGGGCCGCCTCGATGGTGGCGTTGAGGGCAAGCAGGTTGGTCTGCCCGGCGATCCCGGCGATCAGGCCCATCACCTCGCTGATCTGCTCCGTCCCCCGGGCCAGGACCTGCATCAGCGCGTTGGTCCGGGCGACGTCGGTGCTGGCCCGATCGGCCATCGACGAGGATTGGGTGACCCGGGTCGCGATTTCCTGGATCGAGGCCGACATCTCTTCGCTCGCGGCCGCCACGGTCTGGACGTTGCTCGACGTCTGCTCCGAGGCCGCGCTCACGCGCACCGACTGCTCGGTGGTGCGGGCGGCGGTGCGCGTCATCTCCTGAGCGGTGGCCTCCATCTCAACGGCGGCCGAGGCCAGACCCTGCGTCAGCGCGCTGACCTGTGCGTCGAACCGGGCGGTGACCGCGTCCAGCACCTGCGCGCGGCGCATCTTGGCCTCGTTCTCCGCCACGGCGGCGGCATCGGCGGCGCGCTTGGCGATCAGCGCGTCTTTGAAGACCTGCACGGCGCGGGCCATCGCGCCGACCTCGTCGCCGCGCTGCTGATCCGCTACCGCGACCGCGAGATCGCCCTCGGCGAGGCCGCGCATCGCGGCGGTCAGGCGGATGATCGGGCGCGACAGGCCGTTGCCGATGAGGAGGAGCAGGGCCAGGACCGGCAGGGCGAGGCCGGCGGACCAGAGCGCGATCGTGGTCGCACGGGCGCGCACATCCGCGTAGACGTCGTCGCGATAGAGGCCGGTGGCGATGATCCAGCCCCAGGGCTTGAACATCTGCACGCTGGCGATCTTTTCGACCGGCTCGGTCCCGCCGGGCCGTGGCTTCATGTAATTCACGACGCCCGAGCCGTCGCGCTTGGCGGTCTCGACCATCTCGGCGAAGTAGCGCTTGCCGCCGGGGATGTCGGTCTGATCCAGGACCTGCTTGCCGACGTTCTTGGCGTTGAAGGCGTTGGCGATCAGTTTTCCGTCCGAGGACAGGACGAAGAAGTAATCCTCGCTGCCGAAGCGCAGGGCGCTGATCGCTGTCAGCGTGGCCTGCTGGGCCGCCTCGGTGGACATCTGGCCCGATTTGGCCAGCGCCTCGTAATGGACGACGAGGCTCTGGGCCACCTCGGCGAGGCGGCGGATCATCAGTTCCCGATCCTCCAGCGCCGAGGACCGGATGTCGAGGAAGCTGAGGGTGCTCAGGGCGCCCATGGCGATGACCACCAGGGCCATCACCGCCGCGAGCTTGTGGCGTAGCTTGAGGTTCGCGAGGCTCCGCCAGGGCGCGCTGCTGCGGGCGTACGTCCGGGGTGTCTGCGTGAGGGTCATCCGAGCACCGAAACGAGGACGGCGATGGCCGTCGAGCCACCCGCATCGGGTCGGGACGGACCGCCGATTCGCTGGGCCGAGTGAAGCTCGGCTATTCAGGTTAGTAAATGGCAAACATTGGTGCGGGCTTGCGGCGGATGACGATCGTATGATGATGCTTCGATCCGTCGTTCCGGTTTGGCTCGATGTAAACTGAGGATCGCCAGCCCCTAATCTGGATTAAATATCAAATTCTAGTCGTCGTACGCTTGCCGTCGGTGCCAGCGCTCCATGACAAGAATCGCGGCTTGGTTTCGTGCCTTCACCGGTCGCAGGGGCACCGGAAGCGGTTCCAAGCCCTCCGCTCAACGGCATCCCCTGCCGCGGGGACCGCTCGCGCGGATCCGTCAGCCCTCGACCCGGTAGTCGATCGGCTTGAAGCTGCCGTTGTTCGACTGCAGGGCCGAGCAGGCGGTCAGGCCGATGATCAGGTCGGTTTCGGCCACGAAGACGATCCGGTCCCCGGCCCGACTCAGCGGCGGCTCGACGGTGAGCGCACCGGTCGCGCTGTCGATCGGCACGTTCATGAAGCAGTTGAACGCCACCGGGATCGCGTCCGGCGCGATGCCGTAGGGAGCGAGCGCCGCCGCGAGGTTGCCGAAGCAGCCCCGATGCGGATCGGTGTCGCCGTAGATGATCCGGAACGTGTCGGCCGAGCACGGGGTCAGCAGGAAATCGTGCCGCCCCACTGTGTCCTCGACGATGCGCAACAGCACGTTCGAGCGGTTCGAGTAGAGCGGGTCGCCGGTGGTGAGATAGATCCGGCTGGCATAGTCGAGGGTCCGCCCGGACGAGATCACCTCGCCCGTGTCGTGGCGGTTATAGGCCACCAGATCGGCCACCTGCTCGCCGGTCGGATCGATCACCGTGAGGCGCTGACCCCGGTCGAGGGTGAAGGCGACCCCCGAGCGCGGCGCGATCCGCTGCGTTGCCGTCTGACCCATGCTGCCTTCGCTCACGCCATCCGCTCCCGCACGCCCATCCCCGCCCCAAGCGCCCGCTTCAGGCCCCGGTTCCCGGCAGGGACAGATCGAGGGGCAGGGTCGGCGGATGCCAAGCCGTGTTGGGTTTTCCGGCGTCGGGCTTCTGCTCTTGGCGCCCCTGGAGCGGGCAGCGCCAGTCCGGCCCGACCAAGCGGCCGCTGTACTGGCGGGCCTCCGAGGCCTCGCCATGGCGCGCCAGCATCGGGTTCACGCTGCCGGCGAGCGCCTGATCGCGCTCCAGGATCGAGGCGCGCAGCTTCTCGTAGCGGCCCTCCGCGCGCAGCCGCTCGAACTGGGCATGCAGGTTGAAGACCAGCACCGGGGAGGAGAAGCGCCGCGCCGGGCGACTGGCGTTCGGGTGGAGGCCGACCACGAAGAACGCCTCGCCGCCGAAGCTCAGGGAGAAGTGCGGGTTGTCGGGATCGTCCGCCACGCGGGTGTCGTGCGGCTGGCCGAGCCACGCGTCCTTGTCGGTGAGCGATTGCGCCCGGGCCCAGAGATTCTGCTCGAACCCCTCCTCCGAGAGGTTGCCCGGACCCTCGAACACCACCGCAAAGCTCTGGAACAGGTCCGGATTCAGCCGGTAGCGCGCCACGAAGGCGAGCAAAGCCGGATAGATCCGCATGTCATCCCAACCCGAGGTGATGTCCCGGGCGACCACGATGGTCATGCGCCCACGCGACAGCGCCGACTTGGCGCCGACGCAGGGAAAGGGCGGGTTGCGAATGAAGTCGCGGAAGGCCTCGGCACGGGGGTGCTCTCGGTCGTCGCGGGGAAACTGCATGCGGTCCGTGCCCGTATTCTGCGCAAGGCTGCCACGCGCGGAGGCAGCTTAGGTGCGGGACTCCGGCAACCCGATCATCCGCGCTCTGTTCCGCGCTGCGACAGGTCGTCCACAGGATGTGGTGATTCAAATCTCGGCGGCGCAAGCATTGACCGCGAGCAGCAAGGATTTTTTCGACTGAGCGCAGGGGGATGAACATATGTTAGCGCAAAAGGAAACATATGTTATCTTGATAAATGTTCCGGCACGGCGCGCTGTCATCGAAGCACCGCCCTGGAATATGCGTGTTCAATCCCGGCACGACACCCGCGATCGGCGGTATTCCGCCGCCGCATTCCCGAAGGCCGTGAACAACGTCCGGTTGATCGGGTTGGTGGCCGGATCGTGCTCGGCATGCCATTGCACCCCGAGGGCGAAGCCCTCCGCATCGCGGATCCGGATCGCCTCGATCGTCTCGTCCTCGGCCACGCCCTCGATCACCACCCGCGCGCCGGGCTCCAGGATGCCCTGGCCGTGCAGGGAGTTCACCCGGATCATCGCGCGCTCCAGAAGCCGCGCGAAGGTCCCGCCGGGCGTCAGGCGGACCTCATGGCGGTCGGCGAAGATCACCTCCAGATCCGGATGGATCTCGCCGTTCTCCAGGCGCGGCATCCGGTGATTGAGCCGGCCCGGGAGGTCGCGGATCTCCGGGTGCAGGCTGCCGCCGAAGGCGACGTTCATCTCCTGGAAGCCGCGGCAGATGCCGAACAGCGGCACGCCCCGGGCCACGCAGGCCTCGATCAGCGGCAGCGCCACGGCATCGCGGGCCTCGTCGTAGGGCTCGTGCGCCGGACAGGGCTCGGCCCCGAACCGGGTCGGGTGGACGTTGGCCCGGCCGCCCGTGAGCAGGATCCCATCCACCGTGTCGAGGAGGTCGCCGAGCTCGGTGATCGCCGGGGCGGCGGCGAACATCAGCGGCAGGGCGCCCGCCACAGTGGCCAGCGCGCGCATGTTGTTCTCGCCGACGATCTGCGCCGGGAACCGATTGTCGAGCAGGCGCGCATTGCCGATGACGCCGATCACGGGTCTCGCCATCGTCTCGGGGGCTCCTCAGTTGATATCCGGCGGGCTGTGGCCCGCAGCAGGCTCTATGGCCCAGGCAAGGGCGGCGCCAGTCCCGCGGTGGGCTGGACCAGGGGAACCCTGATCCTGGTTTCGAAAGGTCGAGACCTTTCGCGGGTCCAGGGCAGAGCCCTGGTGCCGGACTTCGCCCGCTCTCAGGGCTCTGCCCTGAGCACCCGCCCAAGGGCTTGCCCTTGGGGAACCTCGGACTCTCGGTCCGGCCCACGCTTACGCGGTGGTCTGAGGGTCGGATGGGCTCTCGGGCACGACGCCCATGGCCCGCGCCTCCGCGCGAAGCACCTCCGCGACCTTCTCGGGGGCCTCCTCATGGGCGAGGTGGCCGAGGCCGCGGATCAGCGCGACCCGGGCGTCGGGCAGGCGGTCGCGCACTCCGAAGGCGGTGTCGGGCAGGATCGCCCGGTCGTCGCCGCCGACAATCAGCACAGTGCGAGTCTTCAGGTCCGGCAGGGCCCGGTGCAGACTCTCGAGGTCCCAGTTGGCCATCATGCCCAGCGCCCCGCGGACATGGCCGGCGCGGGCGAAGAGCCGCCGATAGAGCTCGACGCTCTGCGGATCGAGGCGCGAGCCCGTCCCCTCGATCAGCCGCTTGGCCGCCGAGCGATCCGCCGTCCAGGCGAAGATCTTCGGGGTGAACGGGTTGAGGAACAGCAGCCGCGCCATGCTGGGGAAGAGCAGGCTCGCAGCCCCCGGCAGGGGCGCCAGGGCACCGTTGAAGGCTGCGAGCAGCCGGGGCGCGATGGCGCCGTCGAGGCACATCCGCGCCAGCACGGCCGCGCCCGCCGAGTGGCCGGCGGCGAGCACCGGCGGTCGGCCGAGCGCCGTCACCAGCCCCGCCACCGCCCGCGCCATGCCGGGCAGCGACAGGTCGGCACCCGGCAGCGGGTCCGTGAAGCCGTGACCCGGCAGGTCCGGGGCCGTGACGTGGAAATCCGCGGCCAGCAGCGGCGCCAGTCCGCGCCAGGAATGGGTCGCCGCCCCGGTTCCGTGCAGCAGCAGCAGCTCCGGCGCGTCCGGAGCCCCGAATTCCTGGACATGCCAGCGCAGGCCCGCCGCCTCGACGAAGCGGCTCGCCGCCCGGTGTGGCCAGTCCCGACCCTCGACGTCCCAGTCCGGCCGATCCGCGTCGAAGGGATTCAGCACGCCCGCGCCTCCCGCACCGCATCAAAACACGCGGCCGACCGCTCGCGTGCGCTATCCTGCAGCCGCGGAAGTATTTCGTAAACCATTGATTTTCCATGCGGTCGCCGCATGCCACGGCTGACCGAAACGCGTTTGTTGCGCTGCGGCAGAATCGGCATATTCCGTCCCGACAAGAACAACACACACCCCCCGACTTTGGAGCAGGCCATGATCCTCTTCACCTCCTCGACCCAGAACATCGCCGCCCCGGCTGCCGGCGGCTGGAACCTGCGCGCCATCGTGCGCGATATGCTGAATGCGTGGCTCGCCCACCACCAGCGCGTGGCCGATATCGGCGGCGCCGGCCACCTCTGAGCCCACCGGTCGCGGCGCTCAGAGCGCCGCCCGCACCGCTGCGCTGAGCTGTCCGGCTTCGGCGCGCGGCAGTTTGAGATAGCGGGCGCCCATCGCGTCCGCGACCGCCCGGGCCTCCTCGCCTCGGCTCCCGGTATCGACCACGAGGGCCGGCAGACCGGCGGCCCGCAAGGCCCGGGCCGCCTGCAGGGCCTCCGCCCCGGCCCGGGCGCGACCGCCCTCCCCCGAGCGTGCGACATTGGCGCGCCCGTCGGTCAGCAGCACGATCGCCGGCCGGCTGCCGCCCCGGCGCACCCCCAAAGCCACCGCGACCGCCGCGTCGATCCCGGCGGCCAAGGGCGTTCCGCCACCGCCCGGCAGTCCCGAAAGCCCGCGCTTGGCCCGGGTGAGCGAGCGGGTCGGCGGCAGGACCAGCTCGGCGCCCGCGCCGCGGAACGCCACCAGCGCCACCCGGTCGCGCCGGACATAGGCCTCCGCCAGCAGCAGCTCGACCGCGCCCTTGGCCTCGGCCAGCCGCTCCAGGGCGGCCGAGCCCGAGGCATCGACGCAGAACACCGTCGTGGTCTCGGTCCGCTGCCGCAGGACCCGGATCCGCAGATCGTCGCGCCGGACGACGATACGGCGCGTCTCTCCCTCTCTTTGGCGGATCGCCTGCCAGGGTGCCGCCGCCCGCAGGGTGCCGAGCAGATCGAGGCGCCCCCGCCGCGGGTCGCCCCGCCGGCTGCCAATCGGCCGCCCGGTCCGGGACGCCGCCGCCTGACCGACCCGGCCCGCCTTCGCGGCCGTGAGCCGTGGCCCGCCCGCCAGCAACTGATCGAGCAGGTTCGGCGGGATCGCCGCCCGCACCGCCTCCAGCACGACCGCGTCGGGCGAGTCCGCGGCGGCGGGTTCCGATGCCTCGTCCGGCGGGGGCTCCGCGCGTGGCTCCTCCGGCGGCGCCTGATTTTCGGAGGCCGGCTCCTCCGGGGCGGGCAGGCGCGTGGCGCGGGGCGCCAGGACGAGACGCGCGGCCGTGACGATCTCCCGTTGGCCGATCGGCCTGTCCCCCGCGAGCCTGCGCGCCACCCGGGCCGCCAGGATCGGGCCGCGCAGCGATGCGACGCCGAGGACCTCGGCCAGCGCGCAGAGATCGCCGACCGGATCGGGCGCTGCGGGGTTGGGTTCGGGATCCGGGGGCTCCGCCCGCGTCTCGGCGAGGCCGATCCCGCTCAGGTCGATCCGGAAGGCGAGGCGGTCGGCCAGGGTCTCGGCGACGGTCTCGTCGCCCTCGCCCTCATCGAGGAGGATCAGGCCGAACCGGGCGGGCCGGTCCGAGGCGGTGCCAGTGTCGAGGGCGGCCGCGAGGCGGGACGCCGTGCCGGGGGGCAGGCGCTCGGCCATGGGCACGACGACGATCCCGCCATCGGCCTCCGCCAGCAGGCCGGCCCGGGCGATCGCGCGGCCCGCCGCCAGGGTGGCGGCGAGGTCGAGCCCGCCGAGCAGGGCGTCGTCGCCGATGTTGGGCGGCAGGCGGCGCCAGGGTGTTTCGGGGGGGAGCGCGGCGCGTAAGATTTCGAGCCAGCGCTCGCGGATCGGGCCGGGGGCAGCGCGAATTACGGCGCCGCCGCAGGCGGGCGGGTCGGCGGCAAGCAACAAGGCGGCACGATGAGCATCGGCCCAAAGATCGGGCGCCGTCCCGCCCCCCGCTGCGGAGCTGCGATGGTCAGGCATTGGCTTGAGTCGAGCGCTGCGGAAGCCCTCTCCCGAGCGGACTACGCAGGCCACGCGTATCCATGGGACGAGGATGCAGGCGATGGCGCGCGACCTGCCCCCTCTCCCGTGCGGGAGAGGGTTGGGGTGAGGGATGAGAAGGCTCAGGATCGCGAACGCCATCGAAGTGCCGGTCGGCCGAGCCATGGTCTGAAAGTTCGCGCCCCTCACCCTGTCCCTCTCCCGAACGGGAGAGGGGACCCGCGCTCCGTCCGGACGCGGCTCGGCTCAAGCCGTGCGATAAACGCGCTCGCGCTTCGGAGACGCGCGGCACGCCCATCACAAAAAAACCTCCGCCAGCGCCCGCTCCACCCGGGCGGTGGAGCCGGATTCGTCGAGCGGATTGCGCCGCAGCCGGTGGCGCAGGGCGGCCGGGGCGATGCGGCGGAGGTGATCGTCGGTGACCGTCCCGGCGCCGTCGAGGGCGGCCAGCGCCCGGGCGGTGCGCATCAGGGTCAGCTCGCCGCGCAGGCCATCCGTCCCCAGCGCGAGGCAGAGCCGCGCCGCCCGCTCCAGGGCGGCATCCGGCACGGTCACGGACGGCAGCCGCTCCCGCGCCAGCAGGATCCTTTTCTGGATTTTCCGCTCTTCGCCAGCGCGCGCCGCGCAGAACCCCTCCGGGTCGCGCTCATAGGCGTCGCGGGCGCGCACCACGGCGATGCGGGTCGGGATGTCCTTCGGGGTCGCGACCTCGCAGGCCAGCCCGAACCGATCGAGGAACTGCGGGCGCAACTCCCCCTCCTCCGGGTTGCCGGAGCCGACCAGCACGAACCGCGCCGGGTGGCGCAGCGACAGCCCCTCCCGCTCCACGGTGTTGATTCCGGAGGCCGCCACGTCGAGCAGCAGGTCCACGAGGTGGTCCTCGAGGAGATTGACCTCGTCGATATACAGGAACCCGCGATTGGCCCGGGCGAGCAGCCCCGGCTCGAACGCCTTCACGCCGGCGCCGAGCGCCCGCTCCAGATCGAGGGTGCCGACCACCCGGTCCTCGGTGGCGCCGAGGGGCAGGTCCACCACCGGCACCGCTTTCTTGTGACTCTTGCGCGGGCCTCCGTCCGCGCAGTGCGGGCAGGATTCCGCCGGGCTGTCGGGGTCGCAATTGTATGGGCAGCCGACCACCGCCCGCATCGGCGGCAGCAGGGCGGCGAGCGCCCGGATCGCCGTGGACTTGCCGGTGCCGCGGTCGCCGAAGACCAGCACGCCGCCGACCGCCGGGTCCACCGCCGCGATCAGCAGCGCCTGGCGCATCTCGTCCTGGCCGACGATGGCCGAGAAGGGGAAAGTGGGCACGGGGGTGACTCGATGCTGCGGGGGGCATCCAACCCACCCCCCTCATCCTGAGGTGCCGCAGCGCAGCGGAGGCCTCGAAGAGGTCTCCAGGAATCGCGCGGCCGGCTGGAGACCTCCTTCGAGGCCCGCTGGCGCGGGCACCTCAGGATGAGGGTGTAGGCGGGAGAAGGAAACCCCTACTCCGCCGCCTTCTGCCGGAGCCCGATCCGCCCCCAGATCGTGGTGAGCGCCTCGACCAGATGGGCGATGTCGGCATCGCTATGCAGCGGCGACGGGGTGATCCGCAGGCGCTCGGTGCCGCGGGCGACCGTCGGGTAGTTGATCGGCTGCACGTAGATGCCGAACTCGTCCAGCAGGGTGTCTGAGATCCCCTTGCAGAGCACGGGATCGCAGACCATCACCGGCACGATGTGGCTGTCGTTGGGCATGGTCGGGATGTCGGCGGCCTCCAGGGCCTGCCGGACCTTCGCCACCCGCTCCTGATGCCGGGCGCGCTCGACGCCGCTGGCCTTCAGGTGGCGGATCGAGGCCGCCGCGCCCGCCGCCACCGCGGGGGGCAGCGAGGTGGTGAAGATGAAGCCCGAGGCGAAGCTGCGCACGAAGTCGCACAGCTTCTCGGAGGCCGTGATGTAGCCGCCATGGACCGCGAACGCCTTGCCGAGCGTGCCCTCGATCACGTCGAGCCGGTGGGCGACGCCGTCCCGCTCCGAGATGCCGCCGCCGCGCGCGCCGTAGAGGCCGACCGCGTGGACCTCGTCGAGATAGGTGAGCGCGCCGTGGGCCTCGGCCACGTCGCAGATCTCGGCGATGGGAGCGATGTCGCCGTCCATCGAGTAGACCGACTCGAAGGCTACCAGCTTCGGCCGGGCGGGATCCACGAGCCGCAGCTTGCGGTCGAGATCCTCCGGGTCGTTATGACGAAAAATGTGGCGCTCGGCGCGGGAGAACCGGATGCCCTCGATCATCGAGGCGTGGTTCTCGGAATCCGAGAAAACCGCGCAGTTGGGCAGGCGCGACGCCAGGGTCCCGAGCGCCGCCCAGTTCGACACGTAGCCGGAGGTGAACAGCAGGGCCGCCTCCTTGCCATGGAGGTCGGCGAGTTCCTGCTCCAGCAGCACGTGGTAGTGGTTGGTCCCCGAGATGTTGCGGGTGCCGCCGGCGCCGGCGCCGCAGCGGTCGATCGCCTCGTGCATCGCCCCGGTGACGGTGGGGTGCTGGCCCATGCCGAGATAGTCGTTGGAGCACCAGACCGTCACCGGCCGGGTGCCGCCCGGGTGATGGTGGGTGGCGTGCGGGAAGTTGCCGGCATGGCGCTCGAGGTCGGTGAAGACCCGGTAGCGGCCTTCCCGGTGGAGACCGGCGATCTCAGCCCCGAAGAACTTGTCGTAGTCCATGTCGCCTCTCCCCGAATCCCCGATGCGGGTTGATCCCGCCTGTGACACCGGATTTCGCACAAGACCAGTTCCAGATTGGTGGACGTGCGCCGCCCGGCTGTGATCCCTCGTCCTACACTTGGTCCCGCGGCCTGACCGCTTCCCCGGAGGCCCGCGCCGGCAGGCTCCAGCGCCACAGCTCCGCGGAGGGGAGCGGCAGCATCAGGAACCAGTGCTCCAGGGTGGCGAGCGCGGTGAGCGTCGCCAGGACCGTGAAGCCGATCAGCTCGTGCTCCAGCAGGTCGGCACCGAGGGCCGCGCGCCCGAGCAAAGCCGCCGCGATGGTCCCGAGGCTCACCGAGACCGGGAACAGCAGGTTCATCGGCTTCCGCGACAGGTAGCAGGCGAGGTAGCCGAGATGGTCCGGCAGGAACTCGGCGTGGAGGTTGCGTACGCCGAGGAACAGGTTGAGCCGGGCCGAGAGGTTCATCACCACCAGGGCGCCGTAGGTCCAGAGGGCGAAGCGGTTCGGGCTGCCCCAGACCAGCGCCAGGATCGCGAGGCCCCCGATCACGATGGCGAATTCGTGCCACAGGCTGGTGGCGAGCGCCGCGAAGAACCGGTCCATGCCGCGCAATCCCGGCGCGCA
The DNA here is from genome assembly GCF_022829725.1 of Methylobacterium sp. E-005. GTDB lineage: Bacteria > Pseudomonadota > Alphaproteobacteria > Rhizobiales > Beijerinckiaceae > Methylobacterium. The sequence goes on along the minus strand of NZ_JAKSYG010000065.1, from coordinate 44,093 downwards.
GGCGACGGGCCGGGGCCCCGACAGGAAGCCCATGTAGTAGCTCATCTCCTGCCAGCCCCAGACGACGAGGGCCGCCGTGAAGGCCGTGTAGGCCCCCGTGGCGCTGGTATCCCCGGCGCTGGTGCGGATCGCCACCAGGGCGGCGGCGAGGAGCAGCGTCGCCCCGGCCATGCTCCACGGATGGGTTCGCCGCGGGGCATGATCGAGCAGCAGGATCAGCCCGGTGGAGAACCACCAGAGCAGCACCGCGTAGAGCACCGGGGTGGCATAGGTCGCCATGCTACCAGACCGGCTGGAGGCGGATATCGGCCGGCAGGGCGTTGGCCTTGACGGGCAGCAGGTAGAGCCGCGCGAAGGTCACGGCCGCCCGGGCGGCGTGGAAGCCCTGCGAAAGCTTGCCCATAAGGCCGCCCTTCGCCTTGGCGTCGGCGATCGCCCGGGAGCAGGCGAGCAGCCGGTCGAGCCCCGCCTTGAACTTCGGGTTGTCGAGGTCGAGCTCCAGCGGGAAGGTCTGGCGGGAGATCTCCGACGTGATCCGGAACACCTTGAAGTCGTAGTCGCTGGGATCGACCCCGAGCGCCGCGTGGAAGGCCGGGCGGTGATGGTCGCGCACGTACATCGTGGCGAAGACCGCGAGCAGGAAGAACCGGATCCAGTAGCGGTTCACGCCGCTGGTCAGCTTTGGGTTCGCCCGCATCAGCAGCGCGAAGGCCTCGCCGTGACGGAACTCGTCGTTGCACCACAACTCGAACCACTTGAAGATCGGGTGGATCCGCCGCTCCGGGTGCCGCTCCAGCTCGCGGAAGATCGTGATGTAGCGGGCGTAGCCGATCTTTTCGGACAGGTAGGTGGCGTAGAAGATGAATTTCGGCCGGAAGAACGTGTATTTTTTGGACTTGGTGAGGAAGCCCAAATCCACGCCGATGCCGAAATCCTTGAGCGTGTCGTTGATGAAGCCAGCGTGGCGCGCCTCGTCACGGCTCATGAAGCCGAACAGCTCTTTGATATCCTTGTTCTTGGCCCGCTTGCGCATCTCCGCATAGAGCACGCAGCCGGAAAATTCCGCCGTGATCGACGACACCAAGAAATCCAAAAACTCCTTCCGCAGCTCGGGCTCCATCCGCGACAGGTCGCAGTCGAACTCTTCGTTGCGGGTGAAGTGGCGCTTGTTCGGGTCGGCGCGCAATTCGGCGATCAGGATGTCCCAGTCGCGCCGCACCGGCTCGACGTTGGTGCGGTCGAGCTCGTCGAAATCGGTCGTGTAGAAGCGCGGGCTGAGGAAGGTCGTCTCCTGGGCGGCCTTGGTCGATTCGTTGACCGGAGTCTTCGGGATCGGCTGGCCGGTGGGGGGCGCAACGGGAGCGTTCACAGCTTCCTCCTCTCGGAAAAGCTGACCTCGTAGAGTTCGGTCAGCTCGAGATGGGCGATGAGCTTGGTCCAGGCCCGCTCCAGCGCGCCGGCCCGGGTAATCGTGGCGGTGCGCTGCACGATGAGGCGCTCGCCGTAGGGCACCGCGGTCGGCGCGTCGTGGACCTGGACCGCGTCGCCGGGCTCGATGTCGAAGCCGGCCTCCAGGGTGACGTGCGCGTGCAGGCTCTCGGGCGTCTGCTCGATCTCGACCGTGCAGGGCACGGTGACGGTGCGGCTGCCGAACAGGCCCATCACCGGGTCTCCGTGGCGGGCGCGCCCGGGGCGGGCATCAGGCGGGCGAAGGCGCCGGCATTGGTCGGCCCGAAGGCTTCGAGCGGCACCCGGCGCCCGGTGGCCTCGTCGGCGAGCGCGAGGCGGCCATCGTCGTAGCGGGTCAGGCTGAACGGCTTTTCCGGCCCGAGGCCGTCGCGCTGGCGGGCCTGGGCGAGGCCCCGCAGGGTCCCGCGAAGGAAGCCGTCCTCGCCGGGGCGGATCCAGGCGACGATCTTCTGATCGGCGACGTTGCGCAGGGCGATCGAGCCGTCGACCTGATCCTCGGCCCGGAATTCGAGCTGCGCCACGGGCTTCGCCGGCGGCAGGGCGACGAGGCCGACCCCCTCGCTGCGGCCGATCAGGACCGCCAGCATGGTAAAGCCCATCAGCGCCCCGGCGCCGATCATCAGCAGTGCCGGCGCCGGTCCCGCGGCAACCCGACCCGGTGCTCGGCCGGCGTGATCCGCCCGCTCGCCCATCGTTCCCTCCTACTCGGCCGCGACGAGGCGGCCGGGATTCTCGTTCGCCGGGCCGAGACGCGCCACCCGGACCGGCGGCGCGGCGCCATCGGCATGGGCGGCGAGCGCCTGTCCCAGCACAGCCGCCGCGGCGTCGGCGTTCGGCACGGACCGCAGCATGGGCTCAGTCCGCGACAGATGCCAGGGCCGGGCATGCGGCCAGAGCTGAAGGTAGGCGATACGCAGGCCCGGCCGCAACCGCAGCGGCAGGTCACCGGTGCCATCCGTGAAGGCGCGCAACGCCGCAGTGTCGATCTGCGCGAAGGGCAGGTTGTGGGTCACCTGCAGGGCGATCCCGGCCTGCAGCACGATCCGGCGGTTGGTGATCGTGTAGAGCGTGGTGCGATGGGTCAGCCACGCGAGCAGCCAGAGCAGGGCCACGCCGCCCGCGCCGATCACCAGGGTCGGCAGCACCACCTTCAGCGCCGCGGGGGTCGAGCCCGCCGCGAGGGCGAAGGCGAGGCCGCAGATCCCGAACCACGCGATCACGAGGCGGGCGTGGAACACCCGCACCAGCAGGCCCGTGGTGGTGGGCGCGCCCTGCCACAGGATCTGCTCACCCGCCGGCAGCGGGCCGGGCAGTCCCCGCAGGGTGCCCTCGGGAATGAAGTCGCCGCTCATATCAGGGGCTCCGCCCGGGCCGGCGTGGCGTAGAGCGTACCGGCGCCGAAGTAGGACATGATCCGCTCCTCCTCCAGGAAGGTCACGCTGTCGGGGTCGCGGGTCTCGGGGATGTCGGCGAACTGGCTGGCGAGCAGCGCCTCGGACTTGACCGTCTTGGTGAAGCCGCCGGCCCGGCAGAAGGTGGTGGGCATCAGGCGGCGGCCGCCCGTGGGGAGTTCCACCTCGTAGTAGCGGATCAGCGATTCACCGCGATCGACCCAGACGTCACTGACGACGCCCGCCACGGCGTTGTCGGTGCCGAACACCGTCATGCCGATCGGGTTCGGGCCGTCCTCGTGGATGACGAAGTTCGTCGCCACCCGCAGGGGCACAATCCGGATCTCGTTGTCCCAGGTCCTGTCGTGGACGTTGTGCCGGAGCACCCAGGAGCCGGGGCCGACGCCGGCCTGAAGCGAGGAGTCGGTGCGCTCGTAGGGGGCGCCCGGCCAGGGCTCGACCTTGCGGGCCGGGATGCCGGTCTCGACGTCGTCGCGGCCATGGACGGCCTGCGGCGCGTAGGTGGTCTCGCCGCCCGGCAGGTGGAACGCCTTGGAGCGGGGGATCAGGAACGGATCGACCGACTTGCGCCGGCCGACCGCCTCGTTCTCCAGGGGATAGCCCTCGCGCCGGTCCTCGCGGCGCAGCCAGAAGACCAGCCCCGCGAAGAAGAGGAAGAAGGCGTAGAGCACGACCTGGGCGACGTCGACGTAACCTGTCAGTGCGCCGGTTGGCATGGTTGACCTCCCCGTGTCTCAGGCCGTCCGGCCGGCAAGATCGCCGCCGAGCCGGAGTTGCGTCTCTGCCCGCGCGTCCTCCCGCACCAGCGGCCCCAGGGCGAGGAGGGCCGCGAACAGGAGGGCGATCTCGATGTGGTAGACGATCAGGTAGCCGATGGCGGGCTCGTTCATGCCCTCACCGAGCACGCCCGACTGAGCGATGGCGCCGCCGACGTCGCGCACGAGGCCGCTCACCGCGATCGACAGGCCGGCGGCGGTGGCCTGCACGGCGCCCCAGGCGCCGAGCGCCAGCCCGGTATCCTCGGGGCCGGCGCGGTTCATCGAGGCGGTGAGCGTGCCGTGGGCGAACAACCCGCCGCCGAGCCCGATCAGGCTGACGCCCGCGGCGAACAGGTCGGCGGAGGCGAGCGGGGCGGCGAAGACCACCGCCGAGAAGGCGAGGATGCCGATCGCGACGCCGACCGCCGACACCCGGAACGGGTCGCCGCCGCGGTTGAGCCAGCGCGCGGCGATCAGCAGGCCGAGCCCGCCGCCGGCGGCGAGCAGCGCGGTCAGCGCCGTGGTTGCCCCCACGGAGAGGTGCAGGATCTGGCCGCCATAGGGTTCGAGCAGGATGTCCTGCATGGAGAAGCCGGCCGTGCCAAGCCCGATCGCCACGAGGCGGCGCCGGGCGGTGCCCTCCCCGGCATAGGCCCGCCAGGAGGCGCGGAAGTCGCGGGCCGGCGCCTCCCGGGTGCGGTTGGGGTCGCGCGGCTCCTGCTTCCACAGGGCGAAGCCGTTGAGGATGATGGTGACGAGCGCCGCGCCCTGGATCACCTGGATCAGCCGCACGGGCGAGAAATGCGCGAGGAACAGGCCGAACAGCACCGCGCTCGCCATCATGCCGAACAGCAGGGCCGCGCAGAGCAAAGCCACCACCTTCGGGCGGGCATGGGCGGGGGCGAGGTCGGTGGCCAGCGCCAGCCCCACGGTCTGGGTGGTGTGGAGTCCTGCGCCGACCAGCAGGAAGGCGAGCGCCGCCGCGAGGTCGCCGACCCAGAGCGGCCCGGTCGTGTCGCCCGACAGGATCAGCAGGGCGAAGGGCATGATCGCCAGCCCGCCGAACTGGAGCAGCGTGCCGAACCAGATATAGGGCACCCGCCGCCAGCCCAGGACCGAGCGGTGCGTGTCCGAGCGGAAACCGACCAGCGCGCGCAGGGGGGCGAAGACCAGCGGCAGCGCCAGCATCATCGCGACGATCCAGGCCGGGACGCCGAGTTCGACGATCATCACCCGGTTCAGGGTACCGATCAGCAGCACCGCGGCCATGCCGACGGTGACCTGGAACAGGGCGAGGCGGAGCAGGCGGCCAAGGGGCAGCTCGACGGTGGCGGCATCCGCGAAGGGCAGGATCGCCGGGCCGAGGCGCATCAGGGCGCGGGTGAGTTTTTGGGATGCGGTCATGATCGCACCCCGGTCGCCACTGCATCCCCTCCCCCCTCTGCGGGGGAGGGTGGGCCGGCCGTCAGGCCGGGTCGGGAGAGGGGAAACCGGCTTCCGGAAAGGTCGCTTCGCGAGCCGAAACCCGCATCGTCGCGCTGCCCCTCTCCCCCCCTGCTGCGCAGGGTACCCTCCCCCGCAGAGGGGGGAGGGAGGGTGCGCGTGAGCGCGATGGCGTTCGACAGGTAGAAGCCGCTGTTGATCCGGTGGCTCTGCGCCCAGGCGAAGCCGTCGAGGGCCTTTTCCGAAGAAATCCGCCGCCGCAGCCCGCGCTCCGTCACCGGCACGATGGCCGGCGAGCGGTCGCCCCGCGGGAAGAACTTGCCGGCGGCGTGCATCACGGTGAGCAACGCCGTGCGCGGCGCCACGGTGAACAGCACCGACCCGTCCGTCCGCGCACCCAAAGCCGCCAGCGCCCGGGCGATGTCGGCGGCGCGGTAGTGGATCAGCGAATCCATCGCCACCACGTGGTCGAACCGCCCGAGCCCGGGATCGAGCATGTCGCCCACGCGAAACTCGATGCGCCCCGCGCCCGGGATCGCCGGCAGCCGCTCCTGGGCCAGCCCGATCAGCGCCGGCGAGACGTCGATCGCCACCACGTCCGCACCCCGCCGTGCCGCCTCGACGCTGAGCGCCCCGGTGCCGCAGCCGGCATCGAGGAGGCGTAAGCCCGTCATGTCGGCCGGGAGCCAGGAGAGCAGCGTCGCCCGCATGGCGTCGCGCCCGGCCCGCACCGTGGCGCGGATCCGGCTCACCGGGGCGTCCGAGGTCAGGCGCGACCACGCCTCGACCGCGGTGCGGTCGAAATAGGTGGTGAGTTCGCCCCGGCGGGTGTCGTAGCTGGCGCTGGCCATCAATCGAATCCCAGAAACTCGAACAGGTCGCGGTCCTTCATGGGGATGGCCTCGCAGGGCTCGCCCCCGGCCCAGAGCGTCTCGGCGAGCCGCATGTACTCGGCGGTCACGGCGTCGAGCTCCGGTGAGGAGTCCATCTCGAACAGGGTCGACTTCTTGAGCCGCGAGCGGCGGACCACGTCGAGATCGGGGAAGTGCGCGAGCCGCTTCAGCCCGACCGCGTCGTTGAACCGGTCGATCTCGTCGGTCTTGGCCGAGCGGTTGGCGATGACGCCGCCGAGCCGCACGCCGTAGTTCTTGGACTTGGCGTGGATCGCCGCGACGATCCGGTTCATCGCGAAGATCGAGTCGAAGTCGTTGGCGGTGACGATCAGCGCCCGGTCGGCGTGCTGGAGCGGGGAGGCGAAGCCACCGCAGACCACATCGCCCAGCACGTCGAACACGACGACGTCGGTATCCTCCAGGAGGTGGTGCTCCTTGAGGAGCTTCACGGTCTGGCCAACCACGTAGCCGCCGCAGCCGGTGCCGGCGGGCGGGCCGCCGGCCTCGACGCACATCACGCCGTTGTAGCCCTCGACCACGAAATCCTCGACGCGCAGCTCCTCCGAGTGGAAGTTCACCGCCTCAAGGGCGTCGATCACCGTGGGGGCGAGGCGCTTGGTCAGCGTGAAGGTCGAGTCGTGCTTCGGATCGCAGCCGATCTGCAGCACCCGCTTGCCGAGCTTCGAGAAGGCCACCGACAGGTTCGACGAGGTGGTCGACTTGCCGATCCCGCCCTTGCCGTAGACCGCGAAGACCTTGGCGGTCTCGATCTTCAGATCGGGATCGAGGGCGACCTGAAGACTCCCCTCCTCCTTCCGGGCGACGACCGGATTGCGGATGGCGATGTTCATGCGGCGACTCCTGCGGTGACGCCTTCGAGACGGTCTTCCAGTTCCTCCTCGGCCCGGTCGAGGGCGTCGCGCATCGCTGCGTCGGGGGTCCAGAAGCCGCGGCGGTGCGCCTCGATCAGCCGTTGAGCGACCTTGGCGGAGGCGGTGGGGTTCAGGGACGCCATGCGCTCGCGCATGGCGGGGTCGAGGACGTAGGTCTCGGTGATCCGCTCGTAGATCCAGGGCTGGACCGCGTTGGCGGTGGCCGACCAGCCGACCGTGTTGGTGAGATGCGTCTCGATCTGGCGGACGCCCTCGTAGCCGTGGCCGAGCAGGCCCTCGTACCATTTCGGGTTGAGCATCCGGGTGCGCGTCTCCAGCGCCACCTGCTCCTCCAGGGAGCGGACGCGCCCCTCCCCGCGGGTCTGGTCGCTGATGTAGATCGGCACCGACTCGCCCTTGGCCCGGGCGACCGCCCGGCCCATGCCGCCGAGCCCGTCGAAGTAGTGGTCGACCGAGGTGACGCCGACCTCGACCGAGTCGAGGTTCTGGTAGGCCATGTCGACGGAGGCGAGCACCGCCTGCATCAGGGCGCGCTGCGGCGCCGGGCGGCCGGTGCGGCCGTAGGCAAAGCTTTTGCGGCGCGAGAAGGTCTCGCAGAGTTCCGCGTCGTCGTCCCAGTTGCCCGAATCGACCAAGTGATTGACGTTGGCCCCGTAGGCGCCCTCGGCGTTGGAGAAGACCCGGAGGGCGGCCGTCTCCAGATCGCAGCCCTGCTCGGCCTGGATCGCCAGGGCATGCTTGCGGACGTAGTTCTGCTCCAGGGGTTCGTCGGCGGTGGCGGCCAGGAAGGATGCCTCCGCAAGAAGTTTCGTCTGCAGCGGCAGCAGATCCCGAAAGATGCCCGAGAGGGTCACGACCGCGTCGATCCGCGGGCGGCCGAGGGTTTCCAGCGGGATCAGCTCGGCGCCGCTCAAGCGGCCGTAGCCGTCGAAGCGGGGCGCGGCGCCGATCAGCGCAAGCGCCTGGGCGATCGGGCCGCCCTCGCTTTTGAGATTGTCGGTGCCCCACAGGATCAGGGCGACGCTCTCCGGGCAGGGCTTTCCGTCCGCGGCGAAGCGTTCGAGGATGCGGGCGACCTGCCGGGCGCCGTCGGCCACCGCGAAGGCCGAAGGCAGGCGGTAGGGGTCGAAGCCGTGGAGGTTGCGGCCGGTCGGCAGCACGGCCGGGTTGCGCAAGAGGTCGCCGCCCGCCACCGGCGGCACGAAGCGGCCGTCGAGCGCCCGCAGCAGGGCGGGAACCTCGTGGTCGTGGGACAGGAGCCGGTCGGTCTCGGCCAGGCTCGTAAACGCTGCGCGCGCCGTGTCGTCGGCCGGCACGCCTGAGGCCTTCAGCGCCGCCTCGATTCCCTGCCCGGCGACCAGGGCCTCGATCCCGGCCCGCTCGGGCCGCACGCCGTGCGCCGATTCGGCGAGCGCCAGGAGCAGATCGACCCGCTCCTCCTCCGGCGTCCCCTGCCCGACCACGTGCAGGCCGTGCGGGATCAGGGTCTGCTCCAGCTCCTGCAGGGCGGTCCAGAGCCCGGAGACATGGGCGCCGAGGTCGCCGCCCCAGGCCGGCGCGGCCGCCACGAGATCGACCGCCGCGCCCTGGTCCTGGATCAGGCGGGCCAGCGTCTCGCGCTCGCCCCCCGCCTCGGGGCCGAGGCCGCGCCAGCGCTCGATCGAGCTCTTGAGGTCGAGCAGCCCGCGATAGAGACCGGCCGCCGCGAGGCTCGGGGTCAGGTAGCTCACGAGCGTCGCGGCCGAGCGGCGCTTGGCGAGCGTCCCCTCGGACGGGTTGTTGGCCGCGTAGAGGTAGACGTTCGGCAGCGCCCCGATCAGCCGCTCCGGCCAGCAGGCCTCGGACAGGCCGGTCTGTTTGCCGGGCATGAACTCAAGCGCCCCGTGGGTGCCGAAGTGCAGCACGGCGTCGGCGGCAAAATCCTCGCGCAGGTAGCGGTAGAAGGCCGAGAACGCGTGGGTCGGCGCGAAGCCGCGCTCGAACAGCAGTCGCATCGGATCGCCCTCGTAGCCGAAGGCCGGCTGGACCCCGACGAAGACGTTGCCGAACTGCGCGCCCAGCACGAAGAGTTCGGGGCCGTTGGTCTGATGGCGGCCCGGCGCCGGGCCCCACTGGGCCTCGATCTCGGCGAGGTAAGGCTCGCGGCGCAGGTGGTCCTCGGCCGGAATGCGGGCGTGGACGTTGGCCTGGGTGCCGTAGCGCTTCGCATTGCCGTCGAGGATCTTGTCGCGCAGGGCGTCGACGCTCTCCGGCACGTCGACCGTGTAGCCGTCTGCCGCGAGGCCCTTCAGGGTGTTGAGCAGCGAGGCGTAGACCGACAGGAACGCCGCCGTGCCGGTGGCGCCGGCATTGGGCGGGAAGTTGAACAGCACCACGGCGAGCTTCCGCTCAGCCCGCGCGGTCCGGCGGAGCGACACCAGCCGCGCGACCCGCTCGGCGAGGCGGGCGGCCCGCTCGGGATGGACCCGCATGTCCCGGGCGTTGTCGCTGCCCGAGGCCGAGGAGCGGCCGCCGAACACCATCGGGGCCGTGGCGCCGTCGAGTTCGGGGATCGCGACCATCATGGTCGCCTCGACCGGCGACAGGCCGCGGTCGCCCGCCTCCCACTGCTCGAGGGTCTGGAATTCCAGCGCCTGGGCGGCGAGGTAGGGCACGTCGAGCCGGGCCAGCATCGCCTCGGCGGCAGCGGCGTCGTTGTAGGCGGGGCCGCCGACCAGCGAGAAGCCGGTGAGCGAGACCAGCGCGTCGATCGCTGCGCGCCCGTCCTTCATGAAGAAGGCTTCCACCGCCGGGCGGTTGTCGAGGCCGCTGGCGAAGGCCGGCACCACGTCGAGGCCCTGCGCCTCCAGGGCGGCGATCACGCCGTCGTAATGGGCGGTGTTGCCGGCGAGCACGTAGCTGCGCATCACCAGCAGCCCGACACGGCCTCTCGCGTTCGCGAGGCGGGGCAGCCGCGACGGGTCGGCACCGATCCGGCCGGGCAGGCGGGGGTGGTAGAGGCCGGTCTCGGGGTAATCGAGGGGCGCCGGCGCCGCCGGCCCGTCGCGCCAGGCGGCGCGCTCGCCGGCCGCGTAGCGGTGCACGAGAAAGCGCACCAGCGCGGCGACGTTCTCGTCGGAGCCCGCGAGCCAGTATTGCAGCGTGAGGAAATAGGCGCGCACGTCCTGGGCCGAGCCCGGGATGAAGCGCAGGATTTTCGGCAGCTTGCGCACCAGGGCCATCTGGCGCCCGGCATTGCCCTGCTGGCCGGGCTTGCCGCGCAGCTTCTTGAGGAAGTCGAGGGCGCTGCGCTTGGTGCCGCTCATGTCGAAGCGGCCGAGCTTCGTGGTCTTCACCACCTCGCCGGCCGAGAGGCAGCCGACCATCGCGTCGCAGGCCTCGCGCCGGGCCGCCAGCGCCGGCAGGATCGCCCGGACATGCTCGTCCATGAACAGCATGGCCGAGAGCACGATGTCGGCCTGCGCGATGTCGGCCCGGCAGGCTTCGAGGGTGGCGGGATCGTTCTCCCACTCGGCGGCCGCGTGGAAGCCCAGCGCCAGTTCGGGCATCTCGGTCCGGAGACGCAGGCGTGCCCGCTCCACCGCGCTCGCCAAGTGATTGTCGAGCGTGACGATGACGACGCGAATCGTGGGCCTAGCGGCCGTAATGCGCTTTGGCATCGTAGAGGGTCTCGAGGGTGATGAGCGGCAGGTGCCGCTCCCGGGCGAAGGTCTCGGTGTTGGTGCGCGCCTTGCCCCGCACGAAGAACGGGATTTTTTTCAATTCCTTCTCGGCCTCGGGTGACCAAGCCGCCCGGTCCAAAAGAATCGGAACGGGCGCCGGCGTCGGAGGGGGGTCGGCCGGCGCCCGTTCCGCGGCCTCGAGCGCCCCGTCCGCCGGAGTCCCGTGGGACTTGCCGCCGAGATGCGAGGGGCCGACGCCGTCGTGGAATTCGGGATCCTCCCGGAACATGCCGAGGAGGTGTTCTTCGAGGCCCATCATCAGCGGATGGACCAGGGTGTCGAACAGGACGTTGGCACCCTCGAAGCCCATCTGCGGGGCGTAGCGGGCGGGGAAATCCTGGACGTGGACCGGGGCCGAGATCACCGCGCAGGGGATGCCGAGCCGCTTGGCGACGTGGCGCTCCATCTGGGTGCCGAGCACCAGTTCCGGCGCCGCCGCGCGGATCGCCGCCTCGACGACGAGGTAATCGTCGGTGATCAGCGCCTCGATGCCGTGCAGGGCGGCCTCCGCGCGGACCTCGCGGGCGAATTCACGGCCGTAGGTGCCGAGCCCCACCACGGTGAAGCCGAGTTCCTTCGCCGCCACCCGGGCGATGCCGATCGCGTGGGTGGCGTCGCCGAACACGAAGACGCGCTTGGCCGTGAGATAGGTCGAATCGACCGAGCGGGAGTACCAGGGCAGCCGCGAGCCCGGCCCGTCGAGCAAAGGCGCCGGATCGATCCCGGCGAGGCCCGCCACCTCCTCGACGAACCGGCGGGTGCCGCCGACGCCGATCGGGATGGTTTGCGTGAACGGCTGGCCGAAATTCTTCTTGAGATACTCCGCGGCCGACCGGGCGGTCTCGGGATAGAGCACGACGTTGAAGTCGGCCTCCCGAAGCCGGCCGAGATCGGCGGGCGTGGCGCCCAGCGGCGCCACGACATTCACCGCGATGCCGAGGGTGTCGAGCAGCCGGCGGATCTCGATCAGGTCGTCCCGGTGGCGGAAGCCCAGGGCCGTCGGCCCGAGGATGTTGCAGAGCGGGCGTTGCCCGGGCTCACGCGCGGGGCGCGGCGCCGGCGGCCCGGCGAGCGCGCGGACCAGCCGGTAGAAGGTTTCCGACGCGCCCCAGTTCTCCTTCTTCTGGTAGGCGGGCAACTCCAGGGGGATCACGGGGATCGGCAGGTCGAGCGCCTTGGCGAGGCCGCCCGGATCGTCCTGGATCAGCTCGGCGGTGCAGGAGGCGCCGACGATCATCGCCTGGGGCTGGAACCGCGCGTGGGCGGCCGAGACCGCCTGCTTGAACAGCTCGGCGGTGTCGCGGCCGAGATCCTGGGCGCGGAAGGTCGTGTAGGTCACGGGTGGGCGGGCGTCCCGCCGCTCGATCATCGTGAACAGCAGGTCGGCATAGGTGTCGCCCTGCGGCGCGTGCAGCACGTAGTGCAGCCCGGACATCGCCGTGGCGACGCGCATCGCGCCGATATGCGGGGGGCCCTCGTAGGTCCAAAGGGTGAGCTGCATGGCGCTACACCTCCAGCAGGGCGCGGCGCCGGAGCGGGCGCACGAACAGCTCGGCGAGGTCGCCGGCCTGCTCGTAGCCCTGCACGGGCGTGAACAGCAGCTCGATCGACCACTTGGTCGACAGGCCCTCGGCCTCCAGCGGGTTGGCGAGGCCGAGGCCGCAGACCGTCAGGTCCGGCCGGGCGGCCCGGCAGCGGTCCATCTGGTCGTCGAGGCTCTGGCCTTCCGTGACCCGCGTGCCTGCAGGAAGAAGCTCGATCTCGGCGGCGAGGTGTCCCCGGTGCAGGTAGGGCGTCCCGACCTCCACCAGCTCAGCGCCGAGTTCCCGGGCGAGGAAGCGGGCGAGCGGCACCTCAAGCTGCGAATCGGGGAAGAAGAACACGCGCTTGCCGCCGAGTTTTTCCCGGTGGGGCGCCAGCGCGGTCTCGGCGCGGGCGCGGCCCGGGGCGGTTGCGGTCTCGAAGGCTTCGTCCGAGACGCCGAACGCCTCGGCGGCCGCCCGCAGCCAGCCGGTCGTGCCCTCGGCGCCGAGGGGGAACGGGGCGGCGAGCCGGCGGGCGCCGCGCTCCTCGAGGGCGCGGGCGGTGTCGGTCAGGAACGGCTGGGCCAGGAGATACCGCGTGTTGCGGCCGATGGCCGGCATCGCGCCGGCCCGGCGGGCGGGCAGGAACCGGACATCCGCGATGCCCATCGCGGCAAAAATCCGAAACAACTGGTCTTCGACCACGTCGGCCAGCGCCCCGACGATCAGGAGCGACGGCGCGGCGGCCTCCGCCTCGTGGGGCAGGTCCGGCACCAGGGCCGCGAGACAGGCATCCTCGCCCTGGGTGAAGGTCGTTTCGATGCCGGAGCCCGAATAGTTCAGCACCCGGACCGGATTCAGGCGGCTCGACAGGCGCTGCGCCGCCCGGGACAGGTCGAGCTTGATCACCTCGGACGGGCAGGAGCCCACCAGGAACAGCAGCTTGATGTCGGGCCGGCGCTCGATCAGCCGGGTCACCACCCGGTCGAGCTCCTCGTTGGCGTCGGCGAGGCCGGCGAGGTCGCGCTCGTCGATGATCGCGGTGGCGAAGCGCGGCTCGGCGAAGATCATCACCCCGGCCGCCGACTGGATCAGGTGCGCGCAGGTGCGCGAGCCGACCACGAGGAAGAACGCGTCCTGGATCTTCCGGTGCAGCCAGACGATGCCGGTGAGCCCGCAGAACACGGCCCGCTGGCCCTGCTCCTGATGCAGGTCGATCCCGCCGCAGGCGGCGGCCGAGCGCGGCAGCGGCGCGTTCATGACAGCGCCTCCGCGAGGCGCAGAGCCGGACCGGAGCCCTGAAGGCGGGCGGCCCGCAGCTTCAGCACGAACTGGCCGGCATTGACCACGTAGGTCGTGTAGGCGGCGAGCGCGAGGATGAGGAGTGCTTCGCCCCCGAGGGCGCCGGTGGCCAGCGCGGCGAGATAGGCGGTGTGGAGCGCCAGTACCAGCATGCTGACCACGTCCTCCCAGAAGAAGGCCGGGGCGAACAGGAAGCGGCCGAACACCGCCTTCTCCCAGATCGAGCCGGTGATCATGATCGCGTAAAGCGCCAGTGTCTTCACCACGACCGAGATCTCAGCGGCGGCCAGACCCTCGCCGGTCGACAGGGTGCGCAGCACCAGGACCAGGCTCACCAGGAAGATCGCGAATTGCAGCGGGGCCAGCACGCCCTGAACCAGGGTCCAGGGCGACGCGTCGCGCCGACGCCGTTCGGCCTGCGTGTAGAGCGGTCGTGCCGGCCGGTCCTCGGGACCCATGCATCCGCCCCCCTGATCTCGGCGGTGCCCGGGGCCCCGTCGTTGGCAGAGGCTAGGGCGCTGAGCCTCAAAGTGTCAAGTGCGCTTGACGCTTTGAGGCTCTGACACTGACCTGTGATGTTTTTCTTGGTCTTGGATGATTGCCAAGATCGTCAAGAAGCGTATCGTCAGGCTCGACCACAGACGGCCGGTGACAGGCCGGTGACTTGGCATATTGAGTGCCGAGGCAGTCAAAGCCGAAGAATAGACGGGCGAGTAATCCCGCACCCGAAGGTGTGAGCGGAGCTGTCGGTTCCTCGAACCGGAGCCGTTTCAGGGAGGGTGCCGATGGGACACTGGAGGCATTTCGGCGAGCACTTGGAACTGGCTGCGGGCGGGTGCGGCGCCGTGAGCGATGTCGCCCCGGCCTTCCGCGACCAGCCCTCGGCCTTCCGCGACCAGCCTCCGGCATGGTCCGAGCCGGTGCGCCCGCTGCCCGACACCCTCGCCCGCGTGATCGAGGCCGAGATCCTGCCCCGGCTGATGCTGGCCCACCGCCCGGGCGCCGGGCGCCGGGACCAAGTCGACCGGGCGGTGACGCCGCAGGAGATCGCTGCCTTCAGCACACTCCTCCTGGCGCCTGGGCCGGTGGATCTCGATGCCGAGATCGCAGCGTTGCGGGACGGTGGCCTGCCCCTGGCCCGGCTGCTCCTCGATCTGCTCGCCCCGGCGGCCCGGCATCTCGGGGGCCTGTGGGAGGAGGATGCCTGCGATTTCCTGGCCGTGACCGAGGGGCTCGGGCGGCTGCAGGCGATCAGTCGGCACCTCTGTCTGGAACTGGAGAGCGAATCGGCCCCGATCGGCGGGCGCAGCGTGCTGCTCCTGCCCTGCCCCGGCGAGACGCACCGATTCGGCCTCTCGATCGTCGCGAGCTTCTTCCGGGAGGCCGGCTGGGACGTGACCACGGTGGTCCCGGCGCCCGGCCTCGATCCCCTCGCCCTGCTGGCGACCGACTGGTTCGAGGTGGTCGGCCTGTCGCTCTCCGCCGACGTCCTGCTGCCGGTCCTGACGGAGACGGTGGCGGAGGTGCGGCGCGCCTCCCGCAATCCGGGAATCCGCGTGCTGGTGGGAGGACCTTATTTCGCGCGCCACGGCGGCGAAGCTGGCTTCGTGGGGGCGGACGCCTGTGCCCTCGATGCATGCCTCGCACCTGCCGCCGCGGAAGCTTTGCTGGACAGACGGGCATTGGCCTGTTGAAAGGGTTGTGATCCACCCCATCACATCACGGTGATCGTGTCGCTTCAGCCGCACCCCATCCCCCCGGGACCACCCGCGGTGCTGGACCAGGTGGCCGGCCACCTCGATGGCGAGGCGGTCGGGCGCATCGTCGCGGCGTCCGCCGATCTCTCCCTCGTGATCGATGCGGACGGCGTGATCCGCGACGCCTCGATCGGGACCGACCTCGAGGCGGAGAACATCCCCGGCTGGCTGGGCCGGCGCTGGGTCGACACCGTGACGGTCGAGAGCCGGCCCAAGGTCGACGCCCTGCTGCGCGACGCCCGGCCGGAGGGCATCACCCGCTGGCGCCAGATCAACCACCCCTCCCCCAGCGGCATCGATCTGCCGATCCGTTACGCCTCGATCCGCCCGGCCAAGGGGGGCCCGATCCTTGTGCTCGGGCGCGATATGCGGGCGGTGGCGGGCCTCCAGCGCCGCCTGATGGAGACCCAGCAGGCGCTGGAGCGGGATTACGAGCGCCTGCGCGCGGTCGAGACCCGCTACCGGCTCCTGTTCCAGATCTCCGGCGAGCCGGTGCTGGTGGTCGATGCCGGGACACGGCGGGTGGCGGAGGCGAACCCGGCCGCCGCGCGGCTGCTCGGCCGCCCCGCCAAGCGGGTCGCCGGCCAGGACGTGGTCGAACTCTTCGATGCCGGCAGCACGCGGGCCCTGGAGGCGCAGTTCGCCGCCCTGCGGGCGACCGGGCAGGCCGGGGAGATCCGGGCCGCCCTGCCGCAGGGGCGCGGCGAGGTCTGCGTCTCGGTCTCGCTGTTCCGGGGCGAGGGCGGCGCCAGCGCGTTAATGCGACTCGTGGCCGACACGGCGCCCGCCGAGGCCGGGCCCGGCCAGGACGTCCCGACCCAGACGGTGATCGAGGCGATGCCCGAGGGGTTCGTGGTCACCGATCCGAGCCGGCGGATCCTGACCGCCAACGCCGCCTTCCTGGAACTGGCCCAACTCGCCACCGAAGGGCAGGTCCGCGGGCGGACCGTGGATCACTGGCTCGGCCGCGACGAGACCGAGGCGCAGGCCCTGTTCGCGACGCTCGCCGATCACGGCGCGGTGCGGCGCTTCGCGACGGTCATCCGCGGCGCCTATGGCGGCGTGGAGGATGTGGAGGTCGCGGCCGTCTCGGTGGCGGGCGCCCGCCCCTGCCTGGGCTTCGCGATCCGCCCGGCCCCGCGCCGGATCCCGGAGGGCCGATTCGGCGGCGGGCGCGAGGTGCCGCGCTCGGTTGAGCAGATGGCCGAACTGGTCGGCCGGGTCTCGATGAAGACGCTGGTCCGCGAAACGACCGACCTGATCGAGAAATTGTGTATCGAGGCAGCCCTGCGGATCACCCGGGACAACCGGGCCTCGGCCGCCGAGATGCTGGGCCTCAGCCGGCAGGGCCTCTACGCCAAGATGCGCCGCTACGGCGTCGGCGATCTGGACGGGCCGATCGAGGCGGAGTGATCGCGGGGCGGTCCCGCGCGCGTACGGGCTGGCCGGTTCGCCGATCCGGGCTTCGGGATCACCATCCAGTCGACAGGACTGGCGGTCCAGACCTCCCGTGCGCCGTCCCTCCCCCCCTCTGCGGGGGGGGAGGGAGACGCGCGGATCCCGCCGCTCGTTCCGCGCCGCCGGCCCGCGGTAAGGCGCTCTCCGACTGCGCCAAAACCCCCCCCGGCACACAAGATTTCGTGTTCATCTGCATTTTGTATTCTCAATCTCTGGATGTATTCGCCCGACAAACCGATCGGACATTCGGTTGCCCCGGTGTAAATCTAGCTTGACACTCCGGCGGGGCCCGGTAGCCTCTCCCGCATGGCCGCCACGCCCGCCCCGAGCGCAGTCATCGAGCTGCTGAAGCCGATCACGTGGTTCGCGCCGATGTGGGCGTTCGCCTGCGGCGTGATCTCGTCGGGTCAGCCGGCGCACGGCCAGTGGCCGGTGATCGCCGCCGGGGTGCTGCTGGCCGGACCCCTGGTCTGCGCCACCAGCCAGGCCGCCAACGACTGGTTCGACCGGCACGTCGACGCCATCAACGAGCCGAACCGGCCGATTCCCTCCGGGCGCATCCCCGGCCGCTGGGGCCTCTATCTTGCCTTCGCCTGGACGGCGCTGTCGCTGGCCGTCGCCGCGGCGCTCGGACCCTGGATCCTCGGGGCCGCCCTGTTCGGGCTGGTGCTGGCCTGGATCTACTCGGCGCCGCCGGTGCGGCTGAAGCGGAACGGCTGGTGGGGCAATGCCGCGGTGGCGCTGTGCTACGAGGGGCTGCCCTGGTTCACCGGCGCCGCCGTGATGGCTGCGGCCCTGCCCGACCGGCGGGTCCTCGCCGTCGCCCTGCTGTACGCGGCTGGCGCCCACGGCATCATGACGCTCAACGACTTCAAGTCGGTGGAGGGGGACCGGCGGATGGGGCTTCTGTCCCTGCCGGTGCAGATGGGGTCGCAACGCGCCGCGCGCTTCGCCTGCCTCGTGATGGCCCTGCCGCAGGTGGCGGTGATCGGCCTGCTCGCCGGCTGGGGGCGGTACTGGCACGCCGGGATCGTGGCGGCGCTGCTCGCCGGGCAGGTCGCCCTGATGATCCGGTTCCTGGAGAATCCGCGGGAGCGGGCCGCGTGGTACAACGGTACCGGCACCACCCTCTACGTCCTCGGCATGCTGGTCGCCGCCTTCGCGCTGCGGCCGCTGGTGGGAGGGGCGTGATGGCGTCCGATCCGGAAAGCGGCCTGTCCTGGCCCCAGATCGTCCGCCTCGGCCTCGTCCAGACGGCGCTCGGCAGCGTCGTCGTGCTGATGACCGCCACCCTCAACCGCGTGATGGTGGTGGAGCTGGCCCTGCCCGCCTTCGTGCCCGGCCTGCTGGTCGCCCTGCACTACGCCGTTCAGGTGCTGCGCCCGCGCTGGGGCTACGGCTCCGACCGGAGTGGCCGGCGCACCGCCTGGATCCTCGGTGGCATGGCGGCTCTCTGCCTCGGCGGCTTCGGGGCGGCCTGCGGCACGGCGCTCGCCGGCACGCACCTCGCCCTCGGGCTGGTGCTCGCCGCCCTGTCCTTCCTCTGTGTCGGGATGGGCGTCGGCGCCGCCGGGACCTCGCTCCTCGTTCTGCTGGCCGGCGGCGTCGCCCCGGCCCGGCGGGGGGCGGCCGCCACCGTCGTCTGGGTGATGATGATCGTCGGCTTCGCCGTCACGGCGCCGCTCGCCGGCCATTTCCTCGATCCGTTCTCCGGGATGCGGCTCGTCGCGGTGTCCGGCACGGTCTCGCTGATCGCCTTCTGCGTCGCCGCCCTGGCGGTCGCCGGTGTGGAGCGCCGCCTGCCGACCCGCGCGCCCGAGCCCGCCGCGGCGCGGCGACCGTTCGTCACCGTGCTGCGCCATGTCCTGGCCGATCCGGTGGCCCGGACCTTCACGATCTTCGTCTTCGTCTCGATGCTGGCCTACAGCGCCCAGGAGCTGATCCTTGAGCCCTATGCCGGCCTCGTCTTCGCGATGAGCCCGGGCGCCACGACCAAGCTCGCCGGGCTCCAGCACGGCGGGGTCCTGGCCGGCATGCTGCTGGTGGCGGCGGTGACGCTCGCGGCCCGCGGCACCCCCCTCGCCTCTCTGCGGCTGTGGATCGGGATCGGCTGCGCCGGCTCGGCGGCGGCCCTCTTCACCCTGGCGAGCGGCGCGGCAGCGGGGTCGGACTTTCCCCTGCGTGCGACGGTCTTCGCCCTCGGGCTGGCCAACGGCGCCTACGCGGTCGCGGCGATCGGCTCGATGATGGCGCTCGCCGGTCGGGGCGACGCCCGCGAGCGCGGCACCCGCATGGGCGTCTGGGGCGCCGCGCAGGGCATCGCCTTCGGGGCCGGCGGCTTCCTCGGGGCGGTCGCGGTGGACGGGGTGCGGCTCGTGACGGCCGAGCCGGTCCAGGCCTACGCGGCGGTGTTTGCCGCGGAAGGCGTGCTGTTCCTCGTCGCGGTCGCCCTGGCGGCGCGACTCGAATCCGCTCCGGCACCGGCATCGGTGCCGCTCGATCCTGCCTTCAGCGCGAGGTGACGCCATGGCCCGGTTGGATGATGGGCACAACGACGAGCGGACCTACGACGTCGTCGTGGTCGGCGGCGGCCCCGCCGGCGCGACGGCGGCGACCGACCTCGCCCGGGCCGGCCACGCGGTGCTGCTCCTCGACAAGCCCGGCCGGATCAAGCCCTGCGGCGGCGCGATCCCGCCCCGGCTGATCCGCGATTTCGCCATCCCTGATTCGCTGCTCGTCGCGAAGATCCGGTCCGCCCGGATGGTGGCGCCGAGCGGCAAGGCCGTCGACATGCCGGTGGGCGAGGGCTTCGTCGGCATGGTCGACCGCGAGCGGTTCGATCCCTGGCTGCGCACCCGCGCGGAACAGGCCGGGGCCGAGCTGCGCGAGGCCGCCTTCGAAACGATCACCCGTCCGGATGACGGACCGGCCCGCGTCCATTTCAGCACCGGCGCGGGCGAGGCCCTCGCCCGCCACGCCGTCCGGGCGCGCCTCGTCATCGGGGCCGACGGCGCCTGCTCGCCGGTCGGCCGGGCCGAGGTGCCGGGTCACGCCAAGATGCGGCAGGTCTTCGCCTATCACGAGATCCTGCGGGTGCCGCAGGCTGGCGCCCCCGGGGCCGAGTCGGTCGAGGCGACGCGCTGCGACGTCTACTACCAGGGCCGCCATTCGCCGGATTTCTACAGCTGGATCTTCCCGCACGGGGACACGCTGAGCATCGGCACCGGCAGCGCAAAGAAGGGTTTTTCCCTGCGCTCCTCGATCCGGGCCCTGCGCACGGCGACCGGGCTCGATCATGCCGAGACCGTCCGGCGCGAGGGCGCCCCCCTGCCGCTCAAGCCCCTGAAGCGCTGGGACAATGGCCGCGACGTGCTGCTGGCGGGCGATGCCGCGGGCGTCGTCGCGCCCGCCTCCGGCGAGGGGATCTACTACGCGATGCTGGGCGGGCGCCTCTCCGCCGAGGCCGCCACCGTCTTCCTGAAGACCGGCGACGCCAAAGCCCTCGCGCGTGCGCGCAAAAGCTTCAAGAAGCTCCACGGGCGCGTGTTCTGGATCCTCGGGATGATGCAGTGGGTCTGGTACCGCAGCGACGGGTTGCGCGAGCGCTTCGTCTCGATCTGCCGGGACAAGGATGTGCAGCAGCTCACCTGGGACAGCTACATGAACAAGGAGCTGGTCCGGGCGAAGCCCGCCGCCCACGCGCGGATCTTCTTCAAGGACCTCGCCCACCTGTTCCGCTGGGTCTCGCCATGACGCTCCTCGGCGCCGGCTGGGGACCGCCCGCGGTGGCGGCCATCGTGGCCCTGCTGGTGGCGTTGGCCGGCGGTCTCGCGACCCGGACGGATGCGTGGTACCGGCGCCTGCGCGTCCCGGCCTGGAAGCCGCCGGACTGGGCCTTCGGGCCGGTCTGGACCGTCATTTTCCTGCTCACCACCATCGCCGCCGTGATGGTCTGGAATGCCGATCCCGATCCCGCCGCCCGGGGCGTGCTGCTCGCCGCCTATGCGATCAACGGGCTGCTCAACATCGCGTGGAGCGTGCTGTTCTTCCGGTTCCGCCGGCCCGACTGGGCCCTCGCCGAGGTCGCCGCCCTGTGGCTGTCCATCGCCGTGCTGGTGCTGGTCGCCGGCCGCGTCTCGACCACGGCGGGGCTCCTGAACCTGCCCTACCTCGCCTGGGTCAGCGTCGCCGCCTGCCTGAACCTGCGGATCGTGCGCCTCAACGCGCCCTTCGGAGAGCCGGCGTGATGGAGGGCTGGTTCGCGTCCTGGTTCGCCTCCGGCCGGATCATCGACGCGATCCTGCTGCTCGTCGCCGTCGAGGCGCTCGTCCTGGCCTGGATCGGCCGCCGGAGGGGGCTGTCGCTGCCGTCCCTGATGGCCAATCTCGCCTCCGGGGCCGCGCTGATGCTGGCCCTGCGGGCGGCCCTGGTCGGGGCGAGCTGGATCGCGGTCGCCGGGTGGATGCTCGCTGGACTGGTCGCCCATCTGGCCGATCTGAACCTCCGGTTCCGGGCGGCCACGGCACAACGCCGCACGCCCGCTCAAACCGGAACAACGTCGCAAACGGCCGCGTTCACGCGCGTCACCCGCTTGAAACAACTCTAAAGTCCGCCCGGGAGAGGATGCCATGAAGCGCACGAACGCCCTCCCCTCGGGATGGGCCTCCGCCCCGATTCTGGCGGCCATGGTTTTGGCCAGCCCGGCCTGGTCGCAGGACGGGTCCTCCGATCCGATCGAGCGCGGCAAGTACCTCGTCACGATGGGGGATTGCGCGGCCTGCCACACGGCGCCCGGCGGAAAATATCTCGCCGGCAACTACGCGCTGGCCATGCCCTTCGGCGTGATCATGACGCCCAACCTCACCCCCGACAAGGAGACCGGGCTGGGCAACTGGAGCTACGACGACTTCGATAAGGCGTTCCGCCACGGCTACAGCAAGAATGTCGGCTACCTCTATCCGGCCTTCCCGTTCGGCTGGTTCACCAAGGTCACCGACGACGACACCAAGGCGATCTGGGCCTATCTCCAGTCGGTCCCGGCGGTGAACGAGAAGCGCCAGGAGAGCCAGATCCCGTTCCCGTTCAGCGTCCGCACGGCGCTGGTGACGTGGCGGACGGCCTTCTTCACCGAGGAGCGCTTCAAGCCCGATCCGAACGCCAGCGCCGAGGTGAACCGCGGCGCCTATCTCGTGGAGGGGCTCGGCCACTGCGCGATGTGCCACAACGAGAACAAGCTCGTCGGCAATTCGAGCTTCGCGGGCCGGTTCGGCGGCGGCGTGATCGACGGCTGGTACGCCCCCAACATCACCCCCGACGGCCACCAGGGCATCGGCGCCTGGACCGACGAGCAGGTGGTGACCTACCTCAAGACCGGCACCGCCCCGGGCGACCGGCCGGGCGTCGCCGCCGGTCCGATGCGCCAGACCATCATGGAATCCCTCTCCAAGGTGAAGGAGGAGGATCTGAAGGCGATGGTCGCCTATCTGCGCACGGTCCCCGCCAAGCAGACCTACAAGCCGAAGGACCTCGCGGTCTTCGACACCGCCAACGCCCCCGGTGCCTCCACCTACCTGACCTACTGCTCCTCCTGCCACCAGCCCGACGGCAAGGGCATCGAGGGGGCGGTGCCGAACCTGGCGGGGAATACTTCGGTCATGTCGGACGGGCCCGAGACGGTGCTGCGGGTGATCTATGGCGGGCTCGCGGCCCAGAGCGGCCTCGCCCCGATGGTGGCGATCGGCCAGCAGATGACCGATGTCGAGGTGAAGAACGTCACCGACTACATCCGCAATTCCTGGGGCAACAAGGCTCCGGTCGTGACCGGCGAGAAGGCCTCGGAGGCGCGCGCCGCCACGCGGACGATGCTGGCCGGCACGGCGCCCTGCGCCGAGATCGAGCAGGACAAGCTGAAGGCCGCCTTCGACCAGCTCGGCGTGCAGGACACCCTCAAGGGCCTGAAGCAGCAGGATTTCGTGCCGACGCTGGTCCGGCTGGTCCCGCAGATCAAGGGCGCCTCGACCGGGGCCAACGACGACGATGTGGTCAACGCCCTGACGACGGCCTTCTGCAAGGTCGGCCGCGACGACCCGCAATACGGCAAGCCGAGCTGGCCCGCGGTGATCGGCACCTTCGCCAATGTCGCCTACAGCCAGGTGAAGAACCCGGAGAAACAGGCGGCGAACGTGCCTGCGGCCATCACGCCGCCGGCCAGCAAGCCGTGAGCCCGGAGGCGGCGCGGATCAGGCCTGCGGCTTGGCTAGGCCTGCCGCAGGCTTGACGCGACCGGGGGGGCAGCGTCTCGACGTCTCGGCTGGTCTCGATCAGCCGTCCGCCATGACCGAGGTCGGTCTGAACGCGGAAACTTTCGTCCTCGTCGAGCCAGAACAATCAAACTGTCCCCGGCCGTCTTTCCGGCGGCCGACCAGTTCGGGCATTCCACTGCGCCCATCGTCACGTGGCTTCGCGTGACCGGCTTGATCCGCCCGCGGAGATAGGTGATCGCCTTCGCGCTGGACGCAGCGTCGATCGCGATCATGTGCCGGGCGGCGCGCTCGCCCGGGGAACGTTCCGGACGCGATCCGCTAAAGCTGAGGCAGGCCTCTTTGCCGTCGTGTCGATGGACGGGGACGCAGACGCCCTGGCGCAATCCGGACACGCGCGTCGTCCATCACGATGCAGCCATCGGCCCGACCCGCCGGCGCCCCATGCCGGAAGACACGAGCGATGACGCTCTTCAGGCGTCTCAGGACCGGATCGCTGTGAATAAAGCCCTTGGCTTGAGAGCGCTGCATCCCCGTGCGAGGCCAACCTGAGATCGAAGTGCTGTCCCGAAGGACCTGTTTTGGCGATCTTGGTAGATTTCTCAGTACAAATGCGTCGTCACAGAACGTCCTTGTGTGAAAATATAGGTTGCTCCGTGTCTCGGTCGGGAATTTTAATGATCTGATTTCATCCAAGATATCGCGCGTAATTTGACTAATGCTCGTCATTGGCGCATCATTTGGGTTATGGAGTCGATGAGATCTCCAGAGTGATGCCTTCATGCAAATCTTCAGCGACCGGAAAAGTTTCGGAAAAATTCCTTCAAGTTAAGCAAGAATTCTTCGCAGGAGAATTTACTTGTACACGAATGGATTGACTTTAAGTTTGCTGGAGAGAATCGCGGCGGCAAACGGAACTGATATCGATGCCTTCCTGAGGCCCCGTCGAAGACCGGGCCGGGACGCCGGATCGCCGCGTTGCGGCGTGTACGAGAGTGTGGCGATGCTGCTCCGTATCGTCCGTGCCTATCGCGCCTTACCGGGTATCGAGAGCCGACGTCACGCGCTCTGGATGATGGAAGCGATGGCGGCGCGCGCCAAGGACATGCCCGGCAAGGCCCTGTGATCCGGGCGGCCGGCAGGGTTGCCGGTCGGTACTCCGCGTGCATCGTTCGGCGCGGGCGGCGCCGGGATCGGAGGGCGCCTACCCGGAGGCTCTCCGGGAACGGACAATGCCGCGCTTCGTTTGAGCGTGACGCCCTCAGGATTTCAGCCCCGGAGTGTCCGTGTCCAGCCTGATCCGCATCCTGCTCGCCATCTTCATCCCGCCGATCGCGGTCCTCGTCACCAACGGCTTCGGGCTGCAGTTCCTGCTCAACATCGTGCTCTGGATCTTCGGCTGGCTTCCGGGGACCGTTCACGCCCTGTGGTTGATGAACCGCGACCGCCCGCTGCTCTGAAGCCGCCTGCGGGCCGAGGCCGGGGTGCCCAGGCCCGGCGGTGGGCGGCGTAGAACGCGTGGGTTCGGCGACCTCGGGTGATTTGCGGTTGAGCCGCTCGTGGACGTAACGCCGTCGCGGCGGACATCACGGATGTCCGGCCCGGGAGCATATGATGCCGACCGAACACATCACGATCCGGACGCACGAGGGGGAATGCCGGGCGCATGTCGTCACACCGGCCGGTGCGGGCCCGTGGCCCGCGGTGATCCTCTACATGGATGCTGGTGGCATCCGGCCGGCGATGATCGACATGGCCGAGCAACTCGCTGCGGCCGGAACTGCCGTCCTGCTGCCGGACCTCTTCTACCGCTACGGTCCCTACGGGCCGTTCGTGCCCAGGGAGGTGTTCAAGGGTGACTTCCGAGCCATTCTTGGCCCGCTGATGGCCACGACGGGGAACGACAAGGCCGCGGCGGACACGGGAGCCTTCCTCGCCTACCTCGACACGCGCGGCGACATTGCGGGAAGCGGGATCGGTGCGGTGGGTTTCTGCATGGGCGGCGGCATGGCGCTGGCCTCGGCTGGGACTTACCCAGATCGGTTCGCGGCGGTCGCGAGCTTTCACGGCGGCAACCTCGCGACCGACGCACCGACGAGCCCGCACCTGTTCGCGCCGAAGCTGAAGGCGGAGGTCTATATCGGTGCCGCGGAGAACGACGGCAGCTACCCGCCCGCGATGGCCGCGCGGTTGGAAGCGGCCCTCACCGAGGCCGGGGTGCAGTTCACCACCGAGACTTATCCCGCCGCGCACGGTTGGATGATGCCTGACTTTCTGGTCTATGACCCAGCCGCGTCCGAGCGGGGCTGGGTGTCGATGCGGGACCTGTTCCACCGAACCCTGCGCGCGGACCCGTAAGACAGGGGGGCGTCACGAGCCCGGGCACGCTCTCGCTCAGGGCTTGGCCTTGTCGACCTCACCTTTCCTGAGGGCCGGCTTGGCCCCCGCCTTGCCGTCGCCGGTCCCATCGGCCTTCGCGGTCTTGACCGCATGCGCCTTGGCGGCCGGCTTCGGCGCCACCTTCTCGGCGGCATGCGCGAGCTTGACGGGCTCCGGCACGACGAGGGCATCGACCGTCGGGGTCGGCGGAGCGGGCTTGGGCGCCCGATCGTCCTTGATGAACAATTGACCGAACAGCTTCTGATAGCTGCTCGGATCTCCGTCCGCGTCGGCCACGGCGATCCGGGCGGGCTTCGCGGGAAGCGCCGCGGTCGTCTCGACCTTGGCGTCGGGCTCGGCCCGGTTGGCCATGAGGGTGGCGACGGCCGGTTTGGCGGGTTCCCTGTCC
Organism: Methylobacterium sp. E-005; assembly: GCF_022829725.1. Taxonomy (GTDB): domain Bacteria; phylum Pseudomonadota; class Alphaproteobacteria; order Rhizobiales; family Beijerinckiaceae; genus Methylobacterium. The sequence continues at coordinate 18,414 of NZ_JAKSYG010000065.1, read as the reverse complement.
CTGCCGGAGGGGCGGCCCGCCTTGGCGGCCTTGACCGGAGTCGCCGTCTCTGCGCCGGCCAGCATCACCGGCTGGCCCTTCGGACCCACCTCGATCTCCTGCGGCCCGGCCGCCAGGGTCTCCGGCCGGCTCACGTCGCCGAGATTGTGCCGGCCATACTCCTTGGCATCGTAGGGCAGGACCGTCTCGGTGCCGCCCAGGCTCGCGAAGGCGCTCGTGTTGGCCGGCGGCCGGAAGACCGGGTTCTGGCCACCGTCCTGGTAGACCACCCGCACGGCCGGGGTGCCCTTGGCGACGAGTTCTGCGATCGCACGCGCGTCGCGCGTGGTCTTCTCCGCAACCTCCGGCTCGACCCTCGGCTTGCACGAGCCGGCGGCCGCGTCGGCGCCTCCGAACACGTATTTCGTGCCGCATTGGCCGACCTTCGGCTCCTCGCGCAGGGCCTCGAAATAATCCGAGCCCTCCTTGAGATTCTGCCAGAAGCCGATGTTCGGGTCGTTGCGGAACTTGGCCATGTTCTCGGCCGTCATCCGGAACGGGTAGGACTGGAACTGGAAGCTGCGCTGCCCGCCGATGAACGCCTCGCGGGCGATGGCGTAGATCTCCGCGATGGTCGCGTCGGTCATGGCGAAGCAGCCCGCCGACGAGCAGGTGCCGTGCACCATCAGGTAGCGGCCGGTGCGCCCGTTGGCCCGGTCGACGGCGTTCGGGAAGCCGGTATCGAACGAGAGATAGTACGCGGAATTCGGGTTCATCAGGCCCGGGGTGATCGTATAGAACCCCTCCGGCGCCTGCCGGTCGCCCTCGCGGGTCTTGGGGCCGAGCTGCCCCGACCAGCGGCAGATCGGGTAGGTCTTCAGAAGGGCGTAGCGGCCGTCGCTGCCCTTCTTCCAGACCTCCATCTCCGCCTCCTTCTTGAAGGCGCGGATCAGGATCGGGTCGGATTGCTGCATCCCCTTGGATTGCATCAGCGCGACCGTCTGCGGCGCGACCGGCGCGAGGCTGCGCGCACTCGGCCCGTTGATCCCGGATCCGTCCTGGCAGGCGGCGAGGGAGAGGGCCAGCAGGGAAGCGGCCGCCAGCATCCGCGCAGTCGCGAGACGCGCCGTCATGGGGAACCTCAATCGTCCTACGCGCACCCGCGGGCCTTTTCGGCAACCGTCGCGTGCCACTCCCCAACCCAATAGGCTCGTTAAGCTTGCGCCTTCCTTACCGCAAGGACGCACGTGCAACACTGGACGGCTTCCCCAGGGAATTGCGCCCGGATCAACAGGCCGCGGCGATCCGCCCCCGGGCCCCACGGCGCAGCCCCGGCAGCAGGGCGAGGCCGATCGCCGCCATGGCGGCCCCGGCGAGCGACACGGCCGGGAGTCGGAACCCGGCATCGATCACGCCGCCGCCCACGGCCGCCCCGATGGCGTTGCCGAGGTTGAAGGCGCCGATATTCATCGCGGAGGCGAGGTTGGGCGCCTCGGACGCCTTCTCCATCACCCGCATCTGGAGCGGCGGCACCAGGGCGAAGCTGCCCACGCCCCAAAGGAAGATCAGGATTGCCGCGGGAATCGCCCCGTGCATGCCCGCGGCAAACAGCGCCAGGACGATGGCGAGCCCGGCGAGGGAGCCGATGATCGTGCCGTCGACCGAGCGGTCGGCGAGCCGGCCGCCGAGCCAATTGCCGACGGTGAGACCGATTCCGTAGAGCACCAGCATCGCGGTCACGAAGGGAGTCGCCGCGCCGGTCTCGGTCCGCAGGATCGGCACGATATAGGTGTACACCGTGAACATCGCGCTGGCACCGACGACGGTCAGGGCCAGGGCGGCGAGCACCGGCCCGCGCCCGAGCACGCGCAGCTCCGCCCGAAGGTCGTCGCCCGCCGCGGGCTTGAGCTCCGGCAGGGCGAGACGCAGCGCCAGCATGGCGAGGAGGCCGACGCCCGCGATGCCCCAGAAGGCCGTGCGCCAGCCGAAGAGCTCGCCGAACCACGCGGCGAGCGGCACGCCACCGATCAGCGCGATGGTGAGGCCGGAGAACATGGCGGCCACCGCGGCGGCGCGGCGCTCCGGCGGCACGATCCCGGCCGCCACCACCGAGCCGACCCCGAAGAACGCGCCGTGGTTCAGGGATGTCACGAGTCGGGCGGCGACCAGCATGGCGTAGCTGTCGGCGAGGGCCGCCATCACATTGCCGAGGGTGAAGATCGCCATCAGCCCGACCAAGAGGCGCCGCCGGCCCATACGGGCGGTCGCCAGCGTCATCAGGGGCGCGCCGACCAGAACGCCGAGCGCGTAGGCGCTGACCACGAGGCCCGCTGCGGGGATCGACACGGTGAGGTCGTCCGCGATGACGGGCAGCATCCCCATCGGGGTGAATTCGGTCACCCCGATGCCGAACGCGCCGACCGCCAGGGCCAGCAGGGGTGGGTTGAGCGCCATGTGTATCGCCTCCGGTTGTTCCGGACACGCAGGTGGCCGATTCATGCGATGGACAGTAGCCTCTGGGACGGATCAGGATCTGTGCCTGGACGTCACGAATGCAGCACGATAGGGCCGACCGGGCCGGCGAGATGGCGGTGTTCGTGGCGGTGGCGGAGGCCGGCAGCCTCTCGGGCGCCGCACGCCGGCTCGGTCTGACGCCCTCGGCGGTCAGCCGGATCGTCGCCCGGATCGAGCTGCGGCTGGGGGTGCAACTCCTCGTCCGCACGACGCGGAGCCTGCGGCTTACCGCCGAGGGCGAGACCTACGGACGGGCGGCCCGCCGCATCCTGGCGGATCTCGACGAGACCGAGGCGGCGCTCGCCGACCGGGGCTGCCCGCGTGGGCGGGTCCGGGTCAGCGCCGCCACCGCGCATGGCCGGCTGGTGATCGTGCCGCTGCTCGCCGACTTCGTGGCGCGCCACCCCGGCATCACGGTCGAGATCGACCTGAGCGACGAGATCGCCGACGTGCCGGGCGGTCGCGCCGATGTGGCGGTCCGGTTCGGACCGCTCGCCGACAGCCCGCTCACGGCCCGTCGTCTCGGCGACACCGGCCGGACCGTGGTGGCGGCGCCGGCCTATCTCGCCCGGGCCGGTACGCCGGACCGTCCGGCCGATCTGGCACGCCACAACTGCCTCAACTTCACCTTTCGCCGGGCCGAGCCGGGCTGGCCCTTCCGGGAAGACGGGCAGGATTTCATCCTTCCGGTCACCGGCACCGTCGCCGCCAATAACGGCGAGACCCTGGTGCAGCTCGCCCTGCGGGGCGTCGGCATCACCCGGGTCGGCAATTTTCACATCGGGGACGACCTCGCCGCCGGCCGACTGGTGCCGCTCCTGGAGCCGTTCAATCCGCAGGACCGGGAGGCGATCCACGCGGTCTTCGTGGGCGGTCCGGCGATGCCGGCCCGGGTGCGGGTGCTGATCGATTTCCTGGCCGAGCGGATGCGTGGGGGCAGCATCGGATGAGCGCCGGTCCGAACAGGGCCGCGCGAAGACCCTAGCCGGCTTCAGTTCCGCCCTTACGTTGTGGCAGCACCGTGCTTGCGCCGCGGTTGTCGCAATGCGACGGCTGGCGCGATCGCGGCCGTCGACCCCTCCACCCTCGGGACCTGGACTTCACATGCTGGCTTGGTTCCGGGCGCTGATGCCGAAGGAAGACCGGTTCTTCGACCTGTTCGAGCGCCATGCCGCCACGCTGGTCGATGGGTCGGCGGCCTTGCGCGCCCTGCTCGACGGGACGCAGGATGTCCCGGAGGCCTACCGCGCCCTCGCGGAGCACGAGGACAAGGCCGACGCGATCACCCGCGAGGCGCTTCTCGCGGTCCGCCGGACCTTCATCACGCCGTTCGACCGCGGCGACATCCAGGCGCTGGTCGGCTCCCTCGACGATGCCATCGACCAGATGCTCAAGACCGCCAAGGCCGTGCAGCTGTTCGAGGTGACGACCTTCGAGCCGGCGATGCGCGAGATGGGGGCGGTGATCGAGGAGGCCGCCGCCGTGGTGGCTGAGGCGCTGCCGCAGATGCGTGCCCTCGGCGAGAACGCCACGGCGCTGAACGCCCTGACCGAGCGCGTGATCCAGTTGGAGGGGCGGGCCGACGACCTGCACAATGCCGGCGTGAAGGCGCTGTTCAGGGCCTCCCGGCAGGATCCCATGGCCTTCCTGATCGGCTCCCAACTCTACGACCACCTGGAGAAGGTGATGGACCGGTTCGAGGACGTGGCGAACCAGATCAGCAGCATCGTCGTCGAACACGTCTGAGCCGCGGGCCCCTCGTGATCCTCCTCATCATTCTGATCGCCGTCGCGCTGCTGTTCGACTTCCTGAACGGCCTGCACGACGCCGCGAACTCCATCGCCACCATCGTGTCGACCCGGGTTCTGGCGCCCCGCTACGCGGTGTTCTGGGCGGCATTCTTCAACTTCGTCGCGTTCCTGGTCTTCGGCCTGCACGTGGCCGGCACGGTCGGATCGGGCATCATCGACGTCACGGTAGTCGACGACCGGGTGATCCTGGGCGCGCTGGGCGGCGCGATCACCTGGAACCTGCTCACGTGGTATGCCGGGATTCCCTCCTCCAGCTCGCACGCCCTGATCGGCGGCCTCCTGGGGGCCGGCCTGACGAAAGCGGGCTTCGGCGCGATCGTCTGGCCCGGCGTCATCACCACGAGCGCCGCCATCGTGCTGTCGCCGGCGCTCGGCTTCGTGCTGGCGCTGATCCTCGTGCTCGCGGTGTCCTGGATCTTCGTCCGCTCCACCCCGGCCGCCGTCGACGGCCTGTTCCGGAAGCTGCAATTCGTCTCGGCCTCCCTCTACTCCCTCGGCCATGGCGGCAACGACGCACAGAAGACGATGGGCATCATCGCCGTGCTCCTCTACGCCCATGGCGAGGAGACAGGCGGGTTCCACGTGCCGCTCTGGGTGGTTTTGTCGTGCCAGAGCGCCATGGCGCTCGGCACATTGCTGGGCGGTTGGCGCATCGTCCACACGATGGGATCGAAGATCACGCGCCTGTCGCCAATGCAGGGGTTCTGCGCCGAGACCGGCGGTGCCTTGACCCTGTTCACGGCCACGGCCCTCGGGATCCCGGTCTCCACGACGCACACGATCACCGGGGCGATCGTCGGCGTCGGCGCGGCCCGGCGCGTCTCCGCGGTCCGCTGGAACGTCGCCCAGGGCATCGTGGTCGCCTGGGTGGTCACGATGCCGGCGGCCGCGCTCGTGGCGGCCCTGGTTTACGGCCTGTCCGGATTCGTGCTGCCGTGAGGTGAGGCCCCGATCACGCGGGTCGGCGAGGCCGGACAGGCCGAATGCCCGTCCCGCGGCGTGCCTCCGGGGGAGGATGGCGCCAACCTGGCGATGGCCATTCTCCGGACTCGGCCGAATGATAGTCCAGGCTACAGGAAGGCCGGCGTCACCTATGACGGCCCTCTCGCTCGATACGCATGCCCCGTGCGTCGGCTCAAGGCCACGGGCCTATCCGGGGATCGGGCCGAGGCAATCACCACCGCAATTCGCGAGAGCCGCGACGCCGGCCTGACGAATCTCGTCACGAAGACAGACTTGGCTGGAGCCAAGTTCGACATCATGAAATGGGCGATCGGCTCGATCGGATTCCAGACGATCGTCATCGTCGGCGCGATCGTCGCCCTGTCGGGCGCCAAACACTGACGCGGACGCTCAGCCGAACAGCGCCGGCCGCCGGGACGCCTCCGCGCGGATGATCTCCACGAGCTGGGCGTCGTCCGTTGGATCGGCCAGGCGCAGGCCGACCGGCTCGGACGGGGTCTGTACCGTGAGCCAGCGCAGGGTCGGCCGCAGATCGACGGCCTCCACCACCGTCATCCGCGGATGACCGATCTCCAGTTGCAGGAAGGTCAGGTGGTTGCGACTCGCCCGCGCCCCCAGAGCCTCGTCGATCGCCTCCACCATGTCACGGGGCGTATGGAGATGGGTCATCATCCACAGCCGGTTGTCGGTGCCCGGCGTGTCGAGGGCCGTCCGGATCCGGCGCACGCCCTCGGCGAGGAAGGCGTAGTCCGCGGCGTTCGCCGCCGGGTCATGGTGGTTGAACACGCATTCGAGCCCGTGCCGCTCCCGGTAGAGCCGGTGCCGACCGCGCCAGATGTCGGGGCCGCGCCGCTCGGCTTCCGGAATGCTCTCCAGCTGGTCCCGGTCGAGGAGGGAGGAAAAATCATCCGCGAGACAATCCCGGGCCATGCCGGGCATCGAAAAGATCCAGTCGAGCGGGCCCGACCACTGGCGCAGGTCCAGGGTCTTAAGCACATGCGCCATCTGGCAGTTGCAGCCGAGGGAAATGTGGTTGTGCGGGCCCGGCTCCCGCGCGTCGCGCCGGCCAAGGAGCCGCCCGATCGCGCCGAACAGCCCCCCGGTCGCCCCGGGCGCGCTCACAGGGTCCGGCCGATCGCCAGGAATTTTTCCGCGCGCCGGTCGCGGATCTCGTCCGGGCCGAGGCCCTCGAACTGCCTGAGCGAGTCGGCGATCGCGTCGCCCGCCATGCGGATCGCCGCCTCGCGGTCGCGATGCGCCCCGCCGGTGGCTTCCGGGATGATCGCGTCGATCACGCCGAGGCGCAGGAGATCCTGGGCAGTGATCTTCATGGCGGTGGCGGCGTCCGCGGCGCGGCCCTGGTCGCGCCACAGGATCGAGGCGGCGCCCTCGGGCGAGATCACCCCGTAGATCGCGTGTTCCAGCATCAGCACCCGGTTGGCGGTGGCGAGCGCGATGGCACCGCCGGAGCCGCCCTCCCCGATCACCACGGCGACGTTGGGGACGCCGAGCGCCAGGCAGGCCTCGGTGGAGCGGGCGATCGCCTCGGCCTGGCCGCGCTCCTCCGCCTCGATGCCCGGATAGGCGCCCGCCGTATCCACGAAGGCGATGACGGCTAAGCCGAACCGGTTGGCGGTCTCCATCAGGCGGACCGCCTTGCGGTAGCCCTCGGGCCGGGCCATGCCGAAATTGTGCCGGAGCCGCGCCTCGGTGGTGGCGCCCTTCTCCTGGCCGAGCACCAGCACCGGCCGACCGCGGAACCGGCCGAAGCCGCCGAGGATCGCCTCGTCCTCGCCGAAGCTGCGGTCGCCCGCGAGCGGCGTGAACTCGGTGATGAGGCCGCCGCAATAATCCACGAAGTGCGGCCGCTGCGGGTGACGGGCCACCTGGGTCTTCTGCCAGGGGGTGAGATTCGCGTAGATCTCGGCCAGCGCCTGACCAGCCTTGGCCTCCAGCCGGCCGACCTCCTCGGAGATCGACACCGCGCCGTCGCGTTCGCCCACGGCCCGCAATTCCTCGAGCTTGGCCTCCAGCTCGGCCACGGGCTTCTCGAAGTCGAGGTAGGTGCGCGTCACCGCCATCGTGTCACAGGTCTTCCGGCATCCGCCGCAGCGAGGCGGCTGGCGCGCGGTGTTGGCGATGGCGGGATTGGTGTCAACCGGGCTGTTGGCCGGACGGTGGTGGGCTCAGCCGTGCGACAGGTCCTCGCGGGCGATCCGGTAGCAATGCTCCAGGTAGCCGCGCTGGTGCGCGCCCATCAGTTCGGTAACCACGGACCACAGCCAGCCGGGGGCGTCGGGACCCGGGCCGGGTTCGCGCACCGTGTCGATCCAGGTCCGCCGGGTCGCCTCGTCCATCTGGCGGCCATGGGCCCGGCCGAGGATTGCGGCGAGGTGGCCGGCGACGCGGACCGCCTCGCGCCGCGAGAACTGCTCGGCGTCGATCTTGAGATCCTGGGGCATCAACTCGCGGACCGTGACGGGTTTACCCAGGACGTGGCCCGCCACCATCCGGTCGCCGAGATGCGGCGACAGCGCCCGGGCGCCGGCTACGACGCGCTCGGCATGATCGGCCGGCATGGCGGCCGCATGGGCGGCCGGGGCGAGGTGCGGCACCGCCTCCTTCACGTCGAGGAGGGCGCGGTGCGGGTGCCCGCCGCCGCGGATCTCCACGAGGCCGGCATAGCGCAGGCGGCCGAGCGAGCTGCAGCCCTTGATCCAGTAGGCGGCGTCGAGGAGCCGGATCTCGGCACCCTTCGCGTCGCTGCCGAGCGCCAGAACGAGCCGGTGCACCGCCGGATCCCGGATGAGCGCCGTGACGGAATCCTGCTCGTCGGGCTCGAGGTCGAAGAACCGGTGCCCCCGGGGCAGGTGGTCGGTCTTGCCCTTCAGGCGCTCGCCGGACAGGTGGCGCCAGCGCCGGCCGAGCGCCCGATGCTTCGTCGTGGCGACGATGTCGGATTCGGCGATGTCCCGCTCGGCGCCCTCGGGATCGGCGATTCCCTCGGCGTAGCCGATCGCCATCGCGTCCATCATCCGGGCGGTGACGATGCCGGGCAGCGTCGCGTTCAGCGCCGCGGTGACCAGGGACAGGGCCAGCCGCACCAGATCGAAGGCGGGGTTGGCCACCACGGTCTGGTCGAGGTCGCGGATCTGGATGCCGATCCGCCCGTCGGAATCGGCCACGGCGCCGAGATTGCCGAGATGGGCGTCGCCGCAGATCCAGACCGGCGGCCCCGCCGGCAGGGTCCCGGCCGGCATCTGGGCGATCAGGTCGTAGAAGCGCGCCGTAGTGCCGCGGACATAGGCGTGCGGCGAGGAGGCGATCTTGCACAGGCGGCGGTGCTCCAGCACGCTCGCGTCGCGGCCGGATCGTGCCGGCACCTGCATATCCATTCGGTCGTTCGCTCCTCGCCCTGCAGCCAATGCATGCGGCGCTCGATAACGCGTGCCGCGACGCAGTGTTTGCCACCGGACATTAAATTCGCGTTCATCGGCCGGATTGGAGCTTCCTGACGAAGCCGGCAGCTATACCTCGCGGTGATGCGAAAGACATTGTATCGAGCCGCCGGGCGCCGGCCGCTCTTCGACGGGTCCAAACCTGTTCACCGGATCTCCGGAACTTGCCCGAAGCTTGCAGTTTGTCAAAGAATTGCAACTTGTGCGGGATCCGCGCGATGAGCGGCGATCCTACCGTCGAAACCATTGCGGTCCGCCTCGGCCTGAGCTTCCTGGCGGCCTTCGTGCTCGGCTGGGACCGGGAGGAGCTCGGGCATCCGGCCGGCCTGCGGACTCTGGTGCTGATCTGCCTCTCGGCCTGCACGGCGATGCTGCTCGCCGACTGGTTGCTGGCGCAGAATGCCGGCGCCGGGGGCGGCCTCATCCGGCTCGACCTGATGCGGCTGGCGCAGGGCGTGCTCGGCGGCATCGGCTTCATCGGTGCCGGCACGATCCTCAAGCAGGGCAACATCGTCCGCGGCGTCACCACGGCGGCGACCCTGTGGCTCACTACGGTGATCGGGCTCTGCTTCGGCAGCGGCGCCTGGCCGGTCGGCCTCGCCGCCACGCTCTCGGGGCTCGTCACGCTCCAGGCCCTGCGCCGGCTCGAAGCGGTCCTGCGCCAGCGCAGCTACGGCACGGTGACGGTGGAGTTCGGCCCGGAAGCCGATCCGGCGGCTCTGCTGGCTGAACTCGACGCGCTGGGTCTGACGGTGAAGGCCAGCACGCTGGTTCAGGGGGACGAGGGCGGCAGCCTGCGCTGCATCGGCTCGCATCGGGGGGAGGACCGGGCCTGGACCCTCGCCGCCATGGCGCGGCTGCGGGCGGCGCGGGCCGTGACCAAGGTCAGCTGGGAGGATCTGAGCTGAAGGCGCCGAGGCCTGGCCTCAGGCGGCCTGGTGCTCCACCCGGTTCCGCCCCGCCGCCTTGGCCCGGTAGAGGGCGAGATCGGCCCGCCGGAGCATGGCGCTGGAATCCACGTCGTCCGCCTGCCGCACCGCGACGCCGATCGAGACCGTCACGCCGATGGACCGGGTCGCCCGCTGCACCGGGAACGGCGCCGCCTCGACCCGCTCGCGGATGCGCTCGGCGATCGCCTGCGCCTCGGCGAGGCCGGCTTCCGGCAGGATCACCACCACCTCCTCGCCGCCGTAGCGCGCCACGATGTCGACCGGCCGCGTGTGCTGGCGGACCCGGTCGGCGAAGCCGCGCAGCACCTCGTCCCCGGCCTCGTGGCCGTAGCCGTCGTTGATCCGCTTGAAATGGTCGATATCGAGGATGAGGGCGGCGAGCGCCGCATGCCGGGCGCCCGGCTCCGCGAACAGCGCGCCGAGGTGGTTGTCGAGGTAGCGCCGGTTGTGCAGGCCGGTCAGCGCGTCGGTCACGGCCATCTGCAGGGAGGCCTGCATCGCCCCCCGGAGCGCCTCCGTGAAGCGCTTGCGCTTCACCTGGGTGCGAGCCCGGGCCATCAGCTCGTTGCGATCGACCGGGCGCATCAGGAAGTCGTGCACGCCGAAATCGAGCCCGCGCACCACCCGGGCCCGGTCGTGCTCCTCCGCCAGCATAATCAGCGGCATGGCGCGGGTCCGGTCCAGCGACCGGAGCTGGCTGCACAGGCGCAGGCCGTCGAACCCACCCAGGTCGAGGCTCACCAGGGCGAGGTCGAACGCCCCCTCGGCGGCCAGCACGAGGGCGGCCTGCGGATCCGACTCGATCGTCACCGCGTGGTTCTGACGCAGGGCGCCGGCGAGGCGCTCGGCCGATCCGGGGCGATCCTCGATCAGCAGGATCCGGGCATCGAGGCCGGTCTCGGCGGCAGCGAGCGCCAGGGGATCGCCGATCCCGAATTCGCGGGAGGCCAGCGCCCGCTGGCGCAATTCGTCGGTGACCGCCTTCAGCCGCACGAGGCTGCGCACCCGGGTGAACAGGGCGGTGTCGTCCACGGGCTTCGTCAGGAAGTCGTCCGCCCCCGCATCGAGGCCGCGCAGGCGGTCCGAGGGCTGGTCCAGGGCCGTGACCATCACCACCGGGATATGGGCGGTGACCGGGTTGCCCTTGAGGTGGCGGCAGACCTCGAACCCGTCCATGCCGGGCATCATCACGTCGAGCAGGACGAGGTCGCACAGGCCCTTCTCGCAGATCGCGATGGCGTCCGGGCCGTTCATGGCGACGAGGGTGTCGAAATATTCGAGCCCGAGCTTCGTCTCCAGAAGCTTCACGTTCGGGAACAGGTCGTCGACGATCAGGACGCGGGCCGACATGGTTCCTCGCTGACGCGCGGCAGGGCGGCCCGGGGCGGGATACGGCCGCGCATCGAGACAGACGGTTCAGGCGGTCCCCCGGATCGGTCGGGGGGCCGCCTCAACGGTGTGCCCCTGTGAGGTCACCGCGGCTCTAGATACGCGCGAACCGTTGCCAAAAACTTCGCGACCGAGATTGGCTTCGACAAATAAGCCTCGCAGCCGCCCTCGCGAATACGCTCCTCGTCGCCCTTCATGGCGAAGGCCGTGATGGCGATGACCGGGATGGACTTGAGGTCGTCATCCTCCTTGAGCCACTTGGTGACTTCGAGGCCCGACACCTCCGGGAGCTGGATGTCCATCAGGATCAGGTCGGGGTGATGGGCGCGCGCCAGCTCGATCGCCTCGATGCCGTGGGCGGTCTTCAGCGTGGCGTAGCCGTTCGCCTCCAGGAGGTCGTTGAACAGCTTCATGTTCAACTCGTTGTCCTCGACGATCAGCACCGTCTTCTTCATGATCCGTTGTCCCGGTGCTCGCCGATCATGATTAGCGGGCGGTGAAGCCCCTCCATCACCTTTGTAGCGTTGACATGTTGATGAATGGCAAACCTCTTCAAGGGGATGAGGCCGCAGAGCGGCTCGCCCTCGACGTTCTGCTGTGGATCACGGGGGAGGAGGACCGCCTCCTGCCGTTCCTGGCGGCGACCGGTCTCGATCTCGATACGCTGCGCGCCAGCGTCCGGGAGCCGGCTTTCCTGGTGGGCGTGCTCGACCACGTGATGGGCGACGAGAACGTGCTTCTCGCCTGTGCACAGGCGCTCGACGTGAAGCCTGAGCGGATCGCCGCAGCATGGCATCGACTCACGCCGCGCCCGGATGACGAGTGGGCCTGAGGCCCTCCTCCGCGACGGGCGCAGCCCTTTCCCGGGCCCATAAATCTGCCCGGGCCCATGGAACGGCGTGGAATGCGATCCTGGACCCAGCGTGGGGATCCGCGAAGCGTCCAATGAGACAATGCCACTGTCGCGGCTTGGTTCTGCGCTGGATCCCGGATCGGGTTCGGCTTCGCTCCACCGGTCCGGGAAAGAACGCACATCCTGTACCGGGGCGGCCCGTCTCAGGGCGTGCAGCCCTTCCCGGCCTCCTTGTCGCCCTTCCCCCCGGCGGCATCGATGTCCAGGGTGGTCATGTCGCCCAGGATGGCGAAGTCGCCGTAATCGAGCTTGAGCGCGCCGCTCACGCCGTTCTCGTAGAGGTCGAAGCCGAGGGTATAGATCGGCGTGCGCTCGCCGGCGCCCTCCGTGTAATAGCTCAAGCGCACCGGCCAGTGCGGCATGCTGGCGATTGCCCCCTCGCGCAGGGGCTTGTCCCGGGTCGAGCCGGAGGCCGGTGCCGGACCCGTCTCGGTGTGACCGATCACCGCGAAGGTGTCGTACACCTTCTTCCCATCGTCGGACCCATCGAAGACCTTGACCGAGAGGGTCGACTGGCCGGCCCGCGCGGCCTCGATCAGGCGGCGCATATGCTCGCTCGGGAACAGCACCGGTCCCTCGACGGTGAAGGGCTTGGCGCCCCCCTTCAGCTTCACCGTGACGGCGTTGCCCTGATCCGTGGCGGTCCCGTCCACCGGGGCGGCGGGCTGGTTGTTGGTCAGCGTCGTCGTCTTGAACCGGAACTCCCGGGCCTGGCCGCCCTCGAAGGTGGTGCTGCGCATGTCGGACAGGCGGGAACCGGTCTCGCCGGAGGACAGCTCCGTGACCTGTCGGGTCAGCATCGTGTAGCCGCGGCAGGCATCACCCCGGAAGTCGATGACGATGCGCCCGCGGGCGCTCTCGACCGAACGGCTGCTGCCATTCTCGTCGAGCGACAGGTCGTAGACGGCCCGGTGGTTGGCGAGCACGATTGCGGCGGGCGCCGGGACCGGAGCCTGCGGCGGGGCCGGGCTCTGTGCCCCGGTCCCGGGGGTGGGCGGTTCGGTGACGACGGGGGCTGCCTTCGCGCTCCAGGCGGAGACGAGAAGGCCGGCGGTCAGAAGTCGGTGGAGGCGCAGGCGCATGGATGACCTCGGTTCGGAGCACCTCACAAAACGCCCGGGCACCGGGCGTTCTCCCTCTGGCCGCGACAGCGCAGCGGGCGTTCTGTGAGAGGCTCTCAGTCCGCCGCAGATAGCAGGCTCCGGGAATCGGGCAATCCTGGGGATTACCGGTAGCCCTCCGCCTGGAGGGTGAACAACTCGGCGTAGCGACCGCCATGGGCCATCAGGGCGGCGTGACTCCCCTCCTCCAGGACCTGGCCGCCCTCCAGCACCAGAATGCGGTCGGCCATCCGCACTGTGGAGAACCGGTGCGAGATCAGCACGGTGGCGCGCCCCGCCGAGAGTTCCCGGAACCGCGCGAACACGTCGTGCTCGGCCCGGGCGTCGAGGGCGGCGGTCGGTTCGTCGAGGATCAGGATCTCGGCCTCCCGCATGTAGGCCCGGGACAGGGCGATCTTCTGCCACTCGCCCCCCGAGAGGTCGAGGCCACCCGCGAAGCGCTTGCCGAGCGGCTGGGCGTAGCGCTCGGGCAGGCGCTCGATCACCGGGGCGGCCAGGCCCCGGGCGGCGGCGTCCGCAATGCGCTCTGCATCGGCGGCGGCCTCGATGCGGCCGACCGCGACATTCTCGCCCGCGGTGAGGTCGAAGCGGACGAAATCCTGGAAGATCGCTCCGATCCGCGCCCGGAGCTCCGCGAGGTCATAATCCGGCAGCGGCACCCCGTCGAGGAGCACGCGGCCCTCCTGCGGGTCGTAGAGCCGGGTCATCAGCTTGACGATCGTGGTCTTGCCGGCGCCGTTGCCGCCGACCAGCGCCACCGTCTCCCCAGCCCGGATCGCGAAGGACAGGTTGCGCAACGCCCAGTTCTGCGTGCCGGGATAGCGGTAGCCGACATCCTCGAAGACCAGACCGGCGCCGATCGGGCTCGGCACCGGACGGGGGTACGCGGGCGTCCGGATCTGTGGCTCGATCTCGAAGAACGTATAGAAATCATCAAGATACTGGGCTTGGTTCGTGATCTGGGTGAAGCCGAGGAGCATCTCCTTGATGCCGCTGTGCAGGCGCTGGAACGCCCCCGCCAGGAAGGCGAGATCGCCCACCGAGAAGGCGCCCGCCACGGTCCGCCAGACGATCACCGCGTAGGCGCCGTAATAGGCGAGGGTCCCGAGGCTCGCGAAGGCGAAGCCCCAGCGGGCGCGGGCGACGGCGAGGCTCCGGTTCTCCGCGAGCAGCCGCCCGGCCACCTGCGCGTAAAGATCGGTGACGTAGCCCGACAGGCCGAAGAGCTTGACCTCCTTGGCGGTCTCGACGCTGGCGCCGACGTAGCGCAGGTAATCGAGGCGCCGCCGCTCCGGGCTGCGGAACCACGCGAGGCGGTAGCCGGCCTTGGTGAAATGCCACTCGTTGAGCACGGCCGGCACCAGGGCGGCGGCGATCAGGACCATCAGCCACGGGGTGAAGGCCGCGACGCCCACCGCCAGGGAGGCCAGGGTCACCACCGACTGGAACTGCCACAGCACCGTCCCGATGAGGCCGGTGCGGCCGCTGACCTGCCGGCGTGCCCGCTCCAGCCGGTCCTGCTGGGCGCTGTCCTCGAACTGCGCGAGGTCGAGGGCCGCGGCATGCGCCATCAGCCGCAGGGAAGCCGCATTGGCGTAGAGATCGCCGATCAGGGTCTCGGTGAGGTTCGTGAGGCGCCCGGCAAGGTCCGACAGCAGGGCGAGCCCGAGCTCAGCCGCCACCAGCCCCGCAAGGCGCGCCCGACCGGGATCGGCGAACCACGCGGCGAGCCCCGGTTCCGGGGCCGGCCGGGCGTGCTCGGCCACGATGCCGTCGAGGATCAGCTTGGCGAGGTACAGCGACAGGACCGGCAGGCAGGCCGCCAGGAGACGCAGGGCCAGGCTCGCCGCGAGCATCCACGGGCTCGCGGCGGCGATCTCCCGGACCAGGGTCGGCAGGTGGCGCAGGGCCCCGAGACGCGCCCCTGAACGGGCCGCCGGCTCCGTCATCGCCGCGCCATCCAAGGCCGAAGTGCGCCGACAGGTTGGCCAATACGCGACGAAAGCATAAACTGTAGCATGATAGTGGTTTAGACCTCGTCGAGTGATGCGTGCTCAGCGGACCTGCGATTCTCAGAATTTCACTACTTCTCATCATCGCCGGCATCCTCGCCGCGGTGGTGCAGGTCCTGTTGCCGAGCCCGAATCCCGCGCCGGTCTCCTCATCCGCGCCGCCGCCCGGGCCCGCTCCAGTGGCCGAGTCTCCGGTCGTCGTCCAGCCGGCCGCGCCGAGCCCCGTCCCGGTTCCGCCCCCCGGGTCTGACCCGGGGGGCAACGTCCTGCCTCAGGCCGCCGCTCCGCCTCAGAAAGCCGCAGCCCCGATCCAGTTGCCGTCCGACGCCCTCGCCTTCCCGTCCGATCCGGCCGCCCCGGCTCAGCCGCAGGGCGTGGACGCAGCCGGACAGGCCGAGATCGACAAGGCGGAGGACAGCGCCGGGCCCCGGGCCCTGGCGGTGGTCGACCTGAACACCGCCTCGGTGACCGATCTCAACCGCCTGCGCGGCGGCGGCGCCATCGGCCGGGCGATCGTCGCCAAGCGCCCTTACGCGTCGGTGGACCAGCTCCTGTCGAAGCGGGTGCTCAGCCGGTCCGTCTACGAGCGGATCAAGGATCAGGTGACGGTGCGGTGAGGCGGCCGGGGGTATCGCTTAGGGCGCCCCAGGATCCACAAAGAGATGCGCTTGCGACGGACCTTATGACTCCGCCGGATACGCATGACACGGACGCGGTGTGCCGCAGCCGCCATAACAAGATCAACCGTCAGACGGGGCAGCGCGATCTGGTCGACCGGACGGCCGATTTTGTAAGCGCGCTCCACAAACGAGGCGGACCGGATCCGAAGCCGGCCGACGCCGCGTTCATTGACACTCTCTACGAGCGCCGTTGAGGCAGCGCGAATTCGGTGGACGCTCGCGTCGACAAGGGGCCTGAACCCGATTGGCCTTCCTACTTTGGGCGGCCGTGACACGATTCAGGCCGAGGGGTGAGCCGCGCCCTCAGAGCGTCGTCCCAAAAATCTCCGCCACCTGCGGGATATCCTTGTCGCCGCGGCCCGACATGTTGAGCACCATCAGGTGCTCGGCCGGGCGCTGCGGCGCGAGTTCCAGGATCTTCGACAGGGCATGGGCCGGCTCCAGGGCGGGGATGATCCCCTCCAGCATCGAGCAGAGCTTGAACGCCTCCAGCGTCTCGGAATCGGTCGCCGACAGGTAGGTGACCCGGCCCATCTCGTGCAGCCACGCGTGCTCCGGGCCGATGCCCGGATAATCGAGGCCCGCCGAGATCGAGTGCGCATCGGCGATCTGGCCGTCGGCGTCCATGAGCAGGTAGGTGCGGTTGCCGTGCAGCACGCCCGGCTTGCCGCCCGTGAGCGAGGCCGCGTGCAGGCCGGACTGGACGCCATGGCCCGCCGCCTCGACCCCGAAGATCTCCACCTCGCGGTCGTCCAGGAACGGGTGGAACAGCCCCATGGCGTTCGAGCCGCCGCCGATGCAGGCGACGAGGGAATCCGGGAGCCGGCCCTCCTGGGCGAGCATCTGTTCGCGGGTCTCGCGGCCGATCACCGACTGGAAGTCGCGGACCATGGCCGGGTACGGGTGCGGCCCCGCCACCGTGCCGATGCAGTAGAACGTGTCGGCGACGTTGGTGACCCAGTCGCGCAGCGCCTCGTTCATGGCGTCCTTGAGGGTCTTGGTGCCGGATTCCACCGGGACCACCTCGGCGCCGAGCATCTTCATGCGGAACACGTTGGGCGCCTGCCGGGCGACGTCGACCGCGCCCATGTAGACGACGCATTTCAGGCCGAAGCGCGCGCAGAGGGTCGCGGTGGCGACGCCGTGCTGGCCGGCGCCGGTCTCGGCGATGATCCGCGGCTTGCCCATGCGGCGGGCCAGCAGGATCTGGCCCAGCACGTTGTTCACCTTGTGGGAGCCGGTATGGTTCAGCTCCTCGCGCTTGAAATAGACCTTGGCCCCCTGCCCGGCCGGCGCCTTGGCGCGCAGGTGCTCGGTAAGGCGCTCGGCGTAGTAGAGCGGGCTCGGCCGGCCGATATAATGGGTGCCGTAGCTCTCCATCTCCGCCTTGAAGGTGGGATCCGTCTTGGCCGTCTCGTAGGCCGCCTCCAGTTCGAGGATCAGCGGCATCAGCGTTTCGGCGACGAACCGGCCGCCGAAGATGCCGAAGCGGCCGCGCTCGTCGGGGCCGGTGCGGAAGGAGTTGGGCTCGGGGGCGATGGTCACG
This sequence comes from Methylobacterium sp. E-005, assembly GCF_022829725.1. Taxonomy (GTDB): domain Bacteria; phylum Pseudomonadota; class Alphaproteobacteria; order Rhizobiales; family Beijerinckiaceae; genus Methylobacterium. Next base: position 1,078 of record NZ_JAKSYG010000065.1, on the reverse strand, counting down.
GGACGGATCCTGCGCGCGAGGGTCGATCGTTTGCCGGGTGCCTAGACCCATGTGGCCGCCGCCGCAATGCGGCCTGCTGTGCGCGTAACCGGATCGGGTGCCGTGGCGAACAGCCTGTCAGTATCCGGCAGGAGGACAGCATGGCTCTTCGCGACACGATCCGCCCGCTCCCCGGGGCAGCCCTCGGGCTCGGCCTCGCGACCGCACTCCTGCTGCCGCGCCTGCCGGCGCTGGCCGAGGAGGCGCCCCGGCGCCTGCCGGAGCCGGCGATCCACACGGCCGAGGCGCCGGGCTCGCACGTCGCGGTGTTCGCAGGCGGCTGCTTCTGGGGCGTGCAGGGGGTGTTCCAGCACGTCCGCGGGGTGAGCAACGCGGTCTCGGGCTATGCCGGCGGCACCCGGGCCGACGCCGATTACCGGACGGTCAGCGGCGGCGGGACCGGCCATGCCGAGGCCGTGGCAGTCACCTACGATCCCGCGGTGATCCGCTACGATGACTTGCTGCGGATCTTCTTCTCGGTCGCCCTCGATCCCACCCAGGTGGACCGCCAGGGCCCCGATACCGGGCACCAATACCGCTCGGCCCTGTTCCCGCAGGATGCCGAGCAGGCGCGGATCGCCAAGGCCTACATCGCCCAGCTCGACGCGGCCAAGACCTACGCGCGCCCGGTCGCCACCCGGATCGAGCCGGGGGCGGCCTTCTACCCGGCGGAAGCCTACCACCAGGATTTCATGGCGTCGCACCCGGGGCACCCGTACATCGCCGCCAACGACGCGCCGAAGCTCGAAGCCCTGCGCGCCCTGTTCCCGGAGCGGACAGTGGCGCAGCCGGTGCTGGTTAGCCGCCCGCCGGCGTGAGGCTTCGGGCACTATCTCCCGCTTGTGTGACGGAGTGAGGCGCCCTCCCTCCCCCCCCTCTGTGGGGGAGGGTGGCCCCCGAAGGGGGTCGGGAGAGGGGAGCGACGCTGCCGGATAGGTCACGACGGGCCCCACGTCCTGAACCGTCGCGCTGCCCCTCTCCCGACCCGGCCTTACGGCTGGCCCACCCTCCCCCGCAGAGGGGGGAGGGAGATGCGCGG
>NZ_JAKSYG010000044.1 GCF_022829725.1 Methylobacterium sp. E-005 | reverse complement strand
TGGATCAGACGATCCGCCCGCTGAGCCTGGCCGAGTTCATCGGCCAGCGGGCGGCCCGGGCCAACATGCAGATCTTCATCGAGGCCGCCCGCAAGACCGGCCAGGCGCTGGACCACGTCCTGTTCGTCGGGCCGCCCGGGCTGGGCAAGACCACGCTGGCCCAGATCGTCGCCCGCGAGCTCGGGGTGAACTTCCGCTCCACCTCCGGGCCGGTCATCGCCAAGGCCGGCGATCTCGCCGCCCAGCTGACCAACCTCGACGAGCGCGACGTCCTGTTCATCGACGAGATCCACCGCCTCAACCCGGCGGTGGAGGAGATCCTCTATCCCGCCATGGAGGATTACCAGCTCGACCTGATCATCGGCGAGGGCCCGGCGGCGCGCTCGGTCAAGATCGACCTGCCCAAGTTCACCCTGGTCGGCGCCACGACGCGCGCAGGCCTGCTGACCACGCCCCTGCGCGACCGGTTCGGCATCCCGATCCGTCTGGAATTCTACGAGATCGACGAGTTGGAGCAGATCGTGGCCCGCGGCGCGCGGGTGCTGGGGCTGGGCATGTCGGCGGAGGGCGCCAACGAGATCGCAAGGCGGGCGCGGGGCACGCCACGGATCGCGGGGCGCCTGCTGCGGCGGGTGCGGGACTTCGCGGTGGTGGCCGAGGCCGAGACGGTGACGCGGGCGATCGCCGACCGGGCGCTGAAGCTGCTCGACGTGGACGAGGCGGGGCTCGACGTGATGGACCGCAAGTACCTGAGCCTGATCGCGCGCTCGTTCGGGGGCGGGCCTGTCGGGATCGAGACGATCGGGGCGGCCCTCTCGGAGCCGCGGGACGCGATCGAGGACATCATCGAGCCCTACCTGATCCAGCGCGGCTTCGTGCAGCGCACCCCCCGCGGACGCGTCCTCACCCGCCACGCCTACAAGCA
>NZ_JAKSYG010000043.1 GCF_022829725.1 Methylobacterium sp. E-005 | reverse complement strand
GTCGAGCGAGAACTCGTAGAACAGGGCACCCTGCTCGACTTGCCGAGGTCCCATCATCTGCTTCGATCTCCGTCTCTCGACAGGAGTGAATCACCTCATCACAACCGCTGCAACACCCGAGTTTTTCAACAGAATCGACCCCCTGCGGAAGCGGGGAACGTCTGTTCGCGGATCGCCCGGTGAAACAACGATCGGAGGCTGGAACGAGTAGACAGAAACTAGTCGTCGAAAGCTAGTTCGACCGCTATACGGTTTCGTCCGGGACACGGACGAAATTGGCGATGACGCCGGACATCTCGCCGTCGATCCGCGACGGCGTTAGCCGGGCGCGGTAGCGGTTGCCGTCCGTCCCGTCGAGCAGCCGATCCGTCGTACAGTTACCGGCTATTACCGTTTGGGCATCCTCGCTCAACCACGACAGGGAGAACGGCGCGGCGAAGTTGCTCAACAGCCGCCCGCGGTCCTGTCCCTGGACGCCGAAGATACTGGCCGCAGCATCCGTGAGCGTCCGGATGCGCAGGTCCTTAGCGAGGAACACGCTGGCGATCTCCGTGCTGGCGAACAGGGCCGCCTGTTCGGCCGCGAGCTGGTCCAGCGCCTGGATCTTCGACGACAGCTCGTTGTTGACCGTATGCAGTTCCTCGTTGATCGACTGGACCTCCTCCTTCGAGGCCTCCAGTTCCTCGTTGCCGGACTGCATCTCTTCGTTGACCGAGTACAGCTCCTCGTTCGAGGATGTCACCTCCTCAAGCGAGGTCTCGTACTCCTCGACGATCGCCTGGAGCCGGTCGCGCGTCAGCGACAGTTCACGCTCCAACCGTCGCACCGTCTCATCCCGCCCGATCTCGGCCTGCGTCGATGACGCCTCGCGGTTCGCGGCCGGCGCGGTCTCCGTGAACACCACAAGGAACAGCGGCTCTGTTCCGGAACGCGGCTCCATCGGACTGACGGTCAGCGCGAGGGGCTGACGCAGCCCGCTCGCCAGATTGATCTCTAGCCCCGTGCGCTCGACCACCGTGTTCGTCTCGATCGCCTCGCGCAGGGCCGTGCGCAGCTCCAGCCGCAACCCCTTTGCCACCAGCGCCGCCAGTTCGTGGGTCGGCTGACCCGGCGCGACGCCTAGCACGGTGTCGATGCGCGCGGAGTAGTGCACGGCCTCACCCACTCGCGTCACCACGGCGTGCGGCGGGGCGAACTTGGCTAGCACCTCGGCATCGACGAGGTGGCGTAGGTTGGCGTGTGCCAGCCCTCCCTGCGGTTTTGGCCGGGCACCTGGGACGAGGTCGGCCCAGGCGTCACCGCTCATCGACGGCAGTCGCACAGGGCGAACGGTATTCGTCGCCTGGAAGATGCGGTGCCACTTGTCCACGATGGCGAACAGATCCTCGAACCGGGTGACGTTCTCGGCCATCCCGATGAACAGGTAGCCGTCCGGGCGCAGCGCGTAGTGCAGCGTCGGCAGGATGCGCTCCTGGGCATCGAGCCTGAGGTAGATCAGCAGGTTGCGGCAGGAGATGAGGTCGATGCGCGAGAACGGAGGATCGAGCAGGACGCTGTGTGGCGCGAAGGTGCACAGATCGCGCACCGCCTTGCCGATCACCACGCTGTCGCCCTCAGCAACGAAGTAGCGCGCGATCCGCTCGGATGAGACGGTGTCGAGGTAGGCACGCGGGTAGCGGCCGATCCGCGCGACGGTGAGCGATCGTTCGTCGATGTCGGTGGCGAAGATTTGGACCCGCGGTGGCGCCGGCAGCGTGGCCATGTGCTCCAGCAGCAGGATGGCGATCGTGTACACCTCCTCGCCGGTCGAGCAGGCCGGGACCCAGACGCGGACGGTCTCCTCGGCGGCGCGCGCCTCAAACAGCTTCGGGATCACCAGCTTGGCCAGTGCGTCGAAGGCGTCGGCATCCCGGAAGAACTTGGTCAGGCCGATCAGCAGGTCACGGAACAGCGCCGCCGCCTCGGCCGCGTCCGTGCGCAGGCGCGCGAGGTAGTCGTCCGGCCCGTCATGGCCGCCTACCACGATCCGCCGGGCCAACCGTCGCCGAAAGGTCGTGGGCTTGTAGCCCGAGAAGTCGTGCCCAACCTGCCGTCGCAGGATCGTGTGGATCTCGGCGAGCACATCTTCGGCGACCGCGACCCCGTTCGGATCGTCGTTCAAGGCCGGCTCGGCCTGTTTTCGCCCGGAGTGGTGGGCGACGATGAGCGCGCCCACCTCCTCAGCCGCAGCATGGTGGTCGACGTACCCGGTCCGGAGCGCACTGAACGGCATGTCGGGCGTCTCCGGTCCATCCTCATCCGGGGCCTGCGCGAACGTGAGACCGCCACGCTCCTTGATCGCCTTGACCCCGATCGCGCCATCGCTGTCGCCGCCCGAGAGGATCACCGCCACGGCGCGCTCACCCTGATCGAGTGCCAGGGCCGTCAGGAAGACGTCTATGGGTTTGGTCTCGCGCAGGCCCGGGTCCAACGGGCTCACGGTCAGACGCCCCTGGCTGATACCGAACTGCACGCCCGGGGGCATGACGTAGACGCGATCGGGCTGCACGACCGCCGCGTCTGCGGCCACGTCCACCGGCAGGTTCGTGAACCGCGCCAGCACCTCGGGCAGCAGGCTTTCGCGGTCCCGGCTAAGATGCGTGACCACGACGATGGCGGCGCCGAACGGCTGGGGCAGCCCCTCGAAGAAACCCCGCATGGCCTCGATCCCGCCCGCGGAGGAGCCGACGCCGACGATCGGGAAGGGTTCGGGCGCCATCATCCTGTTCACTCTAGACTTGGACCGAACGATCCGGCGACGGGGAAGGTCCGGAGATCAATCGTCCGGCGCGAGATCGATCGACGGACTGTCGCGCACCAGTTCCTGGGTGATGAACGAGACGCAGCGTGCGCGTGCCTGGGAGCTTTTCAACCGCAGGAAGAGGCGCATCACCGCCAAAGCCTGCGCCAGTTCCTCGGCGGTGGCTGCCGCCCCCGTTCCTTCCGAGGTTGGTGAAGGCTCAGGCGCGAAGAAACTGGCGGCGGGCACGTCCAGGATGCGGGCGATACGCCCCAGGGTGTTGCCCGTCTCATGGTTCTCGGCATCGTCGTCGTCGTCCATGGTAGCACCTCCGCCGACGCCTTCCGTCCAACCTGATCAGTGCATGACGACCCCAGCGGTGCGCGGATCGAGCCCCATCGCGATACGCCGACCGACATGGTTGAGGACGCGACCGAGAAGCGCACGGGTCTGCGGTGCGCCATCGGCCTCGGCGAGTTCGTAGGCCTGGATCAGGCACTCGACCAACGCCTTTGACGGATCGGAATGGTCGGTCCCTGCCGCCCCTACGTATTCCGACCGGGTCATGGCCTGCGTTTGCCGACGCGAACGTTCGACGAGATCGCGAGAGATCTGTAGCGCCTTTCGCGTTTCCTCGGCGGCCGCCCGCAACTCTCGGGCAGTCGTCAGGTTTCGATCTGCGAAATCAGCCTTGGCCATTGTCGTGTTCTCTTACAGGCTGCGATCCACAGTAGCATGAGCTGCGCGCTCTGTCCCGTTCAGGTTGTTGCGCGTCTGCCGGCGCTCTTTGAGGTGGGTGGTCTGGTCTTGGAGCGGACTGCTCCTCCTGCCTCCGAGGCACGGTCCCCGATTTTTCCCGTTGAACACCCGCTCTCGGACCGAAGGCTAATGTCCGGGTGCCACCTTAAGCCGACTTTGCCGGACGGCCGACGAATGACCGCTATGGGGAAGTGCCGAATGCGGCCCAGACGGCCGAGGTGGGTCGAAAGCGGCTGTGGAAGCCGGTTCGGAAAAGGCCATCCATGACGAACCGGCAGCGCCGGTTCCCATCTCCATACCCAAACCGAACCACACTGATCGGCTGGTATGGGTGGATTTCCGCCTCTCCGCCTCCGAGCAACAGATGATCAGAGCGGACATCGCGTTCCCGCTCGCTCACGATCCATTCGTAATGCGATCGTCATGAGATAGAATGTCTAGCTTTTTGCGTAACCCCTTCGCGCGATCGGGCGAATGAGGCGTGGTCGGAAGATGCCGTCCACGTTCGAGATAGTAGCTCATGATCACACGCCGAGACTTAAATCGCACGCTCACAGCAAGTGCTACGATAGCCTTGCTACCGCGAACGGCGACCGCCCAAGATTTGCCACGGGCGCGCAACGTCGTGCTCGCACATGGGCTCTTCGCGGATGGGTCGTGCTGGTCCGAAGTGATTCCACACCTGCAAGCGGTCGGGCTCAACGTCACCTCCATGCAGAACCCCCTGACCACCTTGGACGAGGCGGTCGCCGCCGCTCGGCACGTTCTGGCCCGCCAGGAGGGGTCGACCGTGCTGGTCTGGCACTCGTTCTCTGGGATGATTGTGAGCGAGGTAGGAGCGGACCCGAAGGTCTCGGCGCTCGTCTACGTCGCGGCCCGTGCCCCGGACGCTGGCGAGGACTACCCTGCCTTGGCCAAGACCTACCCGACGCCGCCCGCCACAGCCGGGATCGTGTTCGACGGGGATGAGGGGCGCCTAAGCGAGGAAGCGTTCCTAAAGGATTTTGCGAACGGTGTGCCAGCGCAGCAGGCTAAGGTGCTCTTTGCGGTCCAGGAGCCGTTCCACAAAGCCTTGCTGTCGGGCAAGACAACCCAGGCCGCATGGCGGTCGAAACCGAGCTTCTATGCTGTGTCGGTTGATGACCGGACAATCAACTCGGACCTGGAACGGTTTATGGCAAAGCGGATGAAGGCGAAGACGGTCGAGTTGCAAGCAGGCCATCTGTCCATGATCTCACACCCGAAGGCGATCGCGGGCCTGATCCTGGAGGCTGCTGGCCAGCCGAACGGCCGTCGCGGCTAACTCCGGCTTGCTGGTGGAAGGCGCAGCGGACATTTCAGCCGCTTCGTCCACACCAAAGATTCTCCTATAAGCCGACCCTGAACCGCGGCCGGCTTATGGCTGCTTTTGGAAAGCTCGCGTTCTCGCATGGGTGGCCGTATCGAATCGCAACCGGACAGCACCGCACACCTGAGTTAGTGCTGCTAACAGCATCCGAACAGCATGGTGGAGGCCTCGGACCAGCCTGTCGTCGGCGCCCTTGTCTAACTCGGACACCCGCTGAGAATAGCATCCTTATCAGCGCGTCTGAGGGCTCTTCCAGGCCATTTTTTAACGGGGAATAGCGGCGGCCACGGCCTGCCCGCGCAGCTCTGCCCACTCCCTTGATAATCCAGGGCATTTACCGGGCGACCCGAGCCAGCCGAGAGAAGCAGCTGTCCAAGCTGGACACCCGGGCGGACCGGTCAAAACCTGACATTCGCGGGCTTCACGCAACCTTCGGTGTCCGGCTGGTCGCACATGCCGGTGACAGCAATGCAGAAGCCTTTCGCCGACGCTTAGGTGGCGAGTTCGAAGGTGCGGGACTGGCTGAAACCGAGCCTACTTGCGAAGCCAAGACGTACGCCAACGCGTCCTGTGGTGGTAGCGGCCGGCTGAATAGGAAGCCCTGCACCTGCGTACAGCCTTCCCGGCAGACAAGCTCAAGCTGCTCGGCAGTCTCGACACCTTCGGCAACGATGCCCATGCCCAGCCGCTCGCCGATGTTGACGACCGCCCGCACGATCGCCGCCGCATCCGGGTCGGTGATGTCGCGAATGAAGGATCGGTCGATCTTGATCTTGTCGAAGGGGAAGCGCCGCAGGTAACCCAAGGACGAGTAACCGGTACCGAAATCGTCGAGCGCGATGACGATGCCGAGCGCGCGTAGCCGGTGCAGACACGCGATCACGGCGTCACCATCCTGCATCAACACACTCTCGGTAACCTCCAGCTTCAGTCGGTGAGCGGGCAATCCCGTTTCCGCTAGAGCGACGAGCACGGCCTCCTCCAGCTCACTGCGGAACTGTACGGCCGACACGTTGACGCCGACCCGCAGCGGTTCAGGCCAGCTCAGCGCCTCGCGGCAGGCTTCCCGCAGTGCCCAGGCGCCCAGCGGTACGATCAGCCCATTCTCTTCCGCCAACGGGATGAACTCACCCGGCGAGATCTCACCGCGAGCTGGATGGGACCAGCGCATCAGCGCCTCCAGGCTGACAACATTACCGGTCGTCGCGTCTACGACCGGTTGGTACACCAGGCGGAACTCACCGCGCCGGATCGCATCCTTCATGTCCAACCCAAGCTGCCCGCGCATGGCAATGCGGGCTCCAACGTCCGGGCAGAATATACGGTACGTGTTGCGACCGCCGGCCTTGGCTTCGTAGAGGGCCATGTCGGCGCGCTTGAACAGCTCGTCCGCATCGCCGTCGTTCTCTAAGGCGACCGTAATGCCGACACTGACGCCGACCTCGACCGCTTGGCCGTCGAGGATGATCGGCTCACCCACAGCTGCAATCAGCCGCTCGGCAAGGGAAGAAGCCGCAGGCTGTTCGTCGAGATAGGTGAGAACGATCGCGAACTCGTCCCCGCCGAGGCGGGCAACGGTATCGTAGGGTCGCAGCACCGACTGCATCCGCTCGGCTACAACGCGCAAGAGAACGTCGCCAGCCGGATGACCGAGACTATCGTTGATCGCCTTGAACCGATCGAGGTCACAAGTGAGGACGGCAAAGGGGCTGTGCGTATGCGCAGCATGCGCGATAGCTTGGTCGAGGCGGTCGCGGAACAGAGCTCGATTGGGCAGACCCGTGAGCGTATCGTGCAGGGCCATATGGCGGATCCGCTCTTCCGCTTCTCGGCGAGCCGTCACATCGCGAAGCACGGCGACATAGCCATTTGGCTGAGTTTTATGCTCATCGTATAGCAGGCTAGCAGACGTCTCGATCCAGATATAACTACCGTCTTTGTGCCGATGCCTAATACAGAAAGTTGGCCGTCTGTTTTCGCCGCTTAATAGCTGGGACCAATTCTCATTAAATACATCAATATCATCTGAGTGGATCATATTTATTGGACTTGTTCCAATTAATTCTTTTGGTTCATAGCCAAGAACTTCAATTGAGGCGGCAGAAACATAAGTACGACTGATGTTTAGGCTGCCTAAAATGAGGACATCGCTCGCGTTTGCTGCGAGAAGGCGGAAGCGTCTCTCGCTTTCCTGTTCCGAGGCTTCAGCGGCGCGGTACGCGGTCATGTCGGTGAAGGTGCGCACCATACCTCCTCCAGGCAGCGGGAGCGTGCGAACCTGGAGCACCGTGCCATTTGGGCGGGTGCGCTCGTAGTCTGGGACACAACCCTCAGGATCGCCGTGTTCCAACCAATGCCTCAGATGATCCGGCAAGTGACTGAACTCGCCTTGATCTCGCTGATAGATGCGGACACGATCGAACGGCATCCCATCCTGGAGCAGCTCCTCAGGTATCCCAAGCAGCTTGGCAACGCGACGATTACAGACTCGCACGCGATCATCCGCGTCGGTCATAATCAAACCCTGATCCATATGCTCCAGCGTCATTCCCAGGAGCGCTTCTGAAGCATGGAGTCGGTCCTCAGAACGCATTAGGTCCGTCACGTCGAGGGTGATACCGCTCGCCGTCACTGCGCCGCTCGTTGCATCCCGCGTTGTACGCCCGTGGACTACGACGTCCCGTACTTCACCATCCGGCCGCAAGATGCGACCGCGCCGGATGAACCCACCCGCTGGCCCGTCTGCTTTGTCATCAGCTTGGGGTATGGCTTTCCGGATCTCCTCCCGCTCGCTTGGGTGGTAGCAGGCGATATGCTGCTCTAGGTCTAGGACCCGCTCGGCGAGATCCTCTCGACCGAGCAACTGCGCCATGCCGTTCGACCAGATGACGGTGCCGTGTGCGGGCTGGATCGTCCATCGTCCAAAGCCTGCAGCCTCCTCGGCGAAGCGCTCGACCTCATGCGCTTCCTCCAGCAATGTCTGCTGATGTACGGCCAGTGCCTCGCTCCGATTGCGCCGGTCGATCTCGGCTCGAAGAGACGCGCTGGCTTCCTCGGCCTGCTGCAGTGCCAATTTCGTCTCGTTCTGTGCACGACGCCCGCGCAGGATGGCCTCGACCAGCATGGCGAGATCATGCAATTGCCGCCGTTCATCAGTACCGAAACCCTGACGCGGCGCTGTGTCGGCAATGCAAACGGCGGCACCATCTGCACCGTCCCCAAGAGCAATCGGCACGCCAGCATAGAAGCGTAGAAACGGCTCGCCGATCACCAACGGATTGACGGCAAAACGTGGATCTTCGTGGGTGTCGGGGACGATGAGAGGTTGATACGCCACTCCGAGGATCGTGGCGGCACAGAAGGCTACGGGGCGCGGCGTCGTGAATACCTCCAATCCTTGGTGCGCGAGGATCCTTTGACACTCAGCATCGAGACATGAGACGAAGGCGTAGCGCGTGCCGAAGAGTGCGGTGGCGGTTCGGCAGATGGCATCGAGTTGCGGATCCCCGTGGACATCCGAGGGAATGAGGTCGGAAATCAGTTCGGAAGATACGCTTGGGAGGTTCGGCATCGGCGGCTAGACACAACTCGATCGAGCGCGATTATTCCCACCTGTTATTAATAAATCACTCGCTTAGCGAGCGTTTAGAAACGAATGCGCATTCTAAATGGTAATTGCAACAATTAATAAATTCTTAGCTTTAGATGAATGCCTGAAGCGGAATGCCGTTATTGCCGAGGGCCAAAGGGCTTTCAGGATCAACGCCGCTTTGCTAATTTGACGATAAGTGTGAAGACGCAGACCGCACCAACTGCCGAAGCGCTCGCACAATCACGTCCCGCTTAACTTGGAAGCGCTCCGGGTCCCGATGCGACGGTAGGAGCTGTCGGTCCCGATCGGCGAGCTCGTCGGGCTCTGGCAACAGGTTCGCGCTGCGGTCGGGCCGGCTGGTCTCGCGGGGCAGGCGGGCGCGGGCCTGACTCTCCTTCGTGGCAAACGTGCCGAAGTCGTGCAGCTCCACGCGGTTACTGTCCGCCAGGGCCTCCGTCATCCTGTCGAGGATGCCGTCGACCACCGCCTCGACGTCCTTGGCGTAGAGGTACGGGTTCTGCTACGCGATGAGGGCGACAAGCTCGGACCGGATCAGCCCCCAACACGACCGGTCCGAGCGCGTAGCTGACGAAATCGTCGCGGAACAGGCGAGGTTCGCCACTCGCTGCAGCGTCAGACGACTGTCGCAGGAGTTATCGTGATAGCCGAACGGCTGAACGTCGCGGTGATCGCCGAAGGCGTCGAAACGGAAGCCGAACTGACGAGCTTTCGCTCGCTTGGAATCGACTTGTTTCAAGGCTACCTATCCGCCAAGCCCACGGTGGCGCGCCTGCCGCCAATGCGGTTCTCTGCATCCTATGTCATGCTGGTCGAAGCACTCAGTCAGTCCAACGCTGCCTGAGCGCGCCTGAGAAACCTGAGGCGACGTTGTCCCGACCCCCGCCCCACCGACCGTCATCACGTGAGCATGCCCGCGCAGCACGGCCAGACCTACGACCTCCAGAATGAGCCGGTGCCTGGCCGAGGCGGATTGCCATCGATAGCTCACTCCAGTCGATGGGTTAGAAGAAGTGGTTCTTGGGCCGGAGCGGCATGGGAGAGCACTGTGCCACCGGGAGTGGAGAAAGCGTAGCCGTGGGGTACTCGCTCGTTCGGTCGTGCAAATCTGACGTGCGTGAGCGATCGCGTGGGGCTCTCGCGATCATCTAGGACTTAGGTCATACCAGCCTGTGTGTCGTTTATCCGACCGTTTTCCCGACTCGTACGGCTGCATGCAGCAAGGTCCGAGAAGGGTGGCAATCGGACGTTAGCCCTTCGTCCTGAAGCGGACATTCTGCATCCGACCCATGTCAGCGGCAGGGACCGCAGTCGGTGTCTCCTGAAAGCGGTCATTCCCTGACTGCTCAGACCTTCGGCTTGGGTATTGATCTGTCAATGGATCCTCTTTGCGCTCAATGGTGCGCCACCAACATCCAAACCGCCATGGCGACCATCATCAGGTTCTCGGTTAGCGAGACGAAACCCAGCGGTACCTTGCTCGATCCGCCGACGCAGGCGCACTTGATCTCGCGCTTGTCGACGTAGACCGCCTTGAACACTGAGGCCGCGCCGACCGTGCCGATGAACAAGGCTACGGGGATTGACAGCCAGTTCAGGATGCTCGCCACCATCAGGACGCCGGCCCCGGCTTCAAGGTAGGGATAGGCGTAGGCGTAGCGCACCCAGCGCCGGCCCAGCAGGTCGTAGCCTAGAAACATCGAGGAGAAGGTCTCGACGTCCTGTAGCTTCAGCAGGGCGAGTACGCACATGCTGAAGGCGATGAACCACTCTCCGGCCCGGACTGTCAGGGGGGTGTCGTAAACGGCGACGCTCGCCGCCAGGGCCATCAGCGCCGTCATCGAAAACACCGCGACGACGGGGGTGTACGTCGTCGCGTTCGGGTCGTTGGCGGCCTTGCCAAAATGCCGCTGCAGGTCGTCGAAGCCGCCGATGCGCTTGCCGTTGATGAAGGTTTGGGGTGTGCTCTTGACCCCATGCTCGACCTTGAAGCGATCCGTGTCCTCTCGCGTCGTCAGCCAGTGATCCTCGACCTCGAACCCCTGGCGTTCGAGGAGGTCCTTGGCCTTCAGGCCATAGGGGCAGACGTGCTGCGGCATGACCATGCGGTAGAGGTCGGCCTTACGGTCGGCTGTGAGTTGCATCGGAGCCTCCGTTCGCGATGCGGGACCAGATCGCCGTGTATGCCTCGGGGGCGGGGCAACGAAGCCGACTTGGTCGATTGAGATTGCGGACCGTTGTGAACCTTCCCACTGTGGTAAGGTCAACGGGGATATGGATGCGATGAACATCGGACAGGCGAGCCGGGCCTCGGGGGTCTCGCCCAAGATGATCCGGCATTACGAGAGCATCGGTCTCATGCCCCCGGCACAGAGGCGTGACAGCGGGTATCGCGACTACGGGACCGCCGACTTGCACCGGCTCGGCTTCATCCGGCACGCGCGGGACCTCGGCTTCTCGCTGGACCGCATCCGCGTGCTGCTCGGCCTTTGGGGCGACCCGGGCCGCAGCAACGCCGACGTGAAGGCCATCGCGAACGCGCACGTCGCGGAGCTTGAACTCCGGGCGCGCCAGCTCAACGAGATGGCAGACGCTTTGCGGTCCCTTGCCGACGCGTGCGACGGGGACGGGCGTCCGGACTGCCCGATCATCACCAGCCTGGAGACCGGCATGGCCGTCCCCGCTTGCCATCCGGATACCCCGGAGGGAGCCACTGAACCGCTGATACCGCGCACGAAAGCCGGTGCCGACAGATGAGCTGCCTGGGTCTCGCGCCTCTCGAGCGAGTATTGCTGAAGGTGCCTCATCAGGTTGGTCAGAAGGGCGCCCGAGCCTCGCGCAATGGGTTGGAAGCGGCTGTCAGGATCGTGTCAGAAGAGACCAGCATCAGACCTTATCGCACGAATTGACGCCGAACCGGGCCCACTGTTACGCCAGTGGCAGCCGGAACTGGAAACCTATCAAAGGCTGAGCTTGGGCCTCATCGCGTATCTGTCGAGGATCGTTCTTCTCGCCGTCATACTGACAGCCTGTGGCTCTGTTGCGTCCGTGCAGGCGCACGAGGGACACAACAAATCCCACGCCGCCATGCACGACCATTCGAGGCACCTCGGCATCGCTGCGGGCGGCGTCCCGGCCGCGGCTACGATCAGGGCGAGTTCCACCCACCACGGCTGCCCCGACGGGATGCCCGGTTGCCCGTCCTGCTACGTCGGTGCCGCGTGCTGCTCTCCAGCCATAATCGGCGACGCTACCGGTGTCGTGCGTCCGGATGGTCGTGGTCGCCGGATCACGTTCGCGGAGCCGCCGATCCTGTCTGGGCGTGAGCCCGAGAGGCCAGCCGAGCCTCCGAGACCGTTCGGCGCCTGAGCCGCCGCCCCCGCGGGTCGTCGCGGCGCATCTCCCACCATCCCTGTTCTTCGCCCGCGATCCGCCGTCGAGCGGTCGATGGAGCGTATTCCTTAGGACGTACCATGCGACATCTCGTTGCCGCGGCCACGCTGCTGGCCGCCACCACGGCTGCGTGGGCCCAGCATCAGCATCACGCTCACGACGCAGGACCGAAGCCAGCCGCTGCGCAGACACCAGCCACGCAGGAGTTCGTCGTCGCCCATCACAAGATGATGGCCGCGATGGATCAGCCGTACACGGGCGATCCGGACGCGGACTTCCGCATCCAGATGATCCCGCACCACCAAGGCGCTATCGATATGGCTCGGGTCGCGTTGAGCCGCGCCAAAGACCCGTGGACAGGTCAGCTCGCCGAGGCGATCATCGTCGAGCAGCAGCGCGAGATCTACGACATGCGCGGTTGGTTAGCCCGGCATGGCTACGCCGCACCTTCCGGTGGCGAGCCGGTTCATGTGATCGGTTGGAACTCCTACCGTACCCTGCCGACTAATGATGGGTCTTTGCAGGAAACGCAGGGCCAGTCGTGGACCCCCGGATCGGGACTGGCTCGGCAAGGGCGGTAGTCGCAGATCGGCACGGCGGGCTGGTACAGTCCCGCCGTGATCGGATGCCGACCCTGAAGCCATCCGCCGACGTAACGAGCCAGTCGGAGCAACTTCCGATCAGAGCCATGGGCTCGCGCGGCAGCGACGTCTGCTTCAGGTCATTGCCGCTCGAAAGCGGACCGGCGGAAATCCACCCATCCCATTCATAACCGTCTGCCTCTCGACGACCTGGAAGCAGACCTACCCAGGGCGCGCTAAGTCACGCACGACCGCAGAACGCCGCGCTCCGTAATCTGTCCTTACGCGAACGGCCGCAATGAGCAGGGCGCCGCTGCCCTTCCATTCAAAAGAGAACCCTTTTGACCTAAAACAAGGCCAGCCTAAACGGCTGTTCCTGCTGATAGGCAACGATGCACTGGGTCATCTGTGCAAGATCTTAAGGACGGTATTTGGGATTCCATCGCAGATGTTCTACGATGATTGCGAAGGCCGGGGACGGTTGTCGGCGGCTGGGGTAGTAGAGATGGTGCCCTGAAAACGGCGGGCACCAGTCTTCGAGCGCACGCACCAAGCGCCCGCTGTCGAGATGCGGCTGCACCTGATCCTGGGCCAGGTAGGCCAAGCCGAACCCGTTAAGGGCAGCGTCGATCATCAGGGCGATGCTGTTCAGGATCAGCTGGCCCTCGACCCGCACCCGCAGCTCGCGGCCATCTTTCTCGAACTCCCAGGCGTACATGCCGCCATGCGTCGGCAGCCGGAAGTTGATGCAGCTATGCTGCGTCAGCTCCTGCGGCGTGGGCGGGGGCGGTCGGCGGGCAAAATAATCAGGTGAGCCGACGACGGCCATGCGCAGCTCGGGGCCGATCAGCACCGCGACCATGTCCTTGGCCAGGATGTCGCCGACCCTCACCCCGGCGTCGTACCGCTCGGCGACGATGTCGATCAGGGCGTTGTTGATATCGATCTCGACGGCGATATCGGGGTAGCGTGGCAGCAGCGTCTGCACGGCCGGCCACAACACCATGTTGGCCGCGTGCTCGTCGGCGGAGATGCGAACCGTCCCTGCCGGCTTGTCGCGGAGCTGGCTGAGGGCATCGAGGCCGTTGCGAATATCGTCGAGGCCTGGGCCGACCGCCCGGATCAGGCGCTCGCCGGCTTCCGTCGTAGCGACGCTCCTGGTCGTGCGCGTCAGCAGCCGGACGCCCAGGCGCGCTTCGAGGCCCCGGATGGTCTGGCTCAGGGCCGATTGCGAGACGCCCAGCCTGGCGGCCGCATGTGTGAAGCTCCGCGCCTCAGCGACAGCCAGGAACGCGGCTAGGTCGTTCAGGTTCTCGTCCATCATTCAGAAGCCAAACTTATAACTACATGCAGATTTTAGCAGCTAATCGGTGCGGGCCCGAAGCGCTATTTTTTCCAGCAGAGACGATCAGCCAAAACTGAGGAGGCCTTCATGCAGATCACACGTTGCGGCACGCAACCATCCACCAAGGGGCCGGCCGACTGGTTCACCGGCACCGTGCGGGTCGATCCGCTGTTCGGCCCGCCGGATCCTGCCCGGGTAAACGGCGCCCTCGTCACCTTCGAGCCAGGCGCTCGGACGGCCTGGCATACGCATCCGCTCGGGCAGACGCTCGTCGTCACGGCCGGCTGCGGCTGGGTGCAGCGCGAAGGCGGCTCGGTCGAGGCGATCCGGCCGGGCGACGTGGTCTGGTTTCCTCCTGGCGAGAAGCACTGGCACGGCGCGGCGGCCACGACCGCGATGAGCCATATCGCCATTCAGGAGAAGCTGAACGGCAGCAACGTCGACTGGCTGGAGCATGTTGCCGACGCCGATTATCAGCCTCCTCAGTCCTGATCTCTTATTCCTCAATTAACAAGAAAGATAACATCATGTCCCCGACTTACGATTTCACAGGTCAAGTCGCTCTCGTCACCGGCGCCGGTTCCGGCATCGGCCTCGCCACGGCCAAGGCGTTCGCCGCGGCGGGCGCCGCCGTCGTGCTCGTCGGCGATAAGGCGGAGTCGATCGACAAGGCCACCCGGGAGATCACCGAAGCCGGCCAGAAGGCGCTCGCCGTGGTCTGTAACGTCGCTGATGAGCAGGCCGCGGCAGCGGCGGTCGGGAAGGCCGTCTCGACGTTCGGCCGGCTCGACATGGCCTACAACAACGCCGGCATCCTCGGCCCGATGTGCCCGATGATGGAAGAGACCGCCGAAGGCTTCGATGAGGTCAACGCCGTCAATCTGCGCGGCGTCTGGACCTTCATGAAGCACGAGCTGCTGCAGATGAAGAAGCAGGGCAGCGGCGCGATCGTCAATTGCTCCTCGCTCGGCGGCCTCGTCGGCCTGCCCGGGCGTGCCGCCTACCATGCCACCAAGCACGGCGTGATCGGCCTGACCAAGAGCGCGGCGCTCGACGTCGCCGCCGAGGGCATCCGCGTCAACGCGATCTGCCCGGGCTGCGTCGAGACTCCCATGGGCGACGGAATCGACCCGGCCGCCATGCAGGAGTTTCTGAAGCAGCAGCCGATCGGGCGCATGGGTCGGCCGGAGGAGCTCGCGGCGGCCGTCCTGTGGTTGTGCAGCCCCGCTTCGAGCTTCGTCCTGGGTGTCGCCCTGCCCGTCGACGGCGGCTTCGTCGCCCACTGATCGAAGCGACGACAGGATGATGCGGAGCACGATCATGGCGGTAACGAGCATGCCGGTTCTTCGGCGGCTGGCGGTGTCCTTATTGGCTGCCGCCCTGCTGGGCGGGGGAGCCGTCCTGGCGGCCGACTCCGGACCGGCGATCGAGATTACGCGCAATGGGGCGCATCCTGCACTGCCGGGGCCGGCCGCTCGGTTCACGGGTCGTGCCACCGTTTCCGAACTGCTGGCGGCACATGCGCCGTCACGCATCTCGGTCGGCAGCGTCAGCTTCGAGCCCGGTGCCCGGTCCGCCTGGCACACGCATCCGGCCGGGCAGATCCTGATCGTTACGGCCGGGCTCGGCTGGGTCCAGCAGGAAGGCAGCTCTATCGAGAAGATGCGGCCGGGCGATGTCGTCTGGATACCGCCGGGCGTGAAGCATTGGCATGGCGCCTCGGCCACCAACGGAGTGACGCATCTCGCCATCCAGGAGGCCGTCGACGGTCGCAACGTCGAATGGCTGGAGGCGGTCGGCGATGATCAATACCACCGGTAACCGGCAAGCGTCTCCCGGCTCGGTGCTGTCCGTGACGGATGGCGCGCGCATGAACGCGAACGATGTCCAGTTGCTGTTCGTCCACCTGCAAACGTCGCTCGTGGCCGGCAGTCGGACAGTTTCCGCTGAGGCCCTGGTCAAGGCGGCGACCGCGCTGGCCGAGGTCGGAGCGGTCCTCGGCCTGCCGATGACCTTCGCTGTCGTCCCTGGCCGAGGTGAC
Source organism: Methylobacterium sp. E-005 (assembly GCF_022829725.1). Taxonomy (GTDB): domain Bacteria; phylum Pseudomonadota; class Alphaproteobacteria; order Rhizobiales; family Beijerinckiaceae; genus Methylobacterium. Next base: position 9,147 of record NZ_JAKSYG010000043.1, on the reverse strand, counting down.
CTGATCCCCGGCTTGGCCGCGCACGCGACCGGTGCCGACACGTTCCCGCGCCATGCCGCCAGTCCTTTTCTCGACGCCGCGACCGTAGCGGCGCTCGGCACCCATGGTCGGCGCATCCTCGTCGTCGCGGGCTTCGCGACGGAAGTGGCGGTCCTGCATACGAGCCTGGATGGCATGGCGGCGGGGTACGCCGTGCAGGTTCCGGTCGATGCCGTCGGCGGCCTGTCGGGCCGGACCGAACCGGCGGCACTCGGGCAGATCGAACGGGCGGGTGGCGTCCTCACCTCCGTCCACGGCCTCGCCTCCCGACTGGCGCCGGACTTCGCGGCCCAGCCCGGCGCCGACGTCCTCGCCATCCTGCAGGCGCTCCAACCGGCATGAACCTCGAAACGATGGAACCGATATGCGCATTCCAAGGGTGGCCAACATGAGCCGGCGCGACGTGATAGCCGCTGCCACGGCCTGCGCGGCCATGGGAACGCTGCCTGTCCCGGCCGCGGCGCAGCCGGGTGGGACTGAGCGCCCCGTGCTGACGACCGTCGACATGACAGTGAATGGCGAGCGGCGGGTCGTGGAACTCGACACCCGCACCAGCCTGCTCGACGCGGTGCGCGAGCATCTGCACCTGACCGGCGCCAAGAAGGGCTGCGACCACGGTCAATGCGGCGCCTGCACGATGATCGTCGACGGCCGGCGCATCAATTCCTGCCTGACGCTCGCCGTCATGCACCGGGGCTCGACGGTGACCACCATCGAGGGGCTGGGGCAGCCGGACCATCTGCATCCGATGCAGGCCGCCTTCATCGAGCACGACGGCTACCAGTGCGGGTTCTGCACGCCCGGCCAGATCTGCTCGGGCGTGGCCGTCCTGGCCGAGATCAAGGCCGGCATCCCGAGCCACGTCACCGCGGACTTGAACGCCCCGATGGAGGCCAGCGTCGACGAGATCCGCGAGCGCATGAGCGGCAATCTCTGCCGCTGCGGCGCCTACTCGAACATCGTCGAGGCGATGACCGAGATCGCCGGGAGGCCCGCATGAAGTCCTTCACCTACGAACGCCCGGACACGCCGGCCGCAGCGGCCGCTGCGGTCGCGGGCACGCCGAACGCGAAATTCATCGCCGGCGGCACCAACCTGCTCGACCTGATGAAGCTGCAGATCGAGACGCCGGCGCATCTCGTCGACGTCAATGGGCTCGGCCTCGACACGGTGGAACCGACCGGCGAGGGCGGCCTGCGTATCGGCGCCTTGGTGCGCAACACGGACCTCGCTGCCCATCCGCGGGTGCGCAAGGATTACGCCGTCCTCAGTCGGGCGCTGCTCGCCGGGGCCTCGGGTCAGCTGCGCAACAAGGCGACGACGGCGGGCAACCTGCTGCAGCGCACCCGCTGCCCATATTTTTACGATACGGCCCAGGCCTGCAACAAACGCCAGCCGGGCTCCGGCTGCTCGGCCCTCGACGGGGTGAGCCGGTCGCTCGCCGTGATCGGGTCGAGCGAGGCGTGCATCGCCACCCATCCCGGCGACTTGGCCGTGGCCATGCGGGTGCTCGACGCCACCGTCGAGACCGTCGACGGCAAGGGCAACGAGCGCACGATCCCCATGGCGGAGTTCCACCGCCTGCCGGGCGACAAGCCGAACCTCGACACCACCCTGCGGCCCGGCGAGCTGATCACCGCGGTGACCCTGCCCAAGCCCGTGGCCGGCACGCACATCTACCGCAAGGTCCGCGACCGGGCCTCCTACGCCTACGCCCTGGTCTCGGTGGCGGCGATCCTGCGCAAGGACGGGAGTGGGCACGTCGCCTTCGGCGGGGTGGCGCCCAAGCCCTGGCGGGTCGAGGCGGCCGAGGCGGACCTGCAGAAAGGCGCGAAGGCCGTCACCGACAAGGTGTTCTCGGGCGCCAAGCCGACCGAGGACAACGCATTCAAGCTGAAGCTCGCCGAGCGGACCCTCACCGCCGCGCTCACCCAAGCGAGGGCCTGATCCATGAAGTTCGACACCCCGGCGGGCACCAACCCCATCGATCGGCTCGTTGTCGTCGGCAAGGCCACCGATCGCATCGACGGCAAGTACAAGACGACCGGCACGGCACCCTATGCCAGCGACTGGCACGATCCCGCCGCCCGGCTCGCCTACGGCTACGTCCTGGGCGCCGGCATCGCCAAGGGCGGCATCGCGGACATGGATATCGGCCGGGCGAAGGCGTCGCCGGGCGTGCTCGCCGTGGTCACCGCCGGCAACGCGGGCAAAGTCGACCGGGGCGCGTTCTACGTCGCCCGACCCCTGGCCGGGCCGGACGTGGACCATTACCACCAAGTCGTAGCCCTGGTGGTCGCCGAGACCTTCGAGCAGGCGCGCGCCGCCGCCCACCTGATCCACGTCAGCTACGTCGAGGACAAGGGCAAGTTCGACCTCGCGGCGGTCCCAGACAAAGCCCCCGTGCCGAAGCCGGGTGAGTTCGGCGGCCCGACCGAGACCGAGCAGGGCGATTTCGAAGGCGCCTTCGCAGCGGCCCCCGTCGCCCTCGACGAAACCTACACCACGCCCGACCAGACCCATGCGATGATGGAGCCCCATGCGACCGTCGCGGCGTGGGACGACGACCGGCTGACGCTGTGGACCTCGAACCAGCAGCTCAACTGGGGCATCCGCGATCTCGCCAAGACGCTGGGCATCCCCAAGGCGAACATCCGCATGCATTCGCCGTTCATCGGCGGCAGCTTCGGCGGCAAAGGCACCATCCTCGCGGACGCAGTCATGGCCTCGCTCGGCGCCCGCGCCACGGGGCGTCCGGTCAAGGTGGCTCTGTCCCGGCCTCTGATGGCCAACAACACCACGCACCGCCCCGCCACGATCCAGCGTCTGCGCATCGGCGCGACGCGCGACGGCCGGATCACCGCCATCGGCCACGAGAGCTGGTCGGGCAACATCGTTGATGGCAGGCCCGAGGCGGCCACGACCTCGACGCGGATGCTCTATGCCGGGCCCAACCGGATGACGCGGCTGCACCTGGCGCATCTCGACCTGCCGGAGGGCAATGCCATGCGCGCTCCGGGGGAAGCCCCGGGCATGATGGCGCTCGAAATAGCCATGGACGAGATGGCGGAAAGGCTCGGGATCGACCCGGTCGAGTTCCGCGTCGTCAACGACACGCAGGTCGACCCGGGGAACCCGGCGCGACCGTTCTCGAAGCGTCAGCTGGTCGAGTGCCTGCGGACGGGCGCCGCCCGGTTCGGCTGGGACCGGCGCTCGGCGGTGCCCGGCCAGGTACGCGACGGCCGCTGGCTGGTCGGCCTCGGGATGGCCTCGGCCATCCGCGGCGCCCCGGTGATGAAGTCGGCCGCGCGCGTGCGCCTGGAGGGCGACGGCAGGGTCACGGTCGAGACCGACATGACCGATGTCGGCACCGGCTCCTACACTATCATCGCCCAGACTGCGGCTGAGATGACGGGCCTGCCGCTGGACAGGGTCGTGGTGCGCCTCGGGGACTCAGCCTTCCCGGAGTCGCCCGGTTCCGGCGGCCAGTGGGGGGCCGCATCCTCAACGGCGGGCGTCTACGCCGCCTGCGTCAAGCTGCGCGAGGCCGTGGCGACCCGACTCGGGTTCAACTCCGCCGATGCCGTGTTCGAGGACGGCCAGGTGCGGTCGGGCAACCGCACCGTGCCCCTGGCTCAGGCCGCGGCCGAAGGCCCGGTGATCGGCGAGGACGCCATCGAGTTCGGCGACCTGTCGAAGACGTACGCCCTACAGACCTTCGGCGCGCATTTCGTCGAGGTGGGGGTCGACGCCGACACAGGCGAGGTCCGGGTCCGCCGCATGCTCGCCGTCTGCGCGTCGGGTCGCATCCTCAACCCGAAATCCGCCCGCAGCCAGGTCATCGGCGGGATGACCATGGGGGTCGGGGCGGCGCTGATTGAGGAGCTGGCGGTCGATACGAGGCGCGGCTTCTTCGTCAACCACGACCTCGCGACCTACGAGGTGCCGGTCCATGCCGACATCCCGCACCAGGAGGTGATCTTCCTCGACGAGGTCGATCCGGTATCCTCGCCGCTGAAGGCCAAGGGCGTGGGTGAGCTCGGCATCTCGGGGGTCGCTGCGGCGGTCGCCAACGCGATCCACAACGCCACCGGCATCCGCGTGCGCGACTACCCCATCACCCTCGACAAGCTGCTGCCGGACCTGCCTGGCGCGGCATGATCCACAGCCTTCACTTTAGGAAGAACCTGTCCCCGATGATGTCCGACTACACGCGTGGCGTTTCCTCACTCAGTCTCTGGACGCGCTGCCTCTTCGCGGCGCTCCTGGTCCTGATCGGGCTTGCGCTGGTGTTCGGGGGCGCCTGGCTCGCCCTCGACGCTGGCTCTCTCTACTACCTCGTCGCCGGCCTGGCGGTCGTAGCGAGCGGTATTCTCACCTGGCTCGGCGACCGCCGTGGCGCGTGGCTCTACGGCTTGATGCTGGTCGGCACCCTCGCCTGGTCGATCTGGGAGGCCGGCTACGCGCCGTGGCTGCTGGTGCCGCGCCTGGTCGCGCCGTTCGTGCTCGGCCTGGGCTTCCTGCTGCCGCCACTGCGGCGCCTGGACTACCGGACCCCTTCCGCAGGCCTCGTGGCGGGCTGGCCGGCGTTCGCGGGCGGCCTCGTCCTGGCGCTCGCGCTCGGCGCAGGTCTTCATGCAGCAAGCTACACCGCGCCGGCCGACCCGCTGTGGCAGACCGGCGGCGCGGTCCCCGCCCCGGCACCGCTCCCCCACCCGCTGGCGGCTGTCCCCGACGAGGGTTGGCCGTTCTGGGGCAACGACCGCGGCGGTACCCGCTTCAGCCCACTCGCTCAGATTACCCCGCAAAACGTCGGCCAGCTTCAGGTCGCCTGGGAGGCGGATACCGGACCGGCTCCCACGGGCGACAAGACCGGCGGCCTCGCTGTCACCCCGATCATGGTCGGCGACGCGCTCTACGTGTGCAGCGAGTACAACGTCGTCATTTCCTTTGACGCCGAGACGGGCAAGGAACGCTGGCGCCATGCGATGACCGGCAAGGTCGAGTCGGGCAAGCCGTGCCGGGGAGTCTCGCAACACCGCGTGCCGGGCGCGACCGGGCTGTGCGCGGACCGCATCTACGCGGCCAGCCAGGCGCCCGATCTGGTCGCCCTCGATGCTGCGACCGGACAGTCCTGCCCGGGCTTCGGCGATGGCGGCCGGACATCGCTTCTCGCCGGAGTGGGCGAAAAGAACCCCGGACTCTACTACGTGAGTTCGCCGCCGCAGGTCGTGCGCGGCAAGGTGGTGGTAGGAGGCTCGATCCTCGACAACCAGCTCTGGAACTCGCCCTCGGGCGTGATCCGCGCCTATGACGCCGTCACCGGGCAGCTGGCCTGGGCGTTCGACGTCGGCCGGCCGGACCGCTCGACCGCGCCGCCTCCGGGGGAGACCTATACGCTCTCGACGCCGAACTCATGGGCGCCGGCTAGCGCCGACGAGGAGCTGGGGCTGGTCTACATGCCGACCGGCAACGCCCCGCCCGATCTCTACGGCGGCCAGCGGCGGCCCTTCGACGACGCCTATAACAGCGCCGTTGTCGCCATCGACGCCGAGACCGGCAAGGAGCGCTGGCGCTACCGGACGATGAACCACGACCTGTGGGACTACGACGTGCCGGCGCAGCCGACGCTCGTCGACCTGCCCACGCCCGAGGGACCGCGCAAGGCGCTGATCGTCTCGACCAAGCGTGGCGAGACCTTCGTGCTCGACCGCATCACCGGGAAGCCCCTCAAGCCCGTGCGGGACCTGCCCGTGCCGCAGGGTGGCACCGTGCCCGGGGAGAACCTGGCGCCGACGCAACCCTTCTCGATCGGGATGCCGGCCTTCCGTGGTGCGGAGCTGCATGAAGCCGACATGTGGGGCGTGACCCCGATCGACCAGATGATCTGCCGGATCAAGTTCCTGCAGGACCGCTACGAGGGTACGCTGACGCCGGTCGGGACCGAACGGCCGACCATCGTCCAGCCCGGCTATGGCGGCGGGGTGAACTGGGGCAGTGTCTCGGTCGATGTCGACCGCGGGATCATGGTGGCAGCCTGGATGAACCTGCCGACCCAGGCCCGGCTCATCACCCGCGCCGAGGCGACGGCGAAGGGGTTCAAGATCTTCGACGGCAAAGGCCCGGTCCCGGGCTCCGATGCCCCGATGGAGAACACTCCTTATGCCGGCGTGCTCGGACCCTTCCTATCGCCGCTCGGTGCGCCGTGCAGCCCGCCGCCCTGGGGTCTGATGACCGCGGTCGACCTCGCCAGCGGCCGGGTGATCTGGAGCAGGCCATTCGGGACGGCCCGCGATACCGGACCGCTCGGCATCCCCTCGATGCTGCCCTTGCCGATGGGCGTGCCGTTCTCCGGCGGCGCGATCACCACACGCGGCGGACTGGCCTTCATCGGCGCCTCGGTCGAGCAGGCGTTCCGCGCCTATGACGTTACGACCGGTGAGGAGGTCTGGAAGGTGCGCCTGCCGGCCGGCGGCCAGGCGACGCCGATGACTTACCGCTCGCCGAAGAGCGGCCGGCAGTTCGTCGTCATCGCAGCCGGTGGCAAGCCGACGCTGAAGACGAAGCAAGGCACCAAAATCGTGGCTTATGCTCTGCCGAACTAAGCTGCCGGTCATGACCGCCAATGGAAAAACCGGCTGGTGCAAGATTGTGGACTGACACCGAGACCCGGAGATGGTTGAGGGGCTGCAGCTCGGCATCAGGTGCGGTCGGGGGTCCAACGTCGCCGGGACGTATGCTTGGTATAGAGCTGGGTCGAAGGATAAGACACGAACTCGATCAACGCCCCGAACGGTGCCTGGGTGTAGCAGAACTGGTTGCTGGGGCCTTGTTCAAGCGGCGGCAGTTCGTGTGGAGGTGCCAGCACGATCCCGCCCGCGGCGGTGAAGCGCTCCAAAGCGGCTTCCATGTCGGCGGTATAGACGGCGATATGCTGCCAGCCGAGATCGCTGGCCCGCGCCGGCTGGTGCTGATCGGGTGCAGCGATCTCAAACAGCTCGATTCCCGGCCCGTTCTGCACCCTCAGCATGCGGATGGCGCGGATTTCCGAGCCGGGTGTTAGGTTGAGCCTCTGCTCCGTCTCAGGGCCACCCTGGGGTTCGGACCGGCGCTTGAGAGTTTCGTAGATCACCTCGGCGCCGAGCGCCGCCTTTAGGAATGCGGTCGCGGCCTCGATGTCACGGACCGCCAAGCCGACATGGTCGATACCGGAAATTGTAGGCGCTTGGCCCATGGCTGATCCCCACCGCGAGGAAGGCGGCGCCGGATTGAAGGCGGATGCCAATCGACGTTCCGACAGGGCCAACGAAGGCGGGGCTGCTTAGGTTCTCCTTGGTGTGCAACTCCTGCTAACGTTGCGGGATGGAACACGCCCGTTCGTACGCTCCCATAGCAGCCGATCGAGCCGGTTCGATTTGGGTATGCCTCAATCGAACCAGTCGTTAAGTGGTCTGATATAATCAGCTTGACCATTCAAATCGAACTGGTATCATGATACCTATTCTAATCGAACTGATTGGCGGGTTTCATGTTCGTCCGCGCCTATCTGCGCGCTTCTACCTCTGAACAGGACGCGACCCGGGCGCGGGCGCAGCTCGACGCCTTTGCGCATGAACGCGGCCTGGCGATCGCCGCAGCCTATGTCGAGAACGAGAGTGGGGCGACGCTGGCGCGGCCGGAGCTGTTCCGCCTTCTGAAGGATTGCCGGCCGGGGGACGTGCTGCTGATCGAGCAGGTTGATCGGCTGTCCCGTCTCACCTCCGAGGACTGGACGAAGCTACGGGCAGAGATCGACGCCAAGCGCGTGCGCATCGTCGCGCTCGACCTCCCTACCTCTTGGAGCTTGGCGAAGCCGGCCGACGAGTTCACAGGGCGCGTCTTTCAGGCCATCAACGGCATGCTGCTCGACGTCCTCGCGGCCGTCGCCCGCAAGGACTACGACGATCGCCGCCGTCGCCAGGCGCAGGGTCAGGCCCGTGCCAAGGCAGCAGGCCTCTATCGGGGCCGCCAGGAGGATACGAAGCGGAACGAGGGCATCGCGGCCATGCTGAAGGCCGGCTCGCCCTGGAGCCAGATACAGGCCGCCACAGGCTGCAGCCGTTCGACCCTCGCCCGGATCGCTAAGCGAGCCAAGGCCGGTCCTATGCAGAACGCGGATCTCTGATGCCGATCCGTCGTGAGCATCGCTACTTCTACCCAATCGATCGGAAGCAGCTCTCGGCTGTTATCCGCTTCGTGCGGGCGAATGGCCGCTGCGAGGGATGCGGCAGGCCGCACCTACAAGACGTGCAGCACCTCGGTGACGCAGGCCGTACCTACAAGACGTGCAGCACCTAGGTGACGGTCGCTGGTGGGATATCGAGGCCAGTCGCTGGCGTGATGGTCGAGGTCGCTTAGTGCGTCGCGCCCTGCCCCTTCCTGAGGGCATGGAACCGGGACTGGTGAGGGTGACGCGCGTAGTGCTGGCGACGGCACATCGCAACCACGATACAGCCGACAACACGGACGCCAACCTCGCGGCGTTCTGCCAACGGTGCCATATGCTCCACGATCGGCCGGAGCATCAGCGGCGCAGGCGGGTGACCCTTCGTGCCCGTAAGGCGATAGGCGATTTATTCAATGGGACTGGTTGATAGCGGGCCGTGGCCCTTTCCGAACAAAAACTCGTCACCGCGCAGTCGATGCTCTGGGTCGATGCCCGCTCTCATCCCACATGTATGATCGACACCCGTTGAGGAGTACCAGCATGCCATCACACGCCCGAACGGGAGGCTTATCGCCGCTTCAGGCTGCGGCTCTGGCGGTTGGGGCCGTTACGGCTGCTCTGCTCATCGGACGCCGCGCAAGCCCGACGCCTGATCATCCCCGGACGAGGCGCTGGTATCGGCATCTTGCGAAACCGGACTACACACCGCCGTCGCCGGTCTACCCGGTTGCCTGGACGGGCATCCAGGCGTCGCTCGCCTATGGCGGTTATCGACTGCTTCGCGCCGAGAGATCGCCTGAGCGGACGGCGGCTTTGGCGTTCTGGGCCGCGAACCAAGTTGGTATTGCCGGGTGGAGCGAAGTCTTTTTCGGTCAGCGGTCAACGGGATGGGCCACCGTCAC
>NZ_JAKSYG010000032.1 GCF_022829725.1 Methylobacterium sp. E-005 | reverse complement strand
TTAGCCCGTGCCTCGGGCGATCCCGCCGGGAACACCTTTCGGTCGCAGTAGGCGCACACGCCGCTCCGAAGCCGCTTTTTCTTTCCGGGGATGATGTGCATGTTCACGCGGCCACCCTCCCCATGCTCGCGGCATCCTGGGCTAGGGTGGGGTCAGACCAGACGATCCTGTTCTCCGCGCCCCACGCCGCGATAAACTCCAGCAAATCGGACATTTCAGACTTGCTGAGTTTGGATGACGATGTGCCGAGCGAGACGACGCCCTTACCGTCGAGGGCCGGCGCTAGCCGCAGCTCTTTGCCGAGGGCGGTCAGGAACAGGATCTTCCACGCATCCGGCTCGTAGCGCTGGCCATAGTGTTCGTGCTGCCGCGCAACATCGGTTAGCATTGCCCAGAGCTTTGAATTTTGGTCCAACGAGCGCTGCGGCTCGCGGAACTCGATGCGGGTGCCGGCCGGCGCCGTGGCGACCCAGCGCAAAGCGCGATCACGCACGGCGGCGTTGGCAAGGATCAGGGTGGCTTTGCTCATCGCGCAGCTTCCGCAACCGGCACGGGATCAGCCTCACGGCGCTCCTCGGCCAGATTGAGCACGCGGTCGCGGTCGGTCTCGTCCAAGGCATCCAGATCGCGTTTGACGGCATCCAGAGCCAGCCAGCGGGTCACAGCTTTGTCGCCTGCGATCCGCCAGAGCGAAGTCAGCATTTCGCCCGCGATCTCTTGCGAGCGGTTGCGCTGGATCGGCTTGCCGTTGGTGTGCAGGTCGTGGACGTTGCGGAGATCGGCCGGCGGTGCGGGTTGGGTGGACGGCTGCTTGAAGTCGTCCGCCTCGTCCTCCGAGTAGGCCAGCCCGTGCAGCTCCACGAGCTTGAGGATCACGCGGTCCTTCCCGCGCTTCTCCGCCATGGCGTAGACGTAGGCGGCCTGTTTGCCGGAGACGCGGTAGTTGATGTTGACGAGCGCTTCGCCGATCGACCACTCGCGTCGTTTGTCGAGGCTGCCGGCGACCATGATGACCGCCTCGTCGCGTTCGGCGCGCAGGATCGTCGGCAGATCAAAGGCGATGCCGGCGCGAGCGGCTACACGCTCCAGGCACTTGTGCGAGATGACTGGTGTGCCCTGGACTTCCCACACTGTCCCACCCTTGCGGGTGTCGTAGGTCTCGCCGTAGCGTTCCAGCACTTCTCGGATCTTGGCGGCGCTCATGGCTACCTCGTTCTGATTGTGAGAGATGGCGAACCGTTCGATAGGCTGGCGCCGGCCACCGGGCCTTCAGCGAGGGCAGCCGCAATGGCAGTCTTCGACGGCACGCGCTTAAAGGCGCACACGTCGTCCGGCAGGGCCGCTTCGTCCGTGATGACCACAGACGGCTTAGAAGCGCCCACAGAGGCCGAGAAGTCCGGCGCGTCGAGCTTGTTCAGCCCAAGCTCTCCAAGGGCCTGTAGGACCACGCCACGCAGGCTCTCGGCCTTTTTGTCGAGGCGAGTCTTGCGCTCCCGCATCTCGGTCTGGATCTCGCCGAGAGCCTTGCTTTGAGCCTCAGTGTGCCGAGCGGCGCGCAGAATGCGGCGCAGCCGTTCCAACACGTCAGTCTCGGAAGCCATCAGTTCCAGAAAGTCGGGATCGCTCTCATCGATGCCGACCGCGATGAGTTGGACGGCGACGCGGGAAGCCGTTGCCATCTCCTGATGGAGCGGGATGCGAGCGGGGGCGGTCATTGCATCCGTCCTCCCGTCAGTCGCACGGCGCGCGCGCCGTCAGCGGCATCCTTCAAAATCTCGGCGGCCCGAGCAGCGCTAAGCGCCAGCCACATCGGCACGTGCTTGCGCTTGACCGACAGCACGGCGAGC
>NZ_JAKSYG010000031.1 GCF_022829725.1 Methylobacterium sp. E-005 | reverse complement strand
ACCAACGCCGTCAAATATGGAGCCTTGAGCACCGAGAATGGCCGACTTCTCGTCACCTGGGAAATGGTGTTCGACCGACGCGAACGTCGCCGCTTAGCATTGAGCTGGGTCGAGAGCGGTGTCGCCGTTGGATCGAACAAGCCGGCGCGACGCGGCTACGGCACCGAACTGATCCAAGAAGCCCTGGCCTACGCGCTGGAGGCCAAGGTCGACTACGAGTTGGGAGCGAACGGCGTGCGCTGTCGTATCGAAATGCCAGTATCCTGACCTGTGTGATGGCGTAGCTGTTCGGGGACCTTATTCTGACGAGCATTCGCTGCGCGCCTTGGAGGGCGGGTGCCTGATCCTGCTCGACCGCTTACCGGACACTGCATCCTCGTTGTCGAGGATGAGTACCTGATTGCCATGGACCTGAAGCGTTGGCTGTCGGAAGCCGGAGCGACGGTGACAGGTCCGGTTCCAAGCGTCGATCAAGCCCTCGACCTTATCGATGACGGTGGTCTCACCGCGGCGGTACTGGATGTAAACCTCGGCGACGGCAGTACCATTTATCCCCTAGCCGCAAGGCTGGGAGACCTAGGTGTGCCATACCTCTTCGCAACCGGGGACGTAAAGGCGTCTGATGCGGATGCGTACAGCAGCCGTCCGAGGCTGACGAAGCCGTATTTGGAAGCGGAACTTGTGCGGGCCGTGGTGGAACTCATCGCAGGCCCCGCACCAACTTGGTGATCGAACGGGACCTCGATGTCAGTTTCGATGCCTGAGCTACCGAAAGCAGATCAGCAGGAAACCACCCCATCTGGTCATTCCGCATCCGACCCAAGTAAGCCGTCCGGATCGCCTCGCCTGCACTCCCAAAGCGAACACGCATCATCGTCCGAGCCCTTGGTCGTTCGTGATCCTTGACGGGCTGTCGCGTGCTGCTTAGCTCAGTCTCGGACGTGTAGAAGCCACAGCCCGGTCGGTAGTCCGGGTGGCCCGACGCTCGTGCATGGCGGCCGCCATCAGCGGCCGACTACCAGCGCGTCCTTTCCGACGAACAGGAAAGGTATGTCCAGTGAAGCTCAACCATATCAATCTGACGAGCACCGACGTCCCTGCCGACGTGTCAATGTTCGAGACCTATTTTGGGCTGCGCACGCTGGTGATGCGCGGGAAGGCACTTGCTGTTATTCACGACGATGACGACGGCATGCTCTTAGTCTTGAATGATTTTGCAAAAAAACGAGGCAGCTTTGCTTACCCTGAGAATAGTGACGTCCACCATATTGGCTTCATCCAAGACAGCCGTGAGGAAGTCGACGCACTGAACGCGCGCCTGAAAGCCGATGGCTGGGATGTGCCGGAGCCGCGCGACTATCACGGTGCCTGGACATTCTACTTCAAGGCCAAGGGCGGCTATTTCATCGAAGTAGCAACACGGACCCAACTCCGGCGCGCAGAGGCAGCCGCCGTCTAACAAGCCGTCGCGGTTCGAACGCAACGGTATGTCGCTTGGCGTCCGCTTTCGCCTCGTCGCGTAGCGAAAGCGGAACGTCTCCAAACCACCCGACCCGGTCGTTCAGTGGCGCCGGTCGACGCGACCGGTGCTGGCCGTAAGCGGAATGGCAGCTTCGAAGGCTGGCCGCCGGAAAAGCGGACAGTTTCCTACCGACCCAACTCAGTCGCTAGGGACGCGATCGACGCTTGCCGGAAGCAGTCGTTCGCCAATCGTCCGGCGACTTCGGGTTGGGTGGGGGCGATCGTCAACTAGAAGCCCGTGAGGGGTCATTCGGCTTCGGTCGGCTCTGAGAGACGGCCCAGCAGCTCGTTCATCAGGAGGCGCTCGCCCGGCGTCAGCGCTGCGGCCGCGGCGAGGTGCGCGCGCAGGCCGACCGCCAGGGACGCCAAGCCGGCCCCGTCCGGCGCGGATGGGTCGCCGACGACTGCGGCGAGCACCGCGTCGCGCGCCAGGGGCGAGAGGTGCGGGTCGCGCGCGTCCTCGTCCGTCGCGAGCAGGGTCGCCACCGTGCCGACGCCCGCGGCGTGGATCAGCGCCACCGCGCGCTCCACTGGCACATGCAGCCGACCAGCCCGCGCGATCCGCCCCACCCGTTCGCGCAGGATTGCGAGGCCGGCGAGCATGGCCGGCGACCCGGAGGCCGGCGCGCCTATTTCGTTGGTGATCGCGAACACCGCCGGGTGGGCCAGCCCAAACGCGATGTAGGCGTCCCAGGCTTCACGCAAGCCCTCGACCGGGTCGGGGTGCGGCAGCACCGCCCGCTTGCGAGCGAGAAAAGTCGCCAGCCCGTGCTCGGCCACAGCGTTGAGCAGCCCACGCTTGTCCCCGAACAGGCGGTAGAGCGTCGGTGCCTGCACCGCCGCCGCTGCAGCCACGGCCCGGGTGGTCAGGGCCACCACGCCGCCGTCAGCGATCAGCTCGGACGCCGCCGCCAGGATGCGCGCCCGGGCGTCCTGCCTATCGTCCCCACCGTCCAGTCCATCGTTCATGGCGCGATGTAGCATCGGTATGTTCAGATCGATAGCGGCGATTGAAGGTGATCATTATCCCTGATACAGCGATGATGTTTCCATCGTTACAGGGGCTGCGAATGATCGTCGTCACAGGGGCCACCGGCCAACTCGGCAAGGCCGTCGTCGAGGATCTGCTGCACCGTGTGCCGACAGAGCGGATCGCGGTCAGTGTTCGGGACGTTGGCAAGGCCACCGACCTTGCCCGGCAGGGCGTCGCGGTCCGCCAAGCCGACTTCGCGGACGAGGCCAGCCTGCGGGCGGCGTTCGAGGGTTCGGACCAGGTGCTGATCGTCTCGGCCAACAAGCTCGGCGAGGAGGCGCTGCGCCTGCACCGCACCGCCATTGCCGCAGCCCGCGCCGTCGGTGTGCGACGGATCCTATACACGAGCCATGCTGGCGCGCGGCGTGGCTCGTCCTTCCCGCCCGCCGGCCAGCACGCCGGCACGGAGTCGGACTTGGCGGGCGGCGGGTTGTGGACAGCGCTGCGCCACGGTTTCTACGCCGAGAGCTGCCTTTTCATGGTTGGCAATGGGCTGCGCGCCGGGGAACTGTGCACGCCCGAGGACGGGCCAGTCGCCTGGACGGCGCGCGCCGACTTGGCGGAGGCCGACGCGGCGATCCTGGCGGCGGGAGACGGGTGGGACGGCCCGACGCCCCCGCTCACGGCGGGCCGGGCCGTGACCATGGCTGAGGTGGCGGTGATCGCTTCGGAGGTGACCGGGCGCGCCGTGCGCCACACTGTCATCGGCGACGTGGAATGGCGAGACGCGAAAATCGCAGGCGGGATGCCTGCCCTTTACGCCGACATGTTGCTCGGGACCTTCCAGGCTGCGCGCCGGGGGGACTTCGCGGCGACCGATCCTGCGCTGGAGGAGTTGCTGGGCCGGCCGCCCCGGACGATGCGCGAGATGCTGGCAGCCGCAGGTCTCTGATCGCAGACGTCAGCCCTCCCGCCCGTGATCGTCGGGCCGCCGGTCCAACATCAGGGCGGGCGGTTCTTTGGGACCGGCTGAGTTACCGATAAGCGCACCTTCTGGGGGGCTGCGTTGGATCGGGGGCAGGCGAGACGGCAACGTCCGCTCCATCAGGACTGCGCTCAGAGGCGGACCGTCAGAAAACCACCCTTGGCAGCCGCTCACCACTGTGGCTCTGATGCTGGAAAGCGGACAAACGCTCGGTCGCCCGCCCATCAGAATGTTAGGTTAGGACACCATCACGTCCATGACCCATGTCACACCGAACCGATCCGTCAGCATTCCGTAGAGTGGGGACCAAGCTGATGCGCCGAGCGGTTGCAGAACCGAACCGCCCGCGCGAAGCTTCTCCCAGTGTGCAGTGATCTCCTCCGGCGATGTTCCGCGGAGCGAGACGTAGACCGCGTTCTCGCCGGGGTTCCACGGCTTCTCCGGCTGCACGTCATAGGCCATGATCCGGAACCCCTGATCGGACGCTACTTGGCCCCAGATCACGCGCTCGGCCTGCACGGGATCCTGTGTCGCTCCAAGATCCCCGTAGGTAACGATCGTTCGCTCGCCCCCGAAGACGGAGCGGTAAAAGTCGAGGGCTTTGCGAGCCTGCCCGCGGAAGTTGAGATGGGTCGTCGTTTGGACGGTCATTGCGGTCTCCGATGGGCGGGGCGTGTTGTCGTGCCCTGCGACCCGGATGTACCAACCCCTACCTGACAGAAACCGGCAGTAGGCTGATGGCACGGAGCGACCGCCTCTTCCGTCTCCTCCAGGCGATGCGCACCCTGCCCAAACCGGTCACGGCCGCGCGGCTGGCAGAGGAAACCGGCGTGTCCGTGCGCTCCCTGTACCGGGACATCGACAGCCTGCGGGCCGCCGGAGCCCGGATCGACGGCGAGCGGGGTTACGGCTACCGGCTGATCGAGGATTACGCGCTTCCACCGCAGACCTTGGATCGTCTGGAGATCGAGGCGTTGGCACTCGGCATGGCGGAGGTGCGCGCCATGGGCGACCCCGACTTGGCGGCGGCAGCGGCTTCGGTCGTGGCCAAGGTCGCAGCGACGTTGCCGGACGATCGCGAGCAGCACCTGTTCCACTGCGTGTCGAAGGTCTATCGCCCCGAGGCACGCTACTCGCCAGCGCATCACCTGGGGCTGATCCGGCAGGCGTGCTGGCGAGAAGAGGCGCTCACCATCCACTACACAGATGAGCGCGGTTCGGGCACGCTGCGGACGATCCTACCGCTGGCGATCGTCCACACGGAGCGGCGACTGGTCGTTTTATCGTGGTGTCGTCTGCGCGAAGCATTCCGGATGTTCCGGATCGACCGCATCGGCGAAGCCAGGGTCGAGGTGGGCAGTTTTCGGCCGGATCGGGCGTCCTTACTGCGCGCCTATCTGGAAGCGCTGGAAAGCGAGAATGCGGCCCCGGCAGCACGATCTGGTGGCTGACCGCGAGGCGGGATAGGCCAAATTTTCGGGGTCTGCTTCAACGCCCAAGCCACTCGGAAGCAGACCGGCTGAAATCCACCCAATCCAGCCGTTCGAAGGCGCCCACTTACGCGGCTTGAACTGGCCGTAAGCCGCTAATCTGCTTTCAAGTCGCAATTGCGGTGAAGCAGACACGCCGGGCCCTAGCGGCCGGCTTGTTGGAGCGATTGCACCGACCGGCATGGCCCTTTCACCGCTCTCGCGCGAGGGTGGAAACTTACGGCTCAGCTTTCAGTTGGCCTCCCGCCAAGGAGAATCGTTATGACCGAACACACCTCCCTCAACGCCGGCCACGGTGGCGAGACGCACCAGACCGCCGACGCCGACCACCCTGTGCTGACCACCAACCACGGCACGCCGATCTCCGACAACCAGAATCAGCTCAAGGCCGGGGCCCATGGGCCGGTCCTGCTCGAGGACGAGGTTTACCGCGAGAAGATCAACCACTTCGATCACGAGCGCATCCCCGAGCGGATCGTCCATGCGCGTGGCTCCGCCGCGCATGGTTACTTCGAGTGCACGGAGAGCCTCGCGGACATCACCGTCGCCGACTTGTTCCAGCGGAAGGGGCAGCGCACCGAGGTGTTCACCCGCTTCTCCACCGTGGCGGGCGGCGCCGGCTCGATCGACACGCCGCGCGACGTGCGCGGCTTCGCCGTCAAGTTCTACACCCGCGAGGGCAACTGGGATCTCGTCGGTAACAACATCCCAGTGTTCTTCATCCAGGACGCGATCAAGTTCCCGGATCTGATCCACGCCGCCAAGATGGAAGCCGACCGCGGCTATCCGCAGGCGGCCACCGCCCACGATACGTTCTGGGACTTCATCAGCCTCATGCCCGAGTCGACCCACATGATCATGTGGGCCATGTCGGACCGCACCCTGCCGCGTACCTTCGCCAACATGGAGGGCTTCGGCGTTCACACCTTCCGCTTCATCAACAAGGACGGGAAGAACACCTTCGTCAAGTTCCACTGGAAGCCGAAGGCGGGCCTCGCCTCGACGATCTGGGACGAGACCGTGAAGATCGCCGGAGCCGATCCGGACTTCCAACGCCGCGACCTGTTCGAGCGCATCGGGCGCGGCGATTATCCGACCTGGGAACTCGGCGTGCAGCTGTTCGATGAGGCGTTCGCCAACAGCCAGCCCTACGATGTCCTCGATGCGACCAAGATCATCCCCGAGGAAGTGCTGCCGGTGAAGATCGTCGGGCGCATGGTGCTCGACCGCTACCCCGACAACTACTTCGCGGAGACCGAGCAGGCGGCCTTCGTGCCGAGCCACGTCGTGCCGGGCATCAGTTTCTCAAACGACCCGCTGCTCCAGGGCCGTCTGTTCAGCTACACGGACACACAGCTTTCACGGCTGGGGTCAGTCAACTTCCACCAGCTTCCGATCAATGCCGCGAAGGGGCGGGCCGCGGCGGCGGGCTGCCCGTTCATGAACCAGCAGCGGGACGGCCATATGCAGATGGCGGTGCCGAAGGGCCGCGCCAACTATGAGCCGAACAGCCTCTCCCGCGCGGGCGAGCCAGGCGGCGCTCGCGAGGACGCCTCGAAGGGCTACGTGACCTTCCCCTCGGAGGAGGAGGGGCCGAAGCTGCGCATCCGGCCGGAGAGCTTCGCGGACCACTACAGTCAGGCGCGGCTGTTTTTCCGGTCCATGGATCCGGCCGAACAGGCCCACATCGCCTCCGCGTTGGTCTTCGAACTGTCCAAGGTGAGCCTGGAACACATCCGCCTGACGATGCTCGCCAACCTGCGCAACGTCGATGAGGATCTGGCGACCCGCGTCGCCGACGGGCTGGCGATGGATCTGCCGCCCGCCTCGCCGACCGCCGCGCCGGTCCTCGACATGGCCCCGTCGCCGGCCCTGCGCATCATCCGGGGCCCGCTGGAGCGGCACACGCTAGAAGGCCGTAACATCGGCATCCTGATCGCCGACGGGACGGATGCGGGCGAGCTGCAATCGCTGAAGAAGGCGATCAAGGCCGCGGGCGGCCATGCGATGACCATCGCCCCGAAGGTCGGCAAGGTGCCGCTGTCGGACGGATCGTCCATCGCCGCCGACGCGCAGCTGTTCGGCCAGCCCTCGGTCACGGTCGATGGCTGCGCGGTGATCCTCTCCGAGAAGGCCGCCGGCAAGCTCGTGAAGGAAGCGGCCGCGGTGCAGTGGGTGATGGACGCCTTCGGGCACCTGAAAGCCATCGGCGCCAACGTCGCGGCAAAGCCGCTGCTCGACAAGGCGGGCGTCGAGGTGGACGAGGGCGTGACCGACCTCAACGGTTTCGTCGAGGCGGCGAAGAAGCGCTACTGGGACCGCGAGCCCAAGGTCCGCACGCTGGCCTGACTAGGCAGACTAGGCCGTTCGGTACGCACATCGCCGCCGAACGGCCGTGGATACGCAAACCGGCCTCAGGCCCCCATGGTCATGACAGAACCACCGTCGACCCGGAGGAACTCGCCGGTGATGAAGCTGACATGTTCCGAGCATAGGAACGTGACCGCGGCTGCGATCTCCCCGGCCCGGCCGCGGCACTTGGCGACGTTGCCGAGGCGCTCCTCGTCCGGCGTCAGCTTGATCGCCTCGTCGAACGAGATGCCCTTCTCCTTGGCCTTCTCCATCTGGGCGTCGATCATCGGCGTCGCGATGAAGGCCGGGCCGACCGCATTCACGAGAACGCCGTCCGGCCCATAGGCCTCGACAGCCCCTTCGCGAGGTTGAGGACGCCGGCCTTCGCAGCGGCGTAGGGCAGTTCCTCGATGCAGGGTTGCACTGCGTCCTCTGTGGAGAACAGTACGATTTAGCTCTGAGCCGGGGCGGCCCGCGCCGCCTGCGATTACCCCACGCACCATCAGCCTGCGGGAGCGTATCGCCGCGAACAACGTGGCAGGCCGTCCGCCTTAAGCCAGCCGATCTCTCGAACCGCACCGACCCCGTGATGCGTGGCTTACGCCTCCTCCCGGGGCGAACGGCTATTCGGCTCGAACCGAACGGGACAACACCGTCGGGGGGAGCGAAGGCGATCCGCTTCGATAAAATGGGCGCGGTCGTCGAAATCGGCTGCGTCATGTGCGACATGCCACGACGGGCACGCCACGTTCCGTTGTGGGTCAGCGCTCGCGCGCGCGGTCAGATACCAGCCTCAACCCTGGCTGCACGGGGACGGCAATAGCCGCGGCGACCTTGCGTTCGAGCTCGCCGTCCCGGAACGGCTTCAGGACGACCGCGTCGGCCCCGCCGGCACCGGCCAGTGTCAGGGCCATCGCGTCTGCAAACCCGGTTACGAACAAGACCGGCATTCTCGGCCAGCGCCGACGGATCTCGATGGCAGCCTCGGCGCCGTTCATGCCTGGCATGGCAAAATCGAGCACAACCAGGTCTATGCAAGGGTCCGCCTCCAGGGCCACCAGCGCCTGGAGGCCGGAGGCCGCCTCGCGCACGTCGTGCCCAGCCTCGGAGAGCCGGGTCACGGTGACTTCCCTAACGTCTGCGTCGTCGTCCACCACGAGAAGTTTCGAGCGGCTCCCCGTCAGGGGGGTACGGGTACAACCGACGGCCGTCGTCCCCTGACTCGACGCGGTTCCCACGCCAACGACCCGGGGCAGATAGACCTTAATCGAGGTGCCTTCGCCTAGCACCGTGTCGATGCGGATGCCGCCACCGGACTGCTTCACGAACCCGTAGACTTGGGCGAGGCCGAGCCCTGAGCCCTTACCCACTTCCTTTGTCGTAAAGAACGGCTCGAAGACCCGCTTGAGGACGTTCGGCGGCATGCCGCTTCCGGTGTCGCTCACCGACACCATGACGTACTCGCCCGGCTGCGGCTGCTCCGGCCGGGTCGGGGCACCGCTGATGGTCACGTTGGCGGTCTCGATGGTGAGCCGCCCACCCACCGCCATCGCGTCGCGGGCGTTGATGGCGAGGTTGAGGATCACCAATTCGATTTGTGTCGCGTCGATTAGAGCCGGCCACAGGTCGCTTTGCAGGGTGGTCTCGATCTGAACCGCGCCGCCGATAGAACTCTGCAGTAGGTCACGCATCGAGGCGACCGTGTCGTTCAGGCCGACCGGGGTCGGCTCCAACCGCTGGCGACGAGAAAAGGCCAGGAGCTGCGCCGTTAGGCGAGCGCCGCGCTCGGCCGCTCCCCTCATCATCGCCAAGCGACGCTTCGAGCGGTCGTCGGACACCGCGCGTTCCAGGAACTCGATGTTGCCGGCGATTACCGTGAGCAGGTTGTTGAAGTCGTGCGCGACGCCGGAGGTCAGTTGTCCGACAGCCTCCAGACGCTGGTTCAGGCGCAGGGCTTCCTCGGCCCGCTCTCGCTCGACGATCTGATGCTTGAGCTCGGCATTGGTTTCGGCAAGCTCATGGGTTCGCTCTGCGATGCGAGCTTCGAGCGTGTCATTGAGTGCCTGCAGAGCCGCCTGGGCCGCTGCCCTTTCGGCCTTCGCCCGCGCTTCGGACAACGCGCGGACGATGGTGCGGGTCATACGGTCGAGGCGCTGCTTGCCGACGTAATCGGTCGCGCCGTTCTTCAGCGCCTCGACCGCCACGTCCTCGCCCAGCGTGCCGGAGCAGAAGATGAACGGGATGTCGGGGCACTGTTCCCGCGCGATGCCGAGGGCGCTGACGCCATCGAAGGTCGGCAGGGCATAGTCCGCCAGGATCAAGTCATGACGGCCGGGGATAGCGGTTGCCGTGAACTCCTCGCGCGTCATCACCCGCTCGATCACGAACGGGTGGCCGAGGTTGTCCAGTTCCGCCTCGATGAGTTCCGCATCGAGGTCGCTGTCTTCCAGGTGGAGGATGCGCAGCGGGTCTGCGGAAGGTTCGATCACCCGTTGAATGGCTGGTCTCCCCGGTGCGGGGGCGCTTCGTTCAGCACCGTCCAGAACACGCCCAACTCCCGGATGGCGGCGAAGAACTGGTCAAAGGCGCCTGGCTTCACCACGAACGCGTTCACCCCGAGGTCGTACGAGCGGACCACGTCGGTCTCCTCCCGCGACGATGTCAGCATGACTACGGGGATGCCGCGCGTGGTAGGGTCGCCCTTGACCCTGGCCAGCACCTCCAGGCCGTCGACCTTCGGCAGCTTCAGGTCGAGGAGCACCACGGCCGGATCCTGCTTCCCCCGGCCCTCGTGTGGACCTTTCCGGTGCAGGAAATCCAAGGCCTCCGCGCCGTCGCGGCAGATGACTATCTCGTTGGCGATCTGGCTCGCTTCGAGCGCCGCCAGCGTCAACTCGATGTCGTTCGGGTTGTCCTCCACCAGGAGGATCGGCTTCAATCCAGCCATGTCAGCGTGCGTCCTCCCGGAGCGGTAGGGTGAAGGTGAAGGTGGCGCCCTCGCCGAGCCGTCCCTCGGCCCAGGTCCGGCCGCCGTGGCGCTCGACGATGCGACGGACGTTGGCCAAGCCGATGCCGGTGCCCTCGAACTCCTCGACGCGGTGGAGGCGCTGGAACACGCCGAACAGCTTGTCGACGTACGCCATGTCGAAGCCGACCCCGTTGTCGCGCACGAAGAACACCGCCTCGCCGTCCCGGGGTGATAGCCTCCCGACCTCGACGACCGCCTCGGGCCGGTCACGGGTGTACTTCAGGGCGTTAGAAAGCAGGTTCTCGATCACCAGCCGCAGCATGAACGGATCTGCGTGCACGCGACCGAGGACGCCGATCTCCCAGCGCACGGTCCGCCCGGGCGCGACGTCGCGCTCGACCTTGCGACGGACCTCGTCGACGAGGGGCACCATCTCGCCGGAGACCTTGTTCAGTGCGTGCCGCCCCATCTGTGAGAAGGTCAGCAGGTTGTCGACCAGCGTGCCGGCCGATGCCGCCGCCTCGATGATGGTCTCGACGTAGTGCCTGCCCTTGTCCGACAGGTTCTGTCCCTCGCGGGTCTTGAGCAAGTTCGAGTAGCCCACGATGTGCCGGAACGGCGCCCGAAGGTCGTGGCTCACCGAGTACGAGAACGCCTCAAGTTCCTTGTTCGAGCGCTGGAGCTCCTCGCTCATCGCCGCGAGTTCCTCCGCCCGGCGCAGCACGATGCCGAGCACCGACGCGCGCAGATCCTTGGCGGCTTCGACTTCAGGGATCGACCACGGTAGCGAGCGGCCCTGCACCGTCTCCTTCCAGATCTCGAACGACTTCCGGGGGTGCAGGCGGTCCGGCCCACCCTCGGGATCCGGGACGGCGGGCTTGACCGGGTTGCCACCCCACTTGACCGTCCGGACCACCTCCGGCCTGAACCAAAGGATGTAGCTCGCGTACTTCTTCGAGATCGAGATGGCGAGGAGCCCACTCGCATGGTCGGCGTAGGCCGCCGCCTCGGCGATGGTGTCGGACAGGGATTCGGAAACGAAGACGTCGTCGGTGTCGCCGCTCGCCGACAGCCAGTCGTAGATCGCACGCACGTCACCCTCGTCAGGCGTGGCGCCCATCAGCCGGCAACGGTCGGCGGTGACGACGGCGGCGCCCGAGGCGTTCACCAGGGCCAGGACGTCGTCGGGATGGTTGAGTAGGCCGTCGACGAAGCTGTCCTCCTCCGCCATGAACCCGAGGAGGCGCGCTTGCACCTGCCCGAGCGCCAGCCTCTGCTCGGCCTGGGCGCCGCGCTCGCGGGCCGACAATTGCAGGGCGAAGATCTGGGCCAGCACGTCGCAGGCATTGCGGGCGTGCAGCGGCACGCGCTTCGGCTCGGCGTTGTGGCATGAGATGAGGCCCCACAGGGCACCGTCGATCAGGATGGAAACCGACATGGATGCCATCGTGCCCATGTTGCGCATGTACTCGACGTGGACCGGCGAGACAGAGCGCAGGACGGATTGGCTGAGGTCGAGCGGCTTCCCCGCGGGCGTCGATGCCGGCAGGATCGGCACGGGGGCGTAGCCCGCGTCGGGGATGATGCGCATGCGGTTGCGGCGGTAGAGCTCGCGCGCCTGCGCCGGGATGTCCGAGGCGGGGAAGCGCAGGTCGAGGTAGGACGGCAGCACGCCGTTGCCGTCCTCGGCCAGCACCGTGCCGTGCCAGTCCCGGTCGAACCGGTAGACCAGCGCCCTATCGAGGCCGGTGACGGCGCGGATGTCCTGCGCCACAAGGTGGCAGAGTTCCTCGATGTCGTGGGCGGCATGGAGGCGCTCGACGAAGGAGCGCAGCCGCGGTGTGAGCACGTCGAGGCCGAGATCCGCGGCGGCGGCGTCGACCTCCTCCAATTCCAGTACGACCAAGCCGTCGACACGATGCGCCGCGACCTCGTAGGTCAGGCGTGCGGCATCGGAGGTGAGCGTCACGGTGCGGAGGTAGGACGCGCCCGCCTGCGGCCCGGGCTCGTCGAGATGGCGCCGGACGATGGCGGCGAGGTGTGGGAAGACCGCATCAAGGAGCGCGCCGACGGCCGCCTCAACCGGGGCGTTGGCGCTGGCCTGTACGACGGTCAGGGACGGTGGGTCGAGGGCGAGCAGGAAACCGTGAGGCTGCACGCTGCCAGCGATATGGATCGGCTCGCGGTCACAGGCCGTGAGGTTGATACGGGCCGCCTGGGTCATTCGATTCAAACTTGATCCTGCTCGCGTCCGGATCGGTCCAACGACCGCCCTTCATTCATCGGCGAGTCCCCGGTCGGGTCATGGGCCCGGGGGCTTGGCGCACCTATCGTTTGACGTGGGTCTGCCGCGAGGTGGCCGGGCGTCGCATGCGCGTCCCGTCAGCGGGGGGATCGGGCATCCCAAGGTTGATCGCCGGGACACCTTATCACCGGGGCAGGATTCCGAAACCCCGACGACGTGGCCCAAGTCTGACACGGCCACGACGCGCACGGGTCGGCAAGTCGAAGAGGTTAGTTGAGATGATGAGCATGCACGTGCTCGGCTCCGCTGTGCTCAGCGTGGCCATGCCCAGCGTGACCGTGATCGTGGCCGTGGTGCTGCATCGGGCGTGCCGTCCGGCCCGCGAAGAGGTCACGCCCCACTGAGATGAACCCGAAGGCTCTCCAGCGAAACAACGAGCGGAACGATGCCGGATCGAGGCTGACGCCGATGAGGCACGCCGCTATGGCCGTCGTACCCACACGTCATAATGCAGATACAGCACAGCCAATTTTTGGAGATCAGCAATCGCGTTGATCGATTATTTTCGTCTGTTCACGCTGCCGTGAACACAGCGATGCCTCATTCCCACGCCCAAGAGGGAGCCGAACGCTCCTGCAAGAGGCGACGGCGGATCGCCGTCCAGCGCGATGCACTACTCTTCGCCACCGTGGCTGCAGGTTTCGGGTAGAACTCAGGCGGTATTGATGCTCTTCATCTGGTCGGGCTGGGGGATCGTAGTCATTCCCGTCGCGGTCGGCACGGCGGTTACGGTCGGGGCGCTGGGCGGCTTGGCGCTTCGGGCCCTCGGTCACCCCGAACTCACTTTTCTCGCCGTCAGCCTCGGGCTGTTCGCGGCCGCAACCGCCAATTGGATCGTCGGCCGGCGCCTGAATGGTCATCCGCCGCGCGAACTCATCGATCCGGCCACGAATCAGCGCGTTCTTCTCCGCCGTCAGCACGCGCTGTTCTGGGTGCCGGTACAGTACTGGTCCGTGCCCGTTGCGCTCGCTGCGCTCGTCCCATGGCTCGCACTGCGCAATCTCTGATTTTGCCATGCCAGATAGCCTTACAGTCGCGGAGTTGAGCATGTCGCGTGGCAGCTGTGAGCGTGCGGTGAGATGCCGTCGGATCCTCGTGGCCTGTCTTTCCACCGTGCTGGCTATGCCCGCCGCGGCCGTGACCCCGGTAACGCCTGTCGGTGTCGAGAGCTGTGACGCCTTCCTAGACGCATACGCGCAGTGTGCCGCAAGCCCTGGCGTGCCGGAGGCTGTGCGCCCCAACATCCACCAAGGTATCGGCACGCTGCGGGAGAGCTTCCGCGATGCCATCAGCCGCAACGCGTCCGCTCGCCCGACCGTCGCCCAGCAGTGCGCTCAGGCCCACGAGGCGGTGCGCCAAAGCATGGTCGATGCCTTCAGGTGCGACTTCCCCGCCCCGCCGCCAGCCTCGCAGGCACTGCTGCAGGCCGCGCCTCCGGCCACCGCCGCTCAGGCCCCTGCCCGCGCGGATGCCCGGGTCGCGCCACCCCCGCCGAGCCGTGAAGCGCAGGGGGTGGCGAAGGCGAACGCCTACACCGAGGTGCAGAACCACCTCGTGCGTTCCCACCCGCTGGAAAGGCAACTCGCCGAGTACCGACGCGATAACGAACGCGAGCTCAAGCTGGGCACGAAGCTGGGTGCCAACGCGTGGTACCACTTCGGCATCGTCGACTTCGACGGGGTGATCGACGAGTTGGAGAAGGCGGTCGCTCTGCCCGGGGCCATCCCCGAGGTCGACCCGCAGGCCACGCGGCTGCTCGCAGCCTTGCGCGAGCTCAACCCGACGCTGAAGGCGCTGACCCGCTACCAGACCACGCGAGAGTTCAAGGAGGACGGGTACAAGTTCGCCCGCGAGCAGCACCCGATCCTCGTTCCTAAGGTCGAAGCAGCCGCCAAGGCGATGGACGCCTACGGCAACGCGCTGTTCGAGCGCGAGCTCGCCCGGGACGGGCGGCGGATGGCGATGCTGCCGGAGGACGCTCCAGCACGCCGGCTGCTTGCGACCAGCCTGGCGCTACGCCGGGCGGTGCAGCGTTTCGAGGCGCTCCGGCCAAAGACCGATACAGCCTCGTTCCTCGCCGCCCTGAGCGATGTGTCGAGCGCCAACAGACAGCTCGGGGCGACGTTCGACGGCATGAACCCCAAAGCCAGCTCATCCTGCACCGGCTACGCGGATACGGTGGCGAGCGTGATCGGCCACGGCCGCGACGTCGCGCGGGACATCAAGGCGAAGGGAGATCCGAGCCAGCCGGCGCGGCTGTTCAACGACGCCTACAACCGCTCGGTTCGCGATTTCGAATCCTGCCAGCGGTACGAGAGTCGGGCGCGGCCGAGCTGACGGACCGCCAGGACTGCGAAGGTCGGCTTCCATAGACAGTCGAACGCCGAGGGGCAGATGATCGTGCCGCTTCATGAGGGCCGCCGCGGCAGTCGCCGGCTTCCCCCCGTCGTCTGGCTCCTCGCCTGGGTCGTCGGCGTTCCGGCCTTGCTCGCGGGGCTCGGGGCCTGGGAGGTCGAGCGCGGGCAGGCGACCGCCAAGAGCGTCACGCGCCGTCAGGTCGAGCTGCCCGTCTCCGTCGTCCAGCTACGCCTGCTGGCGGCGACAGATCCCTACGCCTCGGTTCGGTTCGAGGGGGCGCGAACCACCTACGGCGCGGCGCTCGCGGCCGACAAAGCTGAGGAGGCGCTGGCCGCGGTCACACGCGATCTACCCCTGGCCCGGGCTCGGGCGTGGGTGCCGTACGCGACGCTCGCCGGCGCGATACTCGCGCTGCTGGCCGGTCTCGTCGCGCTGGCCGGCGGCGGCGCCGCGGGCTTGTGGGCGCGGCGCTCGCGCGACGCACTGCTCGCGAGTTTCGGTCTCGTGCGCCGTGTGCTGCCGGCGCTGCTCGGCCTGCAGATCGTGGGCCTGAGCCTCGCGGTGCTCGCGGCCGCGCTGTTCGAGGCCACCGGGCTGTGGTTCACCCAGCGGTTCTCGGCCGGGGAGGCCAAGCTGCTGCTCGGCGCCCTCGTCATCGCCGCCCTGGCGGCTTGGGCCGCGGTCGCGGCGGTGCGCGGCCTGCGCGGGGTGTTCGCGCTGTTCACCCCCGAGCCCATCGACGTGCGCGGCCGCGCCCTCGACGAGGCCGAGGCTCCGGGTCTGTGGCGCTTCGTGCGCGAGCTCGCCGGGCGCGGGGACGCGCTCGCCCCCGACGCAGTGGTCGTCGGCTTGACCGGTGGTTTCTTCGTCACGGAGGGTGCCGTGCGCCTGAACCCGGACGGTCGGACGCTGACGGGGCGCACGCTGTACCTGCCCGCCCCCTATCTCGGCGTGCTCGACCGGCGCGAACTCTCTGCGGTGATCGGGCACGAGCTCGCGCACTTCGCGGGCGAAGACACCGCTTACAGTCGGCGCTTCACTCCGATCTACGCCGGTCTGCATCGCGCGCTGGCCGCGCTGGGCAATGCCGGCCCCGGGGATCTGCTCACCCGCCCCGCCGCCTATGTCGGCCATCGCAGCCTCGGCACCTTCGACGCGGCGGTGGCGCGCTGGAGCCGGGCGCGCGAGTTCGAGGCCGACCGGCGCGGCGCCCTAGTTTCCGGCGCACCGCCCGCGGCCTCCGCCCTGCTGCGCGTCGGTGTTCTGGGGCAGGTGGTGAGCGAGACGCTTGGATCCGCCTTCGACGCGCCCGACGTGGCCCCCGACGACCTCGTCGCGAGCGTACTCGACGGGATCCCCGCCGCCGGCTTCCCCGACCCGGGGGCGCACCTCGACGAGCGGCAGGTGCATCCCACCGACACTCACCCGCCGGACCGTCAGCGTATCGCGGCGCTCGGCGTGCCGCTCGACACCGAGCTGTTCGCCCGTGCTGCTCGGCCGCTCACCATGGGCGACCGTACCTGGCCGGCTGCCCTGATCGCGGACTGGTCCGGCCTGTGCCGCGAGCTCAGCGCGGACTTCCTCACCGGAGCACGGGAGCACCGTGTCGCCGAACGAGCCTACCTGGAAGAGGTCGCAGCAGCCGTGCCCGTCGGGGAGACGCTAGTGCACGAGAACGGTGCGCCGATGGTCTGGACGATGGGCGTCCTCGCCATCCTGTTCGCCGGGGCCGGCGCTGCGCTGCTACTGTACCCCCGCGCACTCGGCGTCGCGCATGATGCGCTGGCGCAGCAGATCCTCGCAGCCGTCGCCGCGGCGGGTGTCGCGTGGGCGGGGATCTACGCCGCACGCGTGCATCGACGCGGCCGGACGCCGCTGCTGGTGCTGACGCCAGACGCGCTGCGCTCTCCGCTGCTCGATGGTGCGGTCGCTTGGCAGGACGTGATGGACTTCCAGGTCTCGCACGGCAAGCGGCTGACCTTGACGCTGACTCTCGCACCGAACGCCCCGCTGCCGAGGGCCAAGCGCCTGTTCTCGCAGGCCCGTGTGAGCCGACGGCGACGTCACGTCAGCGTGCAGACTCTGGGCGCGCGCGGTCTCAAGCCCGACGCCTTCGCCGCGCTGGTCGGGCGCTACCTCGCGGCCTCTCGCGCCCGCGGGCACCTGTCAGCAGCGAACAAAGGGATTTGATTGCTTGGCCACCGGCAACCGTCTCCCGGAGCGCTGGTTCAACGCCGCACTGTGGCTCGTCGCCCTGCTCTTCGCAGCATTCCTGATCGGGCTGGGCTCGCTCGTCGTCGGCGACCTGCCGCAGGTGGAACACCGCTACGTCCTGGAGCAGTTCCTGGACCGCGAACCGGCCCGCGTCTCGACCGATAGCCTCAAGCGCGTCCGGCAGGAGCAGGATGACACGCGACGGCAGGCCGAGGAGGCGGGACTTGCGCTCGACGCGGCGCGCGGGGCCTCGGAGGCGGCGCGCGAGACCTTTGCCAATTGGCTGAAGACCCGCGACGCGACGCAGCGCGTCGACCAGGATCCGGGCCTCGTCGCCCGCACCGAGCGGCTCGACGCGTTGAAGGCGGCCGAGCGTGCGGTCGAGGAGCGGATCGAGGCGCTTGACCGCACCGCTTTCGAGCTTAATGAGCGGGAGACCACCCTGGCGAGCGCCGACGCCGAGCTTCGTGCGGCGGCGCAGAGCCGACTCGAAGCAGCAGAGCGTGTGCAGGAGCTGCGCGTGTTCGGCTACCGTCTCGCGCTGACGCTGCCCCTTCTGACGCTGGCCGGCTGGCTGTTGCGGAAGCGGCGGCGCACGCGCAACTGGCCGTTCGTGTGGGGTTTTGCGTTCGCGGCTGCGTTCGCGTTCTTCGTCGAGTTGGTGCCTTACTTGCCGAGCTACGGCGGCTACGTGCAGTACGGGGTCGGCGTGATCCTGACGCTGGTCGGGGGCCGCGCGGCGATCAACGCCCTGCACGCCTACCGCGAGAAACAGGCGTTGGTCGAGGCGCGCCCCAGCGAGGAGCGCCGCACCGAGATCGCCACGGACGAGGCTTTAAGCCGGCTTGCGCGCAAGGTTTGCCCCGGCTGTGAGAGGGGTATCACGCTGGACGACCCTGCTACGAACTTCTGCCCTCATTGCGGGCTTGAGGTTTTCGAGCGCTGCCCCGGCTGTTCTCACCGCAAGAGTACCTTCGAGCGGTTTTGTCGGGCCTGCGGCGAGCGACGCGCGGTCGCTCCGGTGGTTATGGCGTAGGGCGCCTCGGGGCGCGGAGATGACAGAGTCTGAACGGCCGTGGCCTGCCCCCATTCGGTGGCCCGAGTTCGAAGTTAGTGCATCGTCGGTCGGCTGACGATGGCAGGGCGAGCGGACGGCACTGATCCGCTCGGTTCGGTTGGCCAGAGGACGACCTCCGGCGCGGGTGGCTGGTAGCCG
>NZ_JAKSYG010000026.1 GCF_022829725.1 Methylobacterium sp. E-005 | reverse complement strand
CGCGCCCGGCCCGCTGGCCGGTTCGGGGCACCGATGCGGCGCGCCTTGGTGTCCCGGGGCGGCGCCTGGCCGGTGGTCCCCCTCTCGGTTTCCGGGCGTGTCGCGTGGGGCCCCGGCTAGCCGGCCACGCCCGGGCCCCGGGCTGCGGATGTTGCTTCGCCTGGTGGGCCCGGCGGCTGCGGGGGGCGGCGCGGGTGGCCATGTTCCCCCCCCCCCCCGCAGGCCGGCGATCTCATGGAGGAACAGGAGCAACGCCAAAACCGGACGGTCCCACCGCGATGGTCTCAGGCCGGCGCGCGGCCTCAACAGAGGACAGCGGGTCTTCCGTGTTCGTGCCTGCGTTGTTCCGATCGCCGGACCTGGGCGCCGCCGCGTGCGGTTCACACCGCCGGCATGGGGTGCAAGGCGAATGGTGGTTCAGGGGGGATTTCGGCCAGTCCGCTGGCAAGGGGCAATCCTGCAGAGGGGCCGCTGCCCAACCCGCGCCGGATCGGAGAGGCAATTGGATCAGGCGACGAGCGCGGCTGTCGCCTGCAGCAACTCCGCCTCGCCGAAGGGCTTCTCCAGCCGCGGGCGCTGCCGGTAAGCGTCCGCGCACGAGATCTTCACGTCACCCGTGGCGAACAGGTACGGCACGCCGAGGGCGCTCAATTTGTCGGCGACTGGGTAGACGGTGTCGCCATGATCGAGGTTGACGTCGAGCACCGCCGCGTCGAGGCCTTCGTCCGCGATCACGTCGAGAGCCCGTTCCACGTTGGGGACCGGCCCGACCACCTCGGCACCGGCGGCCAGAAGCCAGCGCTTCACCTCCATGGCGATGAGATACTCGTCCTCGACGATGAGGATGCGTCGGCCGCCGAGCGGTCGGGCCGCGTCAAGCATCGGTACTCCGCGCGTCTACCTGCCCCCTGACGCTAACCGCGCTGAGGGAGACTGCCTTCACACAGATCAGGTTAGGGGCATCTCGATCCGACACCGCACCCCGTCTGGACCCACCGCGTAGTCGACCTCGGCCTCCATCGCGTAGGCGAGCGCCTCTTGGATCAACTCCGTGCCGTAGCCCCGGCGTGACGTGGCCTCCGGATCGATGGCGACGCCGCCCTCGACCCAGCTCAGGGCCAGTCGCCGACGCTCGCGCCGGTCAAGGACCACCGCCCATGTCACATGGAGTTCGGCAGTCTCGACCTTCAGGGCGCCGTACTTCACCGCGTTGGTGGTCAACTCGTGCACCGCCAGGGCGAAGTTCTGAACCTGCCGCGCCCTGAGATGGACCTCCGGCCCCGCGACCGTCACGCGGTCCGACGCCCCATTCGCGTACGCAGCCAGCTCGGCCCTGACGAGCGCCCCGACCTCGACGGTGTCGCTGCCCGCTTGGCTGAGCAGCGCCTGTGCACGGCTGAGCGCCTGCAGCCGTTCCTCGAAGTCCTCGACAGAGCCGCCCCGCTTCACTGTGCGGCCGGCCACGGCGGTAACCACGCCCAGGAGGTTCCGCGCCCGGTGCTGCAGCTCGTTGACCAGCACCTCCTGATGCTGAATGGCCACCTTCTCCGCGGTGATGTCGCGGCCGACGCCACCGAGCCAGCGAACCTGCCCGGCCGCATTCTGCATCGGGAAATCGGTGTCGCGCAGCCACCGGACCGTACCGCTACCGAGTTGCCGGATGCGGTACTCGAACGTGACACGCTCACCGGCCCGCACGCGCGTCATCGCATCCAGGGCGTGTTGCCGATCGTCCGGAACGATGAGTTCGAGCCATCCCGCCATGTTGTCGTTCCGCAGGGCGGTCTCCCGATCGAGACCGTAGATCGTCTCGAAGGCCGGCGTGAGATAGATCCACTGCAGGGTCTCGGCGTCGCGGATCCAGAGGACATCGGAGGAAGCCTCGCCGAACTGTCGAAGCCGCGCCTCGCCCTCCCGCAGGCGCATCTCGGCCCGGGCGCGCTCGACGGCCGCCCAGGTGCGCTGGGCGACCTCCTCCACCAAACCAATCTCATCCGCCGTCCACTGACGGGGCCGAGGGTTGTGCACGGTCAACGCGATGACCAGGCGACCGTCCTTGACGCGCGGCACAATGACGGCCGCCGGGGAATTGGCGATCCGATGCATGCCGCGCTGATCTTCCGTGATCCTGGTGTCGGTCTCGATGTCGGTCAGCGTCAGGGTCCGACCGGAGCGGAGGAGGTCGACCAACGCGATGCCGAAGGCATTCATGGGAAACCGACGGACGAGCGGCATCCCGGAATGGACGTACTCACCCAGAACCTCGGCCACCTCTGCGCCCGGCGCATCATCGATCATAACCGTGTACTGCGCTCGACTGCCGCCGAGCGTGTCGACGAGCAACCGGCATGCCGTGTCGGCGATATCGCGGGGATCGTCGAGCAGGCGTAGCTTGTCGCTGAGCTTCAACAGGAAGGCTTGCCGCTTCTGGCTCTCGCGCATCGCCGCTTCGGCACCGACGTTGGCCGTGATATCCATCGAGACGCCGACATGGCCGAGATAGCGGCCGTCCTCGGCAAACAGCGGCTGGGCGTAATTCTCGAACCAGCGCCACTGCCCGTCGTAGCGCCGGATGCGATACCGGTTCTGCCACGCCCGGCGGTCACGCACCGCCGCCAGATAATCCGCGACGTAGTTCCCGACCTCGTCCGGGTGAACGAGGGTGTGCCAGCCCTCGCCGCGGATCGCTTCCGCCGACTTGCCCGCGAAGTCGAGGAAATGCTGGTTGATGAAGAGGTTCTTGCCGGTCTCGTCGTTGCGCCAGATCAGGGCGGGGGCGGTATCGGCAAGCGTTCGGAACCGCGTCTCGCTCGCGCGCAGCGCCGCCTCGGCACGCTGGCGGACGTCGATGTCGATGTTCAACCCGACCCATCTCTCGATGCCCCCCTCCGCATTGCGTGCGGGGGCGGCCCGGACGTTGGTCCAGCGCCAGCCGCCGTCGGGCGCACGCAGGCGAAACTCCGCGTTGACGAGGTTGCGAGCCGCGATGGCCTCTCGCCATTGCCGCTCGGCATAGGCCCTGTCATCGGGATGGATCGCGTTCAGCCAGCCGTAGCCGCGCCACTCCTCAAGGGTCTGGCCGGTATAAGCGCGCCAACTGGGGCTATCGACGGTGACGACGCCGTCGGCATCGGTCTCCCACACGGCCTGCGCCCAGCTCTCGACCAAGAGGCGGTGCCGCTCCTCGCTCCCGCGAAGGGCGTGCTCCGCCAGATGCTGTGCGGTCGTCTCCTTCAACGTCCAGAGGACCCCGGCGACAGAGCCGCTGTCGTCGTGGACGGGCGCATATTCCACGTCGAACCACGCATCTTGGAGGTGGCCATTCCGAAGCACGGGGTAACGTTGGCTGACCAGCCGAGCCGACCGCCCAGCCATACCGGCTGCGACATCAGCGGCGAACACATCGCGCGATCGCGGGAACGTTTCGAAGGCCGAACGCCCCAGAGCCTGGACGCCGTGTTCTCGAAGCAGCGCGGTGAAGCTGTCGTTGTAGAGATGGATCGCCTCGACTCCCCAGAGGAGGCTCATCATGCTGGACGAGCCAAGCATCAGGTTGACGATCGTCTTCAGGCTCTGCGGCCAATTGGTGATCGGCCCAAGAGGCGTCGCTGCCCAATCGAAGGTACGGATCAGGCCGGCCATTGCGCCGTCTCCGCTAAGCCATAGCGTGTTGACCTGTGCCATGACCCTAAGAGGCTTGTGCAGTCGGGCGGGTCAATTGATCCAGATTAGCTTCGGACAGGCCGACCGATGTCACGTACGATGTTCGCGCGCGGCCACGTCTTGACGCGCGTCTCACCCCGATCCGAAGTCGCCGGAGGATCGATGAAGGGTCGCTTTGGAGGAGCGCCGACGGCGGTCCGAGCGGCTGGGTTGGGTCGGATCCGGAACGTCCGCCTATGCCCGCCCTTACCGCCAGGGGATCGATTCCGGCGGCTCCCCGCCTCGCCCGCGAGGCCGGCGAGGGGATCAACGCGGGTCCGCTGGGCATACGGGCCGGCCCCCGCGCCCAGGCGTGTCCGGCAGCGCAGGCGGCCAGGAGGTCGCCCATGATCGGGAGAAGGGCGCCTGCCCGCGCGTCAGGCTCCCGGATCCGTTCGACCCTGGGTGGCTCACGCGCGGTCGGACCGGGGCGTCCCGCCGTCGATTGGGGCGCCTCGGGCATCGCGACAGATCCCGATGGCGGCGCGTGAGCGGGCCGGGGGCTGCAGGTGCCCTCAGGCCTTCCCCTTCCAGGGCACCAGCCACCGCTCGAGCAGGCGCAGGCCGACCTCGAACAGGGTCGCGAACAGGCCGATCAGCAGGATCCCCATCACCACCACGTCGGTGCGCAGGAAGTTGGAGGCGTTGAGGACGAGCTGGCCGAGCCCGGCCTGGGCCGCCACCATCTCGGCGGCGACCAGGGTGGTCCAGCCCACCCCCATGCCGATCCGCAGGCCGATCAGGATCTCCGGCAGCGCCGCCGGGAGCACCACGTAGCGCAGGACCTGCGCGCGGCTCGCCCCGAGGGCGCGCGCCGCGTTGATCTGATCGGCGGAGGCCGAGAGCACGCCCGCGCGGGTCGCCAGCGCCACCGGGGCGAAGCAGGCGAGGACGATCAACAGCACCTTCGACAATTCGCCGATCCCGAACCAGATGATCATCAGCGGCAGGTAGGCGAGCGGCGGCAGCGGCCGGTAGAACTCGATCAGCGGATCGAGGATGCCCCGGGCGATCCGGCTCGTCCCCATGGCCAGGCCGGCCGGGATGCCGAGCAGCGCGGCGAGCCCGAAGGCCCCGAGGACGCGCAGCAGGCTGTCGCGGACCTGGATGCCGAGGGGGGCGCCGTCCAGATCGCTGGTCCAGGCCTGGCCCAGGGCCGACAGGATTGCCTCCGGCGGCGGCAGGAACAGCGGCTTGATCCAGCCGCTATGGGTCGCGACCGCCCAGAGGCCGAGGCAGGTCAGCACCGTGGCGGTGCTGACGATCGGCACCAGCGCCCTGCTGCGGTGGATGCGGCGCCCGGGATGGGCCCGCCGCGGTTCGGACACGGCCGTCGCGTCGAGGGGCAGGCCGCTCATCGGGCGCCCCCGAGCGCCGGATCGGTCCGGTGATGGATGCGCCCGAGCACGCGCTCCCGCACGGCGATGAAGTCGGGGTCCGACTTGACCGCCCGGGCCTCCCGCCCGGCCACGACCGCGCGCGAGAACGGCAGGTCGATCGTCTCGACGATGCGGCCCGGCCGCGGGCTCATGATCAGGAGCTTCGTGGCCAGGAACACCGCCTCCTCGACGTCGTGCGTGATGAAGAAGGCCATCTTGCCGGTCCGGTGCCAGATCTGGAGGATCAGTTCCTGGATCTGCTCGCGCGTGAACGCATCGAGGGCACCCAGCGGCTCGTCCATCAGCAGGGCGCGTGGGTCGCCGGCCAGCGCCCGGGCGATGCCGACCCGCTGCTGCATGCCGCCGGAGAGTTCGTAGACCTTCCGGTCGGCGCATTCGGCGAGGCCGACGAGGTCGAGCATCGCCTGGGCGATCCGGCGCCGCTCCGGACGGGGAACGCCGCGCAGCTTGGGGCCGAACGCCACGTTCTCAGCCACGCTCAGCCAGGGCATGAGGGCGTGGCGCTGGAACACGACGCCCCGGTCGGCCCCCGGCCCCCGGATCGGCACGCCGTCGAGCAGGATGCTGCCCTCGATCGGTTCGAGGAAGCCCGCGATCGCCGAGAGCAGGGTGGTCTTGCCGCAGCCCGAGGCGCCGAGGGCGACCACGAACTCCCCGGGCCGGATCGTCAGGTTCACCTGCGACAGGGCGACGATGCCGGCCTCGCCCTCCCCGTAATGGACGCTGACGTTGCGGATCTCGATCATGCCGCCCTCCGAAGCCGCCGCTTACTGCCGGGCCGCCGCCACGTAATCCCCGGTGACGAACCGGCCGTAATCCGGCGCGAGCGCCTGGACGCGGCCCTGGGCCTTCAGGAATGCCGCGGTCTCGGTCAGGGCCTTGGCGGCCCCGCCGCCGAGCCAGGCCGGCGAGGCCTGCGCGTCGAGGGTCGGGAAGCGGTAGCTCGCGAGGCTCGCCGGCACCTCCGCGGGATCGGCGCCGGTGATCCTGGCCACCGCCTTCACCTCGGGCGCATCGGCGGCCCAGGGCTTGGCCGCGTAGGCGGCGTCCCCGGCGGCGATCAGCTTGACCAGCGTGACCAGGAAATCCCGGTTCTGCTCCGCCCAGGCCCGGTCGACCACGAGGCCGTCGAAGGTCGCCTTGCCCTTGCGGGCGATGTCGCCGGCCGAGAGCACCACCGTGCCGGACTTCTTCACCCGGGCGAGCACCGGATCCCAGGTGAAGGTCGCGTCGATGTCGCCGCGCTCCCAGGCGGCGGCGATCTCAGGGGGACGCATGTTGAGGATCGTCACGTCCTTCTGGCCGAGCCCGACCTCCGCCAGGGCGGCGATCAGCTGGTAGTGGGAGGTCGACACGAACGGCACCGCGACGGTCTTGCCGCGCAGGTCGGCCACGCTTGTGATGCCGCGGCCGGTGCGCGCCACGAGCTGCTCGGCATCGGCGATCTCGTCGAGGATCCAGAACAGCGCAATGTCGAGCCCCTGCGAGGCCGCCGCGGCGATCGGGCTGGAGCCCGCCTCGCCGATCTGGACATTGCCCGACGCCATGGCGCGGATCACGTCGCCGCCGCCGCCGAACTTGCGCCACGTCACCGTGTAGCCGGTGGCCTTCTCGATCGCCCCCGAGGCCATCAGGGCCCGGAACGGGACCACCATGTCCTGGTGGGCGAAGGTGACCGACTTCTCGACCGCCCGCGCGGGGACGGGCGCGAGGAGGCCCAGAACCAGGGGCGTCAGCGCCGACAGGGCGGCCAGGGTTGCTCGCCCGACGGAGCGGCGCGGGTTCGTTCGCGGTCTTGCACTGTCCATGTCCACACTCCCCCTCCGGCATCCCGAGTCGATGCCCTTCGGTTTGCCGGCGACAGGGTCTGACAAGGCAAGCCCCGTGCACAAGAGGCCAGACGCGGCCCAAATCCGCGCCGGCGGACTCCGCCAGGCCCGACAAGCCCCCGCAACCGCCAACCGGATGCGGCTCGGGCACCGCTTCGGATCTGGCCGGCCAGCCGCGGCGCTCGCTCGTGGCGAAGGACGGGCGCCGCGACGGACGGGCGCCCTGGCCCGGCGCCCCCCGCACGGGTTGCGCGACTGGCCTTCGTAAGGGGCGGCTAGATCGCTGGGCTGCACTACATGGGTCGTACACTCAGGCACCGGAGATTGCCTTGTCCTCCCCCATGGAAAACATCCTGCTCGAAGAGCTTCGCGATCTGACGGTGCGGTTTCAGGTCCTGCAGACCACGTTAGGCACCGTGATCGCGCTGATGACCGATACGCAGCGGGATACGGTCATCCGGATGCTGGCTGAAAACCTGAAGATTGTCGGCACCGAGGATCCTCGCGGCATCTCGGGCGCGACCGCCAAGGAGCTGATCGATTATGCTTTGCTGCCAGCAAGCGTGATGCGTAATCACGCAGAGGGGCCCTGAGCCGCCAACGATGCGTCCGTCACGATCGGGGCCGATGTCAGCACCCGGCCCATCCTGACGGGCGGCCGCGCGGTCCTGACGATGCCGAAGGCACGGGCGGCCATTCACCGCCGCCGGGGGCGGTATAGGGTTCTGGATCGCGACGTGACGGAACTCCCAGACGGTTCACGGCTCGGGCTGGGAAGCGGCCGCAATCTTGCTCCGGCCGGCTTTCTGTCATACCTTTATGGGATGCTGATGCCGATCGAGGGGACACCGAAGAAGCGGGGGCGTCCCGCCACCGGCAAGGATCCGGTGACCTCAATTCGATTGTCGCCTGAAATGCGCGCCGAGATCGACGCCTGGTCTGATCGACAGCCGGACCGCCCGAAGCGCTCCGAAGCCATCCGCCGTTTGGTGGAAGAGGCTTTGCGGGCGACACGGGTCTGATGGGCGACGGCATCAACGCCATCGCTCGGGCCGGCGCAGGGGCCGTAGGGCACGGTCGCATGCGCCTTCCGGCGATGGATAGGCCGCTTGCCGCCTCCGATCCACAGGATGCTCGGATCGCAGGGCGGCCCGATCCGAAGCTCCCCCGTCCGGAAGCCATCTCCCACGCCGTGATGGACCGGCTCACGGGCCGGGGCTACCTGCGGTACACTGAGAATCCTGAGGCGGCGCAATGATACGGTTTGCGACTGCGCCTCTGAAGACTGATCTTGGAAACGAAGAAGTCGATACACCCATGGCACATGACGATACGCTCGCGAAGGCCCTGACCAATGTGAGGCATCAGCGCGAGATCCTTCAGGCTGAGTATGAGCGGGTCGGGGCCGAGCTGACGAAACTCCGCCTCGCCGAGCGGTCGCTCGCGGCGATCGTGGAAGGGGCCCCGATGGACGAGCTGATGTCCGAGCCGACGAGCCGCCGGCGCGCGTCGACGGGTGAGGATCAGCCTCGCGCGGGACGTGGGCCCCGCGGCCCCCGGGCCAACTCAGCCAAGGGACGGCTGAAGGCCTTGCTTGAGGAAGCCGGACCGCAGGGGCTGACGCATACCGAGATCACGGAGCGTCTGACGGGCGTGGCAGCCAACACCCTGAACACGTACCTCAGCGTGATGTCCAGCAGCGGCGAGCTGGAGCGCCATGGCGACAGGTACCGCGCCGGCACGGCGGCGTCCGACGCTTCGAACGAAGACCCTGCCGAGGGCGAAGAGGAGGACAGCGAACAGGCGGAGGCTGCCGAATAGGGCCGCTCAAGCCTCGGACGCCGCGTCGTGCGCGGCGCGGTCCGCTGCCTTCACCTCAGTTGACGACGATGGGGGACGGCATCGTCCCCATCTGGGCGGTGGGCGGAACCGGCTTCTCGACCGCGTCGCGACCATGGGAGAGCCGAACGTTGTCTGCCGTGTCCGGGCCGGACGGCGGCTTGGGTGGCGCAACGGGCTCTGAACGCGTCTGATGTGTAATCTGAGGACGCTCGGCCGCTTCTCTCCGCTCCAGCAGCAGTTTCGGGCGCAGATGCTGCAGCATCTCTTTGGCGACATGAAGCTTCTGCCGATTGTATTCGGCCTCTGCCAGGCGCCGCTTCTCGGCCTCGACTTCGCGGATCTGTGCCTCTTGCGCGTGGTGCTGTAGCTCCAGCGACGCGAGTGCAAAACCCGTCGAGGCGCGGGCAAGAATGTCGCTCGTCCTCACGACTGGGCGAGATGAGAAAATGTAGACTGCATTCGCTATAAGGAATGCCAGCGCGATGAACAGCACGAGATCGAAGGCGCGTCCGGAAAAAATCCAGACCATCATCAAAATAAGTGCCGCCAGGGCGGAAAAACCAAGTAGTATGTAGCGAAATACGATCACAATTTGGCCTACGATTGATCTGATGCGGCGGGTTAAACAGTCTATTTACGGCCATATTGTGAATGAATGCGCTACAGGACTCGCTTGGCGAAGATGACTCGTGACGGCGCGCTCGCCCTGGTCGGGGATCGGGGCGGCCCGGCACGTCGTGGTGTCGATGAAGAACCAGTCCTGCCGTCCTCCAACCGTGACCGCTCCGCGATCGCGCGGCTTCCGATCCTGAGTCCGGACGCCGTTCGGGGTCGCGCAGGGTCCCGGCGGCAGGTCCGGCCCGTGGCGCGGTCCGTGGATTGACGGGTCCCGGAACGGCCGGAGCGATCGAGACCGCGCCGAGCAGCATCACCACGTGGCCGCAGGCCTGCACCGCGCCGGGCGCCCAGGACGCCTAACGGGCTCACCGCGAGGCGCGTGCGATCCCTCTCCGATGCCGGGGCCACCGCAGCACGCGATTCCCCGCCCGGGCCCTACGCCGGGCGACGCGGCTCTTCACCCCAGCGGCGCGTGCATGAAGACTTGCGCGATCAGGACCGCGCCGAGGAACGTCCCGGCATTGGCCAGGAACGAGACCACGACGATCCGCCAGCCCAGGCGGCGGAAGGCCGGCACGTCCTTGGCGACCGAGAGCCCCGCGAAGGTCAGGATCGGCGTGGCCAGCGCCAGGAAGTTGAGCTTGCCGGTCAGGGCGGCGATCTCGGCCGCGTAGGGCGTGCCGGGATAGGTCAGAGCCATGCCGATGATCGAGACCCAGAGGACCGCGGGCAGGCGCCGGCCGAGGAGCCGGTAGAGGCTCCAGCCGGCCAGCACGGTGCCGACGATGATCGCCATCCCGGCCACGGCGGGCGCGTCGGGGACGACGCCGTAGGTCAGCCAGTTGCCGATCAGCCCGTAGGCGCCGATCAGGATCCAGGCCAGCACGGTCTCGGCGAGGCCGATCCGCACCTCCTGATGGGCGGGCGTGGCAGCCTCCGGTTCGGCGGCCGCCGGGCGGGCGGCATCCGGCCGGTTGCGGCCGAGGATCGGCTCCAGCTTGCCGTAGGCCCAGATCGTGAAGGGCAGCGACAGGAACAGGGTGAAATACGTGCCGATCGTCGTGGTGACGAGGTTGCTGGCCGCCGCGAAGGTGGCGACGTCCCTGGCGACCTCGGGCGTCTGCTGGGCCGCGATCGCCCCCGAGGCGGCGGCCATCATGCTGCCAGAGCCGACGCCGGCGCCCATGGCCAGGGCCAGCGGGTTGAAGATCTTCAGGCTGGCGATCAGCCCGGCCAGCAGGGCGATGAACACCGCGCCGAACACCGTGCCGGTCAGGTACTCGGCCAGCACGCCGCGGCCCTCCGGTGAATCCATGCCGTAGCGCTCGCCGATGATGGCGAGGCTCGGCTCGCGGCCGACCGAGAAGGTCGCGCCGATCGCCTCGCGCTTGATGCCGAGCAGGAGCGCGACCGGCAGGCCGAACACCATCGTGCCGAAGAAGTGGCCGAATTCCTGGAAGGCCAGGGCCCAGCCCGAGGCCAGGATCTTTGGCAGCGACCCGCCGACGAGCAGGCCGAGCTTGGCGATGAAGATCAGCAGCGCTGGCTGGAGATACGCGCCGGCCGCGTTCTGCAGCGCGCCCGACAGCCGCAGCGGCGCGGGCAGGCGGGGGCTCATCAGCCCCAGCGCGCCGCCCAGCAGCAGGGCCCAGAGCAGCGGCAGCAGCACGATCTTGCCGGCGCCCACCGGGATGCTGACGTTGCCGATCGCCTCCGCGATGACGACGATGACGAGGGCGAGCAGGAACAGCGTGAGTTTGCCGCCGCCCGAGACGGGCTGCGCGACCGGCCGCGTATTCGTTGCGAAGAGTTCGCCCGCCATCGTCATCCTCCATGCCCTCCCGGGGTTGCCCGTTGCTCCGCCTGCCGGTCTTGATCGCCGGCTTGTCGGGTGATCCTCTCGGTCGACCCGGCTCGCGGGGCGCATTCACCGGTCCGCTTCCGACCGGCCGTCCACCCCCCCATCCTGAGGTGCCCGCGTCAGCGGGCCTCGAAGGAGCCCTCCAGATGGACCTGCGATCCCTGGAGCCCGCCTTCGAGGCTGCTTCGCAGCACCTCAGGATGAGGGGGTTGGGTGGGATGAGGGTCGTGCGCCTTGGTCGGTCCGGCGCTTCCTCCGTTGTCGTCCCTGGTTGGTCGCCGGTTCTCCTCGCGAGACCGGCCTAGCCCACGTAGCCGAAGGTCACGGCGGGCGCGGCGGCGGTCTCGACCCAGACGCTCTTGGTCTGCGTGTAGGCCATCAGCGCCTCGCGGCCGGAGGAGCGGCCGAAGCCCGAGCGGCCGAAGCCGCCGAACGGCGAGGCCACGTTGATGGTCTTGTAGCCGTTGACCCAGACGGTGCCGGCCCGCAGAGCCGCCGCGACCCGGTGGCCGCGCCCGCCATCGCCGGTCCAGACCGCGCCGGCGAGGCCGTAGGGCGTGCCGTTGGCGAGTGCGACCGCCTCGTCCTCGCCGTCGAACGGCAGGACCGTGAGGACCGGGCCGAACACCTCCTCCCGGGCGATCGCCGCGTCCGGCGCGACGCCGTCCACGATGGTCGGGCCGTAGTAGAAGCCGCCCGTGTCGCGCAGGGCCGCCGGGCAGGCCCCGCCCGCCGCGATGGTCGCGCCGGCCCCCGCGGCGGCCTCGACCATCTCGGCGATCTTGTCCCGCTGGCGCCGGTTGTTGATCGGGCCGATCTGCGTCGCCGGGTCGGTCGGGGCGCCCACCGGGATGCGCGCGGCGGCGTGGGACAGGCGCTCGACGAAGGACGCGTGGATCGAGCGGTGCACGAGGAGCCGGGAGCCGGCCACGCAGCTCTGCCCGGCGCCGCCGAAGATCGCGGCCTGCGCGCCGATCAGCGCCCGGTCGAGGTCGGCGTCGGCGAACACGATGTTAGCCGACTTGCCGCCGAGCTCCAGAACGCTCGGCACGATGGCGCGGGCCGCCGCGGCGGCGATCTGCGCGCCCGCCTCGGCCGAGCCCACGAACACGACGAGCCGGGTCTCGGGATGGGCGACCGCCGCGGCGCCGGTGGTCGGGCCGGCGCCCGCCAGCACCGAGACGAGGCCGCGGGGTATCCCCTCGGCCCGGTCGCAGAGCAGGCCCAGCGCCAGCGAGGTCAGGGGCGTCAGCTCGGAGGGCTTCAGCACCACGGCGTTGCCGGCGCAGATCGCCGGCGCGATCTGCCAGCCCGCGGTGAAGATCGGCGCGTTCCAGGGGGTGATCTGCACCACGGTGCCGAAGGGCTCGTGGCTTGTGTAGTTCAGGTGCGAGGTCGGGACCGGGATGACGTCGCCGTGCAGCTTGTCGCACCAGCCGGCGTAGTACTCGAACATCTCGGCGACCTTGGCGACCTCGCCGCGCGTGTCGCGGATCGGCTTGCCGGCCGAGAGGGTCTCCAGCTCGGCGAGCGCACCGGCATGCTGCCGGACCAGGGCGGCGACCGCCCAGAGTGCCCGGCCGCGGGCGGCGGCGCTCATCCCCCACCACGCGCGCTGGGCGTCGCGGGCCGCCGCCATGGCGGCCTCGACGACCGACGGGCCAGCATCGGCGAAGGTCGCCAGCACGCCGCCATCGGCGGGGTTGATCAGGTCGAGGCTGGCGCCCGTCCCTTCGAGGATCTCGCCGGCCACGACACTGCCGATGCGGCCGCCCGGCAGCAGGTCGGCCAGGAGGGTGGCGACCCGGTCTGCGGCGGGCGAATGGGACGTGCCGGACATCAGTGGGCTCCCTTGGGATCGCGGTAATCGGCCATGCGGGTGAAGTCGGCCGTGTCGGGGATGGCGGCCTGCGTCGCCTGCCAGATGCGCTTGACCTCGGCGGAGAGCGGCAGGTCGATCCCGCATTCGGCGGCGAGGTCGAGGGCGAGGCGCACGTCCTTGCGCATCAGGCCGGCCGAGAAGCCGCTGTCGAAGGTGCCGGACTGGACCCAGCGCGGGACCATGACCTCGCTGATCGCGCTGCGGCCGGTGGCGGTGTTGACGACCTTGACGGCCTCCTCGGCCGAGAGGCCGGCGGCCTCCGACAGGCGCAGGGCCTCGCCGGTGGTCACGAGATGGGCCGCCACCAGCAGGTTGTTGACGAGCTTGACGATGTTGCCGGCGCCCGACGGCCCGACATGCGGCGCGCGGGCCGACATGGCCTCCAGAACCGGCCGGGCCAGTTCGTAATCCGCCTCCGCCCCGCCGATCATCATGGTCAGGGTGCCCTCGGCGGCGCCGGATGGGCCGCCGCTCACCGGCGCGTCGAGGAGCGCGTGACCGGCCGCGGCGAGGCGCTCGGCGAGGCGCCGGGTCGTGCCGGGATCCGAGGTCGAGGTGTCGATCACCACCACCTTCCGGTCGGTCCGGGACAGGAGCCCGCCCTCCGCGGTGACCACCGCCTCCACGTCCCGGGCCAGGGGCAGCGAGAACACCAGGGCGTCGGCCCGGCCGAGCACGTCGTTGAGGGCGTCGAGCACGGTGACGCCGGCCGCCTCGGCGGCGGGGCGCCGGCCCGCGTCGATGTCGTAGCCGAGGACCGCGAAGCCCTTACGGGCCAGGGTCGCGGCCATGCCCAGACCCATATTGCCGAGCCCGACGACCCCTACCGTTGCGATGGTCATGCCGATCCGTCCTCACGAAGCGGCCCCATCGTTCCGGCAATCAAGCGTTGCGACAACAACCGATTTTTGCACGATCCGTGCGAAATTTGCGCACGCTCTCGTCAGGCCGGCGGCGGTCGGAACGCCACCATGTGGTCGGCCAGCCAGCCGAGCAGGCGCGCCGCGCCCTCGGGCAGGCGCCGTCCGGCCCGGATGACCAGATGGGCGCTCGCCTCCGACAGGATCGCGTCGCGCAGCGGCACCGCCGCGAGGAGGCCGTCGCGCAGCTCGGCCGCGACCACGAAGCGGGGCAGGAACGCGACGCCCATCGCGGCCATCACGAAGCGGCGGTGCAGCTCGAACGCGGCCGTCTCCAGCCGCGGCACCAGCCGGAAGCCGCCGTCGGCCTCGACGCGGCCGATCAGCTGCCGCACGCCGTGGTCGGGGGGCAGGAGGGCGGCGGGCTCGGTGGCGAAGCTGCGCAGGGGGATCGGCGCCGCCCCGTCGGCGAGGGGATGGCCCTTCGGCAGGATGGCGAGCAGCGGCTGCCGGGCGGAGATGATTCCGCGGACATCCGGATGCGCGGGCGGGTTGTAGACGAGGCCGATATCCGCGTCGCCCCGGGCGATGGCCGCCAGGATCCCATCGGTGGTGCCGATCTCGACCTGATAGGCGATGCCCGGATGGGCCTGGGCGAAGCCCGCCAGGGCGTTGTCGAGGAGGTCGATCAGGAAGCCGGCGCCGCAGCGCAGGCTGATCGTGCCCCGCTGCACCCCGCGCAGGCGCTTCAGCTGGTCCTCCAGCAGCGCCGCCTCGTCGGCCTGCCGCTGCGCGTGTGCGGCGACGAGACGCCCGGCCTCCGTGGGGACCACGCCCCGGGGCAGGCGCTCGAGCAGGGTCTCGCCGACCTGCGCCTCCAGCTCGATGATCTGCCGGCTCACCGCCGAGGCGGCGACGTTCAGCACCTCGGCCGCCGCCCGGACCGAGCCCGCCCGCACGACGGCCAGCAGGTAGCGCAGTGCGCGGTCGTTCACGGCGGCGGGTCCCCGGCGCCGCGCCGGTCGACCGCCACGGCGCCCCGCGCTACGACGAGCACGGGCTCCTGGCGCTCCACGATGACCTGCGGCACGCCGCCGGCCGCGAAGGCGATCAGGTCGGCCCGCGCGCCGGGCGCGATGACGCCTGGGCCGAGGCCCAGAACCCGTGCCGGGGTGACGGTGATCGGCGCCAGCAAAGCCGCGAGGTCCGCGTCGGTGCGCAGGTCGAACCGGTAGGCGGCGAGCTGGGCGCGGGCCACCATGCTGGTGACGGTGGCGGGGTTCCAGCAGTCGCGGACGTTGTCGGTGCCGAGGCAGACCGGGACGC
This sequence comes from Methylobacterium sp. E-005, assembly GCF_022829725.1. Taxonomy (GTDB): domain Bacteria; phylum Pseudomonadota; class Alphaproteobacteria; order Rhizobiales; family Beijerinckiaceae; genus Methylobacterium. The sequence goes on along the minus strand of NZ_JAKSYG010000026.1, from coordinate 68,444 downwards.
CGAGCTCACGCAATCGCAGGATCGGTGGGCATCGGCGCCCGCCCGGCACGCTGCTGAGGATGGCGACGCCGGCCCGGTTCAGGGCCTCCGCGAGCCGGCCGAGTTCCCGGTCGTCGGCCTCTGCGAGGGCGAAGGCGTGGCTGATCGTGACCCGGCCGCCGAGCCCAGCCGCCGCGGTGCGCGCCGCGATTGCCGCGATCGTATCGAGCCCGGCCGCGCCGCCGTCGTGAAGGTGGATGTCGATGCCCCTTCCGTGCCGCTCGGCCAGGGCGAAGACGATGTCCAGGTGACCGTCGCGGTCGCGGTCGATGCCGACGGGGTCGAGGCCGCCGACGAGGTCGGCGCCCATCCGTAGGGCTGCGTCCAGATCGCCCGCAACCGGCGGGCAGCCCAGGATCCCGCTCTGCGGGAAGGCGACGATCTGGATCTGCAGCCGGTCGGCCCAGCGCGCCCGCAGGTCGAGGATCTGGGCGAGGTGGTCGAGCCGCGTCACGTCATCGATGTCGACATGGGTCCGCAGGCTCGTCGTGCCGCCACGGAGCATGCGTTCGAGGAGCGCCTCGGCGCCCTGCTCGGCGAGCGGGATCCGCGTGGCCCGGCGGAACGCCTTTTCATCCTCGATGATCGCGCGGACCGACCCCGCCGCCGCGTGCGGGCGCCACGGCAGTCCGAACAGGCACTTGTCGAGATGGACGTGCCCGTCCGACAGGCCCGGCAGCACCAGGGCGCCGCCGAGATCGATCGTGCGACCGGCGGGCGGCAGCGGCGCGCCGGGATCCCGCAGCGCCGCCACGTAATCGCCCCGGATGTCGATCGTCGCCCGGCTTCCGTCGGCGAGCGTGGCGCCATCGAGGCGCAGGTCGCAGGGGGCGTCCACGCATGGTTCGGCGATCGACGTCACGGCGGGCCTCCCTTCAGAGCGGCCGGCCCGCCGCCACGACGGTCCGGATGGCGAAGCTCGATTGCAGCCGCGCGACCCCCGGCAGGCGCGACAGGACATCCTTGTGCAGCCGCTCGTAATCGGCCGCATCGATCACCTTGAGCTTCACGAGGTAATCGGCCGTCCCGGTCATCAGATAGCAATCCTGCACCTCGGGACAGCGCCGGACAGCCGCCTCGAACCGGTTGAGATAATCCTCGGTCTGGCGGTCCAGGGTGAACTGGGTGAGGACCACGAGGCCCGGCCCATCGACCGCGCCGCCGATCAGCGCCGTGTAGCCCCGGATGATCCCGGTTTCCTCCAGCAGCCGCACGCGGCGATGGCAGGCGGAGGCCGACAGGCCGACCGCCGCGGCGAGATCCGCGTTGCTGATCCGGCCGTTGCCCCGCAGGGCCTGGATGATACGGCGGTCGATCTCGTCCACGTCCGACTCGCAGGAACTTCGAACTCGCCGCAGAACGTTGCACGGCCAAGCTTCGAACTCAAATCTCTTCGACAGCACGCACGCCCCTTCGATGATCCTTCGTGTAGCCTTCCGGTATTGCGTCGCAGCGCTGTCCCGAGGGCCGCCATGAGCATGATCGAGCGCGAGCTCCAGCCGGATCCGGGTCCGGCCGGGACGGCCTCCGCCCTCCTCACGATCGATCTCGCGGCCATCGCGGAGAATTACCGCCGGCTCGCCGCACGGGCGGGGACGGCGACCTGCGCGGCCGTCGTCAAGGCAGATGCCTACGGGCTCGGCGCCGACCGGGTCGCGCCGGTCCTGGCCGCCGCGGGCTGCCGGCGCTTCTTCGTCGCCCAGGTCGGCGAGGGCGTGGCCCTCCGGTCCATCCTCGGAGCCGGACCGGTGATCGCCGTGCTCAACGGTACCGCCCCGGGCAGCGAGGCGACCTGCGCGGACCACGACCTCGTCCCCGTCCTGAACGATGAATCCCAGCGCGACGGCTGGCAGTCTCTCGCCCGGCGCCTCGGCCGGCGCCTGCCGGTGATCCTCCAAATCGACACCGGCATGGCCCGCTTCGGCTTCGCGCCGGAGGAAGTCGGCACGCTCCTCGACGAGCCTGATGCCCTCGCGGGCCTCGACCTGCGGCTGGTGATGAGCCACCTCGCCTGCGCGGGCGAGCCGGACAGCCCGGTCAACGCGGCGCAGCTGTCCGCCTTCCGGGCCGTCCGCCGACGCCTGCCCGCGGTGCCGGCGAGCCTCGCGGCCTCATCGGGGATCTTCCTCGGTCCGGATTTCCACTTCGACCTGGTGCGCCCCGGCGCCGCCCTCTACGGGATCGCCCCGCAGGAGGGCGTGCCCAATCCGATGCGCCCCGTGATCGGCCTGCGGGCCCGGGTGATGCAGACACGCCGCGTCCCGGCGGGGACGCCGGTCGGCTACGGCCACGCGGCCACAGTCACCCGGGACAGCCGCCTCGCCACGGTCGCGATCGGCTACGCGGACGGGTTTTTCCGCAGCACCACCGACGGCGCGGCGTGGTTCGGCGGCGCCCGCCTGCCGATGGTCGGACGCGTCTCGATGGACAGCCTCGTCCTCGACGTCACCGACGTGGCGCCCGGCACCCTCGGGCCGGGGACGCTCGTCGACCTGATCGGACCGGAGCGCGACGTCGATGCCGTCGCGGCCACCGCCGGCACCATCGGCTACGAGGTCCTGACCAACCTCGGCCACCGCTTCCACCGCGTCTATCTCGGAGCCTGAGGCCCGCCATGCACGTCCTCATCCTCGGCGGCGGCGTCGTCGGCGTCACCTCGGCCTACTACCTCGCCCGGGCCGGCCATCAGGTCACCGTGCTGGAGCGCCAGCCCGGCGCCGGCCTGGAGACCAGCTTCGCCAATGCCGGGCAGGTCTCGCCCGGCTATTCGGCCCCCTGGGCGGCGCCCGGGATCCCCGTGAAGGCGCTCAAGTGGCTGATGATGCGGCACCGCCCCCTGGTGCTGTGGCCGCGGCTCGAGCCGCGCCTCTACGCGTGGCTCACGCGCATGCTCGCGAACTGCACCGAGGAGGCCTACCAGCGGAACAAGGGCCGCATGGTCCGCCTCGCCGAGTACAGCCGCGACGCGCTGCGCGACCTGCGCACCGAGACCGGCATCGCCTACGACCACCGGGAGAAGGGCACGCTGCAGCTCTTCCGGACGCAGAAGCAGCTCGACCATGTCGGCGACGACACCCGCGTCCTCGACGCCTACGGCGTGCCCTACACGGTGCTGGATCCGACCGGCTGCATCGCTGCCGAGCCGGCCCTCGCCGCCGTGCGCGGCGTGTTCGTCGGCGGCCTGCGGCTGCCGGGCGACGAGACCGGCGACGCCCACCTGTTCACGCAGCGCCTCGCCGCGCTCTGCGAGGGCCTCGGCGTGACCTTCCGCTACCGGACGGGGATCGCGCGCCTGCACCAGGCCGGCGACCGGGTGACGGCGGTCGAGACCGCGGACGGCGCCCTCCTGCGGGCGGATGCCTACGTGGCGGCTTTGGGCAGCTACACCCCGGCCCTGCTGCGCCCCCTCGGGATCGCCCTGCCGGTCTACCCGGTGAAGGGCTATTCCCTGACGCTGCCGATCACCGATGCGGCGGCCGCGCCGGTCTCGACGGTGATGGACGAGACCTACAAGGTCGCGATCACCCGGCTCGGCGACCGGATCCGCGTCGGCGGCACCGCCGAGCTCGCCGGCTTCAGCAGTGCCCTGCGCGGGCCGCGCCGCGAGACCCTCGCGCGCTCGGTGCAGGATCTCTTCCCCGCGGGCGGCGACCTCGACCGGGCCGCGTTCTGGACCGGCCTGCGGCCGATGACGCCGGACGGTACGCCGATCGTCGGGGGCACGCGGGTCGGGAACCTGTTCACCAACACCGGTCACGGCACGCTGGGCTGGACCATGGCCTGCGGCTCGGGCCGCCTGCTCGCCGACCTCGTATCCGGTCGCGCCCCGGAGATCGCGAGCGACGATCTGGCGCTCGACCGCTACGCCGCGTGAAGACGGGTTGCGTGCACCGCCCGACGCGACACCACCGCGATGCTCGGCGGCCCCTCGGAGGCGCTCACGGCGAGGCCACCCGTCGAGACCTCGATCGCGTGGCGTCGCGGGGATTGCCGACCGCCCGGTTCGCCGTGGCGAACATCTGGGGGTCCATCGCGCGCGCCGCGGCGATGCCGAAGCGCGGATAGCCGTGCCGGCCGCCCTCCTGGAGGGTCACCTCCGGCCGGGCAGCCTCGATTGCCAGCACGCTCACCGGAACACCCCCTGCGTGCCGCACCACCCGCTCGCCCGTCGCCCCCGGGCGGCGAGGGCGGCAAACGTCTCGGCGTCGATCGCCTCGAAGCGGATGTCGTCGCCCGGTCGCACGAGGAGGTTTACGGCCCGTTCGGGGGCGTAAAGGCGGGCGGGCGTGGCGCCGGGGACGTACCCGCCGGTCGGCATGGGGACGGTTGCCACGGCCGCGAGGCCGCCGATCATCACAGCGTCGGCCGGATGGGGCAGCCGCGGCCTCGCCCGCATCGAGGAGGCGGGGCGTTCCGGTCGCCGTCACACTCAGCCCGTCGCGAACTCGGTGTTGAGGCGATCCGTGACGAGCATGCAGCCGGGTGCATGGGTGATGGCGAAATCCGGGCGGGCCGCCGCGATCACGGATTGCGGGGTGACGCCGCAGGCCCAGAACACCGGGATCTCGTCCGGGCCGACCGGCACCGGATCCCCGTAATCGACCTGCTGCAGGTCCTTGATGCCGATCAGGTCCGGCCGCGCGAGATGCACGGGCGCGCCGTGGACCCGGGGGTAGCGCGCCGTGACCTGGACCGCCTGAATCGCCTGCGCGGGGGTCAGCGGCCGCATCGACACCACCATCGGCCCCGCAAACGGTCCGGCCGGCGCGCACGGGATGCTGGTGCGATACATCGCGACATGCGTGCCGCGCTCGACATGGCGCAGCGGCAGGCCGGCCTCCAGCATCGCCGCCTCGAACGAGAACGAGCAGCCGATCACGAACGCCACGAGGTCGTCGCGCCAGACGGATCTCACGTCGGGCAATTCGTCGACCAGCTCCCCGCCGCGCCACACCCGGTACAGGGGGAGATCGGTGGCGATATCGAGGTCGAGGCCAAGCTCCGGGATGTCGCGGCGGCCCGGCTTGGACTCGCCGATGACCGGACAGGATTTCGGGTTGCGTTCGGCGAACAGGCGGAAATCGTCGGCGATCCGCTCGGGAAAGACCGCCAGATTACCCTGCACATAACCGTTGGCCATCCCGGCGGTACATCCGGCAATCGCCCCGCCGCGGCAGGCGAGGCGAACCGCCGTGCCGGTGGCCGATGTCGGATCAGCGGCCTGGGTCTTGGGATCAGAGGCCATCGCCTACCGTGCTCGCTCAAATGTTTAGCAAGCCTATCCGGTGTGCAGATGACGGCAAATCATGATTGTTCATGACAATCCATAATGCCGGCTCATGGCAAACCAATCGTCCGCCACCGCTTTGGCCATGGCCGCCGCCGCGGCGCTCAACCGGTTGTCGGGGGCATTCTCGTAGGCCGCCACGAAACTGACCGCCGGGAGGCTGACGGATGCGTCGAGCACGCGCAGCTGCCCGCGTTCGATCTCGGGCAGAACGGCGTCCACCGGCATGGCCCCGATGCCGGTGCCTTCGATCGCCATGCGAATGATCGCCGAGAGGGAGGCGCTGGTGTAGAGGCGCGGCGGCGGGAGATCCGCCTGGATCAGCAGGTCGCGCAGTTGCGCGTAGGGCGTCGTGTTGGGCGGGAACGTGATGATCGGATGGCGCGTGAGGTCGGCCAGCCCGATCGGCCCGGCCGCGCCCACGAGGCTGGGGGATGCGATCCAGGCGGTGTCGAAGTGGCCGAGTGACACGTTCACGAGCTTCGGGGTCGTGACCGGGCCGACCAGAAACGCGAGGTCGAGATCGCGCCGCAGCAGGGCCTCGCGCATGTTCGGCGAGACGTCGACCGCGAGGTCGATGGCGATACCCGGATAGGTCCGCCCCATGACCTCGATGAACGATGTCAGCCAAGTGTGGACGATGGTCTCGGACACGCCGAGGCGAAGGCTGCCGCTGGTGCTCGCCGGTGCGGTGATGGCGGCGACCATCTCGCCGTGCAGGCGCAGGACGCGCTCGGCATAGCCCAGGAGCTCATGGCCCTTGGGCGTCAGGCTGAGACTGCGCGGAAGGCGGTTGATGAGCGTCAGCCCGAAGGCGCGTTCCAGGGCCGCGATCCTGTGCGAGACGGCCGGCTGCGTGGTGTTGAGCCGTTTGGCGGCGGCGCTGAAGCTGCCGAGGGTCGCGGTCCAGTAGAAGATCTGGATCGTTCTCAGGTCCGGGACGAAATCGGACATGGCGTGGTTCCACGAGCCTCATCCCGGGACGGGTTGCGGCCTCTTGCCTGCGCCCGGCTCGAGCCCGGGACGATCGGTTGCGGGTGCGTGGGCCGGGAGTCGCGCGCTTGCCGGCCGACGGGGGCGAGGGCCTGCATCAGGGCCTCGATGATATGGCCATAGCGGGTCGTGGCGGGATGCGTCAGCAGGATCTGGCGCGCATAGGCCTGATCCGGCACCACGATCTTCCGGCAGGACGGAACATCAGGCCAGGGCGGCGCCCAGTCCGGCACGAGGGTCGCTCCGACGCCCCGCTCGACCAGCAGGGCGATCGCCTCCAGGGCGTCCAGGGAGCACAGCTCGCGAGTCCGGATGCGCTTGTCGCGCAGATACGCGTCACAGAGACGGCCGCCCCAGGACAGCGCGTCGTAGCGGATGAACCGTTCGGTCGTGAGGATCTCACGGATCGCGCCCTCGCCGCCCTGCGCCGCGACGGTTAGCCGTTCGGGGAACAGACAGACCAGGGGCTCCACCCGCAGACCATGCGCGCGGACGGTCTTCGGCAGGGCGAAGGGGGGCGCCGCCGCGATCACCACATCGTAGCGGCCCTCCATGAGCCCCTCGTGCAGGAGCGCCGAGGAGCCGGGGGAAATCTGCAGATCGAGGGCCGGATGCTCGGTGGCCCAACGGCCAATCACGTCCGGAAGCAGCCCGGTCAGCACGGTGGAGATCGCGCCGATGCGCAGGGTTCCGACAAGCGCGTCGCCGAGCCTGGCCGAGGCATCGGCCTTGAGCGCATGAACCTCGGCGAGGATGCGCCGCGCCTGATCCAGGAGCCGATCGCCCACGGGGGTCAGTTTGATCTCCCGCCCGACCCGGGTGACGAGGCGGACGGCCAGATTGTCCTCCAAAGCCTGAAGCCGTTGCGCCACGCTGGTCGCGGTCAGCCCCTGGGCGCGGGCCGCCGCCGCGACCGATCCGCGTTCGGCGACGGCGACGAACGTCTCGAGGAAGCGCGTCTCCACAACAAGCCTCCGGCTGGGTCTGAAACCGTCAACACCGAACTCATCACCCGTTCCAGCCACGCTTACAAGCGGCAGGACCGGCCCATCGCGGGCGCGTGCCGCGCCGACAGGGGAAAACCATGCGCAGCTTCTTCCACTTGGCCTACAACGTCCGCGACCTGGATGAGACGCGCCGGTTCTATGGCGGGGTGCTGGGGTGCCAGGAGGGCCGGAGCGCGCCGACCTGGGTCGACTTCAACTTCTTCGGGCACGAGATCTCGCTTCACCTCGGCGAGCCGTTCGCCGTGGCGAGCACCGGACGCGTCGGCGAGCATCTCGTGCCGATGCCGCATCTGGGTGTCGCCCTGGAACTCGCGGACTGGAAGCCCCTCGCCGAGCGCCTCAAGGCCAAGAATGTCGCCTTCGTGCTGGAGCCGATGGTCCGCTTCGAGGGTCAGCCCGGAGAGCAGTGGACGATGTTCTTCCGCGATCCGTCAGGCAACCCCATCGAGATCAAGGGCTTCCGTTCCCTCGACGGATTGTTCGAGGCGAACTGACCCGCGGCACGGCGGCTATTTGCCAAGACTCGATCATTCTCGTTCACAACATCATGCGCCGATTCTAAACAATCGGCGCATGATGGCTGCTGATTGAGACAATAAGACAGTTTCATTGAACAATATTTTGGTCGTCTCACCCCCGGCACGATTGTTGCCACCTCTCGACTGCCGGCATGGGGCAAACGTTAAGCATTGAGGCGCGCGCTATGAGCACAGACACCACACACAGCGCCGTGCCGATTGCCGGCGAACGCTCATTCGATCCGTACCGGAAGGTGATGCTGCGGCTGATCCCCTTGCTGATGGTGTGCTACGTCGCCGCGTTCCTGGATCGCGTGAATATCGGCTTTGCGAAGCTGACGATGCTCGGCGATCTGGGGTTCAGCGAAGCGGCCTACGGGTTTGGCGCCGGGCTGTTCTTCTTGGGATATTTCATCTTCGAAACCCCGAGCAATCTGCTGATGAAGCGCCGGCGCGCGCCTGACCCTATCCCGCATCATGATCCTGTGGGGGATCATCTCCGGCGCTTTCGCTTTCGTTCAGACCGAATGGCACTTCTATACGCTGCGCTTCCTGCTCGGTGCTGCCGAAGCGGGCTTCTATCCCGGCGTGATCTTGTATCTCACCTATTGGTTCCCCGCCGTGCGGCGCGCCCGGGTCGTCGCCCTGTTCATCTGCGCCATCCCCCTGTCGGGGCTCATCGGCGGACCGCTGTCCGGATACATCCTCGCGACGTTCCACACGGCGGGTGGTCTTCACGGGTGGCAATGGCTCTTCCTGATCGAAGCGCTCCCATCCCTGATTCTGGGCATCGTGATCCTGTTCTGTCTCGACGACAATCCTGCGAAGGCCGCTTGGCTGACGGGGGCGGAAAAGAACCTCATCGAGACTGACATTCGGGGCGATCTCCCGCAACCGGCCGGGCACGGCCGCCTGTCCCATGGTGTGTCGGGGATCGTGGCGCTGCTCTCGATCATCGCCTTCTGCCAGGCGATCGGGCAGTATGGCCTGTCGTTCTGGTTGCCGACGCTGATCGCGCAAGCCGGCGTCCAGGGCCCGCTCGCCATCGGGTTGTTCAGCGCCATCCCGTTCGGAGTCGCGATCGTTTGCATGCTGCTGACCGCGCGAAGCTCGGATCGACGGAACGAGCGTCGCTGGCATCTGGTCGTCCCGTTCGTGGTCGGGGCCATAGGCCTCGCCACAAGCACGTTCTTCGCCGGGAACGTCACAGCCGCCCTGTTGGCGCTCTGCGTGGCGGCAGGGGGCTGCTACACCGTGACGGCCCTGTTCTGGATCCTGCCCCCGCTCTTCCTGTCGGGCGTGGAAGCGGCCGCCGGTATCGCCATCATCAATTCCATCGGCGCGATCGCCGGCTTCGTCAGCCCGTTCGCCGTGGGCTGGATCCGGGAGACGACGCACAGCACCAATGGGGGCATGTGGGCCACGAGCGCCTTCATGATCCTCGGCGCCCTGCTCACGATGCTGATGCCGCCCTGGAAGGGCGGGCGTCGCTGAGCCATCGTGTCGAAGCGATGGAAGGCGGACCCGTATGGATCACACGCATCGGACCCAGGATCCGCGCACCCACCGCCTCGATCGCCGCGCGCATTCCGGTGGCCTCGCGGGGCTGCAGGGTGTCGAACACCCTGCCCATCGTCCTCCCGCTTCGGTCAGGGTGGACTCAAGCCCCTGCCATAGGTCCCCCCGGAGCGGCGCACCGGCGGAGCGTACTGGCGCAGACCAGCCGCTTTGCCCGCTTCAACGCGCCGTCCAGCCTCACCAGCGGGCCTGCAAAGCTGCGGAGACGACCTGGGCGTTGGCGCCGGGCCGCAGGTCGCCGGTGTAGCTCAGCGACAGCTGCACCCCCGCCGCCACCGGCCCGGTCAGGCTCACCCCCAGCACCGCCCCGTCCCGCCCCAGCGCGCTCGTACGCGTCGCAAACGGCACCCCGAACAGCCCCGTGCGCACCCGGGCGAACGTGTCGGCGAGTTCGTGCGCCCAGTAGGCCCGGCCCTCCAGGCGCAGACCCGCCACGCCGCCGTCCAGCCGAAGGCTCGCCACACGACCGCCGATGAGGACACGCGCCGCGTTCAGGTCGGCGGTGGCGAAGCTCTGGCTCGCCAGACCGCCCCGCTCCGCCACCCGCGCCCGGGTCAGGCGGTCGACGCTGACGCCCACCTCCGGCACGAGCTCCATCGGAAGCCCCAGGCCCAGCACATAGCCGGCAAAGCCCGACACCCCCGCGTCCCAGCCCGAGGTCAGCCCGCCCGCCCGCGAGACGCCTGCGCCCAGCGACACCGTCCGGTCGACCCGGCCATCCGCGTAGGACAGCCCGGCCGTACCGCGCAGCACCACCGCGCCCAGCCGCGTCGTGGCGTAGAGCGTGCCGCCGTAGCTGTCGGCGGTGCTCCGGCCAAGACCGAAGCCCTGGCTCTGTCCCTTCGCCGTGCCAGTCTGGCGCAGGTAGCTGAACGCCCCGCCCACCAGCGTGTCGGACCCGATCCCGGATCCCAGCTGCCGGTCGACGCCCAGCACCAGACCGCCCGCATCGAGATCCGCGCCCGCCGCCGCCCGGTCCCCGGATCGCGACCCGAACCCGTACAGCGCGTCCGCCCAGACCCGGCCCTCGCCCGACGCCAGCGGCTGGTCCGGCGCGCCCGCCGCCCCGCGCAGCTGCAGCGCCGAGCGGTTCGGGCCGAGGCCCGGATCGCCCGCACTGAACGAAGCCGCGCCGCCGCCCTGGCCGCGCAGGTGCCGGTCGATCGTGTCGCTCACCAGCCGGCGCGCGGCGAGATCGGCCATCACGGCATCGCCATAGGCCTGACCCGACAGGCTCGCCAGCCCCCCCGGCAGCGTGGCCGGCCCGGCCGCGTAGAGCGCGTCGAACACCCGCGCCCGCTCCGCGTCCGGCCGCGTGCCGGCGGCCGGGCGGGCGACGTCCAGCGCCGCGCCCACGGCCTGTGCGTTGCTGGTCTGGGCGAGCCCGAGCCCGGCGAGGCTGCCGTAGGCGGCCGGCGTGACCACGAGGTCGAGGCCGGTGGCGCGGTACAGCGCGTCGAAGCGCGTCCCGGCCGGCAGGCCCGCTGTCGGCTGGGCCAGCCCGGTGAACGCGCCCGACAGCCCGGCCTGCGCCACCAGCACGTCGAAGCGCTGGCCGAGCGCCGGGGTGTAGGCGTTGCTGGCGTTGCCGGTGATGCCACGCAGCACCGGCACCAGGGTGCCGTTGGCCGCGACCGCGCCGCCGGGCCCGAGCGCCAGCAGGCGGGCGTAGCGGCCCGCGCCGGTGCCGGTGCCGGTCCCGTCGATGTCGAGGCCGAGCAGGCTGCCGGACGCGAAGGCGACCGGGCCGAGCACGGTGAGCGTGCCGGGGGAGTTGCCCGGCCGCAGGGCGCCCGCCACCGCGACCGGCGCCGCGACCGTGCCGATGCCGCGCAGCGTCCCGGCGGCCGCCACCGTCACGGGCGAAGCCCAGACCCCGTCGAGGGAGAGGGTGCCGGCCTGGACCGTGGTCGGCCCGGAGAAGCGGCCGGGGCCGGTGAGCTTGAGGGTGCCGGATCCGGCCTTGGTCAGGCGGGTCGGGGCGGTGCTCTCCAGGATGGCGCCGGCATAGGCGGTGCTGGCCGCGCCCGTGACGGTGAGGGCGCCGTTGGCGATCACGCCGGAGGCCGGCCCCGAGAGGCTGGCGAGCGTGATGGCTTGGCCGCCGAGGTCGAGCGGGCCGGCATTGGTCAGGCGGGTCAGGCCGGCGAGCGGGCCGGTGACGCGGAGGCTGCCGGTGTTGGTCAGCGCGCCGTTGAGCTGGCCCGAGAGGCGGGCGGTGCCGGTGTTGGTGAGGTCGGTGGTGAGGATGCCGTCGCTGGCGACGAGCCCGGCATTGCTCAGGCCGGCCGGCGCCGCCAAGCTGGCGGTTTGGGCCACCGCGACCGTGCCGGCGTTGGTGAGCGGCCCGGCGAGGCTGTAGGCGCCGGTGCCGGCGACCGCGAGGGTGGCGCCGGCGGCATTGGCGAGGCTGCCGTCGCTGGCGACCGCTCCGGTGATGGCGAGGGTGCCGCCCATGTTACGGATGGCGCCGTCGATCCGGCCTGCGCTGGCCGTGACGGTGCCGGTGTTGGTCAGCCCGCCCGCGAGGGTGCCGCGGGTGGCCAGCGTGCCGCTGTTCGACACCCCACCCGCGATCGTGCCGCTGTTCTGGGTCCGGCCGGCATTGGCGAGGCCGCCGGTGATCGCCCCGCTCGTCGCCAGGGTGCCGCCGTTCGACACCCCGCCCGCGATCGTGCCGGCGTTGGTCAGGCTGCCGGTGTTGCCCGCGCCGCCGGTGATCGTCCCGCTGTTGGTCGCCTGACCGGCATTGGTGAGGCTGCCGGCGATCGTCCCGCTGGTGGTGAGCCAGCCGCTGTTCGAGACAGCGCCGGAGATCAGGCCGGTGTTGAGGGCCAGTCCGGCATTGCTCAGCCCGCCCGTGATCGTGCCGGCATTCGTCGCGGTGGCGCGGGGGTTGTTGGTCACGCCGCCGGCGATCGTACCGGTGTTGCTCACGGTGCCGAGGTTCCACACGCCGCTGGCGGCGAGGCCGGCATTGGTGAAGCTCGCCGTCCGGTCGACGAACACCTCCGAGACGAGGCGCCCGGTCGCCGTCAGAGCCAGCCCGCTGCCGCCCGCCACGCGGGTATCGCCCGTATAGGTGTTGGCCGCCGACAGGATCGTGGTGCCGGCCCCCTCCGTCATGAGGGAGCCCGGCTGGTCGCCATCCGCGATCACGCCCGCAAACCGCGCGGAGCCGCCGTCGATCGACACGATCCCGGCGCCGTCGAGGGTCATCGGCCGCGTGGTGGAGAACCCGCCCGCCAGGATCCGCAGCGTACCGGCTGTGCTCAGGGTCAGCCCGGCGCCGGCCGCGCCGAGATTGGCATCGTGACCCACGGCCAGGGTGCCGCCCCGGATCTCGGTGCCGCCCGTGTAGCTGTTGGCGCCGGCGAGTTCGAGCGTGCCGGGCCCGATCTTGCCGAGCGTCCCGGCCTGTGCCCCGTCGGCGATCACCCCCGCGAAGCGGGCCGAGACGCCGCCGTCGATGCGCAGCACGCCCAGGCCGTCGAGGGTGACCGGACGCGCGGTGGAGAAGCCGTCCGCCAGGACGCGCAGCCGTCCGCCGCCGCCGAGGGCCAGGCCGGTGCCATCCGCGCCGAGATTGGCATCGCGCCACACGGCCAGGGTGCCGCCGGAGACCTTGGTGCCGCCCGCGTAGGTGTTGGTGCCGGACAGTTCGAGGGTGCCCGCACCGACCTTGGTCAGGCCGCCGATTCCGGAGATGTCGTTGGCGAAGGTGCCGTAATAGGCTTGGCCCTTATAGGTGGTATCGACCGTCCAGTTGCGGGTGAACTGACCCGGGCCGTCGATCGCCTTGCCGAGGTTCAGCAGGCCCCAGCCGAAGGTCTCCCGATTCCCGAGCGGGTGATCCGCGTCCACGCCCAGCGGCTTGGCCGTGGTGAACAGGATTTGGGCGATGTCGGGCGCCCTGAGGAATGGGAAGGCCTGGCGCAACACGGCCGCGGCACCCGTCACATGGGGCGCTGCCATCGAGGTGCCGCTGATCGCGGCATAGCCCCCCGTCCGTTGATCCCGCGGCCACGTGGATTCAATCTTGACGCCCGGCGCTGCGATGCACCAAGCGGCCGCCACCCCACAGCGATTGCTGAAGCCGGCGATCTGATCGTGGGAATCGGTCGCTACAACAGCGATGACGTACCCAGAGACATCGGAAAAATCGGTTCTGAAGTTAGCGGATTGCCCATTATCGTCTTGTAGATAATAAACATTGCTCAGCGCATGCTCGGGCTTGATGTATGGGAACAGCGCGTTCCCTTCCGGATTGCCTGCGATCTTCGGCTGGTCCCGGCCGTCGTTTCCAGCGGCAAAAACAGAGAGGACATCGTCTTTGATTGCAGCAGCAATTGCCTCATGATCGTCTTCGTTAAATATGGTCTGTATTGGATATTCTTTGTAATTTATATTTATGCTTCCATCGCTATTTCTCTTCCTCGGATACGCCGGACCGTAACTTCCATTGAGAACGAGAGCGCCATGATCGGCTGCATATTCGATCGCCTGATCGGATCTCAAGCCTTCAACGACAACCTGTTCTTCCTTTCTGATCCGATCTATGTCCGATTGGCTCAAGATCGCGCTGAGCGATAATATCCTGCTCTCGTAGGCGACGCCCATCATATGGCCATCGGCTGGCGATGCCCCGATCGTACCCGAAACGTGCGTGCCGTGGCCGTTGACATCGACCACGATCATCTGACTCGACCGACCGTTGGGAAAGACAAGTTCCGGAAGCCAGAAATTGCGTGAGGCGCTCGAGATACGGCCCGTGAACTTCGGGTGGCCTTTATCGATACCGCTGTCGACGACGGCGACCGGGATATCGAGGCCGGTAAAGCCGCGCGCATAGGCTCCGGCGGCGTCGATGGCCCCAAGCCCCCAATCCCCGGTGTAAGCGTCCCACGCCCGGAAGTCCGCCGCCGTCAGCGGGTGGCCTGCGGCGTCAAGCGTCGAGGGAGACCGTGCCGGGCGCACACCGTCATCCTCTGCGGCGACCGGACCCGGGGCGATCGTCAGCGCGGCCAGGGAGCATCCGAACAATAATCCCGCCCGGGACGACGCACGGCGGATCGTGGTGCTGCGTAAAACAGCACCGCGCAACCCTGCCTCGTCGGCGTCGGCCGCCTTTCCGTGCTTATGATCCATCGTTCCGACCCCGCAGATCCTGCAAAAGATGCTGCGAGTCGCGTTAGCAAGGGCATACGTAACGCACCGTCGCTTATCTGCGACAGATGAGTCCGGGCCTTCCATTTGGAACTGCTTTGCTCTTCTCTGGAACGGAAAGTCCCGTGCCCCCGTCGGCTAACCATTGGACACCGGTTGGCCGGCGACATCATTCGACACCGTCCGCGCCGAATCGCACGTCGCCGGGGCAGCGCGATAGGCTAGGATGTTCATCACGACGGAATGGACCCACTGATCACATCCCTGGCTCCGGTCGAGCCCGGCCCAAGATTGCGGACCCAAGCCACAGATTATCTTTCGTAAAGACGCAAATACTTATAAACCGAGCCAATAATACGCGTTAGGCTTCAGCGATGTATCTCGACAATACCGATCCGGGCTCCGCTACATCCCGATCCACCGGCTCTGTCCAGATGAACAGGATCGCCTGCCTGCGGTTCGAGCCGCCGCAGGATCCACAGGCCCTCGGCCGGGCGTGGCAGGACCATCTCGCCCCCATCTTCGCGGTGAGCTTCCGGCCCGAGACCGACCTGACGATCCCGATCGCGATGCGCAGCTATCACCTCGGCGACCTCCTGGTCGGCGACGTGATGGCGCCGGCCCACATCCTCGTGCGGTCGCCGGAGATGATCCGCCAGCAGGGCCTGGACCATCTCCTGCTGCAGTTCTATCGCCGGGGGCAGAGCCTCGTGGAGGCCGGTCCGCGCACCGGTCCCGTCACCGAGGTCCAGGCCATCGTGTTCGATCTCGGGCAGCCCGTGCGCATCGTCGCGGACCCGGTCGACGCCACCAACGTCCTGATTCCCCGCGCCGTCCTGGAGCAGCAGGGCTGCCACCCGGATGCCCTGCACGGCCGGGCCCTGGACCACGATGGCGATCCCTTCGGGCGCCTCGTCCATAGTTTCGTCGCCAACGTCGTCGCCTGCGGCGATCTCCTCGACCGGCGCGAGGCCCTGGCGGCCTCGGCGGCGATCACCCAGCTCTGCGCGACCTGGCTGCGCGGCAAGGAGACGGGTCGGGCCTCCCCCAATCCGGATGCCCGCATCCGGATCCGCCGCCTCGTCGAAGCGGAACTCGGCAATCCGAAACTGACGCCGGCTCTGATCGCGGCACGGCTCGGCCTGTCGCGCTCGACACTGTACCGCCTGTTCGCGCCGCACGGCATCGTCGCCTACATCCGCGACCGCCGTCTGATGGCCGCCATGCGGATGCTGGTGCGGGATGACGGGCCGCAAGCCGCCCGCGTCGCACAGGTCGCCTACGCGGTCGGCTTCTCGGACGAGCGGACCTTCCGGCGGGCGTTCAAGCGCCGGTTCGGCTTCGTGCCCAGCACCGCACCCCGGCGCCCGGAGGCCGAGCTGGAGCGCGCGCCGGGGGCGGTCCTGCGTGACTGGATCGAGAGCCTCTGATGCCGGAGACTGCGCGCGCTCACGGCCCGGTTTGAGCCTGACTCGCGCAGGATGAGCCACAATCCGTATCGGGCGGGGGCCAAAGTTCGGGCGATCACGACCTGTCGTCGTGAAAGCCCGGCATGTGTCCAGCAAGCAGACACAGGGCGTCCGATTTCACGACACTTTCCCTGTCCTGTCCGGTGTCCCGGTCGCGATCACGAAAAATTAGGTTCCGGGCCGCCTAGCCTGCAGCCCGATCACGGAACTCGGCGGCGTCCGGGGCGTCGGGCCGTTCGCAACGTGTGTGGCTGCCTCCCGGGGGCCATCCGGAGGGCGCGATGGCGGGCGGGACAGGCGGATCGATCGGGCGGGCGTACGCGGTTCCCCGCGGCGCAACGGCCCCATGAGCGGGACCCGCGGCGTGTTCGCCTTCGCGCATATCGGCGATCTGCACCTGGAACAGCCGGGCGACCGAAACGCGATCGACCTGCGGGCGATCCTCGCCGAGGTCGACGGCCTCCATCAGAGCGGTCTCCTTGACTTCGCCTACCTGCCGGGCGACCTCGCCGAGGACGGGCGGGCGGCGCAGTACAAGATCCTGACCGATGCCCTGGCGGCCCATTCGGCGCTTCCGGTCCGCCTGATCGCCGGGGATCACGACCGCCAGCACGGCAGGATGACGGATTTCGATGCGCTGTTCGCGCAGGTGATGGGCAGCCGACAGGGTGGCCGTCACCAGCCCCGCGGGCATTACCTGCCCCGGCCGCAGACCCCGATTTATGTGCCGCACTACTACTACGCCGAGACGTTCGCCGGCGTGCGCTGCCTGTTCCTCGACATGATCAGCGCCGGCTACGGCCAGAAGGGATTCGGCCTCGATTTCCGGCTCGGTCCCTGCCAGCTCGATTGGCTCGGAAGCGAACTCGCGGCGGCCGACCGGGACGGCCTGCCCTGCGCGGTCTTCACCCACACCTATCCGGACGACCTCACCGGGCCGGACGAGAAGGCCACGCTGGCGGGCCTGATCCGTGGCCACAATGTCCGCCTCGTCGAGATGGGTCACACCCACTACAACGAACTCGCCCATGACGGGCGCACCCTCTACGCCTCGGCCCGCTCGGTCGGCCAGAACGAGGACGGCGCGGTGGGCTACGCGGTGGGGGCGATCGACGGCGCCGTGACGAGTTGGCGGTTCAAGCCCCTCGACCGAAAGCTGCCCTTCGTGATGATCACGAGCCCGGCCGACCGGCGCCTCGCCGCGGAGCCTCTGGTGGCAGGCGGGACGATCACGGTGCGCGCCCTCGTGCTCTCGAACGCCCCGCAGGAGCATTGGTCCTGCCACGCCCGCGTCGACGGCGGGCCGCCCCACCCGATGCATCCGGTCGGTCCGCGCACCGTCGAGGCGCAGGTTCCGTGGCCGGGCGGCGCGCACCGTCTCTCGGTGACGGCGGCGGACGGCACGGGCGGCAGCGACGCCGAGACGATCGAGCCCGTGTCCTGCGCATTCACGCCGCCGCCCGCCCCGAAGCGACCGGGCAGCGACGCGTTCCGCACGCAGGCTTGGCCCGGCAAGGGCATCCGCGGGGATCAGCTCGGCCCCAACCGCAACGGCCGGGACTGGTAGCCGGCCCCATCCGAAACGCTGCAGACATCCCTTTCCCGACTCACCCGATACAGGACTACCGGAACCGATGGGCGCGCTGACGCTGTCCCCCAACATCACGACCTGGGCGATCACCGCCCTCGCGACGCTCGGCGTCATCCTGCGGCCGTTCTCGTGGCCGGAGGCGATCTGGGCCGTGCTCGGCGCTGGCGCCCTCGTCGCCCTCGGGCTGCTCGCCCCCGCCACCGCCTGGGAGGGCGTCCTCAAGGGCACCGACGTCTACCTGTTCCTCGTCGGCATGATGCTGATGTCGGAGGTCGCCCGGAAGGAGGGCCTGTTCGACTGGCTGGCCTCGATCGCGGTGCGTGCCGCCAAGGGCTCGGCGACCCGGCTGTTCACCCTGGTCTACCTCGTGGGCACCGTCGTCACGGTGTTCCTGTCGAACGACGCCTGCGCGGTGGTGCTGACGCCCGCCGTCTACGCCGCCACCAAGGCCGCCAAGGTCGAGAATCCGCTCCCCTACCTGTTCGTCTGCGCCTTCATCGCCAACGCGGCGAGCTTCGTGCTGCCGATCTCGAACCCCGCCAACCTCGTGGTCTTCGCCGATCACATGCCGCCGCTCATGCGCTGGCTCGGCCTGTTCGCGCTGCCCTCGGTTCTCGCCATCGCGACGACCTACGCGGTGCTGCGCCTGACCCAGGCCAAGACGCTGCGCGGCCAGAGCGTGGCGACCGATGTCGAGGCCGTATCGCTCTCGCGCACCGGCCTCGTGGCGGGGATCGGCATCGTGGCGACCGGCGGCGTGCTGATCGGCGCCTCGGCGCTCGGCCTCGATCTCGGCCTGCCGACCTTCGTGGCGGGCTTGGCCACCACCGTGGTCGTGCTGCTGCTCAAGCGCGGCGGCCTCGTGGAGGTCGCCAAGGACGTGTCGTGGAGCGTGCTGCCGCTGGTGGCCGGCCTGTTCGTGCTGGTGGAGGCCCTGGAGAAGACCGGCGTCCTCGCCATGCTGGCGGATCTGCTCAAGGGCTACGCCCACGCCGCCCCGGAGGCCACCGCCTGGGGGGCGGGGGGGCTGATCGCGGTTTTGTGCAACCTCGTCAACAACCTGCCGGCCGGCCTCATCGCGGGCGCCGCCGTCCACACCGCCCAGGTGCCCGAGAAGGTCGCGGGCGCGATCCTGATCGGCGTCGATCTGGGCCCGAACCTCTCGGTGACGGGCTCGCTGGCGACCATCCTCTGGCTCACCGCCATCCGCCGCGAGGGCCAGGATGTCGGCGCCTGGACCTTCCTGAAGCTCGGCCTGCTGGTGATGCCATCGGCCCTCGTGCTGGCTCTGGCCGGCCTGCTGCTCATCTGAACCCCGAACCCAAGGTCTGCGCGCGTGACGGCTGCCCTCCTGTATCCCTTCATCCTGGTGGCCGGCGCGCTGCAGGCCATCGGCAACGCCATGAACGCGCAGCTGCGCGGCAAGCTGGTCAATCCCTGGCTCGCCGCGACGGTGTCGTTCCTGCCGATCGTCTTCGTGTTCGCGACCCTGTTCTTCACGATGCCGACGCCGCTGCCGAACCTCGCCTCCCTGAGCAAGATGCCCTGGTACGCCCCGCTCGGGGGTGTGGCCGGCGCGGTGGCGGTGTTCGGCGGCCTCGCCTTCATCGACAAGGTCGGCGCCGGGCCGTTCAACGGCCTGACGCTGACCGCCAACATCCTCACCTCGCTGGCGATGGACGCGTTCGGCCTGTTCGGCCTGCAGGCGTCGGGCTTCAAGCCGATGGCCTGGCTCGGCGGCCTGCTGATGGCGGTGGGCGTGACCTTCATCGCCCGCTCGGGCGGCAAGAGCGAGGGCGGCGAGAAGGGAGTCGGCGGCAAGCTGCTCTACCCGTTCATCCTGGTGGCCGGCGCCCTCATGGCGGTCGGCGTGGTGTGGAACGCGCAGCTGCGCGGCGCCCTGGAGAATCCCTGGCTCGCCGCCACGGTGTCGTTCATCCCGGTCGTGTTCGTGTTCGCCCTGGTGTTCCTGCTGCGCCCCTCGCCGCTGCCGAGCCGGCAGGACGTCGCGGGGGTCCGCTGGTGGATGCCGCTCGCCGGCATCACCGGCGCGGTGGCGGTGTTCGCCGGGCTGCTGTTCGTCGACAAGGTCGGGGCCGGGGCCTTCAACGGCCTCCTGATCACCGCCAACCTGATCACCTCGGTGGCGCTCGATCATTTCGGCTGGTTCGGCATGAAGCAGGTGAAGGCCGGCGCGCCGCGCCTGATCGGTGCCGCCCTGATGGTCGGTGGGATCGTCCTGATCTCGCTGTTCTGAGCGGCCGGGATGTGGGCTGTCCCCGCTTGGTTGCTGCGCCGCGAGGTCCTGCTCCTGGCCGGCGCAGCCCTCCTGGGCGCCGGCGGGGTGGCGGCGTGGTATCTCCTCCAGGCGACGGTGCTCACCATCGCGGTCGCCCCCCGGGACGGCACCGAGCCGGAGCTGATCAAGGCCTATGCCGACGCGCTGGATGCCGGCCATGAGAGCATACGCCTGAAGATCCTCCCCTTCGACGACGTGCGCGAGAGCGCCGCCGCCCTGCAAGACGGCCGGGCCGACCTCGCGGTGGTCCGCCCCGACGTGCTCCTGCCCACCAACGGGCTGACCCTGGCGATCCTGCGCGATCAGGCGATGATCATCGCCTCGCCGGAACAGGCCGGCATCACGGGTTTTCCGAAGCTCGCCGGCAAGCGGCTCGGCATCGCGGCCCACCGGGATGCCGACCTCGGTTTGCTGCGCAACATCCTGGGCTATTACGGCCTTATCCTGGATGAGGCGGCCGGCCCCGTACGGGATTCCACGGTCCTGCTGGTCCCGGTCGATCAGGAGGCGGTGGCGGGAGCCTTCCGCGAGAAGCGGATTGACGCCTTCGTCAGCATCATCGCGCCCTCGGCGCCCAAGGCGCTCGCCCTGGTGGGAGCCGTGCGGGGGCTCGCCCGCGGCGGCAAGGTCGCGTTCGTCACGGTCGAGGACGACGACGCGGTGATCGAGCGCTTCCCGCGGCTCCAGGCGGTGACGATCCCGGGGGGCCTGTTCGGCGGCCGGCCGAAACTGCCGGCCGAGGACGTGAAGACCGTGGGCGCCTCGTACCGGCTGATGGCCCGGGCCTCCCTGAGCCGCGTGGTGGTGGCCGACGTGACCCGGCAGCTCTTCGAGAAGCGCACCGCCGCCGCGCAAGCGACGGACGCCGCCGAGTACGTCCAGGCCCCGGCCTACGACACCACGGTGGCGGCAACCAGCGCCCGCATCCCGATCCATCCCGGGGCCATCGACTATTACGAGCGCGACCAGCACGGCTTCATCGAGCGCTACGGCGACACGCTCTACCTCCTCGGCGCGCTGGCGGGCGGCCTCGTCTCGGTGCTGGCCTGGATCCGGCAGCGGCTCGCGAGCCTGCGCCGGGAGCGGATCGACGAGATCATCGACCGGCTCCTGGAGATCGCCGGTCAGGCGCGGGCTGTGCGCGACCCGGCGGCGATCGAGGCGCTGACCGTCGAGGTCGACGCGCTCGCCATGGACGTGGTCCGCTACACCCGGGAGCGGGCGCCCGATCCGCCGGTCCTGTCCGCGGTCTCGGTCGCCATCGACACGGCCCGGGCCACCATCGCGGATTGCCGGACCCGGCCCGACGAGGCCGGGGGACGGATCGGGCGATCCGTGCGGCTGCACGGTTCCGGCGGGGCCTGAAGACCGGTCGCGGGACCGTCCCGAGAAGAGATTCGCGCGTTTCCGGGCCCCGGGCAGGCGCCTGAGAAGAAGGTGTTTGCGTCCGCGTCGGAACAGAGAACAAGAGTCTCCGCGCGCGCGGAAATTCGAAAGACGGGTCCATTGCCGACGGGCGGGTCCGGGGCGACATGTCTACCATGCGCACGTGTTCCGAAATCCGGCCGACAGCCTTCGATCCGTTCGGTGAGCCCGTCACGGACGGGGTTGCCCGTGCCTGCCCGGAGGTCACCGGCGACCGGACGGCCCGGCGGGTCGGCGGTGCCGTGTTCTGGACGCTTGCCCTGGTGATCCTGGCCGGGCGCATCTACGCTTACGACATGCCGGCGGTGCAGGATGTCGCCACCCACGCGGCGCAGATGCTGGCCCTGCGCTGAGGGCGGCGACCAAATCTCCCGATCGCGCGATTGCGAGCCCTGCAGGCCTAAGCTGATTTCACCTTCCCGAAGCGTTTGAGCAGACGCTCGCGCTTCAGGCGTGACAGACGGTCGATCCAGAAGACGCCGTCGAGCTGATCGATCTCATGCTGGATGACCGCGGCCTCAAAACCCTCCGCCGTCGTCTCGTGCTCCGCGCCCTCGAGGTCGCGATAGCCGAACCGCACCTGGGCCGGTCGGGTGATCCGTTCCCGCACCCCAGGCATGCTGACGCTGCCCTCCTCATGGGTCGCCGTGTCGGGCGACACCCAGAGCAGAACGGGGTTCACGTAGACGCGCCGCTCCGTCTCGGGGGACATCCGGATCACCACCACCCGTGCGGGCACGCCGATATGCGGGGCTGTCAGGCCGATGGCGCTGACCTCCAGGAGCGTGTCCCAGACATCGGCCGCGAGCGCCGACAGGTCCGGCCCGAACGCCGCGATCGGGGCGGCCGGATGCGCGAGGCGCGGATCCGGGTACAGGACGAGGGGGCGGGCCGGCATGGTCGGTTCACCTGGGATGGTGTGGCTGCGGCCTCCCTGTATCGCGACACGGCGATCGGGCAATCCGTGGGCTGCCCTGTGCCGACGCCGGACCGCCTCCGAAAGTGTGCGCCCGGTGCCCTGTGCCCCCGATGGCAATCGGGAGACCGCCCCCGGGTCCCTCTCGAATCAGCCAAGCTGCCTCAAAAACGCACGGGCCTTGCATCAGGCAGGCTGGCGCCGTGGGCGTTCGATGGGAGTGCGTCGCTTGGTCCGGACCGTCTGCCCGCACGATTGCCCCTCTGCCTGCAGCCTCGACGTGCAGGTGGCGGACGGCCGCGTCGTCTCGGTCCGCGGGGGCGACAATCCCTACACGGCCGGGGTGATCTGCGCGAAGGTCAGCCGCTACGGCGAGCGTGTTCACCACCCGGACCGGCTCCTGCATCCGCTGGAACACGTCGGCCCCAAGGGCAGCGGCGAATGGCGCCGGATCTCCTGGGACGCGGCCCTCGATCGGTTGGCAGGAGCCTTCGCCGAGGCGGCGCAGAACGGGGGCCCGGAGGCGGTCTGGCCGTACAATTCCGGCGGCACCATGGGGCTGGTCCAGCGCGACGGCATCCATCGCCTGACCCATGTGATGGGCTATTCGCGGCGCAAGCGCACCATCTGCACGGCGATCGCCATCGCGGGCTGGAGCGCCGGGACTGGCCGGATTGCCGGCCCGGATCCCCGCGAGATGGCGCTCTCCGACCTGATCGTCGTCTGGGGCGGCAACCCGGTGAGCACCCAGGTCAACGCGATGACCCATATCAGCCGCGCCCGGAAGAATCGGGGCGCCAAGCTGGTGGTGATCGATCCCTACCGCACCGGCACCGCGGCAGCCGCCGACCTCCACCTCGCCCCCCGACCGGGCACCGACGGGGCGCTGGCCTGCGCGGTGCTCCACATCCTGTTCCGCGACGGCCACGCCGACCGCGCCTACCTCGCCGCCCATGCGGAGGATACCGCGGCTTTGGAGGCGCATCTGGCGTCGCGCACCCCCGAATGGGCGGCGGCGATCACCGGCCTCGATCCGGCCGAGATCGAAGCCTTCGCGGCGCTCTACGGCCGGACGCCGCGCAGCTACATCCGCTGCGGCTTCGGCTTCACCCGGAGCCGCAACGGCGCCGTGAATCTCCACGCGGTGACCTGCCTGCCGACCGTCACCGGCGCGTGGCAGCACGAAGGCGGCGGCGCCCTCTGGCAGCAGGCCGCGATCTTCAACTGGGACAAGACCCTGACCGAGGGGCTCGACGCCAAGGCGCCGGGCGTGCGCGAACTCGACATGAGCCGGCTCGGCGCCATCCTCGCCGACGATCCCGACGCCCTGCAGGGCGGGCCACCGGTGCGCGCCCTGCTGATCCAGTCGGCCAATCCCGCGGTCTCGGCCCCCGACAGCGCCCGGGTGCGCGCCGGGCTCGCGCGGCCGGACGTGTTCGTGGCCGTGCATGAGCAGTTCATGACCGAGACCGCGGCCCTCGCCGATCTCGTCCTGCCGGCCACCACCTTCCTGGAGCACGACGACATCTACGGGGCCGGCGGTCACACGCACATCCAGGTGGGGCCGGCGATCCTGCCGCCGCCGGGGGAGTGCCGCTCGAACCACGCGCTGCTGTCGGCCCTGGCCGACCGCCTCGGGGCGGACCATGCGGGCTTCCACATGAGTGCCCGGGAACTGGCGGACGCCACCCTGGCCCGCTCGGGCTGGGGCGGGCTCGACCGGCTGGAGGCGGCGGGCTGGATCGACGCGCAGCCGGACTTCGCCGAGAGCCACTTCCTCAACGGGTTCGGCCATCCGGACGGGCGGTTCCGCTTCGCCCCCGACTGGGCGGCGCTCGGCCCCCGGGCGGCCGGGATGCCGGCCCTGCCCGATCACTGGCCGGTGGCCGAGCCCGCCGACGCGGATCACCCGTTCCGGATGATCGCGCCGCCGGCCCGCCAGTTCCTCAACACGACCTTCACCAACCAGCCCGAGTCGCTCCGCCGGGAGGGGCGGCCGACCTGCCTGCTGCATCCGGAGGACGGCGCGCGGCTCGGGATCGAAACGGGCGACGTTGTCGACCTCGGCAATGCCCGCGGCCAAGTACGCCTGCACGCCCGCCTCGCCGAGGGGCAGCAGCCGGGCGTCGTCGTGGTCGAGAGCCTGTGGCCGAGCGCATCCTTCGCGGATGGCGGCGGGATCAACACGCTGATCGGCTCCACCCCGGCAGCGCCCAACGACGGCGCCGCCTTCCACGATACGGCGGTGTGGGTGCGGGCGGCCTGAGCCGACCCGATCGTCCTCCGCCGAATGCCGGTCCCGAAACGCAGGCTGCGACGGGCGCACTCAGCCCGTCGAACGCGACCGGGCTGCACCCGAAGGTGCAACCCGAAGGATCGCGGTGATCGCGCGCCTCACGCCGCCAGGGGCAGCCCCTCTTCGGTATCGGCTTCGGTCACCATGAACTGCGCCCGGGCGAGCTCGGCGAAGCGGCCGCCCTCGGCCACCAGCGCGTCGAAGGTGCCGGCCTCGACGATCCGGCCCTCGTGGAACACCAGGATCCGGTCGGCGTCGCGGATCGTGGCGAGGCGGTGGGCGATCACGAAGGTGGTCCGCCCCTCCATCACCGCCTCCAGCGCGCCCTGGAGCTTGCGCTCGGTGGCGGCGTCGAGCGCCGAGGTCGCCTCGTCGAGGATCAGGATCGGCGGGTTCTTCAGGAGCGCCCGGGCGATCGAGAGCCGCTGGCGCTCGCCCCCCGAGAGCGACCGGCCGCGCTCGCCGATCACCGTGTCGAGCCCGTTCGGCTGACGCGCCAGGAAGGCGCTGGCCTGGGCCCGCTCCAGGGCGTCGAGCATCTCGGCATCCGTCGCGTCGGGGCGGCCGACCTGCAGGTTCTCGCGGATCGAGCGGGCGAACAGCATCGGCTCCTGGAACACCACGCCGATGTTGTGGCGCAGGCTCGCAAGACCGATGTCGCGGACATCCATGTCGTCGATGCGGATCGCCCCGGAGGCCGGATCGAAGCTGCGGTGCAGGAGGCCCAGCGTCGTCGACTTGCCCGAGCCGGTGGTGCCCACCAGCGCGATCGTCTCGCCGGGCCGCGCCGTGAACGAGACGCCGTCGAGTGCCTGCCGCTTGCCGTCATACGAGAAGGTCACGTCGTCGAAGGTCACCGCGCCCTCGAACCGTGCCACCTGCCGGGCATGCGGCCGGTCGGCCACCGCCGGCACGGTGTCGTAGATCTCGAAGAACTCGGCGATCTTCGGCGCCTGCTGAAACAGACCGTTAACGAAGCCGACCACATGGTCGAGCCGCGCCACGAAGGCGGTGGCGAGGCTCATGAAGGCCACGACCTCGCCCACCGTGGTGGTGCCGGCCTGATAGAGCCAGATGCCGGTGACGAAGATCGCCGTCATGGTGATGGTCGCGGACGCCCGGGTCGCCACGTTGGCCAGCGCCCACCAGGACAGGACCGGGATCTGCGCCGCGAGCAGGTTGGTGATGATGCCGCGCATCGCGTCCTTCTCGGCCTTGGCGCGGGTGAAGGACTGGATCACCGCGACGTTGCCGAGCGCATCCGAAGCGTGGGCCGCGAGGCCCGAATTGAATTCCTCGACCTGCCCCTGGAGCGTCTCGGTCCGGCGCATCACGAAGGTGGTGAGCGCCGTGAAGGCCAGCACCAGCACCACCAGGATCGAGCCGAGTTGCCAGTTGATGAACAGGGTCATCGGCAGGAGCACGCCGAGCGAGACCAGGGCGACGAGGTGGTCGCGGAAGAAGCCGAGCCACAGCCACGCCATGCCGTTCGTGCCCTCCAGCATCGCCTTCAGCACCCGGCCCGAATGGTTGGCCGAGTGGAAGGCGAGCGGCAGGTCGAGGACGTGCTCGAAGTAGCTCGCCATTGAGGACAGGCGGTTGCGGTGGGCCAGCCGGTCGGCGTGGAGCGCGATGAACACCCCCGCCGCGATGGTGAAGAAGCCGAACGCGACCCAGGCGGCGAGCAGGGGCAGCATCGTAGCCATCGCGTTGCCGCCGCGCTGGAGATGGGTCAGCTGGTCGATGATCCGGCCCATCAGCAAGGGTTCGGCGAAGGCCGCGATCGCCAGCACGACGTTGGTCGCCGCCAAGCCGACCGCCAGCCGCCGCTCCGCCTTCAGGAACCCCAGGACCCGCCCGTAGAGACGAACCATCGTACCGCTCCGCCACCCCTGGCGCGGCCCGTGTGACCCGGGTCCTGCGCCATCTCTTAACGAGGCTCGGCCGGCCGACCGTGTCGCTGGTCCTGCCGCCAAACCCCTCGTACGACAGGTGTATGCCAGCTTCTGCCTGAACGGGCGATGACGGGACGACACAGACTGGAAACAGGCGCCTTTACTGTTCGTTCAGTAAGGTTACCAACCCTGTGGGCTGCCCGGCGGGCTTCGGATCCGGCGCCCGATTTCCCTGGACGATCCGGCATCGGGCGCCCGCCCCAGGGATCTCGCAACCGCACCCGGGCTACCCTCGGGTCGATCGTGCGCGAGGGCGGCGCCGACGCGTCCGAACCGAGCCGATGTCCCCAGACACCCCTACCGGCCGGCCAACCGGTGGGTGACGGTGACGCTGCTCAAGGCAGCGCCGCCCCGGGACCGGACGTGGAGGGGCTGCCGCAGGAGGCCCGCCCTACTTGGCGGTGAGCAGCGCCCAGTAGACCTTGTACTTCGAACCCGGCGCGTAGGCGGTGGCAATCCCCATCTTGGTGGCCTTCGGGTCGAGCATCGTGGCGTCGTGCGGCGCGCTCTCGCGCCAGCCGGAGAAGGCCTCGGCCAGGGTGTGGTAGCCCGCCGAGAGATTGGCGTTCACGTCCGCGTAGCCGAGCCGCTCCACCGCGGCCTTGACGGTCTGCGCCTTGCTCGGCCGGTCGGCCAGCGCCATCGACGCCGCCTCGGCCTCGGCCAGCCGCTGCAATTCCGGATCGACGGTGAGCGGCGCCGCGCCGCGGTTGCGGCGGTAGGACGAGATCATGTCGCGGGCCGCCTCCACGTCGATATGGGCGCTGTTGTTGGCGAGCGGCAGGTAGATGCTCGGCAGCGCCGAGGAGGCCGGCGCCTGGGCGGCGCAGGAGCCGAGAAGCGCCAGCACGGGCAGGCAGGCCATCCGCCGCAGGGTCCGTCTCACGCTTCGTCCGCCCACGTTCTCAAGGTCCCTGCTGCGGCAACCGGTTCGGATGCCTCAGCCATATAGGCAGGGTCTGGCGAATCCGCACCCGCCGCGTCAGCCGCCAGCGCTCCGCAAGCCGCGACCCTGCTGCGTCCGGGCCCCCTCCCCGGCCTCGGCGGCGGGTGCTGCGGCCGGCGCCGCCAGCCCGAACCGGCTGGCGATCTCGCCCATGGCGCTCTGCATCGTGTCCAGCCCCTGCACGGTCACGATGCTGGAGCCGGGGCCGAGCGGCGGGATGAAGCCCGCCTCCACCAGGGTCGAGAACACGGAGAAATTCAGGTCGGTCAGCACCTTCTGTCCGAGGCTGACGTCGGTGATCCAGACGAGCAATTCGAATTCGAGGAACGGATCGCCGATCTTCTTGAACACCACCCGGGGCGCCGGCTCCCGCAGCACGTCGGGATGGGCCGTCGCGCAGGACGTGATCATCTCGGCGGCCCGGACCGGATCCTGGTTGCGCAGGACGCTGACCGTGATGCTCACCCGGCCGGAGCGGTCGCCCCGCACCCGGTTCTTCACCACGCCGGAGATCAGGTTGGAGTTCGGCACGATCACGGCCGAGCGGTCGAAGGTCTGGATCTCGGTGGAGCGGACCGAGATCCGCTTCACGATGCCCTCGGAATCGCCGATCACCACCTGATCGCCGACCCGGATCGGCCGCTCCCACAGGAGCAGCAGGCCCGAGACGAAGTTGTTGACGATCGACTGCAGGCCGAAACCGATACCGACCGACAGGGCGCCCGCCACCAGGGTGAGCTTCTCGAGGCTCAGGCCGAGATACGAGAAGGCCAGCGCCAGCGCGAGCAGGAAGCCGCAATAGCCCGCCACCGTGGTGATCGAGTTGCGCAGGCCCGCATCGAGGTCGGTCGCCGGCAGGTAGGTGTTCTCCAGCCAGCGCTGCACGCCCTTGGTGATGAACACGCCGACCACCAGGATGCCGATCCCCAGCACGATGCTCGACAGCGAGATCGTGACGTCGCCGACCTTGAAGCCGAAAAAGGCCTGCCGGACCGACGAGACGATGTCGGTCGAATCGAGCCCCCAGGGCGCCAGGATGAGGACCGCCGCCGCCAGGAACAGCACGACCCGGGCCGCGCCGGTCGCCAGGACCGAGATCTGGTTCAGGGAGCGCTTGCGCAGGCCGGTATTGGCCTGGAGCGCCGTGGCGAGCCGCGTCTCGTCGCTGAGCGCCTTGCCGATGAAGATGTCGACGCTCTGCACCAGCAGGTAGAGCAGCACCAGGATGCAGGCGACCCAGATCAGCTGGTCGATCAGGAAGGTCGCGAAGGCGACGTAGCCGACCAGCGCGCCGAGCCCGATCACGCCGACCGCGGCCCAGCCGAGGAGCCGGGCCGGGCCGCCGATGCCCGTGGTGGTCTTGGTCGGCACGTAGGGGCCGAAGCAGGCCTCCTCCTCCTGCTCGGTATCGGCGAAGCGGTGCAGGCCGATCGCCAGGATCAGGGCGGTCGCCACCGCGCCGAGGCCCCGCGTGGCGATGGAGATCGGCAGGGCCGCCGAGATCCCGGAATTCAGGGCCTCCACGGACTTCACCACGGTCACCACCGTGGCGATGCCGACCGCCAGCCGCGTCAGGCGGGTGGCCGCCGCGTCGCCCACGGGGGCGGGACGCCACGCCGGCTTCTCGGGGCTGAGCAGCCCGTCGCAGAGCGCCTCCACGAAGGCGATGAAGGCGAGCCCGCCGGAGATCGCGGCCGCCACCGGCAGGAGCCGGGACGGCAGGAGGTTGGTGGCGTCGAGGGCGTAGTAGACCGCGTAGGAACCCGCCACCGCCGGCACCGTCCCGAGCAGGATCACCCGCCAGGCGGCGAGCAGCCGCGCCCGCCGCGACGGATCGGTCTTGCCCAGGTCCCGGTGGGCGCCCCGGGGCGCGATGTTGCGCCGCCCGAAATACAGCGCCACCGAGATCCCGAAGGCGAGCCCCAGGAACAGCAGGTTGCCGAGGCTGCCGTTGCGGCCGAACAGCAGGCCGATGTCAGAGACGGCACTCTGAAGCGCACGCGTGTCCCGGGGGATGTCGGCCATCACCTTGGCCCAGAGGCCCGGTCCGATCAGCGGCTGGGAGCGCTGGAGCAGGTCGCGGGTGAAGGATTCGCGGCGGCGGTTCGAGACGCGATCGACGATCTGGTCGCCCTGCACCACCAGGGAGCGGGCGAGCCGCTGGGTCTCGTCGATCCGGGTGACGGCGGCCTCGCGCTCGGCGCGCTGCTGGGCAACCTCCGGGCTTTCCTGGGTGTCCTTGGGCTTCGGCCCGAGCTGCGTGAGCCGCTCCCGGGCGGCCTCAAGGGGCGCGTCGAGCCGCGTGACCAGGCCGCGGATCTCGTCGGTGACCGTGGCGGCGCTGTCGCGGATGGCGGTGAGGTCGGCCACCGTCAGGTCGGTATGCCCGAGCTGCTTCTCGCGGGCGTCGAGCTCGACCTTGGCGGCATCGAGCTTCGCCCGCACAGCCTTGAACTGCTCCGGGAGTTCCGTCTGCACCGGGGCGGGCTTCGCCTCCGTGGGTTTGGCATCGGCCGGCTTGGCATCGGCAGCAGGCTTGGCGTCGGCCGCAGGCTTGGCCTCCGTCGGCTTGCCGGCCGGCGCGTGGGCGGGGGCCTGCGCGGGTCCTTGAGCCGGCGCCTGGGCGGAGGCCGGCAAGGAGGCGGCCGGGGTGAGGCCCAGCATCAGGGTGGCCCAGTAGGCTGCGAAGCGGGCGGGCCGGCGGAACGGGCGTGCGTCGCCATCCGGCCTGGGGGTACGCGCTGGCGTACGAATCATGGGCGACCTCTCGTCGGGCGCGCCGGACGCGCGGTCGGCTTCCGGCATCGGCGAATCGGCGGCGATAGGGGACCGGGCGGGCCTCCTGGCGACCCGGCGCTCTGGGGGAGCAATGGGGCGAAACCGTGCCCCTGCCCATCCGGGCCGGATCCGATCGCACCGCCGGCTGCGCGTCTGCGCTCTGGGTGCGCCCTGTGGGTGCGTCCCTCGGCCCTGCGGGAATAGCTTCACAAGGGTGTCACGCTGGGATTAGATGAACACCTGATGGACAGGGCCTTTTCGTCTTCACGCGGAAGGGCATGGCCGGCGATCGTGCCGGCCCGGCCCGGCCGCGTTCTGGATCTGACCGCCTCGACTGGCGCCCCCGCGCGCCGGCCCGCCGCCCTGTTGTTCCGTCCGCCTCTCCCGCCCAGTCGTCCCGCAACACGTCTTCTCCCGCCCAGCCGCCGCGTCGCGCGCCGGCCCGTCCTGCATCGGCCCCGGGCCGGTTCGGACGGGCCGGTGGGGCGATGGTGCGGTCCCGCGCGTTATCCGCGTCAAAGATAGTCCGAAGAGTCGCGCCGATGATGGATCTCCAAACCCTCGTCCTCAACGCGGATTATCGGCCGCTCTCCTATAATCCGCTCTCCCTCTGGTCGTGGAAGGACGCCTTCACGGCCCTGTTCCTCGACCGGGTCACCCTGGTGGCGAGCTACGACGTCGAGGCGCGCTCGCCCTCGCGGTCCCTGCGGGTGCCGAGCGTTGTGGCGCTGAAGAACTACGTGGCGCTCGCCCGCAGCCCGGCCTTCACGCGCTACAACATCTACCTGCGCGACGGATTCAGCTGCCAATATTGCGGCCTCCGGCTGCCCTCGGGGGGCCTGACCTTCGACCACGTGGTGCCGCGCTCCCGGGGCGGCCTGTCGAGCTGGGAGAACGTCGTGGCGGCCTGCTCGCCCTGCAACCTGCGCAAGGCCAACCGGACCCCGGCCGAGGCCGACATGCCGCTGATGACCGAGCCCCGCCGGCCGACCCGCTACGAGTTGCACCACCGGCAGCCCGAATTCGACCACCGGCAGTATCACCACACGTGGCTCGACTACCTGTACTGGGATAGCGAGCTGGAGAGCTGAGGCGGGCGTGCCGTAACTGTATCGCGCCCATATACCCTGTCAGGCCATCATCGTGGCGGACCAGGACCGCGTTTCCGGCGTGGTTCATGCCCGACACGCGCGGGATGGATGGGCAAGTCCGGACTCTGACGGGCCCCGATGACCGCCTCGACATCCCGTCGGCCGGCCTCTCCTGCCGTGTCGGCGACCTCTACAGGGATACGCGCTGGCAACCCCGGCCGTCCCGGACCCCACGATCCTGATCGGTGCGAGAAGCCGGGCGGGGCGCCCCTCTCACCAAGCTGGCCCGTAGCGGGGTGGCTCGTTGTACAGCGGGACGTTGTGGTTGCGCGGCAGGTAGTCCCGCACCAGCACGGGTGGCGGGACGACGGGAACGACCGGGACGGGGCGGACCCGGTGATGGCGGATGACGCGCACCTCGGTCCGGTCCCCGGGCCAAGCGGCGGGGGAGGCCAGGACGGGTCCCGCGGCGAGCAGGGCCACGGCGACCGCGAGACGGCGACGACCACGCATGGACAGGCTCCCACCGGCAAGCATCATCGGACCGTACCGCATCAGAACTTGACGGCCGCACCGGCGCGGACGGTATTCAGGTTGACCTTGTGGCCGTCGAAATCGCTGAACAGCACGTACTGATACTCGGCACGCAGCAGGATGTTCGGGGTGATTGCGTACTCGATGCCGACGCCGCCCGCCACGCCGGCGACGACCTTGGTCCGCGACTGCGCCTGGATCGACGTGAACGGCGTGCCGCTGTAGGGCGCGCTGGGATCGAAGCTCGCGTAGCCGAAACGGGTCACGGCGGTTGGCGTCCCGGCCAGATTGGCGTTGTAGGCGGTCAGGTTGAACCCGTAATTCTGGTAGGCGGTCGAATCGGCGATGCGGGCCCGGCCGATGGCGACGCCGCCGGTCACGTAGGGCATGAAGTTCTCGAACGCGTAGCCGATCCGGGCGCGCAAAGTGCCGTAATCATTGACCCGGGTGGCGGTGGCCCCACCCAGGTCCACGGCTTCATACACGCCGGCGGCCGTGGTCAGGATGCGGCCGACACTGTCGCGCGACACCCCCATCTTGCCGAAATAGGTGTAATCGGCCTCGACGCCGAAGACGAACTGGTCGAACTGCACATTGTAGCCGGCGAAGGCGCCGAAGCTCGCGGCGCCGACCCGCCGCGATGGCGGGCTGAGCAGGGTCGAGGCGCTGAAGTCGGACTCGCCCGTGGTGTTGTGTGAATCCCGATAGATCAGGGGCTGCAATGCGCCCTTGCTGCCCAGCGTCGCCGAGGTGTAGCCGCCATGGCCGCCCACATACACGCCGCTCCAGTCGATCACCCGGACCGGAGCGGGAACCGGATCGTAATCGGCGCCGCGCAGGTAATCGTAATCCAGGTCGGCTGCCCGGGCGGTGTTGGCGCTGCAGAGGCCGAGAACCGCCAGCAGCGGGAAGGTGACGGTACGCATCGGGATCGTCCTGGAACTGAAGCGATAATCGGCGGATCGAGCCTCGGCACCGTGATAGTCGAGTAACCTTAATCATCCGTTGCTCGATACCGGTCTTCAAATCCCAATTGTGTTCGATCGGTATTACCGGCGCTCTCTCGGCTTACATCGAACGACGCCGGATATGGCTTCGGCGCCGTCCCGGGCCCGCACGGCGACCCTGAAACACGGACGGCACAGCGGGCCTTCGCCGGTCGTGGCCGGTCCGAATTGGCCCGTCCCGGCACGAGCCACGTTCATCATTCACCCGTTGAATCCGTTGCCGTTTGCCAGTAAGGGGCCGCCATCGGCAAGTTACGTGCGATCTTCGAATCGAAGAACGGACCGCGCCGATTTTAAAATGGCGTCTGGTCGAACGAACAACACAGCTCGACCCTGAGGAATTGAAGATATGTCTCTTCATGTACTGACGGGCGGAGCCGGTTTTATTGCCACAAATTTGATTCGCCGGCTTATCGATCTCGGGGAAACGGTATTTGCCCTGGACGACATGTCCCGCGGGCGACCGGATTTCTGGGCTCCGCTTCAAGATCAGCCGCGCTTCCGTTCGGCCATCGTCGATTGTGCCGATCTCGAGGCTTACCGGACTGCGCTGGATACCACCGTCAACGACGGCGGCATTGCCGCCATCTGGCATTTGGCGGCCAATTCCGACATCCCGGCCGGCATCGCGGATCCGCGGATCGATCTCCAGCGGACATTCCTGACCACGTTCAACACGCTGGTCCTGATGCGCGAGTTCTCGATCCCCACGCTCAACTTCGCGTCGAGTTCGGCGATCTACGGGGATCACGGCGAGACCGTGATTCACGAGGATATCGGGCCGCTCGAGCCGATCTCGAATTACGGCGCCATGAAGCTCGCCTCCGAGGCGCAGATCCGCGCCGCGGTGGAAGCCTTCCTGCCCAAGGCCAACGTCTTCCGCTTTCCGAACGTCGTCGGCGTGCCGGCGACGCACGGCGTCCTCATCGACTTCGTCGACAAGCTCAGGGCCACGCCGCACAGGCTCGACGTCCTCGGCGACGGCACGCAGAGGAAGGCGTACCTGGACGTCGAGGAACTCGTCGATGCGATGCTGTTCATCGCCGCGCAGGCGCAGGGCCGGCACAACGTCTTCAATGTCGGCCCACCCGATCGGGGGGTCACGGTCCGCGAGATCGCCGAGGCGGTGCGCGACCGCGTCTCGCCGGGGGCCGAGATCCGCTACGGGACCGGCGGACGCGGCTGGGTCGGCGATGTGCCACGCTTCCGTTACGCGACGGACCGGCTCGCCGCCCTCGGCTGGCGCCCGCAGCACGACTCGATCGGGGCGGTACGGCGGGCGGTCGACCAGATCGTCGCGCAAGAACTCGGCCGCCGCTGAGGCGCCCGCGATGCAGGCCGTCATTCTCGCCGGGGGCAAGGGCACGCGCCTCGCCGAACGGCTCCAGGGCCGACCGAAGCCGCTCGTCGATGTCGAGGGCGTCCCCCTCCTGGAACGCCAGATCGGCACCCTGCGGGACCACGGGGTCGACGATGTCGTCATCCTCGTCAACCACGCGGCCGACCAGATCGCGGCGTTCTGCGCGGCGCGGACGAATTTCGGCCTCGCCCGGCTCGCGCTCATCGACGACGGCGCGCCGCGGGGCACGGCGGGCGCGGTGCTCGCCTGCCTCGATCGGCTGGCAGCCCGATTCCTCGTCGTTTATGGCGACACGCTCTTCAACATCGACATCGTTCGATTCCTGGCGGTGCATGTGGAAGCCGGGGCCGACGCGACGCTGTTCCTCCACCCCAACGACCACCCCGCCGATTCGGATCTCGTCGCGGTCCAGGACGGTCGCATCACCGCCTTCCTGCCCAAGCCGCATCCGCCGGGTGCGCTGCGGCCCAACCTCGTCAACGCCGCCTTCTACGCCATCGAGAAGCGGGCCCTGGACCCGTGGCGGGACTTCCCGACGCCGGCCGACTTCGCGCAGGACCTGTTTCCCGCCCTGCTCGAGCGGGGGGCGTTCCTTCAGGGTTTTACCAGCTTCGAATACATCAAGGATCTCGGGACGCCGAAGCGGCTCGACACGGTGCGCGCGCACCTCCGGGGCGGCGTGGTGGCGCGCGCGAGCCACCGCGTGCCGCAGGCCTGCGTCTTCGTCGACCGGGACGGCACCCTTAACGTCCTGCGGGATTACGTGCGCCGGCCGGAGGATCTCGTCCTCCTGCCCGGCGCGGTGGAGGCGGTCCGGCGCTTCAACGAGGCCGAGCACCGGGTCGCCGTGGTGACCAACCAGCCCGTGATCGCGCGCGGGGAATGCGCGATGGAGGGCCTGCACGCGATCCACGCCAAGCTCGACATGGTGCTGGGCGAAGCCGGCGCCTTCGTCGATCGCCTCTATGTCTGCCCCCATCATCCCGACGCCGGCTTTCCGGGCGAGATTGGCGCGCTGAAGGTCGCATGCGGGTGCCGCAAGCCGGAGCCAGGACTGATCCTTCAGGCCGCCCGGGATCTGAACGCCGATCTCGCGCGCTCATGGATGATCGGCGACAGCACGAGCGACCTCGGCGCGGCCCGCAACGCCGCCGTCCGGTCGATCCTCGTCCTGACCGGCGAGGGCGGGCGCGACGGCAAGTCCCGGGTCCGCCCGGACTTCACCGTCCCCGACATCGCCGCCGCCGCCGCGTTCATCCTCGACATTCATCCACGGATCGAGGCGGAAACGGCCGCCCTCGTGGACGGGGTGCGACCGAGGGATCTGGTCTGCATCGGTGGGCCGGCCCGGGCGGGCAAGTCCACGGTCGCGGCGGTGCTGGCACACGCCCTTCGCCGCGCCGGCCGCGACGCCGCCGTGCTGCCGCTCGATGCATGGATCCGACCGGAGGCGGAACGGACGGAGGGCCTGCTCGGCCGCTTCGATATCGACGCCGCCGCCGCCGCCCTGGATCCGTGGCTCAAGGGTGGCGCGACCGCACTCGACCTGCCCTTCTACGACAGGCGGCGGCGTGTGCGCTGCCCCGGGGAGACGATCGGCCTGAGGGCCGACACCGTGGTGATCCTCGAAGGCGTGCCGGCCCTGCTGCGACCGCTGCCGACGGACCGGCGCGTGCTGACGATCCATCTCGGCACCGACGAGGCCGGCCGCCGCGCGCGCGTGATCGCCGACCTGATGGACCGCGGGCTCGCCGAGCGCGCCACCGCTGCCGCCGTCTACGACGCGCGCCAGCGCGACGAATTTCCGCTCGTCGAGCGGGCGGGCCACGGCGCCGCCCTGCGCCTCGCCCTCGACTCCTGCTTCTCCTGAAATCCCGACCGCACCCTCATGATCATCAGTCGAACCCCCCTGCGCATGAGCTTCGTCGGCGGCGGCAGCGACATGCCGGACTTCTACCGTCGGCACGGGGGGGCGGTCCTGAGCACCGCCATCGACAAGTACGTGTACGTCAACATCAACCGCAAGTTCGACGGCGGCATTCGCTTGGCCTACTCGAAGACGGAGGAGGTCGAGTCGGTCGATCAGATCGAGCATCGCCTCGTGCGCGCGACCTTCGAGTGCCTCAACGTCACCGGCGGGGTCGAGATCACGACGATCGCCGACATCCCGTCGCGGGGAACCGGGCTCGGCTCCTCCAGCACGTTCACCGTCGGTCTTCTGAACGCGGTCAGCGCCTATCTGGGCCGGCACATCTCCGCCGACGACCTGGGGCGCCTGAGTTCGGAGATCGAGATCGAGCGCTGCGGCGCGCCGATCGGCAAGCAGGATCAGTATGCGGCCGCCTATGGCGGCTTGAACCTCATCGAGTTCAAGGCCGACGACAGCGTGCTCGTGTCGCCGGTCATCATGCCGGCGGCGCAGCGTCAGGCCCTCGAGCGCCGCATCATCGTGTTCTACACCGGGCTCACCCGCAGCGCGTCGGGCATCCTCCAGGAGCAGGCGCAGGCCGTGGCGAGCGATCAGGCCAAGCGCGGGGCGCTGATCCGGATGGTGGAGCTCGCCTATCAGCTGCGGGACGAGCTGCAGCGCGGCAGCCTCGATTCCTTCGGACAGATCCTGGACGACAACTGGAACTTGAAAAAGACGCTCAGCAGCGGCGTCAGCTCGGCGGAGATCGACGCGTGGTACGCGCTGGGGAAGCAGGCCGGCGCCCTCGGGGGGAAGATCCTCGGTGCCGGCTCCGGCGGCTTCCTAATGTTCTACGCACCCGAAGATCGCCACCCGGCGATCGCCGAAGCCCTGAGCCACCTGCGGCCGATTCGATTCAACTTCGAACTGCTCGGCAGCCGGATTATTTTCTACAATCCAAATATGGAAGCTCTACAAGATCTCAGGTAAACGTTGCTTCATAGCCGCCTTATCGAAGCAAATTTTTTGGTTTACGACGGATATCACAGCTATTACATTGAGAATTTATATTAAAACCTCGCAATACCTCTGCAAATGTCCAGTTGATTTTCCTACACGTCTCGTTCTAGACGTTCCGCAGGCAGCACGCCGCTTGAATCAGGTACCTTTCTGGGCGTTGAGATACGTTTCCACGTGCCATTGGCAGGACGGATGCTTTGATCGGTGGCCGAATCCGGACGTTCCAACCTACAGAGATGCGTTTGGTAGAGCTCTGTTTTCGGGCTGGTTGTTTCTGTCGCACAGGAACTCTTCAATGAACCCGTACGACGCCGTGCTCGGACGCTCCTTCGCATCCAACTATCTCGGGCGATTGACGACCATCCTGGGGACAATGAACCCCCAGGACATCGATCGCGCGATCGCGGTCATCCGCCGTGTCTGGCATGCGGGCGGGCAGATCATCACGCTCGGCAACGGCGGTAGCGCCATCACGGCGCTCCACTTCGCGACCGACTGGAGCAAGGGCGTGTTCGAGGCCACGCGGCGGCCCTTCCGCGGGCGGAGCCTGATCGACAACATGGGCATCGTGACGGCCTACGCGAACGATATGTCCTACGCCGACGTCTTCGTCGCGCAGCTTCGCAACATCGCGACCCCTCAGGATCTTGTGGTCGCGATTTCCGGAAGTGGAAACTCCGAGAACGTCGTTCGTGCCGTGCGCTACGCCAATGAGATCGGCTGCGAGACGCTCGGCTTGGTTGGGTACTCCGGGGGCAAGGTGAAGCCGCTCGCCAAGCATGTCGTCTGGGCGCAGGTCGACGACATGCAGATCGCCGAGGATGTTCACGCCATCTTCGGGCACATCGTCATGCAGGCTCTCTGCCAGACCGAGGACGAAGACCGTGCGTGATTGAATCCCGATCGATCAAGCTTCCAGGCGCAGGCAATGACGGATGCGGTGCCATTCGATATAACTCCCTACGTATTCGACTATTCAAGATGAGGACTAACGGGCTTTGAGCGAACGACTTCTCAAAAAGCTTGAACTTGGATGTGGGATAAACCAAACTCCAGGATACTTGCACAACGATATAAATCCCTTTGATGGGGTGGATATCGTAGGAAACCCCTGGGAAATCGACCTCCCAGACCACTCCCTGGAAGAAGTCATCGCGCTTGGCCTGATGGAACATCTGACTTATGAGCAGTTCAGCATGACGCTCGACAAGGTGCGCAGATTGCTGGAACCGGGCGGCGTTTTTCTGTTCGACGTCCCTGATATTCCGGTTTGGTGTCGATATGTCGTTGATCATTTTGATGGAAAGCAAATTCAGTTTTCCATCGATCACGTCTTTTGTACGCTGTACGGTTGGCAGCGCTGGCCTGGGGATGAACATAAATCCGGCTGGTATCGAGAAAAGCTCGATCAGGCTCTGAACGAAGCTGGATTTACGGAAACTCAATACGGTCTACAGCCATTCCAAGACAGGAGCATCGCACGACGTCGCATGTCCCGCCCTCACGATGCGCACCTTTATTGTCAGACGCGAGCATAACTCCGGCCTGCAGTTGGAGTACCGCGCCCCGCCACGATCCGCCCGGATGAGGATCGGATGGAGCCTGACGCAAGGGCCGCGTCTGGTTCGCGCGCAGTTGCAAGGAGGACGCCATTCCTCTTTGCCGATCGGTCCCAGGCGTTTGTCGCCAGGGTTCCGCCGGATGCCGTAACGGATGTCCGGCTGCATCAGGAACAGCGAATTGGCCTTCAAATCGTTTGGCGTCTCATGGTGGGCCACACGAGGGGATGGCGCCCGGCGAAGACTTTTGCGCGTGCAGGGGCTGCATCGAACAGCGGTTTCGCCACCTCCCATCGAACACGTCGCATAGATAAAATTCGTAAACCTTTAGATACAGAAAATACCTCTGGCTTGCAAATAAACAAGCCATATCTGGCAGGTGTTCTTCGAACGATATCGTCTTTCCTGAGATACCGTAACGCTGAAGACATCAATCATCATCGCATCTTACAAACGAGTCCCGCAACTTTCTGTGGCCTTGCGGCGCTTACCCACAAAGCCGATGCAGGATTTTGACGCCGAGCTGGTCTCGGTGGGGTCGGCTCCGGATGATGCGACCCCTACAGTCTTCAAACAGTACGCCGAATCTGCTCCGTTCGCCGTCAAATAGGTGATGACTGCAGATCCTTGACTTGCCCAAGCGCAGAACGCCGGAATAAGTATTTACGACGACTAACTCACCATTTTCACTGATGACGATTGCTATATAGAGGAAACATATCTGAGGACCCTTTAGGCCAAATTGAATCCGCGTGTCTTTCAGCACGGCAGCGGCGAGATCACTCGGTTCTCTAAAGACTTGGATTTCGGTATCGCCAACACGGAATGGTGGATCTTCCAAGAGGGGATGCTTCTTCCACCCAAGAGCTTCATCTTTCCCGGCGCGGTTCAAGGAGCGAATATGTTCTTCCTGCGCGAAGTTCTTGCCGCGACGGGCGGTGTCCGTCACGTTGGCCCACTCGAAAGCAACGATCTCATGACCGCTCACCGCGCCTCACAGGCGGGATACACCGGCGTGATGCTGCGTGGGCCGAAGGTTCACCACGACCATGGCCGCAGGACGAACACGCCAGAGGCCGAGCGCGTCAAGGATATATACGCCAAGATCGCCGGGGCCTATTTTGCACAACTCGCAGTAATAGGAAGCAGGGAGTTCCTTCCGTCGTGGCAGAATCAACTGCCTGAGCCGGGACGCACCGCCGATCTGCGCCGATGGGACTTTCGCTCGGCGCATTTGCAGTGGAAATCGCGTGGATGCAGGAGACCCGCGGCGCGCAATCTCAAAATCCGCGCGACTCACCTCGATCCCGCTGTCGTCTTCCGGAGGCATGAAGGCCTATAAGTTTCAAATCTGTAAGCCTTGCCTCCCGAGAGATTGCTGAAACGCCGCATCTCGACGGCAACGCCGACCAAGGCGCCCCCTATTCCTCTCTTCCTTCAGTCGTTGAGCACATCATCGAGCGTCGTGCCCGATCTCGGCTCCGGCCAGCGGTGTGTAGCGGCTTAGTTCCATCGCCAAGCGTGAACGTGATCGCTACGACGGACTGACTTGAATGGACTACATCCGCAACCACAACAGAAAACCGCGCCCGATCGGTGCGATCGGGCGCGGTTTCAGGTCTGGGATCTGACACGCGCTCCGCCGAACCCATATCCACGGCGGCGGAGAGCGTTCGGGATGTGATCAGTACTTGCGCACCAGCGGGCCGACCGGCTCCGGCATCAGCGGCGGCAGCGGGGCGGCGACGACGCCGCCGAGGTAGTAGCGCAGGCCGATCTTCACATCGTGCGCCTCGATGTCCTTCACCTTGATCGCCTGCAGGCTTCCGGTGCAGCACGGCACGTAGCCGGCGCCGGTCTCGGCCTTGCCGAGGTTCAGGTAGCGGTAGGCCAGCTCGATCTTGAGCGCGTCGGTGACGTTGTAGGCGAGACCGGCATGGAGCGCCCAGGCGAAGCTGCCGCTGGTCTTGTCCTTGTAGAACTTGCTGCCGCTGTTGGTGTTGTACACCGCGTTGCCGTTCGCGTCGTAAACCGGCTTGTAGTTGTAGGACGGCGCACCGCAATCGCAGCCATAGACCGGGTTGCCGTAATCGTAGCCGTAGCTCGGGCTCGTGAACTGCTGGTTGGTCGAGTAGGACGAGACGTGGTTGAAGGCGTAGCCGACGCCGCCGCCGATGAACGGCGTGATGCCGTACCACGTGCCGAGGTCGAAATACGCGTTGGCCAGCACCACGGCGGAGTCGAAGTTGCCGCTCGACTTGTTGACGCCGTAGGAGCCGAGGCCATCATCGTAATCCGGGCCGCGGTAGTACTCGCTGCCACGCAGGCCGGTGGCGTAGCGGTACTCACCGGTGATGTCACCGCGGAAGAACGGGGTAAACTGATAACCGACGCCGACGCCCGCGAAGCCACCGCCGCCGATCACGTTGCCGAAGGACCGGTTGGCGTCCGGATAGCCGGTGTAATCGTAGGCCTCGCTGTATTTCGGGCGGGTGTAGACGCTGGCGCCGACGTCACCGCGCAGGTACCAGCCGCCGCCGACTTCGATCGGCTCGGGGGGAGGAGGGGGAGGCGGGGGCAGCAGGTCCGCCGCAGCGGCGAGGCAGGGCGCGCCGACGCTCGCTACGAGCGTCAGGCTACGCACCAAAGCGTTGAGCTTGGAGCGGGCCATAAGAATTCCTTTACTGAACTCGTGAGCCCGACACTCCATGTGCGTGCTCGGGGTTTACCCTGTGAAGAATGCGGGTAACGTCTTAAATCCGGCTTAACGTTAAGTCTTAGGCTTGCCTGTTTTCGACCCTTCTACGCAGACCACCGTTCCTCAAATATTGGTGTGTGTCCGACGTCATGCACCATCGCGCCCTCAGGATCATTGTGCACGTGAGGTCATCCGCATGAGCTCTCCGCCGCGCTCCTCACAACGGAACCGGCCTCGGCCGGGCCAAGCAGGCTGAGACGCCGATGCTCCCGGAAGACGTGCGCATCCTGGCGCTGCTGCTGCCCGAGGCGGTGGCGGGCGCCCATAGCGGCAATCCGGATTTCCGCGTCGGCGGCCGGGTCTTCGCGACCCTATGGGTCGAAGAGGCGCGGGTGGTCCTGCGGCTCGCGCCCGACGATCAGGCCGCCCTGTGCGAGGCTGAGCCGGACCTGTTCACGCCCCTCGACGGGGCCTGGGGCCGCCGGGGCTGGACCAACCTCGATCTCGACCTGTGCGAGGAGGAGACGCTCCGCACCGCGCTCCTGGCGGCGTGGCGGATGACGGCGCCGCCGGACTTGAGCGCCGCCTACGACTGAGCACCCAAGCCCCGGTTTCAGAAGGTCCGAGACCTTGTGCGGGTCCAGGGCAGCGCCCTGGTGCCGGACGTTGTCCGGTGTCGGGCAAAGCCCGGGTCTCGGGGGCTCCGCCCCCGAACCTCGCCAAAGGGCTGAGCCCTCTGGAAACCCCGGCCTCAGGCCGCGGCGCGGGTCACGGCGTCGACCACCTCGTCGACGACGTCGTTGACGAGGCCGCGGTCGTCGCCCTCGGCCATCACGCGGATTACCGGCTCGGTGCCGGAGGGACGGATCACGAGGCGGCCGGCATTGCCGAGCCGCTCGCGGGCGTGCTCGATCGCACTCACGACGCTGTCCTGGCGGAGCGGCTCGCCGGCCTTGTAGCGCACGTTCTTGAGGATCTGCGGCAGCGGATCGAAGCAGTGACAGACTTCGCTCACCGGCCGGTTCTGGCGCTGCACCACGCTCAGGAGCTGGAGCGCCGCCACGAGGCCGTCCCCGGTGGTGGTGTAATCCGACATGATGATGTGGCCGGATTGCTCGCCACCGAGGTTGTAGCCGTGCTCGCGCATATGCTCGAGGACGTAGCGGTCGCCCACGGCGGTGCGGGCGAGCGTCAGCCCGAGGCCGCCGAGATAGCGCTCCAGGCCGAGATTCGACATGATCGTGGCCACGACCCCCGGCTGGGTCAGGCGCTCGTCCTCCTTCCAGGAGCGGGCGACCACCGCCATGAGCTGGTCGCCGTCGACCACCTGCCCCTTCTCGTCGACGATCAGAACCCGGTCGGCATCGCCGTCCAGCGCGATGCCGATATCGGCCCGGCGCTCGCGCACCTTGGCGACCAGCGCGGCCGGGGCGGTCGAGCCGACGTCCCGGTTGATGTTGAACCCGTCCGGCTCGGTGCCGATCGCGATCACCTCGGCGCCGAGTTCCCACAGGGTCTCGGGGGCGACCCGGTAGGCGGCTCCGTTGGCGCAGTCGACGACGACCCGTAGACCCTCCAGGGTCACCTGCCGCGGCAGGGTGCGCTTGGCGAACTCGATGTAGCGGGCATGCACGCTCTCGATCCGCTTGGCCCGTCCGAGATCGTTGGAGCCGGACAGGCGCTTGTGCATGTCAGCGTCGATCAGAACTTCGATCTCGCGCTCGATCGCGTCGTTGAGCTTGAACCCGTCGGGCCCGAACAGCTTGATGCCGTTGTCCTCGAACGGGTTGTGCGAGGCCGAGATCATCACGCCGAGATCGGCCCGCATCGAGCGGGTCAGCATGGCGACGGCCGGCGTCGGCACCGGGCCGAGCTGCAGCACGTCCATCCCGACCGAGGTGAAGCCCGAGATCAGGGCGGTCTCGATCATGTAGCCGGACAGGCGCGT
Organism: Methylobacterium sp. E-005; assembly: GCF_022829725.1. Taxonomy (GTDB): domain Bacteria; phylum Pseudomonadota; class Alphaproteobacteria; order Rhizobiales; family Beijerinckiaceae; genus Methylobacterium. Next base: position 25,055 of record NZ_JAKSYG010000026.1, on the reverse strand, counting down.
ATCCTTGCCGATCACCACCCGGTGGCGGTGGTCGCCGCGCTGAAACACGAGGCCCGCCGCCTGACCCACCTTGAGGGCGAGTTCGGGGGTGATCACGCCGTTGGCGCGGCCGCGGATCCCGTCGGTTCCGAAATACTTGCGCACGAGGTCGTCTCCGGGGTCCGGTCTCACTGCCGAACAAGGCTTAGCAGACAATCGTTTACGCCGGATGCCGATCGGCCGGCGGCGTTAGAGGGGTGCTTCCCGACAAAGGCGGTCGAAATGGGGCCAAGGCCCTGACAGACCTTACAGGATCCGCGGCAGCGATGCACCGACCAGGACAAGGCCCGAGAGCGTCAGAAGGCTCAGAACCAGGGTGCGAAACGCCGCCTCGCTGATGCCGAGATAGATCCGCGCGCCGAGCAGTGTCGGGATCAGCATGGCCGGCAGCACCACGGCCAGCATCGGCAGCATCGCCCGGGTGACGAGACCGGAGGCGACATAGGTGACGACCGTGACGCTGAGCATGGCGAGGTTGAAGTTCTGGATCACGGCGCGCTGCACGTCGCGCTCGTAGCGGCGCAGGGTGCACCAGAGGGTCGGCAGCACCCCCGTGAACCCGCCGAGCGCGCCCATCAGGCCGCCGCCGAGGCCGACCAGCGCGTCGGCGAACCGGCCGCCCACGGTGACGCGGGGCAGGTTTCTCGCGAGCAGCATCGCCGGACACCAGACGAGCAGCAGCACTCCGAGGATCACCTTGAACCAGTCGGCGTCGAGCCGCGGCAGCAGGAGGAGGCCGAGGGGGATGCCGGCGAGGCCGCCGAGCACGAAGGGCGCCAGCCGCTTGAGATCGAAGCCGCGCCGCACCGAGAGGACGGCGACGACCTGACCCGTGAAGGCCCCGGACACCGCCAGGAAGGCGGCGAGCTTCGGATCGAGCACCCAGGCCCAGAACGACAGGGAGACGAGCCCGAAGGCGAAGCCCGAGAGACCCTGCACGAAGCCGGCGACGACCGCGCCGAGGGCGACGACGAGGTAGGTCGAGACCGGCATGGCGGGTGGGCTGCGCCTTGTGGAGTGAGACCCTGTGTTTTCCGATTCGCCGGATGGCGCGGAGTCGGACGGCGCGGAGTCCTGCGACCAAGCCGATGCAGCCATTTGCCGACAGCGAGATTGGTTTGTCACCTGGGAATCGAGCCCGGCGGACCTGTATCGCCCTCCCCCCGCGGAGGTGAGAGGAAGACGCGCGCCGGGTCCACCCCGCTATCCGGCACGAAAAAGGGCGCCTCGCGGCGCCCTCTACGTTCCTCCAAGCGGCGAGGCTTAGGCCTGCGGCTGCGGCTCCAGCCCACCGTCGTTCTCCTTCGGGCGACCGCGGCCGGCCGAGGGGACCGAGGAGCCCCGGGCCGGGGTCGGCGGCACGTCGCCGCCGTCGCGGATCGGGGGCTGGCCCTTGATCAGGTTGCGGATCTCCTCGCCCGAGAGGGTCTCGTATTCGAGGAGCCCCTGCGCCAGGGCCTCCAGATCGTCCTTGCGTTCGGCCAGGATGCGGCGCGCCTCCTCCAGGCCGGTCTCCACGAGGCGGCGCACCTCGGCGTCGATCTTCTGGGCGGTCGATTCGGAGACCGATTGCTGCCGGCCCATCGACATGCCGAGGAAGACCTCGTCGTTGTTGTCGCCGTACGCAACGGTGCCGAGTTCGGGGCTGAAGCCCCAGCGGGTCACCATCATCTTGGCGAGCCGGGTCGCCTGCTCGATGTCCGACTGGGCGCCCGAAGTCACCTTGTCCTGGCCGAAGATCATCTCCTCGGCGATGCGCCCGCCCATCATGATCGCCAGCCGGGAGGTCATCTGCTCGAAGCTCATCGAGAGCTTGTCGCGCTCCGGAAGCTGCATGACCATGCCGAGCGCCCGGCCGCGCGGGATGATGGTCGCCTTGTGCACCGGGTCGGTCGCCGGGACGTTCAGCGCCACGATGGCGTGGCCGCCCTCGTGATAGGCGGTGAGCCGCTTCTCGTCCTCGGTCATCACCAGGGTACGCCGCTCGGCGCCCATCATGACCTTGTCCTTGGCGTCCTCGAACTCGTGCATCGTCACGATGCGCTTGCCGCGACGGGCCGCCAGCAGGGCCGATTCGTTGACGAGGTTCATCAGGTCGGCGCCCGAGAAGCCCGGGGTGCCGCGCGCGATGGTCTTCAGGTCGACATCCGGAGCCAGCGGCACCTTGCGGACGTGGACCCGCAGGATGCGCTCGCGACCCGTGACGTCCGGGTTCGGCACCATGATCTGACGGTCGAAGCGACCGGGACGCAGCAGGGCCGGGTCGAGCACGTCGGGGCGGTTGGTCGCCGCGATGATGATGACGCCCTCGTTGGCCTCGAACCCGTCCATCTCCACGAGGAGCTGGTTCAGGGTCTGCTCGCGCTCGTCGTTGCCGCCGCCGAGGCCGGCGCCGCGGTGGCGGCCGACCGCGTCGATCTCGTCGATGAAGATGATGCAGGGCGCATTCTTCTTGGCCTGCTCGAACATGTCGCGCACGCGGCTGGCGCCGACGCCCACGAACATCTCCACGAAGTCGGAGCCCGAGATGGTGAAGAACGGCACGTTGGCCTCGCCCGCGACCGCCCGGGCGATCAGGGTCTTACCGGTGCCGGGCGGGCCGACGAGCAGCACGCCGCGCGGGATCCGGCCGCCGAGCCGCTGAAACTTCTGCGGATCGCGCAGGAACTCCACGATCTCCTGGAGATCCTCCTTGGCCTCCTCGACGCCCGCCACGTCGTCGAACGACACGCGGCCATGGGCCTCGTTCAGCAGCTTCGCCTTCGACTTGCCGAACCCCATGGCGCGGCCGGCGCCGGATTGCATCTGGCGCGACAGGAAGATCCAGGCGCCGATGAAGACGAGAATCGGCAGCCAGCTCACGAGGAGCTGGATGAACCAGGGGGTGTTGTCGGACGGGGGCCGTGCGGTGATCTGCACGCCCTTGCCCTGGAGCTTGGAGACCAGGCCCGGATCGTTCGGCGCATAGGACGAGAAGTTGCCGCCGCCCACGTAGGTGCCCGACACGTCCTGCCCGGAGATCACCACCGACTGGATCTTGCCGGCATCGGCATCGTTCAGGAGCTGGCTGTAGGCGATCTCGCTGCCGCCGCCCCGGTGCCCCGGATTCTGGAACAGGGTGACGAGGGCCAGCACAAGCAGGAAGATGACGACCCACAAGGCAAAGTTGCGAAAATTCGGGTTCATCGATCAATCCTTGGCGTGTGCGACCCCCGGGACGGACGCCTCGCCCGGCTTGGCCGGTCCATCCGTGCACACCTCGCCAATGTAGGCGGGGGGCTCTCCCTTGCCAAGTAATGGCGACCCCCCTGCGGCGAGGGCAGCACTCTTCGCCCTCACCCGGCGGGGTGGCGCGGGGTCGAGGCTCACCAAGCCGGCGGTGTCCGTGGCGATCAGGAATCCCGCGAGGCTACGCCGGATCGCCGCCCGACGCCGCAGGGCCGGCAACAGCGCTTCGAGAACCAGGGCTTCGAGCCGTTCGAGCCGGCGAGGCGCCGCACCTGCCCGGGTCAGGGCGCTGTCGAGGCAGCGCAGGGCGATCGCCTCCGGCAGGGCCGCCAGGACGGTTCCGTCGAGGCGCAGGGTGCCGTCCGCCGCCGGGAGCCGCGCGGCGTCGAGGGCCTGGCCGGCGGCGGCGCGCAAAGCCGCCTCGTCACGGGCGGCACGCTGGGCAAGGCGGGCGAGGCGGCCGGGGGTCAGCCCCTCGCGCTCCAGGATCGGCCAGGCCGCGCGCAGGCGGCCGCGGGCGAAGCGCGGATCGGCGTTGCCGGGATCGCGCAGGTAGGGGATGCCGCGGGCTTCGCACCACGCGACCAGCGCGGCCTTGGGCAGGGCGAGAAAGGGCCGCCCCAGACCGATTCCCGGAGCGAGCGGCCGGGCGGCGTGCATGCCGGCGAGCCCGGCGGGACCGCTGCCGGCGGCGAGCCGCATCAGCACGGTCTCGGCTTGGTCGTCCAGGGTATGACCGGTGAGAACGCGTTCGGCACCGATCGCGGCGGCATGGGCGGCGAGCAGCCGGTAGCGGGCGGCCCGGGCCGCCGCCTGGAGGCCGGTGCCGGGCTTCGCGCCCGCCCAGGCGAGGATCGCATGCGGCAGGCCGAGCGCCCGGGCGGCGGCGGCGACGCCTTCGGCCTCCGCGCGCGCGTCCGGCCGCAGGCCGTGATCGACGGTGGCAACCCGCACGCGCGCTCCTAGCGCAGCGGCAGCATGCATCAGCGCGCGCGAATCGGCCCCCCCCGAGACGGCGAGCAGGACATCGCCCCCGAGCCACGGTTCGAGGGCCTGAAGAACGGGATCGTCCGCACGGCCAGTCATGGATTCAAAAGGTCCGTGACCTTGTGCAGGTTCAGGGCGGAGCCCTGATGGGTTCGGGCAAAGCCCGCTGTCCGGCCCCGCCCGGACACCCGGCCGAAGGGCTGAGTCCCCCGGGAAGCCGGATTGCTCAGGCGCCGCAGCGGGCGCGCTTCAGCTCGCGCACGACGCCCTGGCGGATCCCCGCGCCCGCATTCGGGAATTTCCGGTCCAGTTCGGCGAGCGTCGCGCAGGCCTGCTCGCGGGCGCCGAGGGCGGCGAGCGTGACGCCAAGCTTCAGCATGGCATCGGGGGCCTGGCTCGAGCGGGCGTAGTCGGTCGAGACCTTCAGGAATTGCTCGGCGGCCTCGCGGTTGCGGCCGCGGGCCAGGTAGCTCTCGCCGAGCCAGTAGGTGGCGCCGGCGACGCGGTTGTCGCGGGGATGCGACTGGATGAACTGGCGCAGGCCCATCTCGGCCTGCTCGTACTGCTTGCCGCGGTACAGCTCGACCGCGGCCTCGTAATCGGCGGCCGGATCGCCCGTCCGGGTGGCGGCGACGCTCTCCGAGGGGCGGGCCGGGATCGCCCCCGTGCGGGCCGGCGGGCGCAGGTCCACCGGCTGGTCGTAGCCGGGGGCGGCCGCCTCGGCGTCCTCGTCCTCGCCCTCGATGGCCCCTTGCGGCAGGCGCTGCGGCCGCGGCGCGGCTTCGGTCGCCTCGAAAGCCTCGCGGGGCGGGGCGGCCTCCCGGGGCGGCAGGGGCACGGAGGGCTGGGTGCTGCCGAGCTGCATCGGCGCGCCCGGCGCGCCGGGGGCCTGCGACGGATCGAACGCGTCGCCGCGCTTGCCCGGCCGCCCGGAACCCGGATTGACGCCGTTGACGGTGCCGCCCGGCCCCGAGGACGGGGCGGCTGCGGGGGCTGGCTTTCCGCCGCCCTTCCCCTCCCCCTTGCCCTCGTTCAGGCGGAACTCGACGTCCTCCTGGAACTTGCGCAGCTGCTCCTTGAGCTGGCGGTTCTCGTACTGGAGGGTCTCGATCTGCCCCGCCATCACGCGGGACTGGTTCTCGATGCGCCCGAGGCGCACGACCAGCTCGGAGGCGTCCTGCGCGGCGGCCGGGTGGCCGAGGAGCACGGTGCCGAGGGCGGTGGCGAGGGCGAGACGGGTGCGAAGGCGGGCGAGCATGGGGTGGCTGCGGTCCGATGGCGGCGCGTGGCCCTAACAGATGCGCCGGTCCGCGGCAAAACTGGGGCGGGGCTCAGCCCTGTCGCGACGCTCAGAGGAGACCGGAGGCCCGCCGTCATCAGGCTCTCGGTCCTGCCGAACTCCCCGCCCCCGATTTCAGATTCTGTATCGCTGAGGCGCTGGCTGATCTTCGAGAGAAATCTTACGGTTTTTCCAGAATTTCTTGAGACTGCAGTGTCCTTCATGTTGAAGAATCGTCTTGAAGCAAATCTATAAAGATATCGAATATCTTATCTGCTCGGCAAGCTCCACGATACCTTCGCTCGATATGAGGCCGGCCCCGCGCCTGGCCCCACGAAGCGTGTCGATGTGAAGAGCCCGCCGACCAGACCTGCCCGCGTGACGCGCAGAGCCCGCGGGTTCGGTCGCAGGGCCGATCACCCGCGCCTCGCGTGGGTCAGTGTGCTTCTGCAGCGGCGATGGCGCTGATGGATCGCAATCAGCAACTCCTGGACGGCCTGACGAAGACCAGCAAGGTCATCGAGATCGGGCCGGCCCACAATCCGCTGGTGCCGCGCAGCGCGGGCTGGAACAGCTTCAGCCTCGATCACGCCACCCGGGCGGATCTGGTCGCCAAATACGCAGCCGATTCCTGGGTCGATACCGCTCAGATCGAGGAGGTCGATTTCGTCTGGCACGGCGGATCGATGATCGACGCCGTTCCGGCCGAGCACCACGGCACGTTCGACGCCGTGATCGCGAGCCACGTCATCGAGCACACGACCGACGTGATCCGGTTCCTTCAGGGTGCGCGCACCCTGCTCCGGCCGGAGGGCAGCCTCCGCCTCGCGGTCCCCGACAAGCGCAAGTGCTTCGACTTCTACCGAAACCCCTCGACCACGGCCGACGCGATCGTGGCCTACGAGGACAGACGCGACCGGCACGACACGCGCACGCACCTCGACTACGCCCTGCGGATGGCGACCAAGGGCGGCTGCCCGGGCTGGTTCGAGGGCGACATCCAGCCGGCCGAACTCCTCCACGGTGTCGAGATCGCGTGGCAGATGCTCCGCTACAGCGGCGTCCCCGATTACATCGACGCGCACAATTGGGTGTTCGTGCCGGCAAGCTTCGAGCTGATGATGCTCGAACTCGGCGCCCTCGCGTTCCTCGATCTGGAGATCGAAAGCCTTGTCGCGATGCCGGCCACCGAATTCCTCGTCCGGCTCCGTCCCGGGCGGGAGGCGGTCGATCCGGACGCGATTCAGGCACGGCGGCGCGCGCTCATGAGCCGGATCCTGATCGAACTGGCCGATCAGACGCGGCAGATCGCGGACAGCCCGCTTTACGTGCCCCCGCCCCTGCCTGCCTCGGATCCAACGCCGCCCCGGCAACGCTCTCGGTTGCAGCGCTGGTTCTCGGCCGGGACTTCCCTGGCCGCCGCATCTGCCGGATTCCGGGGTCCCCGCTCACCCGCGTGAGCGGCCCCAGGCCTCCGATCCCGTGCAGAGGCGGGGGTTGTGGAGGGCGTTACGCTCCGGCGCCGCGGTCCAGCACGATCACCGCCCGGCGGTTCTGCGACCAGCAGGAGATGTCGTTGCACACCGCCACCGGCCGCTCCTTGCCGTACGACACGGTGCGCATCCGGCTCGCCGCGATGCCGCGGGTGGCGAGGTAGTCGTTCACCGACTGGGCCCGGCGGGCGCCGAGGGAGAAGTTGTACTCGCGGGTGCCGCGCTCGTCGGCATGGCCCTCGATGATGAAGGTGTAGCGCGGATAGCGCTGGAGCCACGCGGCCTGCTTGTCGAGGGTCGCGGTCGCGGTGGGCGTCAGGTCGGTGGAATCCGACTCGAAGAAGACCCGGTCGCCGATGTTGACGACGAAGTCCTGCGCGCTGCCCGGGGTCGCGGCGCCGGCGCCGAACGCGGAGGCGTCGGCGAGGTCCTTGTCGTTGCTGCAGGCGCCGAGGCCAAGGCCGGCGACGAGGGCGAGGCCGAGGGCGGCGGCACGAAAACGCTGCGTCATGATCAGAAAAAGCTCCTCGAGCGGTGCCGAAGGCCGGCTGCGGGTCTTCGAGGCGGGTCCGCGTAGTCCTTGAGCGCCGTGTTTAGGCGCGGATGGTTAAGCGACAGTTCCGCCGGACGACGAGGGCGGGTGGTGATGGCCCGCATCGTTCGGCGGCGTGCGGTGACGCACCCGGGACGCGCCCCGAATGCGGCGGCTGCGGGGCGGTGGGGCCGAACGGGCGATTTCACGCGGCACGGTTGCGGCGCGGCCACAGCAGCGCCCGGCATTCGCAGCGTCCGGTAACGGACCGGCGGGATCGATTAAGGGATCATCAACCCTATCACGCCCCTAATCGGCGGGCCGAACACCGGACATCCCGCCATGCGCCCCGCCCAGAGCGTCCTCATCGTCGAGGACAGCTATCTGCTCCTCGAGATCATCGCGAGCCTGTGCGAGACGCACGGCATCCGGGTGCACGAGGCCTCCACGGGCGAGGCGGCGCTGACGCTTCTGCGCGCGCGCGGCGCGGCCATCGACTGGCTGTTCACCGACATCCATCTGCCCGGGCTGATCGACGGCTGGACGGTCGCCCACGCCTTCCGGGCGCTCCATCCCGACCGGCCGGTGGTCTACACCTCGACCGACACGATGGGCCGCAGCGGCGTGCCCGGCAGCCTGTTCCTGCGCAAGCCGTTCCAGGTGCAGGAGGTCAACCGGCTGGTGCGGACGATGGTCGAGGGGCTCGGCGAAACGACCCTCGGTTCCCCGCTCTGCGCCGCCGGCTGAACGGGCTCAGCCGGCCCGGAACAGGGCCACGATCTCCGGCGCGGCGAGCCAGGCCTCCACCCGCGGGCAGGTAAGGTCGCCGGTCGGCAGGGCGTCGTAGATCGAAAAGCTCGCCGCGATGAAGCCCGGCAGGTCGTAGAGCACCGGGACGTCGTCGCCGGGAGCCCTAGACTTCGCCGCCTTCGCCTTGAACAGGTACGATCCGGTGACCCCGAACTGCTCGGCAATGGCCGGGTAGATCGGCCAGATCACGTCCTGGGTCAGCTCGTCGCCGAGGTAATCCTCGATCGCCACCGGCTCCGGGGTGATCCCGCTCTCCACGAGCAGGCGCCGGGCGATGTCACCCACGACATGCGCCTTCGGGTGGTTCATCAGGTGCATGAAGGCGCCCCGGCGCGCCCAGCGGGTCAGCTCGCGCTCCAGGCCGAAGCCCAGGGCCTCGGCCGAGCCGACGAGCTCGCGCACGGCCGGATCCCAATGATCGAGATAGCCCAGGCGCCGGAAGACATCCTCGCGGAACAGGCCGGCGGTGTGGTCAGGCGCGAGCCCGAGCCGGTGGGCAATCAGCACGATCGCCGAATGGTACTGCCCCATCGGCGACGGCGCGAGCTTCAGCGCGGCGAGGTCCGAGGCCTGTCCGGCATAGACCATGTCGGGGTGGAAGGCCGAGAACACGATCGAGGGAAACAGCCTGAGCCGGGGATCGGCGGCCCGCAGCGTGGCAGCGTCGCCCCCCGGGATCAGCCCGGACGGGAAGCTTTGCGAGAAGACGTGGTCATGGGCCCGCAGGGTCCGGATCAGGCCGTCGATATGGCCGTGGTCGCGCTTCAGCGAGCCCATGGGCAGGTAGCGGACCGGGCTCTTCGGCGCGAGCAGGCGCATCGCCCGGGCGACGCCCCGGGCCTGGCAATTGCCCAGGACCGCGAGGCTCGGCCCGTCGCGGCCCGTAGCGGCGCGGGCGCGGTTCCGCCATGGTGTCGCCCAGGTGGGGGGCCAACTGGGGGCCCAACTGGGCGTCGGCAGGGTGAACGCGCTGCGGGCGCGCCGGGGCAGGTCGTTCAGGGCCACGTCGCGTGCCGTGTCAGCGGACGGGTCAGCGGTCCCGAGGGCCGTCGCCGTCGTGAGGAAGAGGGTTCGAAGATGGCGTTGAATCCGTATACGGGTCTACCGGCCGAGCGATTCTGGCGCAAGGTCGTGACCAACGTGCCGCCCTTCGCGGTCAATCCGCACCCGAAGGACACGTTCGTGATCGCGCCGACCGACAAGGTCGCCACCGGCGGCTCCTGCTTCGCCCAGCGGGTGGCCGAGGCGGTGCGCGGCGCCGGCTTCAACTACTACCTGACCGAGCCGCCGCCCCCCGGCATGAGCGCCGAGGAGGCCAATGCCCGCCAGTTCGGCACGTTCTCGGCGCGGTACGGCAATCTCTACTACACGCGCCAGTTCGTGCAGCTCTTCGACCGGGCCTACGGCAAGTTCGAGCCGGAGCTGAAGGCGTGGCTGCGCGACGACGGCCGCTACGTCGACCCGTTCCGCCCCACGGTCGAGCCGGCGGGCTTTGCCAGCGAGGCCGAGGTAATCGCCGCCCGCGACGCGCATCTCGCCGAGGTGCGCCGCCTGTTCGAGACGCTCGACGTGTTCGTACTGACGCTCGGCCTGACGGAGGGCTGGCGCTGGCGGGCCGACGGGGCGGCGCTGCCGCTGGCTCCGGGCGTTGCGGGCGGGACCTTCGACCCCGCGCTCTACGAGTGCGTCAACGCGGGCGCGGGCGAGGTGCTCGGCGACCTCAACGGTTTCCTCGACCGGCTCTGGAGCGTGAACCCGAAGGCGCGGGTGATCTTCACGGTCTCGCCGGTGCCGATGATCGCCACCTACATGGACCGGCACGTGATGGAGTCGAACAGCTACTCCAAGTCGGTGCTGCGGGTGGCGGCCGGCGAGGTGGTGGGCCGGGGCGACCCGCGGGCGGTCTACTTCCCCGCCTACGACATCGTCACGAGCAACGTGAATGCCGGGCGCTACTACAACGAGGATCAGCGCACCATCAACGACGCGGGCGTGCGCCACGTCATGCGCCTGTTCCTGGCGACTTTTGCGCGCGATCGGGTCTCCCCGGCCCCGACTCATGCCCCTGTCGACCTCGCGGCGGAGTTCGAGGGCAATGCCGGCGTGATCTGCGACGAGGAGGAGATCGAGCGCAGCGTGGCGTGAACGCGGCGTAGGTCCGGGGTTTGCCTCCGGGCGGGCGTTTCGGGCAAGCTCGGCCACCCGGGCGCCCTGCCCCTCCGGAGACGAATCCCTTGAGCCTGCCCCCGCCCCGCCATGCCGACCACGACATCGATCCAGTCTTCGTGAAGCGGCACTCGCCCCGCGCCTTCACGGGCGAGGCCGTGCCCGAATCCGAGTTGATGCGGATGATCGAGGCGGCGCGCTGGTCGCCCTCGGCCTACAACTCGCAGCCCTGGCGCTTCCTCTACGCGCTGCGGGACGATGCGCATTGGGAGACGTTCTTCGGCCTGCTGGTACCCGGCAACCAGAAATGGGTCTCCGGCACAGGGGCGATCGTGTTCCTGGTCTCGAACGGCTTCATGAAGGTCGGCGACGAGCTGAAGCCGTCCTACAGCCACTCCTTCGATGCCGGCACCGCCTCCCTGGCGTTCCAGCTCCAGGCGATCCACCAGGGCTGGCACGCCCACGGCATGGTGGGCTTCGACCATGTCCGCGCCCCCGAGGTGCTGCGCCTGCCCGAGAACCACCGGATCGAGGCCGCCTTCGCGGTCGGCCGCAAGACCCCCGAGGCGGACCTCACCGAGGAGCAGCGGCCGCGGGAGATGCCAAACGGCCGCCGGTCGATCACCGACTTCACCATCGCGGGCCCATTCCCGGCCGCCACCGACTGAGGCGAATCGGAACCGGCGGCTTCGACCGCGAATTGTGTCCGCATCGCAAAGCCGTCACAGCTCCGGCGCTCGCCGCCTCGAAAACGCGTTCCGGGTGGGCGCAGCGCCGGACCCGGACTTACCCTGTCCGCCCTGCGACGATTCGGGAGCTGGCTCATGAGTTCTTCCGACAGGGACGCTGCGGCCGCCGCATTCCTCGATGATGGCCGGTTCGACCATGCTTCGGGGCTTCAGAGCATCGCCGACCGCCACGGTGTCGGCCTCGACGCGGTGCGCCACCTCGTGCGGGCGCTGGAGCGTGGCCACGGCACCATGGCGCAGTTCGACCATCCCGATCTCGGAGGGATGGGCCAGTGGTTCTCGGGCGGCATGGTGATGGTCGGCCGGATGTTCGACGACGGGCTGAAGGCGCGGGTCGACGCCCTCTGCACCGAACTCGCCGCGTCACTGCCGGCGAGCGGTTTTGCCGAGGCGGCCCCCGCCGCGCAACGCGGGGGCGGCGAATGGTGGCCGGCGGACCTCGGAGCGCCCGCCAGCACCGGCTCGCAGAACGGGATGCGCTACGCCTATTTTCCGAACCGCCAGCGGCTCGCCGTCGAGTCGGGGTCCGGCGTGGCGGTCTACGATACGGCCGAGCACCGCATCACGGGTGTCTCGCAGTCGAATGGCAGCCTCGGCTTCACCGGGCCGGCGGGGGCCGTCGACCTCGCCCGGCTGCGCCGCATCGAGGCGGAGGCGGCCGCCCCGCGGCAATCGGATCCCGCGCAGGCCCCGACCCCGGCCCCGGCACCGCCCGGCGATGTGCTCGCGACCATTGAACGGCTGGCCGATCTCCACGCCCGGGGCGTGCTCACCAACCAGGAGTTCTCCGACAAGAAGGCGGAGCTGCTGGCACGGCTCTAGGGCGTGTCCTGACTGCGCGCTCCGTGATCCGGATTCCGAAGGGCAAGGTCCTTTGGCGGGTCGCCGCGGCTGAGTCTTGGCCGATCAGGCGATGCCGGCGCGCAGCAAGTCGTGGACGTGGACGATGCCCACCGGCCGCCCGTCCGTAACCGCGAAGATGGCCGTGATGAGCCGCCGGTTCATCAGCTCCAGGGCGGCCTGGGCGAGCTTGTGCGGCTCTACGGTGACCGGATCGCGGGTCATGATCGTGGAGACCGGCGTGTCGAGGAGTGCCGGGCCCATGTGACGGCGCAGATCGCCGTCCGTGACGATGCCGACGAGGCGCCCCGCGCCGTCGGTGACGCCGACGCAGCCGTAGCGCCGGGCCGCGATCTCGATCAGCACCTCGGACATCAGCGCGGATTCGTGAACGAGCGGCATATCCTGCGGCCCGTGCATCACCTGCTGCACGGTCTTGAGGCGGGCGGCGAGCGTCCCGCCGGGATGGAGCGTGTGGAAGCGCGCCGAGGTGAAGCCGCGCCGCTCCAGCAGCGCCACCGCCAGCGCGTCGCCGAGGGCCAGCTGGATCAGGCTGGAGGAGGTCGGCGCGAGGTCGTGCGGGCAGGATTCCCGCACCCGGGGCAGTTCCAGCAGCACGTCGGCGGCCCGGCCGAGCGTGCTCTCGCCGTTGCGGGTGATGGCGACCAGCGGGATCGAGAAGCGGCGGCTGAAGCCCACGAGGTCGGAGAGTTCCGCGGTCTCGCCCGACCACGACAACGCGATGATCACGTCGTCCCGGGCGATCATGCCGAGGTCGCCGTGGCTCGCCTCGGTCGGGTGGACGAAGAACGCATGGGTGCCGGTGGAGGCCAACGTCGCGGCGATCTTGCGCCCGACATGGCCGCTCTTGCCGATGCCGCTGACGATCACCCGGCCCTTGCTCTGCAGGATGGTCTGAACCGCCTCCTCGAAGGCCACGCCGAGGCGCCCCTGGAACGCCGCACTCGCCTCCTGGAGGGCGGCGATGCCAAGCTGCAAGCTGCGGATCCCGAGATCCCGGGTGGTGGCCAGATGCGGCGACGGCGCGTCGTAGCGGTCGTCGTGGCGATCATCGCGCAGGGCGCTGGAGGCGGGAGCGTTCATCGGTTCCGTTCTGGACCCGGGGGCCGGGTCGGCGATGCGAAGCGTCAAGGCCGACGCTAGGCAGGGGTCGTGGTTGAAATGTGACGCGCGGACGACGCAGTGCCGCACGCCAGTTGAAGCGGCGTCCACACGGGTCCATGCTCACGCCACGCCACCCGAGAACGAGGGCTCGAGCCCCATGTCGATCCGCTTCCCCGATCCCGATCCCGCCATCCTCGCCCGGCGCGAGGCGATCCTGGCCGGCCTCGCGCCCCTGGTGGCGCCGGAGGCGCTGGTGGTGAGCGAGGATGAGCGCCGGGCCTTCGAGACCGACGGGCTCACCGCCTACCGGCAGATGCCGCTCGCCGTGGTTCTGCCCTCCACCACCGCCGAGGTCGCCGCCGTGATGGCGTATTGCCACGCCAACGGCGTGCGGGTCGTGCCTCGGGGCGCCGGCACCTCGCTCGCGGGCGGCGCCATCGCGCAGGCCGACGCGATCATCCTGGGCGTCGGCAAGATGACCCGGGTCCTCGACATGGACTTCGCCAACCGCACCGCCCGGGTGCAGAGCGGCATCACCAATCTCGCGATCTCGGGGGCGGTTGCCCACGAGGGCTTCTTCTACGCCCCCGACCCGTCGAGCCAGCTCGCCTGCACCATCGCGGGCAATATTGCGATGAATTCCGGCGGCGCGCATTGCCTGAAATACGGCGTGACCACCAACAACCTGCTCGGCGTCACCCTGGTGCTCAACGACGGCACCGTGGTCGAGATCGGCGGCCAGCACCTCGACAGCGGCGGCTACGACCTGCTCGGCCTCGTCTGCGGTTCGGAGGGCCAGCTCGGCATCGTCACCGAGGCGACCGTCCGGATCCTGCGCGCGGCCGAAGGGGCGCGGCCGGTGCTGATCGGCTTCTCGAAGGTCGAGGATGCGGGCGATTGCGTCGCCGCGATCATCGCGGCCGGGATCATCCCGGTGGCGATCGAGTACATGGACCGCGAGGCGATCCTGATCACCGAGGATTTCGCCCAGGCCGGCTACCCGCGCGACGCCGAGGCGATGCTGATCATCGAGGTCGAGGGCTCGGATGCCGAGTGCGACGCGATGCTGGCGCGGATCGAGACGATCGCCAAGGACTTTCGCCCGACGAGCGTCCGGGTCTCGCGCTCGGAGGCCGAATCCGCCGCGATCTGGAAGGGCCGCAAATCGGCCTTCGGCGCGACGGGCCGGATCTCCGACTACATCTGCATGGACGGCACGATCCCGACCGGCCAGCTCGGGCCGGTGCTGGAGCGGATCGGGTCGATCTGCGCCGAGAAGGGCCTGCGCGTCGCCAACGTGTTCCACGCCGGCGACGGCAACCTGCACCCGCTGATCCTGTTCGACATCAACCGGCCCGGCGAGTTGCAGAAGGCCGAGGCGGCGGGCGACGAGATCCTGAAGCTCTGCGTCGAGGTCGGCGGCTGCCTGACCGGCGAGCACGGGGTCGGCATCGAGAAGCGCGAGCTGATGCGCTTCCAGTACGATCAGGTCGATCTCGAGCAGCAGATGCGGGTCAAGGCGGTGTTCGATCCGGACTGGATGCTGAACCCCGCCAAGGTCTTCCCGCTGGAGGGCCGGCTCGCGGCCTGATCCGGGTTTCCGTAGGGCTCCGCCCTTGGGCGGGTTCTCAGGGCAAGGCCCTGAGACCTCTGGCCCTGAGACCTCTAGATCTGGGATGGTTTCCAGGGCGCTGCCCTGGATCCACGAAAGGTCTCGACCTTTCCGAAACCCCGACGTGAACGATCCGCGCGCTCCGGTTCAGGGGGCTCTGAGAGGGCGTCTCAGGCGGCTTCGACCTTGCGGCCGCGGCCGCGCCCCCCGGCAGCCGCACCCCGGCGCCGACCTTGCGAAGCGGCGACCGTATCGTCCGCCGGCTCGTTGTCCTGGTCGGCCTGCTGGCCACGGCCGGGCTGACCGAGGCCGAGGCTCTTGGCCAGGGCCGAGCGCTGCGCCGAGTAATTCGCCGACGTGGTCGGGTAATCGGACGGCAGACCGAACCGCTCGCGGTAGCTCTGCGGGTCCAGGCCGTGCTTGGTGAGGTGGCGCTTCAGCGTCTTGTACGACTTGCCGTCGATGAAGCTGATCAGCCCGTCCGGCCGGATCGACTTGCGGATCTGGGCCGGGCTCGGACGCTCGACCGTGTCGGCGACCGGAGCGGCCGGGCCGGACGCGATCGAATTCAACGCGCTGTGGATGCTGGCGATCAGGCTGGGCAATTCGGCCGAGGGCAGTGAGTTGTTGGAAACGTAGGCCGCGACGACGTCCACGGTCCGTTCGATGTAATCCAGTTGGGATGTCGGCACAGCGTCAGACATTCTCTCTTTCCTTGATTTAGAAACCTGGTTGGGTCCCCTCTTTTCGCGAGTTAAGACACTGCCTGAAAAAAGCAAGGTCGTCCCTATATCGGACTGTGTCTGGACAAAAGTCTAAGTTTGCATCCCAGGTCCATCCCTACAGGGTGTAGTTGCATTCACGACATTGAAAAGGCATTTCCCGGCGGCTTTACCGAGGTGCGACGGGTGAATGCTGCGCGGATCCCCAAAGCAAGTTTTCGTTGACGGGAGAGACCTTTACCTTCAGGGGGACGCCCCAGTGTCAGGCGGTCCTGCGATCGGTTTAATCGGTCTGCGCGAAACATCCGCGGGCTTCGTGCAAGATTTCGTGAGGCCTGGGCGCACCTGCGACATTCGGCACCCTCGGAGCGCCGGCTGATTCGCGAATCGCTAACCTCAAGTCGCGGTCACGCGAAGGTCTTGCGCGGGTCGAAGGCGTCGCGCACGGCTTCGCCGGCGAAGACGAGCAGGCTCAGCATCACGGCGATCACCAGAAAGCCCGTGAGCCCGAGCCAGGGCGCCGTGAGGTTGTCCTTGCCCTGGGCAAGGAGTTCCCCGAGCGAGGGCGAGCCCGGTGGCAGACCGAAGCCCAGGAAGTCCAGGGAGGTCAGTGTCGTGATCGATCCGTTCAGGATGAACGGCAGGAAGGTCAGTGTCGCCACCATGGCGTTCGGCAGCAGGTGCACCGTCATGATGCGAATATTCGACAGACCCAGCGCCCGGGCGGCGCGGACATATTCGAAGTTCCGGGCGCGCAGGAACTCGGCGCGCACGACGCTCACCAGCGCCACCCAGGAGAACAGCAGCATGATCCCGAGCAGCACGAAGAAGCCCGGGGCGATGAAGGCCGAGATGATGATGATCAGGTAGAGGGTCGGGATCCCGCCCCAGACCTCGATGAAGCGCTGGAAGGCGAGATCGACCCAGCCGCCGAAATAGCCCTGCACGGCCCCCGCCACCACGCCGATGACGGAGGAGACAGCCGCCAGGATCAGGCCGAACAGCACCGAGATCCGGAAGCCGTAGATCACCCGGGCCAGGACGTCGCGGGTGGTGTTGTCGGTGCCGAGCCAGTGCCAGGGGATGTCCGAACAGGTCGCGCCTCCGAGTTTCTCAGCGACCGGCTTGCACTGCGCGTCCGTGAGCATCCAGGTCGGCGGCGATGGCGAGGGGGTCGGCAGATCCTCGTTGATCGTGTCGTAGGAGAACGGAATCGGCGGCCAAAGGGCCCAGCCGTTCGCAGCGATTTCCTTGCGGATTTCGGGGGAGCGGTAATCGGTCTGCGCGAGGAACCCGCCGAACTTCTCCTCCGGGTAATCGACCAGCACCGGCACCAGCCACTCGCCCTTGTAGGACAGGACGATCGGCCGGTCGTTGGCGATGAACTCGGCGAACAGGCTGGCGACGAACAGGACCGTGAAGATCAGGAATGACGCGGAACCGAGGCGATTGCGGCGGAAATTCTTCAGCCGCCGCCGATTGATCGGCGACAGGCCGCGCCGTCCCGCCGGGGCCGGCGGCGGGGGAGCGCCTTCATCCGGCCGCAGGACGATGGGCTGGGCGCCCGGCATCGGGGCGGGCACGGCCATGCCCCCGTCGGGGCGGGCGACTTCGTTCATCGCGGGAGGCTCCCGAACCTGGCAGAGCGCGCACGCCCTTCCCCTGCTGCGCGGGCGGATGGCCCGGCCGTCGGGCCGGGTCGGGAGAGGGGGGCGCCGCTTCCCAAGGAGGCGCGACCGGATTCATGGCCTGAACCGTCGCGCAGCCCCTCTCCCCCCTTGCTGCGCAGGCTACCTTCCCCCGCAGCGGGGGGAGGGAGAACGCCGAGGTCTGAGAGCGCTGAGACGTTCAGCCGTCGAGCCGGGTCGCGGTTCCCTCGATCTCGCCGGGGCGCAGGCCGCCGCTGCGCTCCATCCAGTGGCGCAGCAGCCGGACGTTGCGGCGGTTGGCCTTGAAGGCGGCGTCGAACAGGTCGCCGGCGATCGGTACCGCGCCCAGCAGCCCGTCGAAGGCCACGTTGAGCCCCATCCGGGCCACCAGCCAGCGCGGCGCCCCGAGGCGCTTGGCCTCGTAGACGATGAAGGACGAGATCACCATGCCGGCGACGTCGCCGATCACCGGCACGAGGCCGATCAGCGCGTCGAACCCGACCCGCCGGTTGATGCCCGGGATGATGAACGCCGTGTCCATCAGATGGGCCAGCGTCTCCAGCCGGGCGAGGCTCGCCTCGCGGCCGAGATCCGCCGACAGGAACGGCGGTCGGCCGCCGGATGTGGTTTCGGCCCGGGCGAAGCGCCCGGCCGGGGGGGCCTGGGTGAAATCCATGGTTGCGGTCCGTGGGGAAGCCATCGCGTTCAACGATGTGGCCCCCCGGTCGGATCCCCGCAAGGACAGGGCGCGCGCGGCTCATGCGGCCTTCCGGGCGAGACCGCTCATCCGGTCGAGGGCGGCATCCAGGGTGGCGTCCTCCTTGGCGAAGCAGAGGCGCACGAGGCTCCGCACGGAGGCATCCGGATAGAAGGCGCTCACCGGGATCGCCGCGACGCCGTGGCGGGTGACGAGCGCCTCGCAGAACGCCACGTCATCCCCCAGATCGAGGCCCGCGATGTCGATGTTGAGGAACCACGTCGCTTGGCCCGGCAGGACGGGAAAGCCCAGCGCCCGCAGGCCGTCGGAGAGCCGGTCCCGGGACCGGGCATAGCCGGCCCGCATGGCGTCGAACCAGTCCGGCGGCTTGGCGAGGCCATAGGCCACCGCTTCCTGAAGATTCGGCGGCGTGGTGAAGGTGAGGAACTGGTGCGCCTTGGCGAGCCCCTGCATCAGCCGGGCATCGGCCATCACGAAGCCGACCTTCCAGCCGGTGAGCGAGAAGATCTTGCCCGCCGAGCCGATCTTCACGGTCCGCTCGCGCATCCCGGGCAGCGCCATGAGCGGGACGTGGCGTGCCCCGTCGAAGACCACGTGCTCCCAGACTTCGTCGCAGAGCGCGGTCACGTCGTAGCGGCAGCAGAAGCGGGCGAGCAGCGCGAGGTCGTCCGGCCCGAACAGGGTGGCGCTGGGGTTGAGCGGGTTGTTGAGCACCACGACCTTGGTGCGTTCGCTGAAGGCCGCCGCCAGGGCGGCTTCGTCGAGGTGGAAGGCCGGCGGCGTCAGGGTGACGACCCGCGGCACGCCCCCGGCGCGCCGGACCAGCGGCAGGTAGGCGTCATAGAGGGGGGCGAACAGCACGACCTCGTCGCCGGGCTCGATCAGGGCGAGCAGCGCCCCGGCCAGGGCCTCGGTGGCGCCGGAGGTGACCATCACCTCGGTCTCCGGATCGAGGGTGAGCCCCTGATGCGCCGCGTAATGGGTCGCCACGGCCGCGCGCAGGGCCGGCACACCCATCATCGGCGGATACTGGTTCCAGCCCTCGACCAGGGCCCGGGCGCCGTGCTGACGGATATCGGCGGGTCCCGGATCGTCGGGGAACCCCTGGCCGAGATTGATCGCGCCGTGGGTCCGGGCGAGCCGCGACATCGTCTCGAACACCGTCGTGGGCAGCGTCGCGAAGACCGGGTTCATGCGGGGCGGAACGGAAGGTCGGGCCGGAACAGGCTCAGCATGGGCAGCCTGTAGCATGGGGTCGGCAGAATGCGGAATGTGCGCCTTCGCACAGACGCATCGCGGCGCCGGAACCGCATCGCTGACGAATGTTGACTTTCATCACTCGTATCGTAGGTTCTCCTCACGGCTGGAACGGCATTCCTGCCGGCAGGGCTTCGCCCCCTCGCCCGGTCAGCAGGATGTCGCTCCGGTCCTCAGGAAGGGCCATCGACTTGCGGGTCGGTGGCCCTTTCGGCGTTCTGGGGTTAGGCTCTCCGTTCGACCATTCCTGATCGCGTATGACGATGGACGGGCTGATGTCGCGGTCGCCGCGTGGAGCCATGATGGCCAGCGACCGTTCGGAACCGACGATGCAGCCGGTCGCACGCTGTCTCCTCCTCGCCCTGCTGATCGCGGGTCTCGGCGTGACCCTTCGGTGCGCCCTGCCGGTCACCCAGGTGGACGGGGCGTTCCAGGCGGTCCTGCGCGCCTACGCGGTCCCGCAGCAGGACCACCAGCAACACGACTGAAACCTCGTCGCCCTAGTGACGGCGCATTGGGCGGGCACCGTTCAATCATCGCCTGGGCGGCGAAGATGTCGCCGCGGTCAGGGGCCGTACAGGCCCCAGATAACATTATGGGCTTAGGCTCAGCGCCGGGGATCGTTTCCGCCACCCGGCGATACGAGACGGCCTCGATCTCAGACCCAGCCTCCGGGATCAGCGTCGCGGGGGCCGGCACTGGGGTTTGGACACGCGGGGCCAAGCTCATCCATCCTCACAGATGGGATGGGCCTTGGCTCCGGTCAGATATGAGTCAGTCATGAACGAGAGTTCACCGATCCGGACCGACACGGCCCGCGCCTACCAGCCCGGCGAGGCGCCCGCGCGCGAGGTCCGGACGCGGCGGTTCCGGCCGATCCGCTGGCTCGTGATCCTGGCGCTGCTCGCGGGCGCCGGGGCGATCGGCCACCGCTGGTACGAGGCGCGGACCGACAAGGGCGCGGAGCCCGCGACGGCCCACAAGGGCGGCGGTCGCGGCGGCCGGCACGGCGGCGCCGACATGCCGCAGGCGGTGGGCATCGCCAGCGTGACGACCGGCGACATGCCGGTGATCCTCCAAGGGCTCGGCACGGTGACGCCGCTCGCCACCGTGACGGTGAAGTCGCAGATCAGCGGCTACCTGACTCAGGTGCAGTTCCAGGAAGGTCAGAACGTCAAGGCGGGCGACGAGCTCGCCCGGATCGATTCCCGACCCTACGAGGCCCTGCTCGCCCAGTACCAGGGCCAGCTCGCCCGCGATCAGGCGCTCCTCCAGAACTCGAAGCTCGATCTCCAGCGCTACCAGACGCTGAACCGCCAGGATTCGATCTCCAAGCAGAACGTCGACACGCAGGCCGCGCTCGTGAAGCAGAACGAGGGCAC
The DNA here is from genome assembly GCF_022829725.1 of Methylobacterium sp. E-005. GTDB lineage: Bacteria > Pseudomonadota > Alphaproteobacteria > Rhizobiales > Beijerinckiaceae > Methylobacterium. The sequence goes on along the minus strand of NZ_JAKSYG010000026.1, from coordinate 4,467 downwards.
GGTGGCGGCCGACCAGGCGCTGGTCGACCAGCAGAAGCTCAACATCACCTACACGCACATCGTCTCGCCGGTGGACGGCCGGGTCGGCCTGCGGCAGGTCGATCAGGGCAACTACATCTCGGCCGCCTCGACGGCGATCGTGGTGGTGACCCAGCTGCACCCGATCTCGGTGGTGTTCACCCTGCCGGAGGACGACGTGGCGCGGGTGATGCGGCAGGTGCGGGCGGGCGCGAAGCTCACCGTGCGGGCCTACGACCGCGGCGACGCCCACGAGATCGCCACCGGCCGGCTCGATACGGTCGACAACCAGATCGACACGACCACCGGCACCGTGAAGCTGCGCGCCCTGTTCGATAACGCCGACGAGGAGTTGTTTCCGAACCAGTTCGTCAACGCCAAGCTGACCGTCGACACGGTGCGGGGCGCGACGCTGGTGCCGAACGCCGCCCTGCTCCAGGGCACGCCCGGCACCTACGTCTACCTGATGGACGGGGACAACAAGGTCACGGTCCGGCCGATCAAGACCGGCGAGACCGACGGGACCAACAGCGTGGTGGCCTCGGGGCTGAACCCGGGCGACCGCGTCGTGACCGACGGCACTGACCGGCTGAAGGACGGCGCGCCGGTGCGCATCACCGAGGGCGCGCAGGCGGATACGGGCAAGGCCGCCGAGGCGAAGCCGGACGGCAAGGGTGAGGTGAAGTCGGGCGCACCCACCGAGACCGCGGCGGATTCACAAGGGACAGCGGAGGGCGGTCGTCGGCACCGGCGCCGTCAGGCGCAGTGAGCGCGGGCTTGGCGCGCGAGACGCGCGGCCTCCTCTTCCCCCTTTGCGGACCTTGGAAGGTTTCGGGAGGTCAGTCCCAATCGCGCCCTCATCCTGAGGTGCTGCGTAGCAGCCTTGAAGGAGAGCTCCAGGGATCGCGCGGCTGGCTGGAGGACTCCTTCGAGGCCTCCGCTGCGCTCCGGCGCCTCAGGATGAGGGCGAGGATGGGAAATTCGTCGCTCGCGATCCCAGCGCCTGGCCGCGCGATCTCCTCCCGGGTGGGGACGGACAGCGGGCTTCTGCCATGAACCCGTCCCGCCTCTTCATCCTGCGCCCGGTCGCCACGACGCTGTTGATGCTGGCGATCCTGATCGTCGGCGGCGTGTCGTACCTGAAACTGCCGGTCTCGGCGCTGCCGGCGGTCGATTACCCGACGATCCAGATCCAGACCTTCTATCCCGGCGCCAGCCCCGAGGTGATGACCTCCTCGGTGACGGCGCCCCTGGAGCGGCAGTTCGGCCAGCTCGCCAACCTCAACCAGATGACCTCGCAATCCTCGGCGGGCGCCTCGGTCATCACCCTGCAGTTCAGCCTCGACCTGTCGCTGGACATCGCCGAGCAGCAGGTCCAGGCGGCGATCAACGCCGCCGGTAATTTGCTCCCGTCAGACCTGCCGGCGCCGCCGATCTACGCCAAGGTCAACCCGGCCGACGCCCCGGTCCTGACGCTCGCGCTCACCTCGAAGACCCTGCCGCTGACCCAGGTGCGCGACCTCGCCGAGTCGCGTCTCGCCCAGAAGATCAGTCAGGTGGCGGGTGTCGGCCTCGTCAGCATCTCGGGCGGCCAGCGGCCCTCCGTGCGGGTGCGGTTCAACGCCCGGGCGCTCGCCGCCTACGGGCTCAACATCGACGACCTGCGCACCACCATCACCAACCTCAACGTCAACACGCCGAAGGGCACGATCGACGGGCCGAAGCAGTCCTACGCGATCAACGCCAACGACCAGATCCGCGACCCGAAGGCCTACAATTCGGCGATCATCGCCTACCGCAACGGCGCTCCGGTGATGCTCTCGGAGGTGGCTGACGTGGTCGAGGGGCCGGAGAACACCAAGCTCGGCGCCTGGGCCGACACGACGCCGGCGGTGATCCTCAACATCCAGCGCCAGCCCGGCGCCAACGTCATCGCGACCGTCGACAAGATCAAATCCCTGCTGCCCCAGCTCCAGGCGAGCCTGCCGGCCGCCGTGGCGGTGGCGCCGCTCACCGACCGCACAACCACGATCCGCGCCTCCGTGGAGGACGTGCAGTTCGAGCTGGGCCTCGCCATCGCGCTCGTCGTGCTGGTGATCTTCCTGTTCCTGCGCAGCCTGTCGGCGACCCTGATCCCGAGCCTGTCGGTGCCCCTGTCGCTGGTCGGCGCCCTGTCGGTGATGGACCTCTACGGCTTCTCCCTCGACAACCTGTCGTTGATGGCGCTGACCATCGCGACCGGCTTCGTGGTCGACGACGCCATCGTGGTGATCGAGAACATCGCCCGCCACGTCGAGGCCGGCGATTCGCCCCTGGAGGCGGCGCTCAAGGGCTCCCGCGAGATCGGCTTCACCATCATCTCGCTCACCGTCTCGCTGATCGCCGTGCTGATCCCGCTTCTGTTCATGGGCGACGTGGTCGGGCGGCTGTTCCACGAATTCGCCATCACGCTGGCGGCCACGATCGTCATCTCGGCGGTGGTGTCGCTGACCCTGGTGCCGATGCTGTGCGCGCGGCTCCTGAAGCACGCCCCCGAGTCCCAGGCCCGCCGCCGGGAGGGCGCGATCTCACGCCTCGGCCGCCGCGCCATCGACGGCACGATCGAGGCCTACGGCCGGGCGCTGCGGGTCGTCCTGAACCACCAGGGCCTGACGCTGCTGGTGGCGCTCGGCACACTGGCGCTCACCGCCTACCTGTTCGTGGTGATCCCCAAGGGCTTCTTCCCCGTGCAGGATACCGGCGTGATCCAGGGCATCACGCAGGCCGACCAATCCGTGTCGTATGGGGCCATGGCCGAGCGTCAGCAGCGGATGGCCGAGATCGTCCTCAAGGACCCGGACGTCGCGAACCTGTCCTCGTTCATCGGGGTCGACGGCCAGAACGTCACGCTCAATTCCGGCCGGATGCTGATCAACCTGAAGCCCCGGGAGGCGCGCACGGCATCCGCCAGCGCGATCATCCGGCGGATCTCGGCGGCGGCCGCCAACCAGCCCGGCATGCGGCTCTACATGCAGCCGGTCCAGGACCTGACGATCGACACCGCGGTCTCGGCGACCCAGTACCAAGTCATCCTGGAGAGCCCGAACATCGACGATTTCGAGACCTGGGTGCCGCGCTTCACCGAGGCCCTGGCGAAGTCGCCGGTGGTGATGGACGTCGCCAGCGATCACCAGGGCCAGGGGCTCGCCGCCTACGTGACGATCGACCGGCCGACCGCCGGCCGCTACGGCATCACCCCGGCCACCATCGACAACGCCCTCTACGACGCTTTCGGCCAGCGGATCATCTCGACCATCTTCACCCAGTCCAACCAGTACCGGGTGATCCTGGAGGCCGACCCGAAGCTGCACACGACGCTCCGCAGCCTCGATTCGATCTATCTGCCCTCGTCCACGGCGACCAACGGACAGGTGCCACTCTCGGCCGTGGCACGGATCAGCGAGCGGCGGGCGCCGCTGCTGATCTCGCATCTCGGCCAGTTCCCGGCCACCACCGTGTCGTTCAATCTCGCGCCCGGCGCGGCCCTGGGACAGGCGGTGGAGGCGATCGATCAGGCCAAGGCCGAGATCGGCCTGCCGCCCTCGTTCCGGGTGGTGCCACAGGGCTCGGTCTTCGCCTTCCAGGCGGCGCTCAGCAACGAGCTGTTCCTGGTGCTGGCGGCGATCGTCACGGTCTACATCGTGCTGGGCGTGCTCTACGAGAGCTTCATCCACCCGATCACGATCCTCTCGACCCTGCCCTCGGCGGGGATCGGGGCGCTGCTCGGCCTGATGCTGTTCGGGCTGTCGCTCGACATCATCGCGGTGATCGGCATCGTGCTCCTGATCGGCATCGTGAAGAAGAACGCCATCATGATGATCGACTTCGCGCTCCAGGCGGAGCGTGAGGACGGGCTCGACCCCCGGGAGGCGATCTTCCAGGCCTGCCTGCTGCGCTTCCGGCCGATCCTGATGACGACGCTGGCGGCGCTCTTCGCCGCGGTGCCGCTGATCCTGGGTACGGGGGTGGGCTCGGAGCTGCGCCAGCCGCTCGGCATCTGCATCGCGGGCGGCCTGATCGTCAGCCAGGTGCTGACGCTGTTCACGACGCCGGTGATCTATCTGGCGTTCGACCGGCTGGAGCGGCGGATTTCCGGGCGGCGCCCGGAGATTGAAGGCGGTGAGGTGTTGCCGTGATGGAGCGGGACGAGGCCGCCTCATCCCCTCCCCCCTCTGCGGGGGAGGGAGGGCGTGTGGCCGATCCGACCTAGGGACACCGCGGAGCGACGGACGCCACGGCGAGCCCGATCCGCGCCTGCGCGCCTGCGCCCGTGAGCAGCGACGATCCTACACGCGGGCCGCGGATGCCTTCTGGCAGCGGGAGACCGGAAGAGCGTCGTGTAGGGCAAGAGTACTCAGGGACGGACCGACTCCAGGGGTAGCCCGATCCCCACCTGCTAGAAGCAGCCCG
>NZ_JAKSYG010000215.1 GCF_022829725.1 Methylobacterium sp. E-005 | reverse complement strand
AGTCCCTCGACCCGCCTGCCGGGCGGGGCGACATGCTCCACTCTGTGCTCCGACCGCTCCCGGTACTCGTCGCTCGTCATGGGGACGGACTCGCCGTCGGGCATCACGACGACGATGGCCACGTCCTCGCCCGTCGGGCGGGTCGCCGGGTCGACGGGGAGCGCCCGCATCGACACCAGCCAGGCGCTGGCCTCGTACCCGGTGAGCGGGTCGGCCTTGCCGTCCTGGACGAACACCCCGCCGCGCAGGTCGAGGACGTCGACGTCCGGTCCGAAGCCGGGCGCGAGCGCCTTCCTGACGATGGCGAACCCGGCGACATCCAGCGCCTTGATGAGCGCGGTTGCCTCGTGGCCATGTTCAGACCGGCAGTCCTGACCCTCGGCCTTCTGGAAGGCGCGGGCGAAGGCGGCACGGATGATGTCTCCGCATGTGACCTTGATGGTGGGCTTGATGCGCTCCATGGCGCGCTCCTCTGATGACGGGGTTGCTGGGGATGATGGGCGCCACTGCCGCCTGGCGCGCGACG
>NZ_JAKSYG010000206.1 GCF_022829725.1 Methylobacterium sp. E-005 | reverse complement strand
GCAGGCCTCCTCTGTCACCGAAGCCCGCCCCGACCGGCTGGATCCCGCCGGATCGGGGCGGCATGCTGGGGCGGAGCGCCGGGACAGGCGCGGGAGGATACGCCCCGATGATCTCGACCAGGATCTCTGCCACGCTGCCGGTGCGGGGTTTGTCAGGGCGAGCAGGCAGGCAAGCGCCGGGACCGGCGCGGGAGGATACGCCCCGATCCGGCGGGATCCAGCCGGCAGGGGCGGGCTTCGGTGACAGCGGAGGCCTGCCCAAGGGGCGGACCGAAAAAAGGCGACTCCAAGAGGGAGCGGCCCGAAGGCTAGGGAGGAAACGCCCAAGAAGGGCTGCAGGACCGCGACGCCATCGCTGTCCCGCGCTGCACAATCTGCGCTTCGGGG
>NZ_JAKSYG010000198.1 GCF_022829725.1 Methylobacterium sp. E-005 | reverse complement strand
TCGGACCGATGTCCGACTGATGGCGGAAGGAAGCCTCACGGTTCCTCGTTCTCAGCGCGGTCGAGCCGCGAGAGAGTACGAATGTCCAATCCGCTGATCATGAAGCTCGAATACGGAGCGCGTCTGACCGACGGGGACCGTGCCGTCCTACACGACCTTACCAGAAAAACTCGTCGCGTCGCGCGGCGTAAGGACATCAGCCCCGAAGGCGAGCGTCCAGAGGACGTACACCTCGTCGTGGAAGGCTTCGCCTGCCGCTACAAGAGCCTTACTGACGGACGACGCCAGATCACGGCCCTCCTGGTGCCGGGCGACTTCTGCGATCTGCACGTCGCCATCCTCGGTGAGATGGATCACAGCATCG
>NZ_JAKSYG010000071.1 GCF_022829725.1 Methylobacterium sp. E-005 | reverse complement strand
TCTCCGCTCGTCGCGATTGGCGAATAGCTCCGGCGGGCAGGTGACGATGACGGCGTAGACCTGCCGCCAAGCCACACCCCACGCCTCCATCGCCTCGTCCTGCACCGCGCGGGCTCGCCACCACCGAGATCTACACGCCCCTGAACCCCCGTTCCCTACACGACGCTTTCCCGCTCCCTGCGCGGAAATCTGCGGCGCCGGACTATCGTCGCCGGCACCCTTGCCGCCGCTGTGCCCCGGCCGGCTATCGCGGCACCTGTCATCTCGGCGCCTGCTCAACAGCATCCCGACGCCGAGCTGCTGGCGCTCGCCGAGCGGTGGTCGCGAGCCCGCGCGGTGCAGGACGAGGCGATGGAGGCGTGGGGTGTGGCTTGGCGGCAGGTCTACGCCGTCATCGTCACCTGCCCGCCGGAGCTATTCGCCAATCGCGACGAGCGGAGATGCATTGGCGCGGGCCGGCGCTTCCCGACACTGTTCGGCGTGAGCCTCCGACACGTCGCCCTCGATTGGGGCACCCCCGAGGTCCATACCGAACAAGCCTGGACCGGTAAGGCCCTGCGGATCGCGATTGCCCGGGCGGTGCCTCTGCTCGGTAGAGGTGGGCTGACGCCGGGACGCATCCGGCGCTGGAAAGCCATGCTGCCGATCGCCGACGCCTTCGACGCTCGGGTGGAGGCAGTCGAGGCTACGACCGGCCGGCGGCGCCTTGAGGAGGCTCGCCGGGTCGCGGAGGACGAGTTCCGAGACCTGAACCGCGAGGTCGGCCGACACGTCGCCACCACGCCGGAGGGCATGACCGCCTTGGTCCGCGTGATCGGCCGCTACCCCTGGAAGGATACGGGCGGCGCGTGGCCGAACCTGCTGCGCAGCGCTGCCAACGTCGCCGGCATCGACCTCGCCGACCTCGACCACGAGCACGACAGCATCAACGCCAGCCGCGCCTGACGCCGCCACCGCGCGGCGCGCATTCCCGCCGCGCCTCCTGTCATCCTGTGATCCTTGGAGGCTGATTATGGCCCCTCTCAAGCTGTCCAACCCGTTCCGTAGCGCCGACGCGGCCCCATCGCTCAAGCGCCGCGCGGCCGCTCTGAAATCCGACCTGCTAAACCTCACGACTCGGCCGGCGACGCCGAACCCGCTGCCCGCTCGCGGCTCGCCGGAGGCCATTGAGGCCTGGCGTCGGGCCTGCACCGAGTTCGACCGGCTGACGGCCCTGTCCGATGCCGAGTATGCCGCCCTGCGTATCGGCGACAGCTTCACGCTCTGGACCACGGAGGGAGTCAAGGCGGCCCAACGCGGGGATTTCACCCGGTTCTCACCCCGCGAGATGCCGACCGCCCGCGCCAAGACCGCCGCCGAACTGGCCGACCTCCTCGTCATCGCCGCACGCCGGGATCTGCAGTTCGCCGAGGCGCGGCGACAGACGGGCATCCGCGAGCTGTTCGCGCTGGCCTATCCGAACGGCGAGGATCCCGCGCCCGAGGCCGACCCGCAGGGCGACTATGCCCACGTCATCATCGCGGAGCACCGGGCCGCCTATGCTGCCTGGAAGCCACTCGGCCATGCATGGAACACCGCCCGAGGCGGGACGGCAGAATATGAGGCAGCCGAGAAGGCGGAGGCCGAGCCCTACCACATTCAGGCCGAGGCGTTCGGCGAGCTGATCGACACACGCGCCACCACCGTGGGCGGTCTCGTGGCGCTCGCCGCCTACCTGCCGGGTGCGGTGTTCGATGCCAACTGCGTTGAGGTGGAGGAGGACGCCCGGCGGGCGCTCCGCAGCATGTGCAACGGGGTGTTGAAGCTGTTCGGTGACGAGGCCGACGCTGCATTGATCGCGTTGGAGGCTGAGTTCCTAGAGACCGATGCTGCGTTCCGAGCCGCGGCGGATGCTCTGCGTGTCGCGCGGGATCGGTACGATAAGCCGCCCGTCCCTGTTGGCCTCAAGGTATGGTCGCACGATTGGGTCTATCCCTCGATACCCAGACCCAGAACGCAGCCTCTTGCCGGTGGCCGAGAACTCCTCCTGCCATACGGTGCGGAAGAGGTAGAGATCCTGCGGTTGCAGCCGTGCCTAGGCCACTTCGTCGGCGGCGCTGAGGGCGAGCTTCAGCCTGACGGCGTGACGCGTCTTCGACCGGACCCGAGGGCGCAGGCCCGTGCCGATGCCATCGTGGCAGCGTGGGATCAGTGGCAGGGGCAAATCGGGGAAGTCCGTGCGGCATTGAACCTCGACGCCTTGGAGGCCGCCTACGATGCGACGAAGGCCACCCGTGACGCTGTTCTACAGCGGGTTCGCGAAGCTACGGCGCGGGGACTGGCCGGCCTTGCGATCAAGGCGCGCATCGCCGCGAACATGGCGTGCGAGACCGACCCTAAGGGTTCCGGCAAGGACTACGACCCCGACGATAGCGATGGGCTGCTGATGGACCTCGCAGGCGACGTTCTAGCCGTGACTGGCGGACTCCCAGAGGCTCACCGCCCGAAGGACTGATCCGGCTCTAGCGCCGCGTGCGCCGAGCCTGTCCTCCTCCCCGTCGCCGTGCGTACCGACCCGGCCGGTTCATGCCGGGGGACTACAGGTCCAACCCCATCGAGACCCTAACCATGAGCAAGATTGTAGCCTTCCCGGGCCGCCCGAGTCTGCCCGCCGCCAAGCCGATCCCCCGGGAGGAGTTCGAGCGGCTGGCAGAACTCGCCCTCGACATCGTAGACCGCATCGTCGCCATCTTGGATGACGGCGACGGGGATCCTGACCGTGAAGACGGAGGGGACAGCGAACCCAGCCTCGGCGCGCCCGAGAACCATCACGAGAGCCAGGTCGTTTGGTTGCGCGGCACCGACCGCGATCTTGAGGATGAGTGATGCCGACAGGCCTTCCGCGACAGGCGCCGACCCTCGGGGAGGGGATCCGGTTGGCTGTCCTAGTCGCGGCCTTCCACTGGCACGGCATCCGTCGCCGTGCCGCAGCTCGCCGCATGGTCCGGATCGGGGCGGACCGTGGGCATGCGAGGTGGGAGCGGGCCGCGACGCGTTGGCTGACCTGTAGCGCTCGGATCTCCAGCTACCTTCAAGAACCGGAACCGCCTGAGGCTCAGCAGTTGCGCGACAGGATGGCCCGGTTACAGGCTGCTCGCTCGGTGGTCTAAGTCCTCTCAGGGGTACGCGTCTCGCGCGTACCCTACAGGCCCTCATGGATTTCGACCGCGGCGTAGGAGTTGCCGCGATGACGGACGCAAAAGGCGAACCCAGTCTCAGGGCAACGATACCGCGCCGCCGATCCGCATCCGCCATGGGAGCACCCGGCCACGACTTGATCAGGTTGGGTTCGCCCCTCTCTGATAGGGTCTAGGATAATCCTCTTTGATTTCTCCTGGATACATGGGGGCTGACCCTTTGCCCACGGCTTGGACTGACCTTCTGTCTGGGTGAGGGACTGATGGATGGGCCCCTCCCCGGTCAAATGTTCTGCCCAGCTATCGAACTGACCGTCTGCCCAGGCCTGGCTCCCGGCTTTGTAATCGTCCGCGGTCAGTCGGATCCCAGGACGGGACCTGAAGCCCTGCATGGTCATTCGCTGCCGGACGCTGTGATACGGGATGCCGTTCTCCGGGTGCCTCTCATTCATCACGTTCCCAGCCGGCCCAGCTTCGGGATCGATAGGTTGTTCCTCCCGCTCGGGCGACGCCGCCACGGGGACGGCAGCGCTGATCGTCGCGTCGGCGACTGGGCTTGGAGCGGGCTCTGGCATGAGGATGGACGCCGGCACCGCATGGGTTTCGGCGGGTGCGGGCGCGGTGTTCTCGGCTTTGGTCTCGCCTGCCTCGCGGGCCGCATTCTCTGCTGCCCGCTGCTTCGGGTTGACACCCTTTGAAACGCCCCCGCGTCGCGCCCGGGGTTCCTGCTGTTCGATCTCGGAGTTGAGCACGGGATAGATCACCCGCATGGGCCTGCCCCGGATCGGCTCTTCGATGCGGAGGATGTGGCCGCTGGTCTCAAGCTCCGCGAGGCCCTGTTTGATGCTGGAGGTGCTGACAGCGGCCGACTTCGCCATCGTGGATTTGGTCTGCCAGCACCCCCCATTCGTGGCATTGAAGCCGAAGCTTAGGACCAGCGCCGTGCGAAGCGCACCGCACGACACTCTCTTGTCTGAGGCGACGTTCAGAAGCCAACCCTGCATGGCTATTGGCTTCTTGCCGGGCGCCCACGTGAGGGGCGTGCGCGAACTTTTCTCCAACATCGACCCATCCTCCGGGACCGAACGTCGGTCCGGTGAGTCCGTACAGAAAAGCGACGCAAAACCCTTAGCAGGGATGGCTCAGGACTACGAAGACGGCGGGGACGCTGAACCGCCCCTGGCCGCGCGCGAGAACGCCGCTGGCTCACAAGTGACATGGCTGCGCGGGAACGATCAGTGTGTTTCGGCGTGCAACTTTGGCTCTGACTCATTCTCGCTGACGCCGGCGGCGTTGAGGTTGCGGATATCTACGATGGAGCCGCAGCATGCGCCCCCGCTTCAGGCCGTCGAGCCTCGTACCTGCCGGACTCGTCGTCGATCACCTCGATGTCGGCATTG
>NZ_JAKSYG010000197.1 GCF_022829725.1 Methylobacterium sp. E-005 | reverse complement strand
CTTCAAGATCTGAGAGGTCAGGGCCTGCTCGAATGGAGGAGTAAGCGCCTGCGCATTCCCAACGCTGCGCGGCTGATGGATTTCGCCGAGTTTGATCCGAAGTATCTCCACCTGAACCCACGCGACGACGAACGTCCGCTCACGGGTACGCCGTAGACCGGCTTCTGCGGAACGTCCGCTCCGGGCCAAGGCTCAAGGTCCGCTCGCCATCCTGAGCCCAAGTTGCTGGACGGCAGACGAATGACTGCTTCGGAGAAGCGTCCATGGCGGTCCAGGCGGCTGGGTTGGGTCGGTAGCAGGCCGTCTGCTTTACAGGCCAGCCTTCTCCAAAGCGGTCGTTCCGATTTTGGCCAAAGTCGGACTGCTATTAGGCAGATTTCGGCAGCTCGCCGGCTTCGATGGAGGCGTTCTCGTCGGCGGCTGCGGTGATGGCATCCCGAGCGATCTTGACCGTCACGCCCATCACGTGCCGTTGCAGAAGCCGAGATAATCGCGTGGCGTTGCGGACCTTCAGAGCGTCCATGATCGCGTGGTGATCACGCACTGCGGCCTGCCAGTTCTCCGTGCTCTTGCGAGCAACGAAACGAAACGCCCGCGTTCGCGTCAGGATTTGCATATAGCTGGCTGTCAGCGTGGCGTTTCCGGCCACGGACACGAGAGTCTCGTGGAAGCTGCGGTTCGCCTGCAGGTACGTCGGCTCATCCTTGGCCGCGTGAGCGCTCATCATGTGATCGTGGATGGCGCCCAACCGCGCCAAGTCTTCATCGCTGGCATGTTTGCACACCAATTCACCCGCGAGCGCCTCGAGCGCCGCCATCACGGGAAACAGCTCGTCGATCTCCTCCGGGCTGACATTCGCCACGATGGCGCCGCGTCGGGGCAGCAGCTGGAGCATGCCTTCCGAGGCGAGGACCTTCAGCGCTTCGCGCAACGGCGTACGTGAGACCCCGAAGCGCTGGCAGAGCGCTTGTTCCGAGATCTTGTCGCCGGGGCGCAGCACGCCAACGATCACCATCTCGCGAATGCCGGCGACGAGCATATCGTGGAGGTTTGTCCGGATGAGGGTCGTCGGCTGCGTCATCGCGATCGTCAGGAGGTCTCTCTGTCCTGCCGTTTCATATCGAACCTGCGCCCCCGGCAACATCGTTCGGTGGCTGTATCGCGCTAGACCGCGTTTCCCGGAACCGCCGTGGGCGACGGACCGGGTGCCGCCGCGACCCCTGTCACCTCGCCGCGTGGCAGACCCCGCCAAGCCAACACCGCACCGACGAGCAGCAGGGCGATCGAGCCGACGAATGGCAGGGCATAGCTTCCCGAGAGCTGGGCGATCACGCCGAAGGCCAGCGGCGAGACGATGCCGGCGATCGCCGAGCCGGTGTTCATGATGCCGCTGGCGGTGCCGGCATGCTTCGGCGCCACGTCCATCGGGATTGCCCAGATCGGGCCAACCGTCAGTTCGAGGAAGAAGAACGCGCCGCTCAGACAGATCGCGACGACCGCGAGTTCGTGAACGAAGAGCACGGGGAGCAAGCAAACCATCGAGCCGAGCAGGCTCACGACGATGACCGTGCGCCGCGCCCGCGCGAGGTCGTTGGTCCGGCGATAGATGTGGTCGGCCCAGATGCCCCCCAAGGCGTCGCCGACGACACCGGCACCGAACACACCGAAGGCGAAGAACGCCGATTCCTTGATGTTGAGGCCCTGCGCCTTGACGAAGTAGCTCGGCAGCCAGGTCACGTAGAGCCACAAGGTCCAGTTATAGCAGAAGTACACCAGCGTCGTCGGCAGCATACCGCGCAGGAGCGCCGTCCAAGGGGTCGGCTCCGATGAGCCGCCAGCCGACTTGCGCGGCGCCGGCAACTCCGCCAGCTCCTCCGGCGTGCAACCCGGATGGGCGCTCGGCTCATCCCGGAAGTACAGGCCCCAAACGATAATCCAGGACAGACTCACCGCGGCGAGCGCCATGAAGGTGCCGCGCCAGCCGAGATAGGTCGCCATCAGGACGACCAAGGGCGGCGTTACGGTGTTGGCCAGCCGCGAACAGGAGTGGACGACACCTTGTGCGTAGCCGCGCTCGGCCTGCGGAACCCAGCGTGTCATCGCGGTGGTCGCGGCGGGGAAGGTCGCGCCCTCGCCTATGCCCAGAAGCAGGCGGGCGAGGACGAGGGTGACTAGGCCGCCGACGAACCCGGTCAGAAGTGTCCCAACGGTCCACACAATCCCGCACAGGACCAGGGTCCGACGCGCGCCGAGGCGATCGGCGGTCATTCCGCCGAGGATTTGGAACAGCGCGTAGGTGTAGCCGAACGAGGACAGGGCAAAGCCCAGCTCGACGTTGTTCAGGTGAAGGTCTGTCGCCATCAGCGGCGCCAACGTCGAGAGGTTCACCCGATCGACGTACGTGATGAAGTAGACAAGGCAGAGCAGCGCGAAGACGCGCCCCCGCGTCGTCGTGAACGTACGGCGTAGGGCGTGCGTGACGCCGCCGGATCCCAGGCTCATCGGCTGCTCCTCCCGTGGGCGCGGTTGGCTCCGCACCCATCGCATGTCGCTGCTTGTCTCGGCTCAGACTGCGCGCGGGAGCGGGGCTCCGCAAGATGCATTTTGCACGCAAAATGCATTTTTCTGCGTGACGGCCGGAAATGCGTTGCACGCACCGGAAATCGTCTTATGCATGCAGAATGCAAAAAGGCGACGCCCAGGATGCGTCGTGGGAGGAGAGCTTCAGATGGATGATATCGGCCGTCCCGACGATCGCTCGACTCAGGCGCCGGAGGATGCGGTTGCCACGGCGCCTACCCGCCCGCTACCGCTGGCGGGCCTACGGGTTCTCGACGTCACGCAGGTGATGGCGGGGCCGTTCTGCAGCATGCTGCTGGCGGATCTTGGCGCCGACGTCATCAAGGTCGAGCCGCCCGGCACGGGCGACCAAACCCGCGGCGCCATGGGGTTCAAGATGAAGGGGCCCGACAGCATGGGCTTCCTCAACATGAACCGGAACAAGCGCAGCATCGCGCTCAACCTGAAAAGCGAGGCTGGCCGCGCGCTGTTCATGAAGCTCGTGACCACCGCCGATATCTTGGTCGAGAATTACCGGCCGGGCGTGATGAAGAAGCTCGGGCTCGGCTACGAGGTGCTGCGCGAGCATAACCCGCGCCTGATCTATGCCAGCATCTCGGGTTTTGGTCAGTCCGGTCCCTGGGCGATGCGGCCTGGCTACGATCTGATGGCTCAGGCGATGTCGGGGGTGATGAGCGTGACCGGCCATCCCGGCGGGCCTCCCGTCAAGGCCGGCGTGCCGGTGGCCGACATCGGCTGCGCGCTGTTCTGCGTCTACGGCATCCTGAGCGCCTATATCGGCCGGCAGACGAGCGGCGAGGGCCAGTACATCGACGCGTCGCTGTTCGACTCCGCCCTGGCGTTCTCGATCTGGGATATTTCGGAATACTGGGGCACTGGCCGCATCCCGAAACCACTCGGGACTGCGAACTTGATGAGCGCGCCCTACCAGGCGGTGCGCGCCTCGGACGGCTATTTCGTCATGGGCGCGACCAACCAGAAGCTCTGGCGGCTCCTCTGCGACGTGCTGGCACGAACTGACCTCGTCGACGATCCACGCTTCGCAGACATCCCGGCGCGACTCGCCAACCGCGACGTGCTGATCGAGGAATTGGAGACGAGCTTCGCCGAACGGACCGCCGAGGAATGGGTGACTCACCTGCTCGCGGTCGGCATCCCGGCGGGGCGCATGAACACCTATCCGGAGGCGTTCGAGAGCGAGCACGGCCGCCATCGTGAGATGCGGATCGAGGTTCCGCATCCCAACGAGGGCAGCGTGCCCAATATCGGCTTCCCGGTGAAGTTCTCCGGGACGCCGCCGCGCACCCGGATGCATGCCCCACTTCTGGGCGAGCATACGGAGAGCCTGCTCCGGGAGCTCGGCCTCGACGACGATGATACCGAGGCGCTGCGCGCGGGCGGCGCATTCGCACCGTGAGCGCGACCGAGCGGGAGGGCGCGGTCCGCTACCGCGCCGAGGATGGCATTGCCCATCTGACGTTCGACCGGCCCGCCGCCCGCAACGCGATGACGTGGCGGATGTACGAGGAGCTGGCCGACGGCCTCGCCCGGATCGAGGCTGACCCGACGATTCGCGTCGCGGTTCTACGCGGGGCTGGCGGCAAGGCCTTCGTTGCCGGCACCGACATCGAGCAGTTCGTGGGGTTCACCGGGGAGGACGGGGTCGCCTACGAGGCGCGGATCGATGCCTATGTCGCTGGGCTGGAACGCGTGCGCGTCCCGACAATCGCTGTCATCGAGGGGCTGGCAGTCGGCGGCGGACTTGCGATCGCCAATGCCTGCGACCTGCGGGTGGCCACACCGGGCGCGCGGTTCGGCGTTCCGATCGCCCGCACCCTCGGCAATTGCCTGTCGCCGGCGAACCTGCGTCGCCTCACGGCGACGCTGGGCCTGAGCACCGTCAAACGGATGCTTCTGCTGGCCGACATGCCGACGGCCGAGAGCCTGGAGCCGCTCGGCTACCTCGCCGCAATCGAGAGGCCCGAGACCCTCGACGCGCGCGTGACGCAGCTCTGCCAACGTCTGCTCGGCCACGCCCCGGTGACCATGCGCGTCACCCGGGAGATGCTGACGGCGCTCGCCCTCGATCCCGACGCCGACGGCCGCGCCGGCATCCGAACCTGCTACGGCAGCCAGGATTTCGCCGAGGGCGTCCGGGCCTTCCTCGACAAGAGGCCTGCGGCCTGGTCGGGCGCCTGACGTCGCGGCCTGATCCGACAATTAGCACGGCTCATTCGCGACAGCACTGGAAGAGGACACGTCATGACCCTTCACCAGGGACGGCATTTTCTCAACATCCCCGGCCCGAGCCCGGTGCCCGAGCGTGTTCTCCAGGCGATGGACCGGCAGGTGATCGATCACCGGGGGCCGGAATTCGGCCGGCTCGGTCGGGAGGTGCTCGAAGGGTGCCGGGCGATCTTCCAGACCGAGGGACCCGTCGTGATCTTTCCCGGCTCCGGCACGGGGGCGTGGGAAGCGACGATCGTCAACACGCTCTCGCCGGGCGACCGGGTGTTGATGTTCGAGACCGGGCATTTCGCTACGCTATGGAGCAAGATGGCCGCCCGATGGGGCATCACAGTTGAGTTCGTACCGGGCGACTGGCGCCACAGCGCGGATCCGGCCATCGTGGAAGCCAAGCTCGCCCAGGACAGGGCGCACGCGATCAAGGCGGTGATGGTCGTCCACAACGAGACCTCGACGGGCGTGACGAGCCGCATCGCCCAGGTCCGGCACGCGATCGACGCCGCGCATCACCCGGCCCTTCTGCTCGTCGAGTCCATCTCGGGTCTGGGCTCGGCCGACCTGCGCCACGACGAGTGGGGCATCGACGTGACCGTCGCCTGCTCTCAGAAGGGCCTGATGCTGCCCCCGGGCCTTGGGTTCACGGCGATCTCGCAGAAGGCCCGCGCGGCTTCGAAGACCAACTGACCTGACCGGCTGGCTTTGGACCGGGCTGATTGAGAGGATCAGCCAGGACCAAAGGAGTTGGACATGCGACGAGGTCAGAAGACGAACGCGGAGCAGGTCGTGCTCAAGCTGCGCCAGATTGAGGTGCAGACGGCCCAGGGCAAGAGTTTAGCCCGTGCATGCAGGGAGGCGGAGATCTCCGAGCAAAGCTATTACCGCTGGCGCAAGGAGTACGGCGGTCTTCAAATCAATCAAGCCAGAAAGATGAAGGATCTGGAGCGCGAGAACGCTCGTTTGCGCCGGCTCGTCGCCGACCTTTCTTTAGAGAAGCAAGTGCTGGCGGACGTCGCCTCGGGAAACTTGTAGCCCCCGAGCGACGCAGGCAGGCGGTGGACGGCATCCATGAGAAGTACGGCCTCTTGGAACGTCACGCCTGCCGGATCGTCGGCCAGCACCGGGGCACGCAGCGCTACTTGCCCACTGTACTGCCCGACGAGGATGAGCTGACCCAGGCCATCATCGCCCTGGCGTCCGAGTACGGACGCTACGGCTACCGCCGCGTCACCGCGCTGCTACAGGCAGCCGGCTGGCAGGTCGGCAAAGACCGGGTTCAGCGCATCTGGCGTCGCGAGGGGCTGAAAGTCCCCAGCCGACATAGACCCCGCAGCCGCCTGTGGCTGAACGACGGCTCGTGCGTGCGGCTACGACTGCTTCACCGCAACCACGTCTGGAGCTTCGATTTCGTGCAGGCCCAGACGCACGATGGGCGCTCTCTGCGCATCCTGACGCTGATCGACGAGCACAGCCGGGCCTGCCTCGCGCTGAAGGTGGCGCGGCGCATCAACAGCGTCGGCGTGATCGAGACGCTGGCCGATGCCATGTGCCTGCACGGCATCCCGGAGCACATCCGCTGCGACAATGGCCCAGAGATGATCTCGAAGGCGTTGCGCAAGTGGGTCGCCAAAGCTGGCTCACAGATCCAGTACATCGCGCCAGGATCTCCGTGGGAGAATGGCTACTGTGAAAGCTTCAACGGCAGGCTACGCGACGAATGTCTCCGCCAGGAGATCTTCTACTCGCTGAGGGAAGCGCAGATCGTGATCGGTCTATGGCAAACCACCTACAACCGCGTTCGACCGCATTCGTCGCTAGGCTATCGGCCGCCCGCGCCCGTCAGCTACCCGGATCTGGCCTTCCCGCTACCCATGACCGCCACCATGCAGTAGCCTCTCAATTGGCTCGGTCCAAAATACCGGTCAGGTCAGTGGTTCCAAACGAACGGATGCCAGTAGCTTGTGGATGGTTCGGCTGCGTGACCGGTCACAGGGCCGGACCAGGAGGCTTCGCAAGCGTCCCTGCTGCGGGCGAAGCGAACCACTCCTCCTAACCCCGGTTAGTTCTCAGATGAGTACGCGATCCGGGAGGCGTAGGTGCCGCGCTACTTCATCGACACGTTCGACCATGTGGATGCGATCGACAACGAAGGAGTGGTGCTTCAGGACCGGGAAGCGCTTCGCTGTTTGCTTCGCACCGCCTTGACGGAAATCCTCCGCGACGAGGGCCAGGAGCGTGGCGTCGACGAATTCACCGCAAGCGCGCGTGATGAGAGCGGTCGTCGTGTGATGTCTGCCCGGATCAACATCACGATCACGGACCAATAGGACTTTCCCGCCCCGCTCACGTGAAGGGGCGGTTGCAGCCGACCATGTCTGCTTACCGGACTCTGTCAGAGCCGACCGAGAGTCTGCGTTGGGTCGGGAGCGGGAGGGCTGCTAATGGTGGTTCCCTGCCTGTCCGCTTCGGGTTGGCAAATGCATGGAAGCAGACATCGCCGCGGGGACCCGTCCCGGCCCTTTTCTGAAGTCGAGAAAGTCAGCTTATGGGCAGGCTGATCTTGATCCGTGACCAAGCTTGGCCGGAAGCTGTCCGGCAGGTGTAGCGCGTTCGACGCGGCAAAGCAGACGCCTGCGTCCATTTGCCATGACGGGGCCGCCGGCGGCCAGCGAAAGCGCCGTATGGTCCAGTTGCAGGGGAGCCGGTCCCATTCGCAATAGCAAGTAGGGTTGCACCGCGCGGAGGCCTAGAACGTCGGCCACGGAGTCTACCGTCAGTTCGCTGAGGCGGTACGCGGCGCGGTCTCCTCCCCCCCGACGCGGACGACGTCTCCGCTGGCCAGGAACTCTTGAGGGTTGTCGATCAGCCGATCGGCAATGCCCACGCCGGCTCGTACCTCGACCTCGTCGCCGAGGTTCCGCCCGAGTGTCACCGGCTTGAGCGCGACCCGATGGTCGTCGCCCACCTGCGCCACCTGCGTGCCGTTGCGGTCGAAAACCAGCGTGGTGGCAGCCACGCGCAGCGTCCCCGGGTCTGAAGGCACGTGGAACCGCACCTCCACAAACGCCCCCGGCCAGAGTTTGCCTTCTGGGTTGTCAGCCTCGAGCTCCACGAGGCCCTTGCGGGAGTCTTCCGCGATGGCGTTCGCTGTGGAGGTCACCTCTGCATCGAACGATGCCTCCTGCCCCGGAACGCGCAAGGAGGCCTTTAGCCCCGGTTTCATCACGGCGAGGAAGGCCTGCGGCACGTTCACGTAAGCGCGCACCCGGTGGAGATCTGAGACCCGATAGAGCGGCCGCCCCGAGGTTCCCCCCGCGGTGAGCAGGTCGCCTATGTCGACGTTGCGCGCGGTTACGACGCCGTCGAAGGGCGCTCGGACCTCCTTGAACCGTGTTAGTTCCTCCAGACGCCCGACATTTGCCTGCTGGACGACGATGTTTGCCTTGGCCACCGATAGGGCCGCCGTACGCGAGGCCGCGGTAAAGCGGTCGGTGTCGCCGCGCTCCTCGCTCGACCAGCCCTGAGTCACGAGGCGGGCGGTGCGCTTGTTGGTAGCTGCACTGAGATCGGCGTTCGCTTGGGCTTGCTCGACCGCAGCCTGGAGCTGAACGAGGGTAGCGCGCGCTTCGGCGAGTTGCTGGTCGAGGTCGGGCGCCGAGATCTCGGCCAACACCTCGTCCTTGCGCACTCGGGCGCCAATATCCCGGTGCCAGGCCGTGACGTAGCCGCTAGCGCGGGCATACAACGTACCGGTGTAGAAGGCGCTCAGCGAACCGGGCAGGGTCAGGTCCTCGTCCATGGGCCCGCGCCGCGCGTGCACTAGACGGACGGTGGGCACTGCTTGCTGTTCGGTCCAGCTCTTGACCTCCTGCATCCCCTTCGCCCGATCGTTGATGCCGACCCAGGCGAGCGCCGCTGCGCCGATTGCCACGCCCGCCAGCAGCAGGCCGACCCGGCGCCCCGATGGGGGGCGAGGCGACGCGATAGCTGCCTCGGCGCCCGCGTGCGCGGCGTCCTCGGATTTGACGTGTTGGGTGGGGTGCATGCGTGATCTGGGGTTAGGCTGATGGGGATGAGAGGGCTTGGGGGGAAGCGTCTTCGCGCCGGGCCCCGGCGCGGCGGGGCTGCCCATGCACGATGCCGAAGACCACCGGCACGAAGAACAACGTCGCAAGCGTGGCGAACAGCAGTCCGCCAATCACGGCGCGGCCGAGCGGGGCGTTCTGACCCGGCTCGATCGCCATCGGCGCCATGCCGATCATCATCGCCAGCGCGGTCATCATCACAGGCCGCAGACGCGTCGCCCCGGCTGCCAGCGCGGCCTCGATCGCCGTGCGTCCCGCGTCGAGCTGTTCGCGGGCGAAGCTGATGACCAGAATCGAGTTGGCGGTCGCCACGCCCATGCACATGATCGCCCCCGTCAGCGCCGGCACCGAGACGTGGGTGTGCGTGGCGAACAGCATCCACACGATGCCGGCGAGCGCCGCCGGCAGCGCGGTCACGATGACGAACGGGTCGACCCAGGACTGGAAGTTGACGACGATGAGCAGGTAGATGAGCACGATCGCGAAGGCGAGACCCACGAGCAGTTGCTGGTAGGCTTGTGCCATGGTCACCGCCTGCCCGCGCACCGTGACGGTCGCCCCCTTCGGCAGGTCGGCCCGCGTCTCGTCGATCGCCCGCTGGATGTCCGCGGTGACGCCGCCGAGATCGCGGTCCTGCGTCGTGGCCAGGATGTTGACGGTGGGGGCGATGTTGTAGTCGGTCGCCACCGCGCTGAGCGGCTCCGGGCGAATCGACGCCAAGCCCCCCAGGAGCTGCTCCGCGCGGGCAGCGGTGATCGGCAGGTTGTTGAGTGCGCCCAGCGTGTCGATCGAATATTGCGGCGTCTGGACGGAGACCGGGTAGGACACTCCGTTGCGCGGGTCGAGCCAGTAGGTCGGGGCGGTCTGCGTACTACCCGACAGCGTCGCTTGGAGGCTCGCGGCAGCGTCGCCCTCGGTCAGGCCCACGACCCCGGCAAGCGCGCGGTCGAAATCGACCCGCAGCGCGGGGTTGCGCGCCTGCTCCTGAATGCGCGCGTCCGCCACCCCGGCTACGCGGCGGACCCGGGCTAGGAGCATGTTGGCGTAGGCGCGGCCCCCCGCTACGTCGCGGCTGGCTACCTGCACGTCTAGGGCGGCGGGGGAGCCGAAGTTCAGGATCTGGCTGACGATGTCGGCGGGCAGGAACGCGAAGGTCACGCCGGGAAAATCCTGCGGCAAACGCTGGCGCAACTGCCGGATCAGCGCCGCGGTCGATGGGCTGCTCTCGCCACCTCTTCCGGCCTCCTCGAGGGTCACAAGCATGTCGGCGTCGAAGGTACCGATGGTGCCGCTGTTGCCGTAGGAAATGTTAATGCCGCTGATCGGAAGGCCGATGTTGTTGACAACGCTGGCCACGCGTCCCGGCGGGATCAGCGCGCGCAGCCTTCCCTCTACCCGCCCGGTCAGCGCCGTCATCTCCTCGATGCGCGTGCCCGTGGGAGCCCGCAGGTGGATGCGTAGCGCCCCCGCATCCACGTCAGGAAAGAAGTCCCGCCCGAGATAAGGGACGAGGCCGAACGATAGGCCGACCACCGCGAGGAAGCCGACCGCGAAGGATTTCCGGCGCGACAGCGCCAAGCCGAGCAGTCCGAGATAGGCCTGCCGCAGGGCCTCGAAGCGGCGCTCGAAGCCGCGCTGAAACCGGACGAACAAGCTGGGCTTGCCGGCCGGATCCTGTCCGTGGGCGTGCTCGGTCAGCAGGTAGCGCGCCAGCGTCGGCACCAGGGTGTAGGTAAGCGCGTAGGACGCGATCATCGCGAACACCACCGCCATCGCCAGTGGCCGGAACAGGAAACCCGCCACGCCGCCAAGCGCCAGAAGCGGCACGAAGGCGATGCAGATGCAGAACAGAGCGATGGTGGCCGGCGGCATGATTTCCTGCGCCCCACGGGTGATCGCGGTGACGATGTCCTCGCCGAACTCCTCCATGTGCCGGTTGATGTTCTCGATGGTCACGGTGGCATCGTCGACGAGGATGCCGACCGCCAGCGCGAGTCCGCCCAGCGTCATCACGTTGATGGTCTGCCCAAGAGCCGAGAGCGCGATCAGCGAACAAAGCACGGCGAGCGGGATCGACACGGTGATGATCAAGGTCGAGCGCCAGCTGCCCAGAAAAACCAGGATCATCAGGCCGGTCAGCGCCGCGGCTATGACTCCCTCGCGAACCACCGCCACCACGGAATCGCGCACGAAGCCCGACTGGTCGGCCACGTACTTGAGGTCGACGCCCGCCGGCAGCCCCGCCTGGATGGCGGGCAGGCGCGCCTTGACGTCGGCGATAATATCCAATGTCGAGGCGTTGCCGATCTTGAGGATCGACATGAGCACGCCCTTCTTGCCGTCGAGCTGGACGACGTTGGTCTGCGGCGGCGAACCGTTGCGCACATGGGCGACGTCACGCATGAAAACCACGGCGCCGTCCACGACCTTGACCGGCAGGTCGTTGAACGCCTCAATGGTCTTGGGTGAGTCGTTGAGGTCGACGATCCACTCGAAGGTCCCGATTTTTTGGGTGCCTACTGGGTTAATCAGGTTCTGCCGGGCCAAGGCTGCGCCGACGTCGGCCGCCGACAGGCCGTGGGCGTGCAACGCCGACTGGTCGAGATCGATCTGCACCTGGCGCGCGGCGCCGCCGTAGGCGTAGGGCAACTGCGCCCCGGGGATCGTAGTGAGCTGAGGCCGGATGAAGTTCTGCGCGAGGTCGTTGAGCGCCGTCTGCGAGAGGCTGTCGCTGGACAGGGCGAGCTGGATGATCGGCACGCTCGACGCGTTATAGGCGAGCATCAGGGGCGGCGTGACGCCCGGCGGCAGCTGCTTGAGCTGCGTCTGCGAGATGGATGTGACCTGCGCCTGGGCTGCGGTGATGTCGACGCCGGGCTGGAAGTAGATCTTCACGATCCCGTAGCCCGGGACCGACTGGGATTCGATGTGCTCGATGTCGTTGACCGTGGTGGTCAGCGAGCGCTCGAACACCGAGACGATGCGCCCGGCCATGTCGTCGGGCTGCAACCCGGTGTACTGCCAGACGACGCTGATCACCGGGATGCCGATGCGGGGGAAGATGTCGGTCGGGGTGCGCACGATCGCCATGACCCCGAAGATCAGGATCAGGATCGACATCACGACGAAGGTGTAGGGCCGCAGCAGGGCCAGTCGGACAATCGCCGCCATACCTTGAATTTGCCTCGATTAATCCGGTCGACGGGTCCTGACGGCCGCGTACAGAAATATATCGTATTATGCATTCATCGGGCCAGTGTGGCAATTTGATGATGTTGTTCCTGCAAAGTGGCTGGAAACATGGAGACACAATTCTCTATAAACAAGCATTTTATTCACTTATGCTGTCACTGACGGCCCTAAATAGCCTTCCCTGCGTATCTTTATGGCACAACGAGCGTTTACTGCATCTTGATAAGCTTCGCCGCCTCTGATGCAAACTGAGCTTCCGCTCAGATGAGGGCGTGGCGGAACTCGCCCAGCTGCGCTTCAAATTTGAAGCGGATCTCGGACGACACGGGGCGCCGGGTCGGCGGCTCTTCGTTCGTTGAGGTAGACGTCGATGCCCCGAGCGAGACCGTAACGAGTTTGATTGGCCGAGGCGCATTAACCACGGGTTTCGGATGGTGAACGCATTTTTCACGATGAGGATCGGTGAGTCGTACCGAGGTCCGCTTCGACCATGCCAAAGGCCTCGGACGTTCCTGAAGGGCGCAACTCCGAGGGTCTCCTTCTGAACTCGGACCTAACTTCCGCTCCCTACCCTGAGCCGAAGTTGCCGGAGGGCTAACGAAATGCTGCTTTGGAGAACCGGCGACGGTGGTCCGCGTGACCGGGTTGGGTCGAGGCTGTCTCAAAACCCGAATGTAATCGGCTGCCGCAGAAAATTATTCCCCAAATGAGTATGACACCGGCCTAGCGAACCTTGTGTCACCTTCAGACGGTCGATCTGGGGATCGCTCACGATCAATGTGGGGTGTTTTCTTCTACGAGGTCGCAATTTCCTCGAGTTTTGAAACAGCCTCGGTCGGTAGGAGGCTGTCTGCTTTTTCGACCGGGCTTCTCCGAAGCGGCCGTTCCGCTTTCGGCCAATTCCGGCCGGCCGCTTCCCGTCGGGGCATTGTTTCAGATCAAAGCGCAGCCAGATAAATTCGGCAGGTTTGAAGCGTCCTATGCGGGGAGGCTTCATGCGCGATTATCTCATCACCTTCCACAAAATCGTCCTGGACGGCGCCGGACACGATCGATGCATCGTGCAACGCCGCACGCGGCTTCGCGCGCGATCGGACGTCAGCGCGGCCTGGGAGGCCAAAGCGCTCTTCTGCCGAGCCCTCGGCATCTCCGACTGGCGGCTGCGGGCCGATACCTGCGAGGTCATGGAGCGGGCGCATTTTGTTACGTAGGCTCACCGCATCGCTCAGATGCCCGTTCGGGCCGGAGGTGGCCTGCCCCCATTCGGTGGCCCGAGTTCGAAGTTAGTGCATCGTCGGTCGGCTGACGATGGCAGGGCGAGCGGACGGCACTGATCCGCTCGGTTCGGTTGGCCAGAGGACGACCTCCGGCGCGGGTGGCTGGTAGCCG
>NZ_JAKSYG010000070.1 GCF_022829725.1 Methylobacterium sp. E-005 | reverse complement strand
GCCACCGACGCGGGCACCGCCCCATCCGCAGACCCGCCCGGTCAGCCACCGGGCGGGCCCCCGAGGGACGCCCCGGGATCGCTCCCGAAGCGCCGCGGACAGGTGGCGGCTAATGAGCACAAAATAGGAACATTGTCAAGGTCGCCCGTCGCCTTGAAGCCGATTGTCCTCACCCTCGATAGCCTCGCCGCGTCAAGGGAAACGGGTCTCCGGAGGCATCGGCGACAACCGATGGGACGCTGTCAAACTTGCTTCCGTGTCCTCACGGTTTCGGCAGGGTCGCGTAAGTCCAAAAAGCTTGGATGGCGAACAGCATTTCGGTGTGGAGCTGGTAATATCGCCCTTCTGTGTCCTTCGGAAAAG
>NZ_JAKSYG010000186.1 GCF_022829725.1 Methylobacterium sp. E-005 | reverse complement strand
AAGCGCCCTGACGGAACCGCCTTCGCTTCCGCGCGTCTACGAGGCCCCCAAGTGCATAGACCCATCTCAGCCCCGGCAGCCACGCGCTGACCGGGGCTCTTCTTTGCCCGCATCCCGGCTACGATCGCCGCCGCTTCGGTCGCCTCGCCCCCGAGGCTCGGATCGAACCTCCGCCCCCCAGGCATCGCCGCGCGGGGCTTTGTCGTTAACCTGAGCTCTGCATTTTGCGGTGTGGTCCGGCCGACCGGCGGCAGCGGCGACCCTGTCCCAAAGCTCGCCCGGCTCGTCGTGGTGGGCTTTGTGTCTGCCGTAACCCCCGTCCCGCCAAACTTCAGTACCACGGTCCGGTGAT
>NZ_JAKSYG010000069.1 GCF_022829725.1 Methylobacterium sp. E-005 | reverse complement strand
GAGGTACTGGGCGTCGGCCTCAACGCCGAACACCACGCCGTTACCCGGGGTCAGCTGGAAGTTGTAGCCGATCTGGGCGCCGCCGCTGAACCCTTCCTGGTTGTTCTGGCCGAAATAGGCCGTCGTGCCGTTGCCGTACGGAGCCGGGACGGCGAAGCTCGAGGTGTTGTTGCTGCTGGCATCGAACGCGTAGCCGGCGTTGATACCGAAATAGGCGCCCGACCACGTGAACACCGGCACGGGGGTGAACACGGGCGGCGGGGCGGCGCGGCGCGGCAGATCGGCGGCCGAGGCGGCAGCGGTCAGGGCGGTGAAGGCAGCCAGCGAGGCCAGGAGCTTGGTCATCACGTAGGGTCCAAAATCCAATCTGGAGGTATGACTACCGGACGGTGAGCTAAATGGCTGTAGTTTTACCGACACACCAGCCAGCTTCGACAGCGCCTATCGTAGTAAATCATCTATGAACGCGTACTAGACAACCGCAATACTTTGCGCCGTACACGTTCGAGCGGCACAACATCCCAGAGGCGCTTTGGTTGCTACCTGGCAGTACGTTGCCTTTCGGCTGTGGCTAAGATGCTACAGAGTGGATCGGTCACTTCGCTGCAAAGTAGGCCGCTTACGACGTTCTCAGCCAACCATACCGATCCGGCCCGAGCATCGCGTCTTCTACCCGATCGACTGGGCGCAGCTCTCGGCTGTGATCCGGTTCGGCCGGGCTAAAGGCTGCTGCGAGGGCTGCGGACGGCCGCACGGGCAAGATGGTCTACCACCTCGGCGATGGCCGCTGGTGGGACGCGGATGCCGGCCGGTGTCGCGATGGCTGGGGTCTCAGGATCCGGATCGCCGCGGAAGCTGACATCCTCGGACGGGCCCGTCGGACACGGGTGGTCCTGGCCGCAGCTCATCGAGACCACGACACCTCAAACAACGCAGACGCCAATCTCGCTGCGTTCTGCCAGCGATGTCACATGATCCACGACCGGCCGGAGCATCAGCGGAGGCGCTGGCGCACGCTGTTGCGGCGGAAGGCGTTGGGCGACCTGTTCGGCGGGCCCTACGTCTGAGCCGGCTGACGCATGGCATGGGGGGCTGCAGGTATTGCCTCCTCGGCAGGTGCGGCACCTGAGCCTTCCACGATGTTGATCAGTTCGGCCTCAGTCACCAGGGTACCGTCCCGATCGTTGACGGTGATGTCCTGACGCCCGGCCGCCTTGAAATCGCGTAGCTTACGCAGCGCCCACGCCGCCGTCGGGCACTTGTAGGTGATGATGCCGTTCTTTGAAGCGCCTCGGACGACGTAGACGCGGCGCTGTTCCATCACACGTCGATCCCGGCAGCCCCCAAGACGGCCCGCTGCTTCAAGATGCCAATCCGGTGTGTGCGGATCGCGTGCTCAAGGTCAAGTATGTTGGGGTCGTTCTCCTCTTGAAGTACGGCAGCTGCCCTAGCGAGCGCGTCAATTACCTGTTCATCGAGCAGGATGTTGAGGGCAATCCTGTTCCGAAGGCGATCGCAGAAGCAACCTATGTTTGGATCCAGCTTCGACTTGAGGCCATAACCAAGCAGAATGGCTTCGGATCCGCCTCAGCGCGGTGGCAGTATCAACCGAACCTATCGCTCAGCCGTTTGAACATGGGTTCGGTGCATGCAGGCTCCAGATCGTCCGGCCATCCGGAACGGCAAGGTAGACCGCATTCGCGCCGAGAGCTTGGAAGTCCAGATCAAAATCGCGCGCTATGGCGACTGCCGCGTTGTCGTCGGCGGCGGTGATCGTGCGTTCATCGAGCGTCGGCCCGACGATGCCGTCCTGTTGTCGACAGACGGCGCGTAAGATGTATGTCCGCACGCCCTACCGCGCGTTTGCCGAGAGCATTACGGCATCGGTGCCGATCTCAGCACCGCTATAACCGAGCATCCGCGCGAGCTGGTCCCGAGCGCGCCAAACGCGGCTCTTCACGGTA
The DNA here is from genome assembly GCF_022829725.1 of Methylobacterium sp. E-005. GTDB lineage: Bacteria > Pseudomonadota > Alphaproteobacteria > Rhizobiales > Beijerinckiaceae > Methylobacterium. Next base: position 13,836 of record NZ_JAKSYG010000069.1, on the reverse strand, counting down.
CCGAGTTGGCAACCTATGACCGCAGCCGCTTCTTCGTAGCTCAAGTTCTCGAGCGAGATGAGGACCAGCGCTTCTCGCATCGCGGGAGCGAGCCGATCCAGAGCGGCGCTGACATCCTGCAAGTCGAGGCGGCCGGATTGCTCCGGCCGAGCAACCATTCGGGCCGCGTAGCTCCCATCCTCGTCCTGAACCTCACGATGTTTACGCTGGCCGGTGTAGTAGAAGTTGCGCAGGATCGTGAACGTCCAAGCCTCAAGGTTCGTACCAGGCTGGAAGCTGCCTCTGTTCTTCCAGGCTCGGAAAAGAGTTTCCTGAACGAGGTCCTCTGTGGCAGAACGGTCACGGCAGAGTGAGATGGCGAAGCGACGAAGTGGAGGTACTGCGGCGAGGAGTAGCCTCTGGAATTCGGCTTCCTCGCGGCTACGGGCTGCCCCGACGGCCACGTCGAGCTTGGCGAGTAGGTCTGCGAAGCGCTTGGGAGCGCTCGCCTCAGCGTCACCTTGTTCTTCCAGCCCATAGGCAGCCGCGATCAGGCTGCCGAGATGCTGCCGGACTGGCTCCGGAAGAACGGCCTCAGGCACGACAGGTGCACTACCGTCGGCCTCCTGAAGCCCGGGTATCCTGGAAGTCGCTGTGAAGGCCAAGCCGAGATACCTGTGCTGAGTATGCTTCGTCGATCAGCGAAGTACGTACCCAAGCGGCAAAGCTGGACCAGTGCGACCAAACGCGCGCATACCCTTGGTCCAGTTCATTGGGATTTCACGACCGCATGGCCACGGATGGCCTTCGAGATCACCGAACCTTTGGCTGGCAGAAACTGCCAGCGCATGGCACCTATTCGCCATGACGATCGCTGACGCCACCGGATGCGAGATCCGGATCGACGGCGCTTGGCGCCCGGTTAGCATCGCCCAGGCGCACGCCCGCCATTCGTCCGCGATCAAGCGCTGCCCAGTTTGCCACGGCCGCGTGTCGATCCACGTCAACAGCACCGCGCAAGGCGGCCTCTGGCTCCAGCACCGCCGTGCGCACGACGGCTGCCCATTGATGCCGGCGCGGTTCACGGGCGAGATAGCGCTGCACCCGCAGGCCCTAAACTAACCTGCATTGTTTTTCGTCGCGCAGGACGATCACAACCACATGATTTCCGGTCTGAATACAAAATCTTGTGCCCCTCTTAACTTCTGTAATCCTGATTAGCACCATCAATGCAGGGTCCGGTGTATACGATGCAGCCACACAACCGTAAATTGGTATTGGTGATGCTCTTTGGGGCACTTGCATCAATCACTATGACTGGCTTGGCCACTGCGAGCCTTTCTGGATCCGATCATATCATCTCGCAGAAGGGCAAGCGCTTCGGCCCCGGGGACGTCGCACTCCACGTCGGTGAGCACATCACCGTGGTCAATGATGACAACAACTTCGTTCACCAAGCCTACGTCGATCATGAGGCGTTCGCTTTCGACTCCGGGGATATCGAGCCTGGTGACAAGGTTGTCATCACCTTCCCGACCGAGGGCGATTTCACCGTCCTATGTGGCGTTCATCCGAAGATGAAGCTCGCCGTCCACGTGCGGTAGGCGCACCTTATCGGCCCTTTCCCCGGTTGCACTTCAGATGATGGGGAGAGCTGTGAGGCCTGCATACAGAGCTTCATGGCCGACGTAGTACAGCGCCAGGAAGATCGCGAGCGCCCCGCCGAAGTAGGCCGGAGCCCACGCCGCATCGCGGACCCGGACCACGGATCGCACGTCGTCGGCCGCGATGCCAAGCAGCACGACGATGATCCCGGAATGACCGATCGCGTCGACCTTGCCGAACTCGAACACCGCCGAGACGAAGATCGCCGCCAGGATGATCGCCGCGCAGCGCCGAACGAGCGGCGTCCAGATCAGCGCGAAGGCGAGGGTGAACTCAATCACGCCCGCGGCCTGCATGAACAGTTCGGGCGTCGCGCCCATGGTCATCTGCGGCTTGGCAGCGAGCAGCGGATCCGTCCACTGCGGGTACGCCCACTTCTCGACCGACGCCCACATCAGCGTGATGGCGGCGGTCCAGCGCACGATGTCGAGCGGTCGGACTTCGAAGGGCTTCAGGTCGAGTCCCTGGCAAATCAGGTAGACGGCCACCCCCAGGAACACCGGATAATCGGCGAGGTGGAACAGGCCGTACTGGGCGGTCGCGTAGCTGAACAGGAAGACAATGCCGAGGCCGGTCAGCGGCATGGTCCGGCGCGAAATCAGGCACGCCGCCATGGCGAGCTGGAGCCACGGGATCCAAGCCACTTCCGTCTTCAGCTCCGGTGTCAGGATCATGCCGCCGAGCCCCCACACCGAGACGAGGAAGAAGCCGAGGGTGCAGCGGACCAGCAGTTCGGTATCGGTGCGGATGCGAGCGGTGACGCGATCCAGTGCGTTCATCAGGGCCGCGCCCAGCGGCGTGCCCTCGGCGAGGCAGCCCAGCATCAGGCAGACGATAGCGAGGCCGGTCAGCCACTCGAAGTCGGAGCAGAGCACCTGTTCAAGGCCGCGCGGCTGGCCAGCGACGTCGTAGGCGCAGAACCACTTCACGTGAGCGCTAGCTGAGCCTGTGCCAGCGAGGAGAAGTAGGGGCAGTGCTGCAAAGCTCGCGAGAGCGCGCGTACCCAGGCGGAGAGGATGCCTGAGCGCCGTAACCCGAACCATGATGACCTCGGAGGATAGCGCGGGCCGCAGCCCGCCTACGTATTTCCTCACAAAGTGGGGCTTTGCGCCAACGAATTATTAACCCATGTTGCACGATGGTTAATACGCTGGATCGAAGTCGAACAAGACCAATTGACTGTGTGGATCATCGTCTGTAGCCACAGGTGTGCTTACGATATCAGCAAGTTTGCATAAAATATAGGCATTTCCACCGGCGTTACTGCTAGAGCGGCCCGAGGCCACAATGAATTACGCGGAACTCCAGTCCATCGGTCCATTTGGCGAGATCCACGATCTCACGGCCGCCCTCACCGGCGCCTTCGCTGAAGACGTGGATCTTGGCCCTCGTGGGGCGCAGATCCGCGCCCTCGGGGAGTCGCTGGACAGAATAATCGAGGCGTTGCGCCTTACGCTTGTCGATCTCTGCACGCGACTGCAGGTCGAGGACGCGGACCTAGATCTCGATCAGCTCACCCGCATGGCGAAGGCCGCTCGCACCTACGGCATGGAAGATGCCGGTTGAGGTTGAGTGTTACTGTAGCTGCCGGAGGCGGTCCTGCCACGGCTCAAGCGGACCGGCTACCTTGTCGCGCAGTTAGAGCGCTCGTCCCGGCGTGCTGGATGAACAGTTCGATATAAGCCAGCCCGTTACGCGCCTCGACGCACAGTTCCGCGTTGATGGCCTCGATCCGAGCATCTCTGCTCGACGCCCGTGCCTCCAGATTGGCGAGGATCGCAAGTAGCTCGGCCCGCTGGCGTAGCAGTGTCATCAGGATCGCGTCGAACTGTGCCGCTGAAAGGGTCGGCGCACGTCCTTTGGCCAACAGCTCCGTTGCGGTTGCATCGAAGCTGGCAAGAGCGGACACCTCATCACGCTTAGACCGCAGGGGGACGATCATTCCGGTCACGTCTCGCTGAGCTTGTTGCCACCCTCGTCAGACGGATACGGTCCCTTGAGCAGGCCCGCCTTCAGGCGATGCTTCAGCTCCTCGGCTTCCGCGAGCGCCCACGCTAAATCTCGATGCGACGCCATCTGGCGGTCCAATACAGCGTCGATCCGGGCGCAGCTCACCGCGTCAGGCTCGGTCAGGTTCTCGACGGCGGCACGAAGTAAGTCCCCGAGCGCGTAGTCGAGGCTGGCCCGCACAGCGGCCTCCTCACCCATATCGTTCATGGCCTCAGCCCACCGCCCGTGCCGCTTCGCGCACCTGCTGGGTGGCGGTATCGACCTGCTCGCTCGCCCGGGCGATCGCCTCCATGCCGCCGGCGATCGTCGTCACCCCGTGCGCGGCCGTATGCATGCTGCCCGACATCTCCCGCGTCACGGCCGACTGCTCCTCGACCGCCGCCGCGATCGCCGCCGAGACCTCGTCAAGGGAACGGATCGTGCCCTGGATCAAGCCGATCGCGCCCACCGCCTCGCGCGTGGCCGCCTGGGTCGCGGTGATCTGCACCCGGATCTCCTCCGTCGCCTTGGCGGTCTGCTCGGCCAGCGCCTTCACCTCGGAGGCCACGACCGCGAACCCCTTGCCCGAGGCGCCGGCCCGTGCCGCCTCGATCGTCGCGTTGAGCGCTAGAAGGTTGGTCTGCGCGGCGATGCCCTGGATCATCGTCACCACCTCGCCGATCTGCGTGGCCTGACCGCTCAGACCCTCGACGATGCCGCCGGTGTGTCGAGCCTGCTCGACCGCCTCGCCAGCCATGCGCGCGGCGTGGCTGACCTGCTGGCTGATCTCGCCGACAGACGCCGCCAGTTCCTCCGCGCCCGAGGCCACCGCCTGGATGTCACTCGACACCTGTCCCACGATGCCGGCGGCCTCCGCTGTCTGTCGTGTGACGTCTTCAACCGCAGCGCCGATCGCGTCGAGGTCGGCGCCGATCGCCCGCTGCGCCTCGGCCCGGCGCTGGCGCTCGTGCACCTGCGCGGTGATGTCAGCGGCGAACTTCACCACCTTCAGCACGGAGCCATCTACATCCTTGATCGGGTTGTAGCTCGCCTGGATCCAGACCTCGCGCCCTTCTTTGGCGATGCGCCTAAATTCACCCGCGAAAAACTCGCCGCGCCCCAGCCGATCCCAGAACCCCCGGTAGGCCGCACCCTGCTGCTCGGCCGCATCAACGAACAGACTGTGGTGTCGACCTTGGATCTCATCGAGCCGGTAGCCGACCGCGTCGAGGAAGTTCTGGTTGGCGTCGAGGATCGTGCCGGTCGGATCGAAGGCGATCACCGCCTGCGAGCGGTGCAGGGCCGCGATCTGGCCATCGCTGTCTAACGCACGCAGCTTCTTCGCGGTGATATCGGAGGCGAACTTTACGACTTTCACGACGCGGCCTGCGCGATCAAGCACGGGGTTGTAGCTCGCTTGGATCCAGATGGCCCGGCCGCCCTTTGCCAAACGCTTGAACTCGGCGGCCTGGAAAGTGCCCCGCTGCAGATCATTCCAGAACGCCCGATACTCAGTGCTGTCGCGGTAGCGGGGCTCGACGAACATGCCGTGATGCTGGCCCTCCACCTCGGGCAGCGTGTAGCCCATGGCGTTCAGGAAGTTGGCGTTGGCAGTGAGGACGGTGCCGTCGGGCTGGAACTCGATGATGGCCTGCGAGCGGTCGAGCGCGTCGAGTTTAGCTGCCTGATCCGCGTGCGCACGCATTCCACCGAACATGGCCGTTCCCCCAAGATTGTTGTGCTACTCGACGACAAATCTGAAGGTGGTCGACCAGCGGAGCACCCCGCCGACACGTCACCTCTCGAATCATCAATTTGAGCAATACTGGTCTATAAGCGTTAACTCACTCTTAATTCGACAACGTACACCCTGTATTCGCTCCAATTATAACTCAGATTAGCTTATCAAACCAGTTATCACGATGACGTGTCCAGAAACAATACAACCGAAGCGTGCTCAAGGATGGCGAATTCGCGCAAGGCGTTGGTAAATGGATCGTCACTTATCACAACAGGTTCATAACGACCGGCCGCGCTGCCGGTGGGACGCCCGATCCGCCGGACCACCTCACGCTCAAACGAGATGAAATTCTGGATGCGACAATCGGCGGTCCGCAACGGACGGCAGTCGACTTCCGCACGATATTTGGAGCCGTCCCCGCGGTAGTTGGTCAGATAACCGTGAAAGCGCTCGCCAGCCGCGAGGGCACGATGGAAAGTATCCAGTGTCTCGCGGCGTGTCTCCTTGCCCTGCATGAAGCGTGGGATCTGCCCGATGATAGTGTTTACGTCACGCCCAACCAGCTGCCCGAACGCCAAGTCGGCGTAAACGATTGTCGGACCGGACGGTTCGATCACCGGACCTATGACGACGATGCCGACGGTGGCGTCGTGAGCCAGGGCGCGGATGAGTTCGAGCGCTGTCATCCCCAGCCAACACCGTGGCTGAGCTGATGGTGCAGCTGCTTCATTCGATGCGGCATCGTTCGTCATACCATCCGGTGGCAGACCCTCACTGCATAGCTCGCGCCGTCCTACCGCCCGCGACAATTCTCACAGGATCGCTTCGGACGAGGTCGCCCGTTGCCCCTCGGCAGCTCTTCTTCGCTTCCGCGTCCACAACCTGCCTCTGTGGATCTCCCCTATCCGTAGGGTGCATCGTTTTGCACCCTATGCCGCCTAGAAGCGCCGGGGCCGCGGATCGCCAAGATCGCCGGAGCCACTGCAGCCACTCGCGGCTGATGATGCGGACCACGTTCGGGTCGGACTTCCGGCCCTGGTGGCGGCGCTCCTGAATGGTCAGCAGCCCGTCGCCCTCGGCCAGTCGTATTGCGGCTTGTGCCAGCCGACGGCAAACTCCCGCCCGCGCGGCGATGGCGTCGAGGTAGGGGACGGCCGCCGGATCTCGCAGGTAGGCATCGATCGCTGCCACGATTTCATGACTGGTGATGCGGCCGGCCTTGCGCAGGTCGGCGACGGTCAGTTGTCCAGCGGCCATGGTCGCGCTGATTGCCCCCTGACGTTGACTTGACCGTGCGCTCTGGCCGACATGGGCGGTCACGGTCGCACCCGTTCTACCGAGTCGCGGCCACCATTCAGATGACTATCGGGGAAGACCCTGAAAAGCCAATAGCCCCTTCCCGGCAAGGAAGAGGCTGCTGGAAAAACCTGGGGCCTAGTGTGGCCGCGTGACTGCTCCCCACAGACCATGATCTCCCCTCGGGAGTCAGGCGAAAACACCGCTTTTCGCACTGGGAAGGCCTTGTCTGGACCCTAGCTGTAGCCTGCGAGGGACCGGGTTCGATGTTTCATGCCATCATGCGGTCGTCGATCGGGGACGCGCACACGCTCGCGCAGCTCGACAGCCTGTCGCGCACCATCTGGCAGGCTCACTCCGCCGAGACCGTCACGGATGCGGAGGCGCAGAGCCGCGCCGAGCTACTGCACGCCTGCAGGAGCGCTGTGCGCAAGGCCGTTGTGCCCGTTGGCATCCCGCTCGGCCATGTCACACTGTTTCCGCCCAAGCGCCTCCAGCAGGCTCCTGAGCGATCCGTAGCGATTGAGCACCGCCGACGGCTGGCCTGCTCCGGCCCGATGCCGCCCGCGCTTGCTAGCCGGTTCACCACCGGTCAACTTGCGGACCTGCGGATCGTCGGCGACGAGATGGCCCGTAACGGCGCTTGCGGGCTATGCATCGACGCCATCGCGGCGCGAGCGGGCGTCTGCCATCTGCTAGCTCAGGCCGCAATCCGGCTGGCCGAGGGCGATGGTCTGCTGACAATCCAGGAGCGTCGTCACCAGGGCCGGAAGTCCGACCCGAACGTGGTGCAGATCATCAGCCGGGAGTAGCTGCAGTGGCTACGGCGGGGAGGGCGGTCCGCAGCCCTAGCACTGTTGGGCGGCATAGGGTGCAGAACGATGCATCCTACGGATAGAGGAGATCCACAGAGGCAAGTTGTGGACGCGGAACCGAAGAACCACTGCCGAGGGGCAACGGGCGACCTCGTCCGAAGCGATCCTGAGAGGATTCTTGCGGGCGGTAGGACGGATCGAGCCATGCGGTGAGAGTCTGCCACCGGATGGTATGACGAACGATGCCACATCGAATGAAGTAGCTGCACCATCGGCTCAACCACGGCGTTGGTAGGGGATGACAGCGCTCGAACTCATCCGCACTTTGGCACACGACGCCACCATCGGCATCGTCGTCACCAGTTCGACGATCGACCCGCCTGGTCCGACGATCGTCTAAACTAACTCGGCGTTAGGGGAGCTGATCGGTCGCGACGTGAACGACGTTGTCGGACAGAGCCCGCGCTTCATGCAGGGCCGGGAGACGCGGCGCGAGACACTTGATACCTTCTATCGTGCCCTCGCGGCCGGTGAGCGCTTCCACGGCTATCTGACCAACTACCGTGCAGACGGCTCCAAATACCGTGCGGAAGTGGACTGCAGACCGTTGTACACTAGCGATGGGCGGATCGAGAACTTCGTTGCCTTCGAGCGAGAAGCGGTCAGGCGCATCGGGCGCCCGGCCGGGGGCGCCGGCGGACGCTATGAGCCGATCGGCGCAAGCAACGACATATTAACTGATGGGCTGCGCAACCTGGGTCTATTCCAACGCGCGTTAGTTGTTTTGTTTCTGGTCGCTTGCCCGTGAATACTGTTGCCGACATCTAACATAGGTAATTTTTGAAATTAGCTAACAACGGTCGCTCTTTAATTAAGCGATATTTAATATTCACGTCGTAGCTTTGTACAAGCCAAGATGCGAGGGGCGACTGTGCTGGGTTACCTGCCAGCCCCCTATCGACCATCACGCAAATAACTGCTCGGGGGAGAACAACCATGTTCGGTGGAACGCGCACGCATGCTGATCAGGCGGCCAAACTCGACGCGCTCGACCGCTCACAGGCCGTCATCGAGTTCCAGCCGGACGGCACCATCCTCACCGCCAACGCGAATTTCCTGTCCACCATGGGCTACACGCTGCCAGAGGTGCAGGGGCGGCATCACGGGATGTTCGTCGAGCCGGCTTATCACGACCGCGCCGAGTACCGCGCGTTCTGGGATGCCCTGCGGCGAGGCACGTTCCAGTCCGCCGAGTTCAAGCGTCTGGCCAAGGGCGGCCGAACCGTCTGGATCCAGGCGAGCTACAACCCCATCCTCGACCGCGCCGGTCGGGTCGTGAAGGTCGTCAAGTTCGCCGCCGACATCACCGCGCAGAAGGTTCGAATGCTCGACCTCGACGGCCAGATCGCCGCCCTGCACCGATCACAGGCGGTGATCGCCTTCGATCCGGCCGGCACGATCCTAGATGCAAACCAGAACTTTCTCGATGCGGTCGGTTACCAGATCGACGAGATCCGCGGCCGGCATCACAGCCTGTTCGTCGATGCGGCCGAGCAGCAGGGTGCGGCCTACCGGGGGTTCTGGGATCGGCTCGGACGCGGTGAATTCGCCGCGGGCGAGTTCCGGCGCATCGCAAAGGGCGGCCGCGAGATCTGGATCCAGGGGAGCTACAACCCGATTACCGACGCGGATGCCACGGTGCTGAAGGTGGTGAAGTTCGCCGTCGACATGACCGCGGAGGTGCAGGACCGGCAGCGCCGGGCCGCGGCGCAGCGTTCGATCGGCGCGGACCTCGACGCGATCGGCACGGCGGTCGAGGCCGTCACGCGGCAGACGGCCGAGGCGGCCGGGACCGTGGGGCAGGTTTCCAGCGACATCCAGGCGGTGGCCTCGGGGGGGGAGGAGCTATCGGCATCCGTCGGCGAGATTAGCCAGCAGGTCAGTCACGCCGCATGCATGGCCGGCGAGGCGGTCGAGCAGGCCCGGCACACCGGCGGCATCGTTGAGGGCCTGAGCGGGCAGGCGACCCAGATCGGCGAGGTCGTGACGATGATCCAGGGGATCGCCGCGCAGACCAACCTGCTGGCTTTGAACGCCACGATCGAGGCGGCGCGCGCCGGCGCATCGGGCAAGGGCTTCGCGGTGGTCGCGTCCGAGGTGAAAGCTCTAGCCGAGCAGACCGCCAAGGCCACCGATCAGATCCGGGTGCAGATCAGTGCAACCCAGGCGGCCACGCGCGAGGCGGTCGACGCGATCGGCTCGATCCAGGTCACGATCCGCTCGCTGGACGAGGTGTCGGCGGCGATCGCGGCGGCGGTGGAGAAGCAGTCGGCCGTGACGCGGGAGATGTCGGGCAGCATGCACACGGCCGCCCACGGAGTAGCGACGCTTGCCGGCGGCATGGAGGCGATCGCCCGAGCGAGCGAGCAGGTCGATACCGCCACCCAGCAGGTGCGCGAAGCAGCGCGTGCTGTCGGCTGAGATTATGTGCGACACGAGCGCCGTGGACGAGGAAGCCGCCGTGCGGGCCAGCTTGGAAGGTGCTCTCGGTGACCTGCTTCGTGCAGCCGTGGAGAACCCAACTGAACCCAACGCGGCGAGCTATGCCCGGATCGACGCCGTATTCGACCATCGGATAGCGCCGCATCGGCGTCTGGCCTGGCCGTTGCGGAGGCTGAGGCGTTGAAGCATCGGCTGAAAGAAGGCGTGCGCAGGCACGTCCCCGATGCTGTCGACGACGTTGCCAGCGCGAGTGCCCCCGACCTGGGTGAGGCGCAACGGTGACGGGTACGCTCATCCCGCTTCGATCCGATCGCAGCGCCGCATCCGCGCTCGCCACCGTCGATGTGACGGCGGTGGAGCTGCTGCAGGAAGGTCTTGCAACGACGTTGTCGGGCGCGCGGCTCGCCGCGATCCAGGGGGATCTGCTGGCCAAGCGCGAGCAGCTGACCGCGGAGATCGCCGATTTGCAGGCCCGCCCGTCGAGCGGTGACGCCGGGATCGACGCCGTCAACTCGCCCCTGTGCGCCGAGGCCAACACGGGATTGGCCTACATCGATCAGTTCCTCGAGCAGGTCGAGAACTGCGCCACGCGTGTCGAGTAAGGCTGGACGCCGGCACCGTCGGAAACAGCCTGCGTCAATTCGATCGCAGACAATGTAGAATTTATCTGAGGTTTAGAGGCCTCGTAAACCACCCCAGGGGCATGCTTCGTTGTATGCGGTCGCGGAGATAGCCTCGTGGTGGATCAATCGAGGATCACAACCAGGGGTAGATACTGCCTTCCAGGGGGCGAGGATGTCTCGTGTCTCGCTGACGTCTCGGCCTACGATGTCATCGAGCTGCGTCGCGTCGAGCATGGATCGCTACCCGACAGCGGAGTGCGCATCGCCTGCTACCTTGATAACATCGGACTCATCGACGGCGTCGCGCTGCACGGGTTCCCCGGCGGTTTCATTCTGCAGGTGATCGCCAACCCCGAACGACGCTCCAGGATGGAGGCGCGGCTGGCTTGGCTACGCAGCGCCAAGTTGCAAAACGACCAACGCAAAAGCGTCCGCATCGTCCCGGTCCACCGCGCGGTACAGATCAAGCTTCAGGATGCGCAAGCGGCCGAAGCGATCATCGCCGATCTGTCCAGAACCGGCGCCGCCCTACTCTTGAACCAGCGACCAGACGTCGGCTCGACAGTCACGGTGGGCAAGCGCTACGCAACCGTGGTCCGTCATACCCCCGAAGGCGTCGGCGTGGCGTTCCGGATGCCGTTTGGCCCCCTGACCTTCAACGAACACGTGATCCTTTGAGGAGCGGCAGTGTGCGAGCTTCTGCTTATCACTGACGACCTGCAGCGTGGGCAGCGTCTCGCCCGCGAGATCAGTGCGCGAGGCGTTTGCCGCGTCCACGACCTCTACGAGGACACGCTACCGCCTCAGCAGTTCGACGTGATCGTCAGTGACGTCGAACTGCTCACCTCCGACGCGATCATCCGCCTGCGCCGCACGCTGACGCAGGTCCGGGCCGGTGATCTGCCATATCTCTTCCTGAGGCACGGTAACGCGGCGCGAGCCGAGGCGCAGGCGCGGATCCTGGGCGCAAGCGCTACGGCCAACCTGCAGGAGATGTCGACTGCGCTGGACCGGTTGCGGGGTTCGCCGATCCCCCCTGCCGCACGAACGACAGCAGCCGAGGCTCGACAGTTCTTCCAGAGCGCTCTCTTCTCAGGCGGCACGATCACGCCGAACGTAGCCGATGCCGGTACAGATCTGGTCGTGCGCGCCGTCAGCGAGAGCGGTGTCTACGACTGGGTGCGGGCGGTCCGGCAGTTCGACGACGCCACACATCAGCACTGCCTGATCGTAGCGGCTCTAGCCGCCGCCTTTTCGGGCGCGCTCGGCCTGCGCACGGCCGATCGCCATCGCCTGACGAGGGCCGCTCTGCTGCACGATGTCGGCAAGATCCACGTGCCGATCGAGATCCTGAACAAGCCCGGACGCCTCAGCCATTCAGAGATGGTGGTGATGCGCACGCATGCCGCGCGCGGCCACGAGATGCTCGTCAACGGTGCGTTCGACGACGAACTGTTAGTGGCGGTTCGCTCGCACCATGAGATGCTGGACGGGACCGGCTACCCTGACGGCCTCAAGGGCTGGGAGATCCCAGACTTCGTGCGGCTGGTGACCGTCTGCGACGTCTATGGCGCGCTGATCGAACGACGTAGCTACCGGGCACCCATGAAAGGCGGGGAGGCCTACGGCATCTTGCAGGGTATGGGCGGACGATTGGACGAAGATCTTACCCGCGCATTCCAACCCGTAGCGGCGGCCTTCGATCCTTCTGCCTCGAACTGGCACGCGGCATAGTCCGAATTGCATGCGGGGGAACTACTGCACGTGAAGGGTGAGCTTCATCTTCGGATGAATGCCGCATTGGATGATGAAGTCGCCCGGCTCCTTGAGCGTCAGCGTCGCCTGCTTGCCAGGCTCCTGATCGCCGGCATCGAACGCGAACCGATCGGCCTCGATGAACGCGTGGTGGACGGCGTTGTCGTCCCCGTTGACGAGGGTGATCGTGTCGCCCCGGTGCAGGAACAGATCGGTTGGGTCGTAGTGTCTGCCCTTCAGCAGAACGATGCGGATGACACTGGAAAAGCCGGCTTGGGCCGGTCCGAGCGCAACCATCCCCGCTACGAGTGCAAGGACACCGCAGCGGAGGAGCGGAACGCGTAGATTGTAAATTGACACAGATGCAACCTGAGCAAGAACTGCATTGGTGATAGTATCTACCGCGATTATGCTCTCAGCCGCTTGATCTATGTCTGTATAAATAGCTAAATTTGATAGTGCCTCGCGAGCAGTTGGTCGGATGGGCAGCATTTATTCCAAGTACGCAATAAATCTGACACCATAGACAGCCTTACCGGGCGCAGTCGCGCTAACCGACGCCGATGGCAGCTGAAACGGCGACATCGCCCTGTGCGGCTGCTACAGCACGCATCCTACTCGAACGCGCGCCCGAGGCGTTCGCGACACCACGCGGCATGCTGCGGGCGAGCACGTGACGACAGGCGCATCCGGTCCAGTTCGCCGGGGCTCGCCCGTGAAGCCTTGGCCGGGCGGTCATGAGAGAGTCGATGCGGCGGGGGAACTGGACACCGCGAGCGCCGGTCCATGGCCTGCAAGTTAGCGGTGGCTGTCAGAACGTAGACCGAGCACGTCCAAAACCCGCTCCCATGCAGCCATATCCTTGATGGTGTCGTCCTTCTCCAGCGCCGTGATCGTTTCGGGATCTACCTGGGCCAGCGCCGCCAGGGTCTCGATCGAGAAGGCGTTACGGATGCGGGCAGCATGGGCTTGCACGGCTAAGGCGGAAGCCTGGGACGTGGGTTTGTCGTTTTGAGCACTCATGGCCGAGCGGTACGGAACCGCCCCGCGCGAAGTTTCACAGCTGCAAGATTTTCCGGGGATCCACGTATAGGACCCGCGCGGGCAGTGGGCCTTAATCCAAAGGCTGCGGGTGCGGCTTCGGCTCCCCGGCGAAGTACCGCGACAACCTCGGGCAGCCGTCGTGGGTGCGCCGATGCGCCATGGCGACGGTCCCTTGCGCTGCGTAGGATCCCTGTGTGTGCACCCGCCCGTGACAGGCCGGGCATCGCTTTTCGGCGGCACGGTGTTGGATGTGTGCCTCGATCAGCGGCATAAGCCGCCACGCACCGTTGGCCTGCCCCCTGAAAAGTGGTCCTCCCTGAGGTATGGCTTTGAGCCATGTGGAGGATGTCGTCATGGGACGGAAGAAGCATACGGCTGAAGAGATCGTTGCTAAGCTGCGGCAGGTCGATGTCTTGATCTCGCAGGG
>NZ_JAKSYG010000060.1 GCF_022829725.1 Methylobacterium sp. E-005 | reverse complement strand
ACGAGATTGGCGGCGTAGTTCGTGTCAAGGATGGCGCATTGGCGTCTTTCAACGGCAACGTTGAGGCTATCGATGATCGGACGGGCCGATTGAGGGTGTCGGTGGACATCTTCGGGCGCAGAACCATTGTGGAGCTGGACGAAACTCAGGTAGAGGCTGCTTAATAGCTTGACATTCAATTCGGCGGCCCCATAATCACCGCCCAACGCACGGTTCGAGTTCGCGGCGACAGCTTCGCGCAGTCTGGCCCCTCTCGGATAGCCTTGGAAGCCCGCATACGGGTCGGCCGAGGCCGCGTAATTGTTGCACCCTAAATTCCGTCCCATAGCGCTTAGCGCTCGGGTTCACAGTTCGACGCGGGTCTTGGGTTGCCGTTAGGGCAGCCGCTGTATCCAAGGGTTGGCGATAGGCCGGCCGCCCGCGTCGAAGCTTCTAGAGGTCTCCGTGGAAGGCTGGTGGGTTTGGCCGCTGATGGCCGCGATTTTCGCGCTTTGCTACGCCATGGGCTCGGTAGCGCAGTGTGCGCCCGGTCGTATATGGGTTCCTGGCGGAGGGCCGCTCGGTGCCTGTGTCGTCGGCCGACGCGTTGGAGACTGAACTGATGCCCGTTCCCTCCAGCCCGCGCCATGAGCGGACCTGAGCGCGAAGTTACGCAATGGATACGCACGGAAAGAGGGTAGTCGGTCGCCCGTTCGAAGCAGGCAATCCCGGCCGCCCGAAAGGTGCCCGCAACAAGCTCTCCGAAGCCTTTGCGGAAGCCCTGCACGCCGACTTCCAACAGCACGGCGTCGAGGCAATCCAGCGCATGCGCGAGGAAGAGCCGGCGCAGTACGTCCGAACGATCGCGAGCCTGCTGCCGAAGGATGTGAGGATCGAGAGCGCCCCGCTCGCCGAGCTGTCCGATGACGAACTTGGTCGCCTCATTGACGTCGTTCGAACAGCGGACGGCGCTTCTGCACAGCCTGGAGGCCGAGCGCTCCCGTCGTCTGGCCCGAAAACGGCTCACTGACTTCGCGCGATTGCAGGGGTTCAACCCCGCACCGCACCACACCCTGCTCATCGACGAGCTAGAGGCGCTGACCCACGGCGAGAGCGACGTGCTCCTCGTCGAAATGCCGCCGGGCTCGGCCAAGAGCACCTATGTCAACTGGCTGTTCCCGGCGTGGTTCTTCGCTCAACGGCCGGAAGCCAACGTGCTCAGCGCCTCGCACTCGTCCGAGTTGGCCGAGCGCTGGGGCCGGCGAACCCGTAACCTGATCGCCAGCGAGGCGCGGACCCTTGGCATCCAGCTCAGCGCCGACAGCACCGCAGCCTACCGTTGGGGAACCAGTCAAGGCGGCGAGTACTACGCTGTCGGCGTCGGCGTCGGCATCATGGGATTTCGTGCCGATCTGGGCATCATTGATGATCCATTTGGATCGCGAGAGGACGCGGAGAGCAAGCGCATCCGTGACGCTCGCTGGGAATGGTACGTCAACGACTTCTCGTCCCGCCTGAAGCCCGGCGCCAAGCGCGTGATCATGCATCAGCGCTGGCACGAAGACGATTTGGCCGGACGGGTCATTCAGCAGCTCGATGCGATCCGGAAGCCCTATCGGCGGCTGAAGATCCGGGCGGAAGCGCTGCTGGACGATCCGCTCGGTCGCCCGCTCGGCGAGTTCCTGTGGGACGACCCGAACGGCTACAACTACGGCCAGTTCCTGCGGGACCGGAAGGCCGAGAGCGATCAGCGCACATGGTCGGCGCTCTATCAGCAGGAGCCAACACCGGACACGGGCGACTTCTTCCGGCGCGAGTGGCTGCACCCGGTAGAGCAGATCCCGGCCCGAGACAGCCTGCGGGTCTACGGCGCCTCGGATTATGCCGTCACGTCCGGCGGCGGCGACTACACGGTTCACGTCGTCGTCGGCATCGACAGCGACAAGCGGCTGTACCTGCTGGACCTGTGGCGGTCGCAGGCCGATAGCGCGGAGTGGGTCGAAGCCCTGGCCGATCTGGTCCTGAAATGGAAGCCGCTGGAATGGGCCGAGGAAACTGGCCAGATCCGCGCGGGCGTCGGGCCGTTCCTGACCAAGCGGCTCACTGAGCGCCGCGCCTACGTGCACCGCAAGCAGTTCCCGACGCGAGGTGACAAGGCGGTGCGGGCGCAGTCGATCCGCGGGCGCATGTCGATGCTGGGGCTGTATGTGCCGGCGAACGTACCGTGGCGGTCCGAGCTTGAGGGCGAGCTTCTGCGCTTCCCGGCCGGCGTTCACGACGACCAAGTGGATGCGCTCGGGCTCATCGGGCAGTTGCTGGACACGATCCACGCACCGAGCGCTCCGAAGCCTCCGACGCAGGCGGTCGCGTCAGGCTACAAGTCCACCCGCTCGTCCGGCGGCTCGTCGTGGAGGACGTGATGACCGCGATCGACGCGGAGATCGACAACCTCGTGCAGGCCGCGACGTTCGCCAAGCAGGTTCTGCGCGCTCAGCATCGCAAGCACGGCGCTGTCGTATGTCAGCAGGCGGTGCAAGATCTCGGCGACGCGGTTCGCAGGCTCCAGGAGCTTCGGCACGCTGACGCCGCGCTCGTGCGCACCTTCGACGAGGCCTGACCATGGCGCACGAGACTGTCCCGGCCGACATCGCGGCGGCGATTGAGAACCTGATGATCTCGGCTGAGGATATGGGCGCCTCCTACGACGCCAAAGGCTTCCCGGATGCTGAGCGCGAGCAGATGGCTGAGATGTATCGGTCTGCGCTCAACGTGACCATCCTCAAGCACCTCCGCAACGCCGACGAGAATAAGGCCGCGCTGGAGCGGATCGAGCAGGGGGTGTAGCCTCTACCGATGAGCGATCAACCACATTCCGCTAAAGCCGCAGACACTGCACGCATGGTGCTTGATCTGCTGGACGAGATGGCCGCTGAACTGACGTTTCCATCCGCCAAGGTCAGCGGTGTTATCGTGGATGGCGTGCCGCGCTCCATAGAGCTTCAGCCGGAAGTGACCCGGGCCGTCACGAAGGCGGCCCTGCGGTTCCTGCGCAAGAACATCGACAACGCTGCGGCCGGCAAGTTCCGTCCAGACTAGGACCACCCATGCTCCGCATCCTCCTCCTCGCCCTGGCGCTCGCCGCCGGGGTCTCCGGCGCTGCCCAGGCTCAGACGCAGCGAGTTATCTCAGGCTGCGGGTCTGCCGCTCCCGTTTTGGGCCCTGGCGCTCCCGATTTTGCGAACCCAGTCGGCTCGCACTGTGTCGACACGACGGTTCAGGGCACGGCTGTCTATCGCGGCAACACTATCGCGGTGGGCGGCACGTCTCAGCAGCTCATGGCGACTAACCCCGCCCGTCGAGGCTTCACGGTGCAGAACCAGTCGACCGGGGACCTCTATATCAAGATCGGTGCGACCGCGACAACCAACAATCTGTCGCTCAAGATTGCCGCGGGCGCTTACTATGAGACCTCGGCACAGCATGTCTCGACGGGCGCCGTGAACATCGTCGGCGCGACCACGGGGCAGGCTTTCTACGCGACCGAGTACTGACGATGCGCGCCGTCGCACTCGCAGCCTTTTTCGTGCTCGCCGCCCCCGCTGCCGGGGCAGACTACGCCGGGCTCGTGCTGCCGACGCCGATACCGTGCGACGCGGTCCCAGGGGCCGATACGCTGCTTGGTACGCCCGGGTCTGCTGGCTGCTACGTGCCGCGCGACGCGACGCGCCCGACCGTCGTGCAGGCTGCCAACGTGACGACCGATAGCAGCGGCACTTGGTCAGTGACTTGGGCGCGCCCGTTTGTGTCTTCGTCGCCTGTCGTCAATCCGCTGCCTGTCAATTCCGGGGCGCTTCCCATCCTGTGTAACGTCGCGGCACGTTCTGGCTCTGGCGCGTCCGGCAAGTGTTGGCAGTCCACCTCAACCACGCTGCCCGGCACGCTGGCCACGCTTGTGGGCCTCATCATCAGCCCTTTCGCTGCGCCGGCCTCCAACGCTTCCGTCATGGTCATCGCACGCGAGCCTACCCAATAGCATGGCCTTCGGCATGTCTCCTGGCCCCATGAGCGGGCCTGCGCCCGCGATGGCGCCTCAGATGGCTGCGCCGAACGCTTATGGCATGGAGGCCGGGGCGATTGCGCCCGTGGCCCCGCTGCCGGCGACTGACGCCGAGCCCGGCGTGCCGCTGACCAAGCTGAAAAAGTGGTTCAGCGCCTATCAGGACGCCAAAGAAAAGGAGATGCTGGAGGCCCGTGACGCACGCCTCTACTACCACGCCAGCCAGTGGACGCAGGAGGAGCTTCACAAGCTCGAACTGCGCCGCCAGCCGCCGGTCGTCATCAACCGTTTCTCGCTGAAGATCGACGGCATCGTCGGTGTCGTCGTCCGGCTGCGCCAGGACCCGAAGGCGAGCCCGCGCACGCAGGCTTACGCCGAGGGTGCCGAGATTGGCACCGCGGCCGTTCGCGAGGTGCTGGACAGCAACCGTTGGGAAGCGCTTCAGCAGGAGGTCAGCCACGATCTCGCTCTTGAGGGCATCGGCGGGACCGAGCGCGATGTCGAGATGGACAGCGACGGCCAGCCGAACACCATCGTGCGGCGCGTTGCCCCGAACACATGGTGGTATGATCCGCGTTCGATGTCGCCCGACTTCTCGGATTGTCAGTTTTTCGGCGTCTACAAGTGGGTCGATCTGGACGTTGCGATCGACATGCTGCCAGAAAAGGAAGCCGAGCTTCGCGACTCGCTGGACAACTTCGGCGGCACGGACACTGTCGCGCAGCAGGACGCCGAAAAGAACTGGTTCGACAGTCGCCTGGAGCGCGTGAAGCTGATCGAGTGCTGGTACAAGCAGCGCGGCGCTTGGCGCTTCGCCATCTTCACCGGCAGTCAGATCCTGAAGGAAGGCCCCTCGCCGTGGCTGGACGACCGCGGCAAGACCCGATCCCGCTACAACATGGGATCGGCTGGCATCGATCAGGATGGCGACCGGTACGGCTTCTACCGGAACATGAAGTGGCAGCAGGACGAGATCAACCACCGCCGCTCCAAGCTGCTCTGGATGATGAGCGTCAATCAGGCGTTCGTGGAGCGCGGCGGGGTCGATGATCCCGACAAGCTCCGTGACGATCTCGCCCGCCCGGACAGCGTGATTGAGTACAATCCGAACGGGCAAGGCGTGAAGCCCTTTGAGATCCGCGATCAGTCCCAGCAGATGCAGGGGCAGCAGGCGCTGCTGGCCGAAGCCAAGGCCGAGATCGACAATTTCGGGCCGAACCCGTCGCTACTCGGGCAAACCGCAGCGTCGGCATCGGGCCGTGCCGTAGCCTTGCAGCAGCAGGCCGGCATCGCGCAGCTCGGCCCCTATTTCGGGCGCTTCAAGCAGTGGAAGCTGAGCCTGTACCGGGACATCTGGCGTGACGTGCAACAGCTCTGGACCTTGGAGCGCTCCATCCGCGTGTCCGATCCCAACGGCGCGCAGTTCATTGATGTGAACAAGCTGGTGATGACGCCAACCGGGCCGCGCATCGCCAACGCGATCGGTGAACTGGACCTCGACATCGTCATGGACGAGGGGCCGGACGTGGTCACGCAGCGCGAAGACGTGATGGGCACGCTGCGGGAGATGATCCAGCAGCAGCTCTTCACGCCTCCGCAGGCGCAGGCGGCGTTCCTTGAGCTGTCCGACCTGCCGCCGTCCGTGAAGTCGGTGATCAAGAACGCGGGTCAGCAGCAGCCTGATCCGCAGGCGCAACAGCTTCAACAGACTGTGGCGCAGATCCAGCTCCAGGGCGCTGCCGCTAAGGTCGATGAGACGCGGGCGCGAACCGAGAAGCTGCATGCCGATGCTCAGGCTGCCGGGGCTCGCGCTCAGTCGGCATCGATCCTTGATCAGCAGCACGCCGTCAACACGGCGGCCACGATCACCGACATCGCGCACAAGCAGGCCAAGACCAATCAGATCGGCGCCGAGACCGCCCGCGAGCACATGCACGCGCTGGGTCAGGCGCCTGTCGTTCCGGGCCTCGGCCAGCCGATGCCGATGCCGCAGCGCGCGCCGCTTGTGCCGCGCGTGCCGTTGCAGGGTCCGCCCAGCCTCTGATGACCAAGCGGCAGCCTCGTACCGATGAGGAACTTGCCGAGTATGCCGTTGCCGCGGCGAAAGCCATGGCGGCGCTCGACACGTTGCCTAGGCCGATCCGGCTGCTGATCCACGAATTCGGCGTCCCGCCTGTCTGGGAGGCCATGCAGCGCTACGGGCTCGACAGTAACCGCATCCGTGCGGCCGTCACCGAGCGACAGTTTCACCGGCAGATTGAGCGCTTGAGCGCCTAGCCGTCTGACCAGTTCCCGTTCCCGCGCGCGGGTTATCGCGTGGGTTTTCGGCGTCGCCCCGGCCGCAACAGGGCGTCTCGTCCAGCCAAACGTAGAGGCTATCCATGATCGCTGATCTGTCGGAACGCGATATCTTTGAGTCTGCCGGCCCCGGCAGCATTGAAGAGTCGAACCAGCCCGAGCCCAACCCCGGCGATACCGTCAGGGCTGAGCAGGAGCGACCCACGCCCAACCTCGGCCAATTGCCGAGCGAGCATGAGGGCGCGCAGCCGCAGCCGGAAGGCCAGCAGGCCAACCCGCAGGATCCGCCCCGGCGGACGATGCTGGATGACCTGAAGGACGAGCGGAGACGGCGGCAGGAGTTTGAGCGCAGCGTCGCTGAGCGGGATCGTCAGCTTGCAGAGATGCAGGGTGCGATGCGCCAGATGCGCGAGCTGTTCGGCCAGATGCAGGGACGGGGGCAGCCGCAGCCTCAGGCCCCGCAGCAGGCGCCGGAAGCGCCGGATCCGTTCGTGGATCCGCAGGCGTTCGCTGAGTTCCAGGCCCGACAGGTCTTTGAGCAGCAGTTCAGCCCGTTCGCGCAGCAGATGCAGCAGCGCGAGCAGCAGGTCGCCCGTACGTTGCAGGGGCTCCAGCGAATGACCGCGGCTCAGCACTACGGGGCCGACGAGGCTCGTGAAGCGGAGGAGGCGTTCAACACCGCCGCCGCCCGTAAAGCGATCCACCCGCTTGACCATCAGAAGATCCAGTCCAGCGACAACCCGTTCGCGGCCGCCGTCGAATGGCACCGCCGTGAAAAGGCTCTGACGACCACCGGGGGCGACCCCGACAAGTGGTTTGACAGCGAAACCGACCGCCGCCTCCGCGAGGATGCCGCGTATCGCGAACGCGTGTTCGCACAGATCTCTGGGCAGGCACAGCAGGCCGCCGGGACCGCCGTCCCCGCCGCCGGCCGCCCCGCGCCCGTCTTCACAGGCCTCCCCTCGGTCAACGCGGCTGCCGGCACGTCCGGTCAGGCGCCGTCTGGTCCGATGTCCGAGGCTGACATCTTCAATCTGGCGCCCCCGAAAGTCGGGCAGCGCCGATAGCGCCACTGGGACTGCCGCGCGCGGCCCGGTGACGGAGGCACATTATGGCCCTCACGACCACCCCATCCTCAACCGAAATCCTCAAGTTCCGGAAGTCGTTCTGGCAGGAGTACCAGCGCGACAACCTGTTCGCCGACTACATGGGCAACGACCCGACTGCCCCCATCGTCCGCATCAACGACCTCAAGGACGAGGGCGAGCAGATCACCATCCCGATCCTCGGCCGTCTGAGCGGTCAGGGTCAGGTGGGCGCCAACACCCTCGTCGGCAATGAAGAGGCGCTGGACCAGTACGGGTACAAGCTCACTATCGACTGGGCACGCCACGCGATCCTTCTGAACAAGAAGGAGATGCGCAAGTCCGCCGCCGATCAGCTCGAAGTCGTCCGTCCGCTCCTGACCGAGTGGGCTGCGACCAAGCTGCGCGATGACGTGATCAAGGCGTTCGCGTCGATCAACGTCGCCGGCACCACGCCGTCGCTCATCGGCAACGTGCAGGGCATCCCGTTTGCCTCTGCCAACGCCACGCAGCTCAACGCGTGGCTCACCGGCAATGCGGACCGCGTCCAGTTCGGCAACGGTCAGTCGACGCTGGTCGCCGGCAACTTTGCCGCCTCGCTCGCCAACGTGGACAGCACGAACGACCTCGCCACCGTGGCCGCTTTCAACCGCGTCAAGCGGATCGCGAAGGCTGCCGACCCGCACATCAAGCCCATTCGGGTGGATGGCGGCCGCGAGTATTTCGTGACGTTCCTGCCGTCGCCGCTGTTCAACGACCTGTCGAACGACCCGGCGATGATCCAGGCCAACACCATGGCGCGCGCTCGCGAGGGCAGCGGCATGGACAAGAACCCGCTCTTCCAGGACGGCGACCTCATGTACAAGGGGATGCTGTTCCGCGAGATCCCGGAGATGGGTCCGTTGTTCCGGTTCGCCGGCCAGGGCACGGGCGGCACCGATGTCTACGGCGCGGTCACGGTCGGTCGCTGCGCGGTCGGCTATGCGGTCGGTCAGCTTCCTGCCCCCACCACCCGTTCGGATGACGACTACGGCTTCCTGAAGGGCCGCGGCATCGAGATCTGCTACGGCATGGGCAAGGTCGTGAAGCAGCGCAACTACGCGTCCAGCACGGGCGTCGCCGCCGGCACTAACGCCGACTGGGGCACCGTCACCTCGTTCTTCGCCACGCAGAGCGCGAACTGATCCCCGCCGGGCGCTGATCCCGGCGCCCGGTCTCCCATCTCCGTTTGATAGGAGGCCTCTGTGGCCACACCTCCCCGCAAGCTCGAAAGCCAGGTCATCCACTGCATCCGTCGCCGCGTCGCGTTTAGCGACAACGCTGCGGCCGGCGTGGAAATCGGCGTCATTCCGGCCGGCTCGCACGTCAAGGCGATGTCGGTTTCCATCGAGACCGCGTTCTCCGGCGGCACGCCCACGCTCAGCGTCGGCACGACTGCGGTCCCGGCCGCGTTCGCCACGTCCGCCGGCATCGCGCCCGGCACTGCTGGGTACAAGCCCGGCCAGACCGGCGTGGGCTCCGGCAACGTCACGGCGGACACTCAGGTGCTCGCTTTCGTCGGCGGCGGTGCGACGGCGGGTCTCGCCGACATCATCGTCGAATTCTACCCGCACGCGCTCTGAGGAGGCACGGATGCCCAAAATCACCTATCGCCCTCAGACGGACTTCGACCCGCAGACCACGCGCGTCGGCGCCTACAGCTTCGTGGCCGGCAAGGCTGTCGAAGTGTCGGACGAGGTCCACGAGCGCCTGTCCAAGAACCCGTGGTTCACGGGCGACAAGAAGGCGGCCGAGCGGCTGGTCAGCGGCTCCGGCATCAGCCCCGGCCCGTCGTCGGGCATCGACTCGTCCGTCATGCCGGCCTACCCGCCGGGCAGCGGCATGAAGCACGCGGCCGAGTCCGCCATGACCGCGGACGGCATCAAGCCGACCGAGGTCCTGTCGGAGACCGATCTGGTGGACAACGCCAACACGGTCGAGGATCCGAAGGAAGCCCGTCGCGCCGGCCGTGTCGCCAACAAGGGCTGATCGGTGGCCGTCTACACACAAGATGACCTCGTCGACCGCGTTCTCGTGCGGCTCGGCGAGGTCGGCTTCGGCCAATCGGCTGAGCCGGAGGCGCGTGCGCGTGTCCTCCACTCGGTCGATGGCATCCTGGACGAACTGACTGCGGATCGGATCTACGATTTCGGCGGGTGTGCCGAGATCCCCGGCGCCGCGTTTGACCCGCTGGTTTCAATCGTCGCTGCGCGTGTTGCTCCTGATTTCGGCGCTGGTAGCGATGAAGTCACGCTCCTGGCGGCTCAGGCTCAAGGAGCGGTGCAGCGGCTGCGGCGCTATCGAGCGCTCAACGCCTCACACACCTACACGCGAGCCGATTACTTCTAATGGCCTCGCTCGTGTTCCCGACCTCATCCTCGCCTGGGGCTATTGCCGGCGAAGGGAACGGCCGGCTGATCAACAGCATGGTCTTTCAGGATGGGGCCGACAGCCGCTGGGGGCCAACGCCTGGAGCCGACCGTGTGGCGGCGTTGGGCGTCGGTGCGCCCCGCGGTGGCTTGTTGGTCGGCGATGCGTTGCTGCTGGCGCGGCTGAACAGCCTCTTCGCTCTGAACGCCGGATATTTGCAGTCTCCGATAGGCGTTCTGCCCGGTTTGCAGCCCGTGACGATGGCTCGCGACAACTACTTCGCCCCCGCCAACGATCCGCAGGCGATTGCGACCGGTGGGCCGCATGTCGTGGCCGTCACCGAGAGTGGCGTCTTCATCGTGACGATCGGCGGGATCCTGCCCTATCCGGCCAACAGCTCCGGTAAGACGCAGATCGGCGCGCCGAACAGCGTCGCGTTTCAGGATGGCTATTTCTTCTTCCTGTACGATGACGGCACGCTGCGAGCGACCGGCACGAACACGAACTCGCAGACCTCAAACACCCTGGATTTCAACGATCAGGGCTACACGAAGTGCCAGAGCGCGTCCGGCACATGGCGGCGCGTCACGGCGGCTGCCGATCAGATCTGGTGCTTCGGCGACAGCACGATCGAGGTCTACTCCGATCAAGCGCTCAGCCCGTTCCCATACAGCCGCGCGCAAGTGATCCCGATCGGTCTCTACGGCCGCTGGTGCATCGCTGGGTGGGAGTCGGGCTGGTCGGGCTCCCAGATCTTCGTGGCCTCGGACGGCACGGTCCGGCTGATGAACGGCTACACGCCGCAGCCGATTTCCACCCGTCCCGTTGAACGCGCCATCGCGGCTGCCGCTGGGCCGTCCGTGCTGCGTGCCTCGGTCTACACCCACGGCGGGCAGGCCATCTGGTCGTTGTCCGGCCCCGGCTTCACCTGGGAATACAACGTCACCTCGCAGCAGTGGCACGAGCGCGCGTCGCAGGGGCTGAGCCGCTGGCGGGCTGAGACGAGCGTCCGCGCCTTTGGCAAGTGGATGCTGGGCGACATCGTGGACGGCTCCGTGCTCGCCTTGAACCCCGATGCGCGGACCGAGAACGGCGCTCCGGTCGTGGCTCGCATTGAGAGCGCGCCGTTGCGCAACTTCCCGGACCGCATGCGGCTCGGCGGCCTGACCCTCGACATCACGACGGGGCAGGGGCTGCCGACCGCTCCAGATGCCTCCTGCCTGATCAACTGGACTGTGAACGGCGGCGGATCCTGGGCGCAGGCCCTCCAGCGCAAGATCGGCGGCCCCGGCCTCTACGGTGTCCCGGTTCGCGTCGGCGATCTCGGTCGCTCGGGCCGCGATGGCGTTCAGATCGGCGTCACGGTCTCGGATCCGGTGATGTTCTCGCTGCGGTCGGCCGCATTGCCAAGCATCGTCACGCGAAAGGGTAGCTGATGGCGCTTCCCTCTTTCATTGGTCCCCCACCCAAGCCGCCGCCGGCCGCCGCGCAGGGCGACCCCAAAGTAATCGCCGACTATCTAACTGCCGTGTACGAGTGGCAGAAGAAGTTGTTTGCGGCCCTGAGCTAGGATAGATCATGGGCATATTTGACAGCTTGACGGGCGGGGCAGCAACCACCGCCTACAAGAACAATATGCAGACCATTGGGACTGGCCTGAACCAGATCTCGACGGCGCTCGGTGACAACTATACGTCAGCCAACAACTATCTGATCGGGTCCGGCCTGCCTGCGCTTCAGGCCGGCTACACGGGCGGCCAGTCGAGCCTAGGCACCGGCTACGGCAACCAGCGCATCGACCTGAACGCCGGCTACTCCTCAGGCCAGGATGCGCTGTCACAGTACGCTGGCCAAGCGCAGGACGCGATCAACGCGGGCTACACCGCCGCGCTGGGCGCCCTCGGCTCCGGCTACGGGCAGGGCCGAGACGACCTGACCAACTACTATGGGCAGGCTCAGGGTCAGCTCAGTTCCAACTATGGGCAGGCCCGCGACGACATCACGTCGAATTACGGACAGGCTCGGACCGACCTCGGCAACCAGTACGCCCAGACACAGGGCTACTTCCAGCCGGTCAGCAATGCCTATTCGGCGATGGCCGGATCCACGCAGGCCGGGCTCCAGCGCTACCTGAATGCGACGGGCGCGAACGGTGCCGCTGGCTCTGCGCAGGCCGCTCAGGACTTCACGGCGGCTCCCGGCTATCAGTATGCCATGGATCAGAGCCTTGGCGCAGTCCAGCGAAGTGCAGCGGCGCGCGGTGGCCTGGCGGGCGGCAACGCGACCGCCGATATTCTGAATACCGCGAACGGCTTGGCTCAGCAGGGCTACCAAACCTACGTCTCGAACCTCCAGAACACGGCCGGTCTCTACAACACCGCGCTTTCGGGTCAGGCGTCGCTGGCGGGCCAGCAGGCGAACGCCAGCCAGAATTACGGCACCGCCCTCGGCAATCTCGGCACGACGCAAGGTAATCAGCTCGCTGGCATCTCGACTGGGCTCGGCAACCAGCTCGCAAGCAGCAGCCAGAGCCTGGGCAACGCGCTGAATGCCAACAGCACTGGTCTCGCGAACGCGCAGGCCAACGCATACGCCGGTCAGGCCGGCGCCCTGAACAGCCTCTACACCGGCCTCGGCTCGGCGCTGAACGCCAACAACATCGGCCTCGGCACGTCACTCGGGGGCGCGGACGCCAACCTCGGCACGGGGCAGTCGGCGCTCAACGTCGGCAACGGCACGGGCACCTATGGCGCCTACAATCAGGTCGGCTCCAACCTGATGAATTTGGGCAACCAGGAGCAGTCTGCGATCCAGAACGCCACGAACGCCTACGTGCAGAATTCGAACCAGCAGGCGCAGGCGCAGACCGCGGCGTCCGGCAACCTGCTCGGCGCGATTACCGGCATCGGCAAGAGCGTGCTCGGGGGGCTGTTCTCATGACGGGAGGCTCCAGCATGGCCGGTGGATCCGGGCAGATGACGCCTCAGGACTGGTACAACCTGTTTGCCCCCGCCATGGCGCAGGCACAGCCCGTGTCGCCGCAGGGTGGGCAGCAGCAACCGATGGCGTTTCTGGGCCAGCAGCGCCCGGCACAGCCGCAGCAGCCGCAAGGCCTGGGCGCGCTCGGTCAGCACGGCAGCGCGCAGCAGGGCGGCAACGCCTACGGTCAGATCGGCGGTATGATTGCCGGGGGCCTGAAGAACCTGATGGGCACCTACGGGCCGAACGGAACGAGCAATCTGTTCGCCGACGCGGCCGGGTATCAGCCGTTCGGTGGCGGCGGCTGGGGCAGCGGCTCATGAGTTTCGGCGAATATTTCCAGGCGTTCGGCTCGCTCGGTGATGGCATCCGTGAGGCGCAGGATCGCGCCCAGCAAAAGAGCGCGCTGGCCAAGCTCGGTGATCAGCTCGCGGTCAACGACTACGCGGGCGCGGCCAAAACCGCATTCGCGGCGGGCGACGCCGGGACCGGGCTGAAGCTGTTCTCGCTCGGACAGGGCGCGGCGCAATCGCGCGAGTCGACGGCTGCCCTTAACGGCCTGATCGGCGGGCTGTACGGTGGCGGCGGCACGCCTCAGGCGCCAACGTTTTCGGGCGGTGGCGGCTCTGCGCCGATGACGATCCCGGGCTCGAACACCGAGATCGAGAACCGGTTCGTGGGCGCGCTGAAGGACGGCGGTCTGACGAACCCCTACGGTCTGGCAGCCGCCGCCGCCTATGCCCGTCGCGAGAGCGGGTACAGCCCTAGCAAGATCACGGGCGCATGGTCCGATCCGAGCGAGAGCGGTCAGGCCGGCACTTCGGGCGGCATTCTGTCGTGGCGCGCGGATCGGCTCGACAACATGCGGGCCGCGACGGCCGGCGCCAAGGATCCGGTCTCGGCGCAGGCCAAGTTCTTCCTTACCGAAGATCCGAACACGACGCTGGCGTTGCAGAACGCCAAGAGTGCCGAGGAGGCCAACGACGTTCTGGCCAAAGCCTGGAAATTCGCGGGCTACAATCGGCCGGGCGGTGGCGAGTACGCAGCTCGGCTCGGTACGACGCGCGCTTACGTCAATCGGCTCAACGGCAGCGATGCGCCCGCACCCGTGGCTTCGACCGATGCGATCGGAGGCATCCCCTCCGGCATGAACCCCGGCTCGATGGCCATGCGCGGGGCGCCTCTGCCACCGCGGCGTCCGGCCGATCTGTCCGCAGCGCCGATCCAGGTTGCGAGCGTTGACCCGTCTTTCGTGCCGCAGGCGTCGCCTGTGCCTACGATGGCGCCGCCTGCCCGCATGGCGCCGCAGCCGATGATGCCGCCTCCCGCGACGCCAGCCGCCGTGCCTTCCATGGTCGGCCAGCCGCCGCCTGCTGAGATCGGGGTCGACAGCAACATCCTCGATGCCCCGATGCGGCCGAGCGGTGCGGCGCCCATGGCCGTGCCGCCTTCAGCACCCAGCCGGACCCCACAGGTCATCATTCCGCAGTCGATGGCTGGGTCCGGTGTTCCCGGCACGGTGCTGAACCGTGGCGAGCCGGTGGCGCAGGTGGCTGCCGCGCAGCCCGCACCCGGCAATGATGATGATAGCGAGGATGGCCCTGCGCCTCCGGCCGCTGCGGCGCCGGTTCCAATCCCACCGCAGGCCCGCGCCCAGGTTTCGACCCAGGCCCCGCAGCATCTTGAGGATGCAGGACTGCCCCGTCAGGTATCCGCGCCTGTCGCGGCGACGCAGCCGGCCTCTCAGGCGCGGATCGCGGCTCTGCTGCGCGCATCCATGCTGCCGGGACTGTCCGAAGGGCAGACCAAGGTCGTGAGCACGCTGCTGAACAACGAGCTTGAGCAGACGAAGCTGCCCGAGAGCGTGAAGCAGTACATCTTTGCCAAGTCGCCTGCCGGTGGGGGGTTCGACGGCTCGTTCGCGGACTTCCAAAACAAGAAGGGTGACGAAGGCGCTAAGATCACGGCGCAGCTCCAGGCTCGCGAGCAATACGCCATCGCTCATGGCATGAACCCGAAGGATGCGGGCGTTCAGGCTTGGATCATGGGGGGCAAGACGACGACCGGTCACGTGCTCAAGCCGGGTGACATCCTGGCGGGCCCGAGCGGGCAGACCTTGGCGCAGAATGCGGCTGCGGCGAGTTCAATGTCGGATGAGACCGCGGGCTTCCTCGCTGATCGCGTGCTGGCCGGCGATACGAAGGCGCTGATCGGTCTCGGGCGCGGCCAGCAGGGCGCCGAGAACCTCGCCAAAATCCAAGGCCTCGTTGCCCAGCGCGCGCGCGAACAAGGTCTTGACCCGACCGATATTCAGCAGCGCGCGGCGGAGGCGGCTGGGCTCGGCGCCCAAGCGCGGACGCTCGGCACGCAGGCCGGCCGCATGTCGGCGGCGGCGACCGAAGCTGAAGGCGCTATCTCCCTTGCTCGCACCGCTTCGGCAGCCGTGCCGCGCGGGTCGTTCGTGCCGCTGAACCGTCTTTCCCAGGCGATCCAATCCAACACGGGCGACCCGTCGCTCAAGGCGTTCAACGCGGCCAACAACACGCTGGTGAACACTTTCGCCCGCGCGATCAGTCCGTCCGGCGTCGGCACAGTGGCTGACAAGGAGCATGCCCGCGAGATGCTGAGCACGGCCGACAGCCCGCAGGCCTATGAGGCGGTGCTGCAGCAGATGCAGGCCGAGATCGACATGGCGCACAAGGCGCCGCAGCGTGCCCGCACAATCCTTGAAGGCGAGCGGCAGGCGGCTAAGCGCGGCGGCGGTGACACACCTGCGCCGACAATGGTACCGAACCCGGTTGCACCTGATCGGCGGGCCGCGCCTCAAGCTGCTCCGGTCAACGCGCCGAAGCCGGCTGCCGTCGACTACCTTCGCCAGAACCCGGGCGCGCGCGACGAGTTCGATGCCAAGTTCGGCCCTGGGGCATCCGACCGGGTGCTCGGGCCTCGTGCGCGCGCCGGCGGGCTGCTCTGATGGCGAACGTCTTCGATCAGTTCGATGATCCGCCAGCGGCATCGGTAGCCGCAGTTCCTGCGCGCGCGAACGTCTTCGATCAGTTCGACGAAGCCCCTCCTGCGGCAGACGCTGCGCCACAGCAGCCGGCGCCGACCGGCTGGGCCGGCCTGCACTGGCCCACGATGCCGTCTATGCGGTCGGTCATCAACGGCATCGAGGCCGGCGGCCAAGACATCAAGCGCACGCTGACGACGCCAAACCCGAATGCGCCCAGCCTCATCGGCATGGTCAAGGACGCCAGCCACGCTGGGCAGGGTATGCTGGGCCTCACCCGGGAGGCGCTGAATGGCACGCTCGACCCGACGAGCGACGAGGCGATCCGGCGTGCGACCGAGGGGGCCATGCTGATCAGCCCGGTTGGGGCCGGGACTGCCACGGCGCGCGGGGGTGTGACTGCGATCAAGGCGCTGTCGCCCGCAGCGGCCGATGCCGAGCGCCTGGGTGTCCGGTTCAGCGCCGGGCAGCGGACCATGGATCCGGCCATCCTGTCGCGCGAGGACGCGATGATGGGCGGCGCCCTCGGCGATGAGGCACAGAAGGTCGCGCAGGATTTCCGGGCCGGCCAGCGCCAGGACATGCTGAACGCCGCGGGCGGCATCGAGGCGGCGGCTGGGCGCGGGCAGGCCGATCTAGCGCGAAATCAGGATGCCGGCCAGATCGTCACCGATGCGGTGCAGCAGGCGGCGGCAGACGCGAAGGCCGGCTACAAGGCGAAGTACGACACCGCGTTCGCGCAGGATGGCTCGCTCGATCCAGCGGTGTTCACGGGTCGCCCCGCCTCGACGGAGGCGCATCCGAACCCCGCGATGCCGCTGCCCGGCCCTGCGGCCGTGCCCGATGCCTATGCCGCGCCGATGTCCCGCAGGATCACCGACGCGCTCGTGTCTGCGCCTGACCCGGTCATCATTGATCCTGTGCTGACGCCGGCCGCGCACCGCGCGCTCGGCACGCTCGACAACATCGACAACCTGAAGCTCGGCAGCATCGGGCAGCCCGGCGCCGCGGACGACGTCGTGGGCATCAACTTGCGCGGCGTGGATCAGGCTCGGCGACAGCTCGCGGCTCACGCGAAAGCCGCAGCCGCCAATCCGGCCGATCAGCGCGCGGTCCGATCGATCATCGACCAGTTCGACAATCAGGTGCAGACCGCGATGGAGAACGGCATGTTCTCCGGATCGGATGAGGCGCTGGGCGCGCTCAAGGATGCCCGGCAGGCCTACGCCTCGTATCGGCGCACGTTCACCCCGCAGGGTGCGGGCGACGACGTCGGGCGCGCTATGAACACGATCATCAACCGCGACGCCACACCGGAACAGGTCGCCAACCTTCTCTACAGTGGGACGAAGGTCGGCCAGAACGCCAATTCGGTGCGTCTGGCCGATCGGCTGAAGGGTGTGATCGGCGAGGAAAGCCCCGAGTGGTCGGCAATCCGACAGGGTGCGTGGCAGCGCGTACTCGGGCCGATGGAGCAAAGCCCGCAGCGCGCCGCGACCCGCATCCTCGACTTCGTGAACGGCGACGGCCAGTCCCTCGCCAAGCGCTTGTTCAGTGACACCGAGCGCCAGCACATGACGACGCTGGCGAACGTGATCAAGGCGACCGCAGCGCCTGCCGGAACCGCGAACACGTCTCAGTCCGGTAACCGTCTGGCCGGCCTGATGCGCAAATCGCTGACGGCGCTCGGTGCCTCGATCGGTGGGACGGCGGTGCCCGGCATCCATCCGGCCGTGGGGGCTGCGATCGGGGCTGTGGCCGGCCGCGGCGCCGAGACCCTGGGCGGCACGCGTGCGGCGGCCGAGGCACGGCAGCTTTTCGGCGGCCAAGTGCCGGTCACGATTGGGCAGCGGTTGCTACAGGTCCGGCGCCCGATCCTCACCACGGGACAGCGTCGCGTCGCGCCGATCGCGCGCCAGTATCTGCCTGGCCAGGATCAGACCGCTCAGTAGCGGCTCATTATCTTTGGCGAGAGGCCGGAGAGCACCAACAGGGCGCCGAAGGCGATCAGCATCAGCGCCGCGCCGTAGAACAGCACGGGACGGTGCATTCCTGGCTCAAGGTTGCCGATCAGTTGCAGGCCATACAGCCCGACCGGCGCGCCGATCGCGATGCAGAGCAACCGTCTCCACCAGGGCATGGGATCCTCAATAGCAGTTCGTGTTGACGGTGTTGCCGAGGCGCGTGCTTGTGCAGTTCACAGGCCGGTTGCCGGAAACTGAGCGCTGCACGTCGTCGAGCCCTTCGTTAATCGCGGCACGCTTTCGGGCGCGTTCGGCATCCTGGCGCTGCTGCTGCGCCAAGCGGCACTGCACATAGGCATCCGACCCGGGCCGCGCACCGATGCTTCGGCAGAAATCATCGGCCTCGGCAGCGCGCTGCTCCGTCGATTTGCACCCAGTGAGTGCCAACAGCGCCGCCGCCACGATCACGATCCGCATCACGCCCTCCAGATGGGGCGCGCAACCTAGACCGTTCAACCCGAGGTCGTAAATGGCATCCGGGCCACTCCCGTTTCTCGGCCAGACCGATAGCCCGCTTCTGAGGCGTTCCGTGCTGGACGACGTGACGGGCAATCCGCTGATCACGAGCGCGCCGACCGGTGAGGTTCGGCAGCGCGCATCGCTGCTGCCGCTGGGCGTCACGGACGATGGCAAGATGACACTCGCCGTGCCGCAGATGGCCTTCGACGCCATCGACTACGCGCGGGCTCCGCAGCGCGCTTACAGCGGCGAACTCCCGATTTGGGATCCGGCGACAGGTCACACGAGCGATGCTGCGCGAGACGCCGTGACCGGGCTGGCCGGGCTCGCAATGACGGGCTCGATGCCGTTCAAGGCGCCGGCCGGCGCAATCCGGTCGTTCGGCGGCGCGGCGACGCATAATGATATTTTGAAAGCGCTCGAAGCCGAAATTGCCAACTATACACCGAAGCCGCCGCCATCAGTCCCGGTGAGTACCTTTGACACATCGGGTTTGAAGCTCGACTGGGTCGACCGCAAACCGATGCAGGTTGACCCGACCGCAGCATCTTGGGACTTGTATCACGGTTCGACGCCGGGGCCCGACTTCGCTCGGTTCGACCCGAATATGAACAACGTCACATCTGAACGAGGAGCTGTCTTCTTCGCGCCAGAGCCACGAGCCGCAGCCGAGTATGCTGGACAGCCTGTCGCCGGCGCTGAAGCGGGATCGCGGGTATTCCGAGCAACGGTTGATCCCGGCAAGACAGGTGTTTTCGACCTCCCGCATTTGGCCGAGACCGATCCGGCTTTCAACGCGCGCGCCCGCGAGATCTATACCGAGGCAGGCGGCCCATCGGTGGGCGCACTCCATGATAGCTACATGGAGAGCTTCCGCAACAACCGTGTCGGCACGCGGGAGGCTAACCAGCAGGCAGAGGCTATGGGCTACGCGCCCAGCGTCCTTGATGGCCTCTCCTACGGCCATGGCCACATCGGCGCGGCTGTCGAGCGGGCAAAAGCCCAAGGTCTTGATACGGCCATTCTGCGTGGCCTTTCCGAGCACGGCGGCGACGATCAGGTCATCGCCCTCACCCCCGGTCGCGTGCGCTCCTACTACGACCCGTCCCAGCTTCTCTACAGCGGCGGGCCGGCCGGACTGGCGGGCCTCCCCTTCCTTGGCCGCGACCGCTAACCCGGAGCCGATCCTTGGCCTATTGCCCCCTCTCGGGGCTGCCCGTCTTCGACCAGGGATATCCGGTCGACGGCGCGCAGCTCTATGCCTTCGATGCTGGCACGACGACGCCTCGCACGCTGTACCTGACATCGGACCTCGATCCGACCAAGGTGCATCCGCGCCCCGTCGTGACCAGCGACGGTGTGCTGCCGGCCATGTGGGCCGGCGCTGGCAATTACGACGTGGTCCTGTTCGGACCGGACGGCGGACAGATCCGGCGCATCAACGGCCTGCGCGGCGAAACCGTGACCGCACCCGCGTCGGGGACTTTCGACCCGAACGCGCAGTTGCAGACCGGCGACGTGATCACCCGTCATGGCACCGGGTCGCGCACCGGCTTCGTGCGTGAGAATGGGCTGACGATCGGCTCGGCATCCTCGATCGCGACCGAGCGCGCCAACGCCGATTGCCATGCGCTGTTCGTGTTCCTGTGGGTGCAGGACCCGAGCCTTCAGGTGGCGGGCGGACGATCCAGTGCCGGTGCGGAAGCCGACTGGGGCGCGAACAAGACGATCGCCCTGCCCGATGGGCGTCTGCGCATCGAGATCGGCGTGCCGGACATGGGCAACGCCGACGTGACCGCGACGCGCGGCGCGGGCGGCCTTATCCCGAGCGGCGGCTTCGTTCTGGGCACGACCGGCGGTGAGGCCGGCCATTCGCTGACCGCTACGGAAGTCGGCGGCCAAGCGCCCGTCACAACATCCGGCGCGACACAGGTGGTCACGACGGCGGGCGGCACGGCGCACAACACGATCCCGCCCGTGATCGCCCGCACCCGCTACATCAAGCTCTGAGGCGACGATGCCGCTGCGCCGCTTTCAGCCCATTAGCCCCTCCGCGCAATGGTCGGAAACCTTTGCTTGGCGCGACCCGCGCACGGGCCAGCTCAACAGCCTCGACGGCGCAATTCTCACCCTCGGGCTCTACCGCCAAGGCGAAAGGAGCGCCTGGCGCTGGGATTACGGCCGCGCCGTCTCTTCGTGCGATGAGCGGCCCATCTTTGCCGCCCAAACTCAATATGACAACAGCGGCCTGTTCTTCATCAAGCCAGATCTGCTGCACGCCCAGATCGTCGCCCCGGCTGGGACGCTGAGGCAACTGCCGCGCGGGGCCGTCGAACTGGTCGTCTGGGCGACCGTGGACGGCGCCACCGATGAGATCGAGCGAGCGACGATCCAGGTTCTGGACGGCCCGCGCACGCTGGCTCTATCGATCATTCTGCCGCCGACGCTCGGTGACCTCACGCTCGCGACGAGTCAGGCTTTCGTCGGGGTGCCGTTCACGAGCCTGATTGTGGGACAAACCGCGGGCTCGACCATCACTGCGACGTCGAGCGACAAGACGGCGCTCAACGTCTTGAACGGCGCGATCTCGGGGACGTTCGCTGCCGCTGGAACGCC
This sequence comes from Methylobacterium sp. E-005, assembly GCF_022829725.1. GTDB lineage: Bacteria > Pseudomonadota > Alphaproteobacteria > Rhizobiales > Beijerinckiaceae > Methylobacterium. The sequence continues at coordinate 9,488 of NZ_JAKSYG010000060.1, read as the reverse complement.
CACGATCACACTTGTCGAGACGCTAGCGGGGGCCATTGGCTCCCCGAAAAACTCCCAATCTGTCGCGTCTATCACGGTTGCACCGACCATCCTTACCGGCTTCCTCGCGGGTCAGGGGTCAGTCACCGGATCACTCAACGTCGTCGCAAATGTCGCGCTTGCCGGTGCCATCGTAGGAGCCGGGGCGCTCACCGGCGCCCTGTCCAACGCTTCACCGAGAAACCTGACTGGAGCGATTGCCGGCAACGGCGCTCTCAGCGGCGCCCTAACCGTCACAGCGGCAGGGACGACCGCACTTGTCGGAACCATCCCGAGCGGGGCTGCGCTTGCGGGCGCCCTGACAGTCACGGCCACTTCCGGCCTCGTCCAGACCCGCAAGGGTCGCATTGCTGCGGCGATGGCCGCGTAGCTACCCTCTCAAGGATATTAGGCCATGTCCGGCAATTCGACCTATCTCGCGCAGGCAGTTCTCAACTGGGCGCGCGGCACTGCTATGCCGACCGCCCCGAGCGCACTTTACGTCGCGCTGTTCAACGGCGACCCGACTGACGCCGGAACCGGTGGCACCGAAGTGACCACGAGTGTTCGCACTGCTGGCCGTGTCGCGGCCCCCTACGGTGCGCCGTCCGGCAAGGGCATGACGAATACGAGCGCGGTCAGCTTCGGCAACTCGGCCAACACGGTTGCCAACGTCACGCATTTCGCGGTCTTCGACGCGGCTTCCGGGGGCAACATGCTCGGGTCCAACCCGCTCGCATCCGGCGGTGGCGCCATCACGGCCGGCTCTACCGTCTCGTTCGCGGCCGGCGCCCTGACTTGGGCCGAGTGATCGCCCACTTGGATCGGAAGGATTGAGCCATGGCCGGAGCCGGCACGCTTCTCGTCACGCCCGACTCTTCGGGCACCACCATCAATACCCTGCCAGCACCTGGGCAAGACACGATGGCCGGCTCGCTGCCGGTCGCTATCGCATCGAACCAGTCGACGATCCCAGTCCGGACCACCGGCTCGGGGGTCGGCGCGCTCGCTGCCACTCCAACTGCCTCAACCAACGGAACGGCTCTCGGCACTATGCCAGCGGCAGCCAAGGGCGCACGTCTCTATGTGCAGCCGGGCGGGTCGATCACCTTCACCATCGCGGCCACGGCTCCGTCCGCTGCCCCGACCGGCCTGACGATCACGGTCGCCAACCCGTCCGCCAACACCGTCCCGACGAACTGGGATGAGGATCTGACGGGCGGACAGATGATCTACGTCACGGCCGGTTCCGGCCTCTTCCGCTGGTACTGAGGGAGGGCTGAGACATGGCAGTTCCTTCCCGCACCACGCAGGGCCTGATCGACCAGCCAGACGGCACCCTCACGGGGTGGACCGGCGATGCGACGTGGTCGTCCGAGACGACGCCCGCGATCGTCAGCTTCGATCCATCGCCCATCCCGGCGGCGGTGCCGTCCGTCGCCGGCTCTGACGCGGGCGGCAACCGCGAGAGCTTCACGTTCATTGACGACGACGGGACGTGGTACGAGTTCTACGGCGCCGGGAACGGCAACGGCTCCGACACGACGAACGGCCCTTGGCGGCCCCAGGTCCAGAAGTCGACGAACCGCGGACTGACTTGGACCAAGCTCGGCCAGCTCTCAATGAGCCGGACGAATGGCGCAGGTGGGACCTGGGCCTCGGCCGACATGCTGTTCTTCGAGAAGCGGGCGGGCGTCTACTATCTCCACCGCCTCACCGCAGGCGGGATCATATCGGGGCAGATCTGCGGCTCGCCCTACTCGTCTGACGTGTGGTCCAGTTCGTCCGTCACGGGCACCTACACCTACATCGGCGCCACCGTCGTGCCGGGTGCTTCGGGTGCTGCGGACTCCCGCGACGGCTACGCGAGCTGCATGGTGCTCGACGGCGCCGGCACCTACCACCTGTTTTACTCCTCCACGACTTCGGATCCGATCTATCAAGTCGGCCGCTCGACCGGCACGGCGCCGGGTGGCCCATTCACGAAGGTGTCGGCCGCCATCCTGCCCGCCGCCATCAAGGGGCAGCCCGAGAACCCGGAGGTGTTCTATCACTCCGGCCTCGGCTGCTGGGTGATGCTCACCAATCAGGTGAACGTGTCGGCCGGCAAGACCGTGAGCAACCGCGCCTTCTTCTCGGCGAGCCTGACGGACTGGAGCGCCGCCAGCTTCTGCGATTATCAGCGCATCTGCCCGATGGACGGCGCGAACGTGATCGGATTGCCGCGGGCCGCGCGGTCGTCGGCGGCCAACAACCTGCCGGTGATTGATACCGCCTCAAACGCCCTCGGCGCCGTTGCGCAGACCTACGATACCAATCCGACATCGGCCAACGACTTCAACCACGTCGGCCGCAAGATCCTCTGGAGCGCCCTGGAGCCGGCGGCCAAGGGTCTGCTGTTCACTGCACCGGCCGGTGCCGCCCCGCTGTTTCAAGACGACTTCTCGACCGAGACGGCCGGCACACTCGGCGGCCAGAATGGGTGGGTCGACTATTCGGGATCGAACGCGAAGCCGGTCGTGGTGGCGGCGAACGGTTCCGTTCCCGCTTATCTGAACATGCAGTCCAGCGTCGGCGCGAGCCTTGTGGTGAACACAAAGCCGGGCGTCGTGACGCAGCCGGCCGCGTTCTCGATGAAAGCGAACTTCGCCGCCAACTGCGGCGTCGGGTTCGTGTTCGGCTATGGCACGTCGTCCGTATCGTTCTTCCACTTCGACTTTGACGATGTCGGGTGTGCAATCGCCTGGGTGAACGCTTCTGGTTCCGAAACCACGCCGGCCTCGGTCAGCTACTCGTCCGTCGCTGGCGTCGACACGGTGTTTCAAGCCACGGTGCAGAACGGGACCATCGTCCTCACCGCCAACGGGACGAAGGTTCTCACCTACACGCCGACCGCCTCGGATCAGATCGCGTGCCTATCCAACGGCGGCTCCATCGGGTTGCGCAACGGCTACCCGGGGAACGGCACGCGCATTGTCAGATCGTTTTCTTACAGCGTCCCGGCCAGTGCGGGGGTGGCGAAGACGCTCACGCGGTCTCTAACGCACGCCAACTTCGTGGCGGAGTTCGCCGTGATGTTCGATACCAGCGTGTCGGGCGGATACTGCGATCTGTTCTATCGCCTTCAGTCGACGACCGACCTCAACAACGGCTATCGGCTGCGCCTGTCGGCCGGAACCCCGATCGCGAGTGCCGTCGCGGTGGATGTAGCCGGCGTCGACTATCCCATCACCGGCATGGGCACGGATGTGCAAGCGACGCAGGGCGTGCTGGCCAACTTCTGGCACCGGGTCAAGCTCACCGTTCAAGGCAACCGACACCAAGTGTTTGTCGACGGTGAGAAGCAGGCCGACTTCGTGGACGCGAACTTCCTTTCTGGCGTCGCCCTGGCACTCTCGGCCGCTGGATCGAACAGCCGCTTCCGCCTCATGTCGCTCCGCTCCGGCGATGAGGTCGCGGTGACGGGTCTCACGCCTGGGCAGGTGGTCACGCTGCGCGGCCCGGCCGGTATGCCGATCACCTCAAAAGTCGCGAAGAACGACACGGTGCTGCTGCGTGCCAACCACTACCCCCAGACCAGCATCGATGTCGGCGGCGTGGATGTGCTGGCCCCTTCGGGCGGCATCTGGGGCGGCGACGTGATCGCCTATCCCATTTCAGGCGGTGGCCAGCCGCTCCCGGGCTTCCGTCCGGGCTTCCACTAGTCTTCCTCAAGAAAGCCAGCACCCATGAGCGACAGCCAAGCGCTGCGCCGCTTCCCCGCGCTGATCCAGCAGGGGAATGGCATCACCGTGACTTATCAGGGGGGCATCTGGCGGATCGGCGCGAACCTCCAGAACCTCACCATCACCCCGACCGGAGCCGCCGCGCCCGTGAACCTCGCCGACACCATGGCGAACCTCATCGCGCAGTACAGCGGCACCAAGAACATCATCAACATCGACGACGGCTTCTACGACATTCCCGGCAGCGGGAATGGCTACTCGGCCGACGACGGCAGCTTCTGAGCCAGGGCCCGAAATGACCATTCAGAACGCACGCTCAAACACGTCGGGCAACGTCCCGCCATCGCTGCAAGACGGACAGATCGCCGTCAATCAAGCCGATGGCGTGCTGTTCACGCGCAATCCAGACGGAACCATTCGGCGCACGCTGCTGCCGAAGCGCTACGGCGTCGCGGACGCGGCCTTCACCGTGCGTGTGTTCGACACCTATGTCGGCCTCTCCAGCCTGACGGCATCTCGCGCCATCGTACTGCCGGCTGCGGCCGCTTATCCGGCCGGCCAGCCGCTCACGATCGCGGACGAGGCGGGCGCCTGCACGCCGACCGTCTTCGCGACCATAACCGCCGCTGGGTCGGACAAGATCAACGGCGTCGCCACCTACAACATGACGCAGGGCTTCCTCGGCATCATCCTGTTCTCGGATGGCGTGTCGAAGTGGACTGCGATCGCCCTGCCGGGCTCCGGCGCCTCCAACGCTGTTTTGTACGTCGCACAGGCACTGACCGCCGGGCAGCAGGATCAGGCGCGCCTCAACGTCAGCGGGGCGATCGCAGCCACCCCGACCGCCACCACGACGCTCGCGGTACTGGATTTCGCGCGCGATCAGTTCGTGACGGGCACCTCCACCCTGACCATGCCAGGGGCCTCGCCCGGCTGGATCAGCGGCATCGTCACCAACGACAACGCCGCGAGCGGCCTCGTCACCCTCGCCGTCCCTTCGGGGCACTCGCTCGACGGCGCCCTGAACGGCTCGCTGACGCTGTACCCGAGGCAGCGTGCTCGGCTGCGGCTGGTCAACGCTGGCACATGGCGCAGCGACTGGATTGACCGCTCTCCCGTCATCGCGAAGATCATCGTCGCCGCGTCTATCGCCTCGGTCGATATCCCGCTGCCGGTTGGCTATCCCTCATTCGAGTATTCGATCGTCAATCTGTCAGTTGATGCGGCGCAGGCCGTCTATATGCGCCTGTCCTACGACGGATCGACGTTCTTGTCATCGACCGGTTCGTACTTCTCAGAAGTCATCCAAGGATCCAACACGCGGGGATCGGGGACCGCAGCCCTCACATATTACGGTGCCAATGCTCAAATTGAGCTATTCGGGAATTTGGCGACGAATAATGCAAATAATACGGCGAGGGGACTGCTAAGCCCGGGCACATCCAGCAGCGTCAGCATAGATATTCACTCGGCCGCACATTTCGACAACACGGGTGGCATCAATAACGCCAATTACATCCATACAGGCGGCACCGGCCGCGCTCAGATCGCCCGCATCTACTCCGCCGCCAACATCCTTCCCGGCACCATCATCACCTTCCGAGGCATGCCATGACCGCCACGCCCATGCGGATCGACGTGACGGGGGCGCTTGTTCCCCTCACGGCGGATGAGATCACACAGCGCCAGAAGGACGCGGATGCGGCGGCGAACGCGGTGACGGCGGCGAGCATGCGCCTCGACTTCCTGACGTTCATGACCCTGTTCACCACCGCAGAGCAGACCGCAATCGTCAACAGCGCGGATCCCCGCGTGCGCCTGTTCAGCCTGATGGCCGCGGGCGCGCAGTACGTGGACCTGACGGACCCACGGGTCGTCTCTGGTACGCAACTGCTGGAAAGTCTAGGCTTGGTCGTGAAGGGCCGCGCCACACAGGTGCTGGCCGGACAGGCTGCGCCGTCGAACTGATCGCAGGCTGAGCCCTTAGGCCGCCGACGCTTCCCACAACCGAGAACTATCATGCACCGTCTTCTCGCGGGCGCGTTCGCGTGTCTGCTCTCTACCCATGCCTTCGCCGCCTCAGACGGCACAGAACCCGATCCTGTCCTGACGCCAGGGGCGGTGAGGACGACAGATCGTGCCGAGATCGTCGGTGAGACGACGGCACAGGTCCGCAACGTCTCCGGCGCCGAGAAGCTGGCCGTCTACCGCCGGTACGGGATGAAGGGTCCGCATGACGCGATCCCGGGGACGGACCACATGGCTCCGTTCGAGATTGACCATCGCCTACCTTTGTGCAGCGGCGGCTCCAACGACATCACCAACCTTTGGGTTCAGGCCGGGGACGGCCCGTGGACCTTCCACGACAAGGACCGGCTTGAGGATCGCGTCTGCGCGAAGCTGAAGCGCGGCCTCGTCACCGTCGAGCAGGCCCAGGCCGTGTTCCTCGGCGACTGGAAGGCCGGCTACGTCGCTGAGTTCGGCGGCGCCCCGCAGCATGACGGGGAGGCCGGCCGATGACCGCGCTTTTCATCCAGAAGGTCGGGATCTACGGCCCGCGCCTGATCCACGACATCGGCTTCGGCATGCTCGATTGCGCCGCAGCCTATGGCAGCATCGGCCACGAGAGCAACGGCTTCTTGGCCTATCACGAGGGTGGGCAAGCCCCTAGCCGTGGTGGCGTCTCCTGGTGCCAATGGACCGACGCCCGCCGCCGGCTGTTCGAAGCTTGGTGTCATCAGCACGGGCTCGCGCTCACATCCGACGCGGCTGGCTACGGCTTCCTCGTTCACGAGCTGACCGGATCCGAGGCCGGCGCCATTTCCGCTATGCGGCGGCACGCAGATCTACACGGCAAAGTCGTGGCTTTCACGGACGAGTTTGAACGCCCTCGCGTGAAGGCCATCGCGAGCCGTGAGAAGTGGGCTCGACTGGCTTTATCGGTCCTTCAGCCTGGGCACCACGAAATCGTCACGCCGCCACCCGTGCGGAAGGTCGCCCGCAAGCCTGTCGCTGACCGCCACCGCGTCGGGAAGCACCACCATGGCTGACATGATCGTCCCAGAGATCCAGCAGGCGCTGATCGCCCGCGGCTACGACCTCGGCAAGGACGGGGCTGACGGCGATGCTGGCCCGAAGACCGTCACCGCTCTGCGCGCTTTCCAGAAGGTCGCCGGCCTCGTACCGGACGGCATCGCCGGTCCGATGACGCAGAAAGCGCTTGCCGCCAACGACATCAGTCAGCGGCGCGTCGCTGATGATCAGCCGGCGTGGCTCACGCTGGCTGCGGCTGAGAACGGCATAGCCGAGGGCGCGGGGAAGAAGAACAACCCGCGGGTGGTCGCATACTACAAGGATGCGGGCTTCCCAGGCATCAAGAACGACGCTGTGGCTTGGTGCGCGGCCTTCGTAGGGGCGATGCTCCACCGAGCGGGACAGAAGCCCTCAGGCAGCCTCGCCGCGCGATCCTACGAGCGCTGGGGCATCGGGATCAAGCAACCGGTGCTGGGCTGCATCGCCACCAAGCGGCGCGGCAGCGGATGGCAGGGGCATGTCGGATTTGTCGTAGGCGCCAGCAAGACCGAGATCTTCCTCCTCGGCGGCAACCAGTCCGACGCGGTGAACGTAGCGGCATTCGATCGATCAGACATCACTGCCTACCGCTGGCCTTCCGGCGTGCCGATCCCAACGCAGCCGCACCTTCCGACGACCGTCGCGGGCGCCAAGGCCGGCGTGAAGGAGTCGTGAACCTCCCTGATCCCGACGACCCCGATTTCAAAGCCGAGGCCCACGTTCTGCGGTGCCAGCTTATCGCGGCGATCTGCTTCGTGCTCGGCTTCGTCTGCCTCGTGATCGCGTACCTGACAAATTGAGGATCCCAACATGACCGAGAAGCCGAAGAAGCCACTGCCGCCTATGCCGAAGCTGCCGCCGCCGAAGTACACGGCTCGACCGAACCTGCTGATGCGGATCGGCAGTTGGTTTTTCGAGAGGCGGACGGGGAAGTGAAGGTCAGTGCGGGCCGCCGCTAGCCATCCTTCCGGGTAGGATCCGCCCAGCACGCTGGGTCGGAGCAGGGCGACGGCCCGCACCGCCAGATAATGCCCGCCTACGGGCGTAGCGGATAGATCAGGACGGACCGGTTTCGACACCGGCTTGCGGTCGCCTACCGCCACTTGCCTTTCGGCTGGTGGACTTGAGCTGCGTGTCCTTCCACGCCGCCGCACTGACCTACCGAATATAGCCGATCCGCGCTCGCAGGCAAAGGCTCGCGCTCTCAGTCAAATCCTTCCGAGTCGGCGGAGAACAAGCAAAAGCCCCGGCCGCATCCTTTGGCGCACCGGGGCTTCGCTGGCAATTAAAGCGCGGAAGTCGCTGGCCAGCGCGACCCCGGAAGTGGCGTCGCAACTCAGCGACCGCCGCCTGGAAGGCCCCGAATATAGCATTTAGCCCGCTGAACACAAGCGGGCTTGCGTAAGCCGAAACACGCTTCCGCTGAACACAATCCGAGCCGGCGGTCTCCGGCATCCAGTGAGAACCCCCATGTCCTTCCTGTCCTCCATGCTCACCTTCCTCGTGAAGGAGGCGCCGCACGCTGCCGAGGATCTTCAGACCCTCAACAGCCTGACCAAGCAGATCCGCGATCTAATCAACAAGCACCCGACCAACACGCGCGAGGGCTTCGCGACGCTCACGGCGCTGGAGACGGTCGCTCAGCAGGGCTTCCAGTTCCTGGCGGCGCACTCGTCCATGGTCGCCGCGCCGGGCAAGTCGGCCACGCCCGCCAAGAAGTCCTGACGCACCACCCCCCTACCCCTCCCCGCAAGAGGGAGGGGAACATCGGAGGCCGTCATGGCTCGCCAGTATCCATTCCCATTGCCGCACAAGATCTCCCCTGCCGAGGGCGCCACTATCAGCATGGCGCTGAACATGAAGGCGGTTCACGACGCCCTGCCGCGCCTGCCCGCCGCCCTCGTGGCGAAGCTCCAGACGTGCAGCCTGTTCACCCATCCGACTTTCACCAAGGCCGAACTCGACAGTGTGCCGGACGACCTCTGGCTGAAGCTCGCGCCGCATCTCGGCTGAGAGGACCCCATGCCCAAGTTCCGCAGGAAACCTGTCGAGATCACGGCAGAGCAGTGGTTCCCCGATAACGGCGTGACTAAGGGGGTCCACTGGGAGCAGCGCTGCGGCGACGATGGCGAGTTTCTGCACCCCTACGTCATCACGGCCCATGAGCAACGCGCCTACTTGGCGCCCGGCGACTGGATCATCCCAGAGCCGAAGCCGGACCGCTTCTATCCGTGCAAGCCAGACATCTTCGCCGCAACCTACGATGCCGTGGAGTAGAATGCCATGACCCCGCAGAGCATCGCAGCCATCCGCATCGTCATCGTGGCGATCGGAAGCATCTTGGTCGGTCGCGGCATGGTCTCTCAGGAGACGATGAACACCCTGACCGATCCCATCTTCATGACCGCGGTTGCCGGCGGCGCCGCTGCGCTCATCTCGGCCGGCTACGGCATCTACAGCCGCCGCCCGCACGGCATCATCAAGGACGCCGCCGCGCTGCCTCAGGTGGACGCTGTCGTGGTCAAGCAGAACTCCCGTGAGCGATGGCGGGATTGATCGTGTATTTCGCCACGTAGCGCCGCGCGCGCAGATTGTCCGTGCCGGTGGCATCGCCGGGGAGCGCACCGCGCTGGCGCTTCATCTTGTCGGCGGTCTGCCACGTGCGGATGATGA
>NZ_JAKSYG010000169.1 GCF_022829725.1 Methylobacterium sp. E-005 | reverse complement strand
AAGCGCGCAGGGCTTACGAGCCATTGATCTCCTCGAACGAGGAGCGCGACATCTATGACACCTTCGCTTCTGTCTGGAAGCGCTTCGAGCATCACGATGCCGAGATGCGTCGCTTGATGGAGGCAGGGCAACAGTCGGCTGCTCTCAAGCTGCTGACCGCACACGAGACCGCGACTCTCTACGACGATGCCCGCGCCGATCTCTCGCGTGATGTCGCCCTGCACGAGCAAGGCGCTCGTCGGTGTGCCGAGGACTCGAGATCCGTCAGCACCGACCACACCATCCCGGCCCGGGCGGGGATCGCGATGCGCGCGCTCGTGACCCTGCCGACCGTCTCCTTGGCGGCGGCCGACGCGCCGGCGGGCCCCTTGCGGGCTGGCGTGTTGTCGACCTTCCCCTTGCCGCCCGTCATGCGTCCCTCCCGCGCCTGCCGTGAAGAACCCCCGAGGACCGAGAACGGTGCGGTGCAGTTCGGACCCTCGGCCGCGACCAGCGTCCGCAGGACCGCGAACCCGATCCGCTCGGCTTCGGCCTCCGCGTCCCCGGTGGACAGCAGCAGCGCCACCGTCTCGACCTCCTCGTCGTCCTC
>NZ_JAKSYG010000165.1 GCF_022829725.1 Methylobacterium sp. E-005 | reverse complement strand
GTTGCTAAGCTGCGGCAGGTCGATGTCTTGATCTCGCAGGGTCGCAAGGTTGCCGAAGCAATCCGGTCAATCGAGGTGACCGAGGTCACATACTACCGCTGGCGGTCCGAGTACGGCGGCTTGAAGGGTGATCAGGTCAAGCGGCTGAAATCTCTGGAGACCGAGAACCAACGTCTTCGTAGGGCAATCTCGGATCTGACCTTGGAGAAGCTCATCCTGAAGGAGGCCGCCTCGGGAAACTTCTGAGCCCGGCTCGCCGCCGGGCCTGTGTCGACTTCGTCGTTGCCGAGCACGGTGTGTCCGAACGCTTCGC
>NZ_JAKSYG010000047.1 GCF_022829725.1 Methylobacterium sp. E-005 | reverse complement strand
GTTTTGCGACAAAACCCCGCTACGGCACAGGTCCCGGCGAGGAGATCCCAATGAAGCGGGCGCCACCCACGAGGAACGCCCCATGCCCCTCTCCGCCAAGCTGCAGCGGCGCGCCAGCGAGGGCCGGCTCGTGCGGGTGGGCCTGAGCGCGGCCGGAAAGTTCGGCTCGCTGTAACTGTGGCGGGCGCCCAGAACGCAGGGAATCCATCTGTGCGGGCTGGCCGACCTGTCGCCGGCCCGGGCCCGCCAGTCCCTGCGGCGGGTCGGCTGGGACGAGGCCCGCTTCGCGGCGGCCGGGATGGAGGAGGCCGCGCGGCACGGCACAACCTTCGTCACCGAGGATGCCGACGCGATGATCGCGAGCCCGTTCGTGGACAT
>NZ_JAKSYG010000156.1 GCF_022829725.1 Methylobacterium sp. E-005 | reverse complement strand
CCCAACCCGCTCGCCGTCGATTCCGCGGAGGTCCGCCCATGACCCTGCGCACCCGCGCCGACAGTTTCGTCGGCATCCCCCTCGACGGCTGGAGGGGAACGAGCCGGCACTGGCCGGTGGCCGGCGAGGCCCTGGCCGTGGAGAGCCTGCCCCGCGACGCCCACACCGCCCGGCTCCGGGCGACGCGCGGCGGCGCGACCATCGCCGAGGCGGAGCTGCGCGGGCCGGGCGACGCCGACACGGCGACCCTCGACATCCTGCACCCGGACGGCCGGCACCCCGGCGAGACCGCGATCGTGGCCGCCCTGGTCGAGGCCGCGTTCCAGCGCTGCCCGGACGCACAGCGCCTGCGCGTCACCGGCCTCGGCGGCGCCCCGGCGCTCCTCGCCCTGGCCGGCGCGAGTCATTCGGAACCGGGCGCTGCGCCCGACGCGCTGATCGAGCGCGCGCCGTTCCACCAGCTCCCGCTGCTCTGGCTGGACCCGGGGACGCGGGCCGCCTACCCGCCGATCCGCTCGCATGTCGGGCCGCAGGACCGCCTACCGCCCCTGCGGCCGCCGCAGCCGAACGGCACGCTGTACCGGCGCTGGCTGCCCCATCTCGGCACGACTCTGTCGTTCCGGTCCATCGACCGGCGGCGCGACCTCGCACTCTTCCACGAATGGATGAACCAGCCCCGGGTCGCCTACTATTGGGAGTTGGCGCAGGGCACGGCGGAGCTCGACCGCTACCTCGCCGACCAGGAGGCCGATCCGCACCTGTTCGGGGTGATCGGCAGCTTCGATGACGTGCCGGTCGGCTATTTCGAGTTCTACTGGGCCAAGGAGGACCGGCTCGGCCCCTACTACGACGCGGAGGATTTCGACCGCGGCTGGCACGGGCTCATCGGCAACGCCGCCCATCTCGGCCGGCCGAAGACGCTGGCGTGGTTCAAGGCGGTGACCCACTACCTGTTCCTGGACGAGCCCCGCACCCGGCGGATCATGGGCGAGCCGCGGGCCTCGCACCGCAAGATGCTGAGCTACTGCGCGGACGCGGCCTACGAGACGCTCAAGGAATTCGACTTCCCCCACAAGCGGGCGGCCCTTGTCTGCTGCGAGCGCGAACGCTTCTTCCGCACGGTGCCCCTGTGAGCGCCGGACCCCTGCCGGGGGGCGGCCCGGTGACCGCACCGCTCTGGCTCGACCTGAACCGCGCGCTCATCGCCAAGACCATCGCCGAACTCGCCTTCGAGGAAGCGCTCGCGCCCGAGCCGACGGAGCGCGACGCCACGCAATGGCTGCTGCGCCTCGACGAGGGAATCGCCTACCGCTTCCGGGCCGAGCGCCGGATCTGGGGCAACCTCGCGATAGACCCCGAAAGCTTGGTTCGCGTCGCCGCTGACCGCGCGTGCCCGGCCGGCGATGCGGCGGGCTTCCTGGTCGACGCCAGCCGGGTGCTGGAGATCGCGCCGGCGACGCTCTGCACCTACATCGCCGAGGTGCTGAGCACCCTGGTGGCCGATGCCCGGATCGCGGCGCTCGGCCGGGACATCACGGGGCCGGCGCTGCTGGCCCTGAGCGACCGGATCCTGCAGGCCTATCTCGACGGCCACCCCAAGGCGCCGGCGAGCAAGGGCCGGATCGGCTGGGGATTGGCCGAGTTCGAGGCCTACGCGCCGGAATTCCAGCCGGAGATCCGGCTGTTCTGGGTCGCGGCCGACCGGGCCGCCTGCCGCTTCGACCGCGAACCCGGTCTCGCGGAGGCCGATCTCGTCGCCGACGCCCTCGCCGAGCCCGAGCGGGCCCGCCTGGCGGCAGCCTGCCGCGCGCGCGGCGTCGATCCGGAGCGGTTCCTGCTGCTGCCGGTCCATCCCTGGCAGTGGCAGAACCGGATCGTCCTGCATTTCGCGGGCGAGATCGCGGCCGGGCGCCTCGTCCCGCTCGGGACCTTCGGCCGGGCCTACAGGCCCCTGCAATCCCTGCGCACCCTGGCGCGCGCGGAATCGGGCGGCCGGCTCGACGTGAAGCTCGCCCTGACGATCCTCAACACCTCGGCGTGGCGGGGCGTGCCCGGCAAGTACATGGCGATCGGGCCGGCCTTCTCGGCTTGGCTCGCCGACATGGCCGCACGCGATCCCGCGCTTGCCGGCACCGTGATCCTGCGGGAGCGGGCGGGCGCCTTCTACCCACACCCCGTCTACGAGCGGATCGCCGACGCGCCCTACCAGTATCGCGAGATGCTGGGGGTGATCTGGCGCGACGGCATCGAGGGCCGGCTCGAACCCGGCACCGCCGCCCTGATGATGGGCGCGCTCCTGAAGGCGGACGCGCAGGGCCGCCCCCTCGTCGGCATCCTGGTCGCGCGCTCGGGCCTCGGCGCGGAGGCGTGGCTGGAGCGGCTCTTCGACCATGTGGCGGTGCCGCTCTACCACTTCCTCTGCCGCTACGGCGTCGGCTTCATCGCCCACGGCCAGAACGTCACCCTGATCCTGCGGGACGGCGTGCCCTGCGGCGTGGCGCTCAAGGACTTCCAGGGCGATGCCGATCTCGTCGATCAGGATTTCCCGGAGAGCCAGGACCTGCCGCCGGGCGTGCGGGAGACGCTCCTGCGCCGCCCGGCCGCCCATCTGCTGCAGCATCTCCAGACCGGGCATTTCGCGAGCCTGCTGCGCTTCGTCTCGGACGCGCTGCTGCGCGACCAGGGCGTGCCGGAGATCGCCTTCTACGGCGCGCTGGCCCGGGTCCTGCGCCGGTATCAAGCCCGGCATCCCGACCTCGCCGACCGCTTCCATCTGTTCGATCTGTTCACGCCGACCGTGCCGCGGGTCTGCATCAATCGCGTCCGCCTCGCCCTCGGCTACGGCGATTCGAACCTCCGGCCGGTGCCGCGGCTCGGCAGCGACCTGATCAACCCCCTCCACCGCGCAGACAGCGCCGCGGCGGCTCGGGCCGCTTCACGGACAGGCTCCCAGGCAGGGCTTCTCGCATCATGACGGACCACCCGCTCGATCTCGCCGGCATCGGCATCGGCCCCTTCAACCTGAGCCTCGCGGCGCAGCTCGACGCGGTCGCGAACATCGACGCGCTGTTCTTCGATCGGGCCCCGGCCTTCGATTGGCATCCCGGCATGATGCTCCCGGAGGCCGCGCTGCAGACCTCCTTCCTCAAGGATCTCGTCACGGCGGTGAACCCGACGAGCCCCTGGAGCTTCCTGGCCTATCTCGTGGCGCAGAAGCGGTTCTACGAGTTCCTCAACGCCGAGTTCGGGGCAGTGCCGCGGCAGGAATTCGCGCAGTACCTTGCCTGGGTCGCGGCCCGGCTGCCAAGCCTGCGCTTCGGCACGGCGATCCACGAGGTCCGCTTCGAGGCGGGCGGGTTCCGCCTGCGCGGCGATGGCGGTCTGGTCCGGGCGCGCAACATCGCCCTCGGCGTCGGCCTGCAGCCGAACCTGCCGGCCTTCGCGGGCAAGCTCGACCCGCGCGATCACGTCCACAGCGCGCAGGCTGCCTCATTCCTCGACCGTACCGCGGGCCGACGGGTCGCGGTGATCGGCGGCGGCCAGAGCGGCGCCGAGATCGTCCTGACCCTGCTGAACCGGGGCCGGGGCGCCCCAGCCTCGCTGGACTGGATCAGCCGCCGCCCGAACTTCCAGCCGATCGACGCGACGCCGTTCACCAACGAGCTGTTCACGCCCGGCTATGTCGAGCGCTTCCATGCCCTGCCGGAGGCGCGGCGCGGCGCCATCGTGGCGCACCAGAAGCTCGCGGGCGACGGCATCTCGCCCTCCACCCTGCAGGCCATCTACCGACGCCTCTACGCCCTGCGCCATCTCGCCGAGCCGGACGCCACCAGGGCGCCGGTCGCGGCGCGCCTGATGCCCCATCGCGCGGTGCTGGACGTCGACCGGGCGGGCGGATCCTACCGCCTCCTGATGCGCAACGGCTTCGACGGGCGCACCGAAGCGGCGCAGGCCGACCTCGTGATCCTGGCGACCGGTTACCGCTTCGCGCTGCCGCCCTGCCTCGGCCCGCTGCGTGACCGCCTCGCCCTCGACGCGACCGGGCGCCCGCAGATCGGCCCCGACTTCGCGGCGTCCTGGGACGGGCCGGTGCAGAACCGCGTCTTCGTGCTCAATGGCGGCCTGATCAGCCACGGCATCGCGGAGCCGCAGCTCAGCCTGATGGCGTGGCGCAGCGCCGTCATCGTCAACGCCGTGGCGGGGCGCACCGTCTTCGAGGCCGAGGCGCCGCCATCGCCCGTAAGCTGGGCGAGTGCCGAATCCGGACAGGTCTCCCACACGGGTGCGGAACGCAGGGAAGCCGCTGGCGCGCGCGCCCCGTACGCGATGGTGTGAGTGTCTGCCGGACCTTCGGTGAGATCCGGAGCATGCCGGCGACGGCTTATGAGCCGGTCCTTTCGAGGCCTGTCCGCCCCCGCCGCGATGACGTTGTTCTTCAGATCGGTTCGGGGTTGAGCGCACCGCACGCGGCCACCGTCCTTGCGAGCGCAGCGAAGCAATCCCGTCAGAGCCACATCGACCGCGGTCGCGCTGCCCTGGGTCGCTCCGCTGCGCCCACGATGACCAAGGGTGCCGGCCGCCAAGTCGAGCGCAAACTGTCCCCGACAGGTCGACCGCCGATATCTCCCTGTAATCCTTCTCGTCTGTCGAGAAGGAAATTTCGCACCCCGAGAGATCTGTGCTGGACAGTCCCGAAGCCGCGGCTGCACATTGGCCCCAACGAATAAGACGATCGGGGGGACACGATGCTGCTGGAGACAGCTGCGCCGGCCGAGGCGGGATCTCGGTCGTCGCTCTCCAAGGCCCTGGCGTTGCTGGTGGTTGTCGCCGAGCGGAGCCAGAAGGGCGTCAGCCTGAGCGCGGCCGCGACCAGGACCGGCCTCCATGTCGCGACCGCCCATCGCCTGCTCGCGGCCCTGGTCGACGAGAACTTCCTGAACTTCGACCCCTACTCGAAGCGCTACTTCCTCGGGCTGATGCCCTACGAGATCGTCAACCGGGCCGGTCCCGATCTCGAGTTCCTGCAGCTGCGCAAGACGCTGCGCCCATCCCTTGAGCGTGCGCAGCGGACGCTCGGGGGCCTCGTCAACCTGTCGGTTCCGTCCCAGGGCGAAGCGCTCTGCATCGACGTGATCGAGGGGCGCGCGCCGGTCCTCGTGAGCACCCTGAAGGTCGGCGCGCGGCGTCCCCTCGGCGTCGGCGCCGCGAGCCTCGCCCTGCTCGCGGCGCAGCCCGCGGAGGCACAAGCGGCGATCATCGCCCGCGAGGCGGAACGCTACCTCAAATACGGGCAGCTCACGGCCGCCCTGGTGAGCGAGGCCTGCGCGCGCTTCCCGTGCGACGGCTACGTCGTGAACGAGGCGCTGATCATTCCGGATATCGGCGCCCTGGCGGTGCCGGTGTTCCGGGACGGCGCAGTCGTCTGCGCCCTCTCGGTCACCAACACGATCTCCCACCTGCACCCCGACGCCCGCGCCGGGATCGCCGAGACCCTCCGCCGCGCCGTCACGGATGCCGGCTTCCAAGCCGAGGCGGCCTGACCGATGTACCCGATCGACCTCTTCCACCGTCAGGCGGCCCGGACCCCCGAGGCGATCGCCTTGGAGTTCGGCGACGCGCGGGTGACCTATGCGGATCTCGCCGCGCGCGCCGGGGCGCTCGCGGCTGGGTTGCAGGCGCTCGATCCGGAGCCGCAATCGCGCGTCGGCATCTGCTGCTTCAACCACGTCGAGCACGTGGTGGCATGGCTCGCCGTGCTGGCGGCCGGAAAGGTCTGGGTCCCGCTCTATCCGAAGAACAAGGCGGCCGAGATCGGCCTCGGCATCGCCTTCACGGAGGCCTCGATCGTGATCGCCGACGCGGGGGCGCGGGCGCTCGTCGAGGGCGCCGGGGCCGCGATACTGGTGGCGGATCCGGACGGGGGCGCGGGCACCACGGGCGGCCTCGCCCGGGCCCATGCGGGCGCGGCGCCGCGCTTCCACGCGCAGCCGCTCCACGCGACGCAGGCGATCAAGTTCACCGGCGGGACCACCGGCAAGCCCAAGGGGGTGATGCAGCCCTACCGGGCCTGGAACACCAACATCGCGACCCAGATCGCCGCCTGGGGCCTTAAGCCGGGCGAGCGCCTGCTGGCGGCCGCGCCGATCACCCACGGCACCTCGACCTACATCCTGCCGACGCTGGCCACCGGCGGGACGCTCGTCCTGCGCGATCAGCCGCGGCCGGACGAGATCCTGCGCTGCTTCGCCGAGGAGCGCATCGCCACGACCTTCCTGCCGCCGACCGTGATCTACATGATGATGGAGCTCCCGGCGGCGCGGCGCGGCACCTACCCGCATCTGCGCAACCTCGTCTACGGCTCGGCCGCGATGCGCCCCGATGCGATCGCGCAGGCGCAGTCCGTGTTCGGCCCCTGCATCGCGTCGACCTACGGCCAGACCGAGGCACCGCAGATCGCCACCATGATCTCCGCCGAGGAGCTCATGCGCCCGGACAAGCGCGCCACCGTCGGCCGCGAGACGATGCTGACCCGGGTCGTGATTCTTGATCCCGAGGGTACCATCCTGCCGTCCGGCGCCTACGGCGAGATCGCCATCCGCGGTGACCTCGTCATGACGGGCTACTGGAAGCAGCCGGACAAGACCGCCGAGACGATCCGGGACGGCTGGCTCCTCACGGGCGACCTCGGAAGCTTCGACGAGGACGGTTTCCTGTCGATCAAGGGGCGGGCGAAGGACCTGATCATCACGGGCGGCTTCAACGTCTATCCGGCCGATGTCGAGCCGGTGCTGGGCCAGCACGCGGCGGTGGCCGATTGCGCGATCTTCGGCGTGCCGGACGACAAGTGGGGCGAGGCGGTCCACGGCGCGGTCGAGCTGCGCGCCGGCATGGTGGCGGATCCCGGGGAGATCATCCGCTTCGTCAAGGACCGGCTGGGCTCGGTGAAGGCACCGAAGTCGATCGCCGTCTACGAGGCGCTGCCGCGCAACAATTACGGGAAGCTGCAGAAGCAGATTCTGGTCGAAGACCATATCGCGCGTACCGCCCGGGAGAGGCCGCAGCCATGAGCAGCACCAAGACGCCGACCACGGCCCTGAGCCATCACACCACGGACGCGATCTACTACCGCGAGAAGAACCTCGTCACCGACATCCTGAAGCCCGGCGCGACGCCCGATTTCGTCGCGGAGGCCGCCGCCCACATCCTCGGACGGGATGTCTCGGAGGGCGAGCGCCGCGTCCTCAACGCCATCATGATCACCATGATGGAGCACGGCTTCACCCCGAGCGCCATCGCGACCCGCTCGATCTACATGAGCGCGCCGGAGAACATGCAGGGCGCGGTGGCGGCCGGCCTGCTGGCGGTCGGCAGCCAGTTCGTCGGCACGGTCGAGAACAACGCCCGGATCCTGAACCAGCTCGTCGCCCTGGAGGCGGACGCGCAGCGCGCGCTCGCGGAGCGCGTCGTGGACGACCACAGGGCCCGCCGGGTCCACATGCCGGGCTTCGGCCACCACCTGCACCGCCCGGAGGATCCCCGCGCCGTCCGTCTCCTGGAGATCGGCGCGGAGAACGGCCTCGACGGACGCCACGTCGCCGCCCTGCGCCTCCTGTCGACGGTGGTCGACCAGCGGGCGGGCCGGCACATCACCATCAACGCCACGGGCGCCACCGCGGCCCTGCTGGGCGAGATGGGCGTGCCGGTCGAGCTTATGCGCGGCTTCTCGCTGATCGGCCGCACCGCCGGGCTCGTGGCCCACATCGCCGAGGAGCAGCAGCGCCCGAGCGGCCGCTTCATCTGGGACCTCGTCGACAAGTCGATCCCCTACGAGGCCTGACGATGCCCGACTACGCCCTCGTCACCGGCGGCAGCCGCAACATCGGCGGGGCGATCGCGCAGCGCCTCACGGCGGACGGCTTCAAGGTCATCGTCCTCGACGTCGTCAAGCCGGAGCACGACGCCCTGGACAGCTTCATCGAGGCCGACCTGTCCGACGCGGCCGCGCTGCCGCGGACGCTCGCGAACGCCATCGCGGGCCGGACCGTGACCCGCCTCGTCAACAATGCCGGCATCGTGGCGCCCGCCGCCTTGGAGGACACCGATCCCGGGAGCCTCGACGCCGTCGCGGCCGTGAACCTCAAGGCGCCGATCCTCTGCGCACAGGCGCTCCTGCCGGGGATGAAGGCAGCCGGCCGCGGCCGGATCGTCAACATCTCCAGCCGGGTCGCCCTCGGCAAGGAGTTGCGCACCGTCTACGCGGCGACCAAGGCCGGCCTGCACGGGATGACCAAGACCTGGGCGCTGGAACTCGGGCGCCACGGCATCACGGTGAATGCCGTCGGGCCGGGCCCGATCCGGACGAGCCTGTTTGACGCGGTCAATCCGCCGGGCGACGCGCGCACCGAGGCGATCATCCGCGCGGTGCCGGTGGCGCGCCTCGGCACCCCGGACGACGTGGCCGACGCCGTCAGCTTCTTCCTGTCCGATCGCGCGGGCTTCGTGACCGGGCAGGTTCTCTACGTGTGCGGCGGGATGACGATCGGCTCCGCCTGACGCCTCGAAGACCGACACGACACAAGAAACGACGGTCAAACAACAGTCCAATCGGGAGGACACCGTGGCATCTCTGACTCGGCGCGGCCTGGGCGTGTTGGCGCTTGGAGGAAGCCTCACGCTCGGCGCGAGCTTGGCACTCGGCGGCGGCGCCCAGGCCCAGGCGGCCTGGCCCGCGCGGACCGTGTCGATCATCGTGCCCTACTCGGCCGGCGGCGCCACCGACATCCTGGCCCGCAAGGTCGCGGAGGGCCTGTCCGGCGCCCTGGGCAAGACCGTCGTGGTCGACAACCGGCCCGGGGCCGGCGGCACGCTCGGCACGGCGCTCGCCGCCCGCGCGAAGCCCGACGGCTACACCCTGTTCCTCGGGCAGGTCTCGTCCCACGGCATCGCGCCGAACCTCTACACGGAGCTGCGCTACGATCCGGTCAAGAGCTTCGTGCCGATCGTGTTCATCGAGACGATCCCCAACATCCTGGCCGTCAACAAGACGCTGCCGATCAACTCGGTCGACGAACTCATCGCCTACGCCAAGGCCCATCCTGACGCGCTCAACTTCGCCTCCTCTGGGACGGGCGCCTCGACGCACCTTTCGGGTGAGATGTTCAAGGCGTTCACCGGGATCAGCATGACCCACGTGCCGTTCCACGGCAGCGCCCAGGCGCTCGTCTCGGTCATGGGCGGCCAGACGCAGATGATCTTCGACAACATGCCGTCCGTCTATCCCTACGTGACGGCGGGCAACCTGAAGGCGCTGGCGGTCACCACGCTGAAGCGCTCGCCGCAGGCCCCCGACATCCCGACGCTCGCCGAGGCCACCAAGAGCGCCGACCTGTCGCGCTACGACGTCAGCGCCTGGTTCGGGCTCTTCGCGCCGGCCGACACGCCACGGCCGATCGTCGATCGCGTCAACGCGGCCGTGAACGCGATGCTCAAGGAGCCCGGCTTCGCGAAGTTCATCGTGGAGACCGGCGGCGTGCCCGAGGGCGGGACGCCGGAGGATCTCGGCCGGTTCGCCGACTCGGAATTGAAGAAGTGGAAGACCGTGATCGAGCAGGCCGGCGTGCCGAAGCAGTAGGGGCCAGCCCGCGACAGGAGCTGCGCATGGACGCCGCCCCACACCCCATCGATGACTGCTCCGCGGAAGGGATAGCCCGATGATGCCAGCCGAGACCGCGCCGGCCCCCGGCCGCGACCTCGAAGGCCGCGTCGCCGTGGTGCTGGGGGCCGGCTCGATCGGGGCCGGCTGGGGCATCGGCAAGGCGATCGGCCTGCTCTACGCCCGGGCCGGCGCCCATGTCGTCGCCGCCGACCGCGACCTGTCGGCGGCCCAGGAGACCCGGGACCTGATCCTGCGCGAGGGCGGTAGCGCCGAGGCCGTCTGCGTCGACGTCTCGGACGATGACGGGCTCGCAGCCTGCCTCAAGGCGGCGGGCGCAGCGCGCGGCGGGATCGATATCCTCTACTTCAATGTCGGCATCGGGAAGGCCGGCCCCTCGACCGAGACTTCGGCCGCCGAATGGCGCCGGATCTCGGACGCGAACCTCACCGCGCTCCACCTCGCGGCCACGACCGTCCTCCCGGATATGCGCGCGCGCCGCCGCGGCGTCATCCTCGCCACCGCCTCGATCGCGGGCCTGCGGGACGTCGGCTATCCGCACCTCGCCTACGGCGCCACCAAGGCGGCGCTCATCCAGTACCTGCGCCTGCTGGCGGTCGAGAACGCGCCCTACGGCATCCGGGCGAACACGATCGTCCCGGGCCTGATCGACACGCCGCGCATCGAGAAGACCGTCGCGGGCGCCTATGCGGGCGGCCTCGACCGCATGAAGGCGCTCCGGGCGTCCCAGTGCCCCCTCGGCCGGATGGGCACCGCCTTCGACGTCGCGGAGGCCGCCCTGTTCCTCGCCTCGGACCGCGCCGCCTACGTCACCGGCACCGAGCTCCTGATCGACGGGGGCCTCGCCGCGACGGCGCGCGGCCCGGCCCCCGGCTGATCGGCACCCGCCTCCGTCGGACAGGTCCGGCATCCCTCCCGCTCAAACCCGTGGCGCCAGCGCCGACACGTCCGGAGCCCCGACATGGTCAACCAGAATGCCGTCCGCGGCGTGGTCCTCAGCGCCATCGCCCTCTGCTTCGGTCTGACGGCGCTCCGCTACCCGATCGGCAGCTTCGCGCATGCCGGCGCCGGCCTGTTCCCGCTGCTGGTCAGCGCCCTGCTCCTCCTCATCGGCGTCATCACGCTGGTCCAGGCGCGATTCGAGCCCGCCAAGCCCATCCCCTTCGCGTGGCGCAACATCGGCATCATCCTGCTCAGCCTCGTCGTCTTCGTGGTGGCCGCCCAGGTCGCCAGCATCGTCCTCGGGATCGTGCTCCTCGTCATGGTCTCGTCGCTCGCGGCCACGTCCTACTCGTGGAAGCGGGTGCTGGCCGTCTCGGTCGCCCTCATCGCCGTGGCGCTCGCGTTCCAGAAGCTGCTCGGCCTCAACCTGCAGGTGATCTGATGGATGTGATCACGAACCTCGCCTCCGGGTTCGAGCACGCGCTCACCTGGAGCAACCTGCTCTATTGCGCGATCGGCTGCGTCATCGGCACCCTGATCGGGCTGCTGCCCGGGCTCGGCCCGCTGGCGACGATCAGCCTGCTGCTCCCCCTGACCTATTCGATCCCGGTCGACGGCGCGCTGATCATGCTGGCCGGGATCTATTACGGCGCCCAGTACGGCGACAGCGTCAGCGCGATCACGATGAAGATTCCGCACGCGTCGAGCATCGTGGCCTGCATCGACGGCTACCAGATGACGCTGAAGGGTCGCACCGGCCTCGCGCTGTTCACCGCGGGCGTGTCGAGCTTCATCGGCGGCACCGTCGCCATCGTGGTCCTGGCGTTCCTGGCGCCGCTCCTCGGACAGGTCGCCTTCCTGTTCGGGCCGGCGGAGTATTTCGCGCTCATGCTGCTCGGGTTCGTCTGCGTCAGCCTCGTGACGACCGGCAGCCTGCTGAACGGCCTCGCCATGTGCCTGCTCGGCGTGCTGCTCGGCCAGATCGGGACCGACCTCGAATCCGGCACGCTGCGCTTCACCCTGGGCCTGGCGCCGCTGGCCGACGGCGTGAGCGTCGTGAGCGTGGCGCTCGGCTGCTTCGGGATCGCCGAGATCTGCCGGAACCTCGACGCCCGCGAGGAGCGGACGCCGTTCAACGGCAAGATCCACCTGATGCCGAGCTGGCCGGAATTCAAGCGCATCCTCCCGAGCGCGCTGCGCGGCAGCGCGGTGGGCTCGCTCCTCGGGATTCTGCCGGGGGGCGGCCCCACCATCGCGCAATTCGCCGCCTATGCGATCGACAAGAAGGTGAGCAAGTACCGGCACGAGATTGGCTCGGGGTCGATCGAGGGCGTCGCCGGGCAGGCCGCCGCCGACGAAGCCGCCGCCCGCACGAGCTTCATCCCGCTCATGAGCATCGGCATCCCGGAGAATGCCGTGATGGCGCTGATGATGGCGGCCTTCATCATGAAGGGCATCCAGCCCGGCCCCAACATGATCGCCAAGCACCCGGACCTGTTCTGGGGCCTCGTTGCCAGCATGTGGATCGGCAACTGCTTCCTGCTGATCCTGAACG
Organism: Methylobacterium sp. E-005; assembly: GCF_022829725.1. Lineage (GTDB taxonomy): Bacteria > Pseudomonadota > Alphaproteobacteria > Rhizobiales > Beijerinckiaceae > Methylobacterium. The sequence continues at coordinate 16,421 of NZ_JAKSYG010000156.1, read as the reverse complement.
TGCCCCTGGTCCGGTTCTGGCTGTCGCTGTTCAAGATCCCCTACAGCGTCCTGTTCCCGTCGATCCTGTTCTTCTGCTGCGTCGGGACCTACAGCGTGAACAACAACCTCGACGACGTTCTCATCACCGCGGGCTTCGGCCTGCTCGGCTACGTCCTGATGCGTCTGAGCCTCGATCCGGCCCCGCTGATGCTGGGCTTCATCCTGGGCCCGATGCTGGAGGAGAACTTCCGCCGCGCCATGCTGCTCGGCCGCGGCAGCTTCACGGTCTTCGTCACGCAGCCGATCAGCGCGACGCTGCTGGGGTTCATCGCCGTGCTGATCGGTGTGCAGATCGCGTACGCGGTCATGGGGATACGGACGCATCGATCCAAGACCAGCGATGTCGAACGCCCGGTCCAGACCACAGCACCCGCCGCCATCATCAAGGCGCCCGGCCTGTAGGCGGACCGCGATCCTGTCGTCGGGCCTGTCGCCGCCTGAACCCTCTAGCAGAGCGTGGATTTTGTGCCTCCGCTCTGGGGCGGGACGATACCGAGCTGCGACAGCGGGAGCGCTCACCGGCGAAGTGGATACTGGTTCGGCGCGAGAGCGCGCGCCACAATGACTGCGGGCCACGCACACGTGCAACGCCATGGGACAGGACAGCGCCCGATTGCATCCAGCCCTCCACCTCGGGATGAGGGGTGGGTTGGACGGGGGATCAGGGGCTTCCGGTCTTGTGTCGTGTACCGTGTGCACCGCAATCAGGGCCGGCTTCTGGGCGACGTCCGCATCCCACCATCACGCCGATGGGCCGGAGCGACTGGCCTCGGTCGAAACCAGCCCGCCGCATGGTCGAGCCGATGGAGGTTGCCCGCCGGGCAGTCGATGCAACGCGCCCTCCTGCGCTGAACCGGCGCCCCTGTCGGTGGAGAGCGCTCTCACGGGCCGCTGCCGGGGCCACCGTGGGCTCGGGCTCCGTGCGGCCTCTCGGCGTGCGGTGCGGGGCGATGCGGCGGCGAACGGAATCTTGGACGCGGGGCGTCAGCTGTCGGATCAAGCCGGTCGCCCCGGTGCCACGATGCACGACGTCCTCGCGCAAATCCGCGCCGACGGACTTACCGGGGCCGCGGCGGGATCCGGCCCGGTTTTCCGGCATGCGCTGACGCCGTCCATCAGGCCCGCCCGCGCCCCGGCCCGAGATGCGGCGCCAGCGCCAGCATGAGCGGCACCGCGGCGAGCGCCGTCGCCGCCGAGGCCGCCGCCGCCCAGTGCGGGCCGGCCGCATCGCCGAGCCGCCCGTAGAGCAGCGGCGCCGTCAGCGCGCTGCCGCCGAGCGTCCAGGTGTAGAACACCGCGAAGGCCCGCTCGACCTGGCCGCCGGGGGCGAGCTCCGGCACCGTGCCGTAGAGCACCGAGGAGGTGCCGTTCAGCATCACGCCGAGCACAGGCAGCAGAAGCAAAGCGGGCGCGAGCGGCAGCGCGATCACCGCGAGGATCATCACGGCGGTTCCGGTCTCGGTCAGGATCACCGTGCGGGTCACGCCGAGGCGCTCGCCGATCCGGCCACAGACCGCCTTGCCCAGGGCGCCGCCGATGAAGACCAGGGAGAGCGCGAGACCCACCGTGGTCAGGGCCGCGCCCTTCTCCTGCATCAGGAACGGCAGGTAGATCAGGAAGGCCGGCCGGGCGGCGTTGTCGAGCATGCCGATGGCGACGAGCAGGCGGAAGCCGCCCCGCGCCGCGGGCGCGCCGATGGCCCGCGCCGGTGCCCGTGCCGCCGCGCCTGGAGCGGCCTTGCGTGAGGCGCGATCACGCGGCAGCAGCCGGCCGACGGCGAGCGCCACGATCAGTCCTGCGCCCGCCACCACCCACAGGGCGTGGCGCCAGCCCGTCAGGGTCAGCAGGAAGCCGACCAGCGGCGGCACCGCCGCCTTCCCGAGATCGCCGGTGAAGTTGTAGGTGCCGAGCGGGCCCCGGGCCGCGGATCCGTAGGCCCGGGCGATCACCGCCGAGGCCAGGGGATGCTGGGTGCTGCTGCCGGCCCCACCAAGCAGCAGGCCGAGTCCGAGCCCGATCAGGCCCCCCGAGGCGCCCGCGACGGCGTAGCCCACGGCGCTCAGCAGGGTGCCGAGCATCAGGACGGTCCGGGCGCCGAACGATCGGGCGAGGCGGCTCGCCGGCATCTGCAGCGCCGCCAGGGCGCCGTTGTAGAGCGAGCGCAGCAGCGCCAGGGCGACGTAGTCGAGGCCGAACTCGGCCTGCCAGACCGGCAACAGCACGTAGATCAGATCGGTATAGCCGTCGTGCAGGGCGTGGTTCAGCCCTGTCACCGCGAGGATGCGCCGGGCCTCCCCGGGTGAGGCGGCGTCGATCGATGCGGTCGGGTTCGACGCGAGGGCCATCCTGTCACCTTCTGGCTACCGGCTCAGGATGGGCGGCTGGTTGGCGGCTGACAAACGACTTATGCTGACAGACGCGTGAGGAAATCTGACCCGTGCATCGGCGGCTGCCCCCCCTGAACGCCGTGAAAGCCTTCGAGGCCGCGGCCCGGCACGCGAGCTTCACCCGGGCAGCGGACGAGCTGCACGTCACTCACGGGGCGGTGAGCCGGCAGGTGCAGATGTTGGAAGCGTGGCTCGGCGCGCCCCTGTTCGAGCGCCACAACCGCCGCGTCGTCCTCACCGAGACCGGCGCCGCCTTCGCCGCCGAGATCGGAGCGGCCCTCGACCGCATCGCCCTCGCCACCGCCCGGCAGGTCGAGCGCGGCCGGCCGCGTCTGCTGCATGTCAACGCCCTCGCCACCTTCACCCTGCGCTGGCTGATCCCGCGCCTGTCCGGCTTCCAGCGGGCCAACCCGGCGATCGAGGTACGGCTGACGACCTCCAACGTGCCCCTGGCGCAACTGACGGAGTCGTTCGACGTGGCGATCCGGGGCGGGCCGGACACGCGCCCCGGGCACGTCGCCGAGCCCTTCCTGTCCGAGCGGCGCATCCCCGTCTGCAGCCCGGCCTTGCTGCGGCGCCTCCCGCTCGCCTCACCCGACGAACTCCGGCAGCACACGCTGCTGCACGCCGCGACGCTGCCGCGGGTCTGGCCGGACTGGCTGCGCGCGGCGGGCGTGCCGGATCTGACGCCGCAGGCCTCGGTGACGCTGGAGCATTTCTACCTGACGCTCCAGGCCGCCCTCGACGGGCTCGGCGTCGCCATGGGACCCGAGCGGCTGATCGCCGACGACGTGGCGGCGGGCCGCCTGACCCTGCCCTTCGCGGGCCCGGCCCTGCCGGCGCGGAGCTACTACACCTATGTCCCGGCGGCCCGGACGGAGGATCCGGCGATCCGCGCCTTCTGCGGCTGGCTCGCGGAGGCGGCGGGGCGGCCGTGACACGCCGTCATCGCGAGCCCGGCGAAGCGATCCGGAGTGGCGCGCCGCCTCCGCCCGGCGCATGAAGGGGATCCGGAACGCGCCCGACACAGTCCGGGTTGGCGTGAGACGCTTCTGCCCAAGGTGACCGCATGGCGCGCAAGCGTCTCCGTCCGACGATCGAAAGCCTGATCGAATCCCTCGGCCGGCTCGGCCTGTCCCCGGAGGCGGTCGATCTCGACCGGCTGCTCGCCCAGCTCGACCTGCCCGAGTACGGCGCCGAGGTCGACGACGAGCGCGTCGCCCAGGCGCTGCGTGCGATGAAGGCGGCCCGGGCCTTCGCGGAGACCGGGGTCCCGGCGATCCGGCAGGCGATTCCCAACCTGCGGGCCGTGGTGACCAAGGACCACCGGATCACGTGGCTGGTCCGGACCGAGATCCCGCTCCTCGACAACGGCCGGCTGGACCTGCGCCTCGACGTCGCCCCGGATCCGGAGGCGGCCGCGATCCTCGCCCGGATGGCGGCCCGCAACGATCCTTCCCACGGGCTGGAGGCCCTGCGCGCGGCCTTGGCGCGCACCGCCCTCGAGGCGACCCGCGCCCTGCACAAGCCGGTCGACCGGCTGCGCGCGCAGCTCCTGGTCGACCTGCGCGAGGTCGGGGCGGATGCCGCCGCCTACATCGCCCATATGGACCGGTCGCTCCGGTCCCGGGTGTTCACCTACGGGCCGAAGCTCGCCCGGGGCCTGAACGATACGCTCACCCCCGTCCGCCGCCACGCCAAGGCGGTGGCGCGCGAGGGCTCGCGCCTGCGCCGGCTGCGCGATCAGGTCGGGTTCGGCGCCTATATCGAGCGGTTCACGGCCGCCCGGCGCCTCAACCGGAAAATCCTGTTCCACATGGGGCCGACCAATTCCGGCAAGACCTACGCGGCCCTGCAGCACCTGACGGCAGCCGAGACCGGCGCCTATCTCGCGCCCCTGCGCCTCCTCGCCCTGGAGAACTACGAGACCCTGCGCGAGCGGGGCCTGCGCGCCGGCATGATCACCGGCGAGGAGGTGCTGGGCGAGGCGAACCCGACCCACACCGCCCGCACCATCGAGACCGCCGACCTGACCCGGCCGATCGACGTCGCGGTGATCGACGAGATCCAGATGCTGTCGGACCCCGACCGCGGCTGGGCCTGGACCAACGCCCTGTTCGGGGTCGCGGCCCGGACCGTGATCGTCTGCGGCTCCGACGACGCCCTGTCGTATGTCCGCCGCGCCGCCGAGGCCGCCAACGAGTCGCTGGAGGTCATCCCCTTCACCCGCAAGTCGCCGCTGCTGCTGATCGAGCAGCCGGTCCCCCTGGAGAAGGTCGAGGCGGGCGACGCGGTCGTGGCCTTCTCCCGCCGGGCCGTCCATGAGAACCGCGAGATCCTGGTGGCCCGCGGCCACCGGGTGGCGACGATCTACGGCGCCCTCTCGCCGGAGGTCCGCCGGGCGGAGGCCGCGCGCTTCCGCTCCGGCGAGGCCAACGTGCTGGTCACCACCGACGCGATCGGCATGGGGCTCAATCTCGGGCCGCTGAAGCGGATCGTGTTCTCGGCGGTGCGCAAGTGGGACGGGACCGCCGAGCGGGCGCTGACCCATTCCGAACTCCGCCAGATCGCCGGCCGGGCCGGCCGCTACGGCCACCAGGATGTCGGCTACGTGGCGGCGACCGACGCCACTGCGATCGAGCCGATCCGCACCGCCCTCTCGGGCGCCCCGACGGCGCCGGCGGCCGACACGCGCTTCTTCGTCCGGCCGGATCTCGGGGCGATCCGCTCGGTGGCCGAGGAGATGCGCACCCACAGCCTCTACGAGGTGCTGACCCACTTCGCCCGGGCGACCTTCTACGCGGGCTCGCCGTTCCAGCCCTCGGCCCTGGAGGAGGTGCTCGACGTCGCCCGCACCGTCGACCGGGCCCGGCTGCCGATCGAGGAGAAGTTCGCCTTCTCGGTCTGCCCGATCGACCGGCGCGACGAGATCGCCATGGGGCTGCTGGAGCGCTGGTGCCAGGCGCGGGCGGCGGGGCTCACGGTGCCGGCTCTGCGCGGCAACCTCGCAGGCGCCCTCGACTACCAGGAGCGGACCGTGAAGCTCGCGAGCGCCTATCTCTGGCTGTCCCGGCGCTTCCCCGAGACGTTCGACGACGTGGAGGCGATCCGCCACATGCGCGGCCGCGCCAACGATTCCATCGAGCAGCACCTGCGCGAGACCGCCACCCGCAAGGCCGAGCGACGCACCCGTCGCAGCGCCGGGGGACGCTGACGGGCGGGCCTTGAAGGCCCGGATTCAAAAGGTCCGGGACCTTTTGCGGCTGCAGGGCAGCGCCCCGCTGTCGCGCTTCAACGCGCCAGGGCTTCACCCCGGCAACCGACCCAGGGGCAAGCCCTTCGGAATGCCGGGGCGGGGGATCGATCGATTCCCGATCAAACGCCGGCCCAGGCGGATGCAGGGCCGCTCCACGAAGCGGTGGACCGGGGCCGCGATGGCCAGCGCGACCAGCATCGCGGCGGCGATCAGGACGTGGCCGGGGACGACGAGCCCTACCGCCCGGGCGGCGGCGAACACCACCTCCTGGGCGACCGGGCCGAACAGGTAGAGGCCGTAGCTCACCGCGCCGAGCCACGCGAGGAGCGGCGCCTCGATCCGCCAGCGGGTGGTCATCAGGGCGAAGAGCAGCAGCGCCGTCTCGTAGGTGGCGGTGTAGCGGTACCACGTCTCGCCGAAGCCGAAATCGCGGCCATAGGCCAGCACCGAGACGACGGGGATCGCCAGCGCGATCAGGGCCAGGACACCGAGGGCGGCGCGCCGGGCCTCGGCCTGCCCCTCGACATGCCAGCGGCGCCAGAGCGTCCCCCACAGCATGATCGCCAGGGCCAGCGGCAGAGCGACCGGCAGGGCCTTGCCGAGGTGATGGCGGGCGACCGCCATCAGGATGGCGGCGGCCAGCATCGTCACGGCCGCGCCCGCGAGGCCGCGCGTCCGCTGGAGCAGCCCGGCGCAGAACAGGAGCACACAGAGCCCGTAGAAGATCAGCTCGATCTGCAGCGTCCAGTACAGGAGGATGATGTTCTCGACGCCGACGAACTGCTGGAGCATCGTCAGGTTGGCCAGAACGGTCGAGACCGCGATGTCCCGACCCGGCGCGACATAGAAGGCGTAGATCCCTAGGGGGATCGAGAGCCAGTAGGCCGGATAGAGGCGGAAGAACCGGCTGACCGCGAAATCCCGGACGGGGGTGCGGCTGCGCGCGTCGAGCGAATAGGGAACGACGAAGCCGGAGACGGCGAAGAACATCACCACCGCCACCTTCCCGAGGTCGACGGACTGGGTGAGCAGCTCGAACAGGATCCGCTCGAGCCCGCTCCCCGCCTGTCCGGTCTTCACGAGATGGTCCGCGACGTGGAAATAGATCACCGCCAGGGCGGCGAGGCCGCGGATCGTGTCGACATAGCCCAGCCGTGCGCTCCGCATCGCTCCACCCGTGAAAACGCAAGACGACGGCGCTCAGTCGGCCGCACATCACGCGGGAAACAGTAGAGCCATTCCCTGATGGCTTCACATCCGAATCGATTGCGGGCTCCGAAACGATCTGGACAGGGTTAAGACGGCCGTCGACACCACAGGCACCGGGCGCCGCACTCCGGGTGGGCACGGATCACGGTCAGGCCGACCACACCTCCGCCAGGGTCCGCCGCAGATCGGCCGGCATGAAGGGTTTGACGAGGCAGGCATTTACCCCGGCCCGCCGCACGGCCGTGAAGGCGTGCGCGTGCTCCTTCGTGGTCATCATCACGAACAGCGTCTCCCGCAGGCGACGGTCGTCACGCACCCGGCGCAGGAGCTCGAAACCCGACATCGGAAACATGTGGAGATCCGAGATGACGAGGCCGTAGGCATGCGCGCTCAGCATCTCCAGCGCGGCGGCCCCGTCCGGGGCCTCGTGGACGTCGCGCACGCCGATCTGCTCCAGGACGGCGCGGACCACCGTGCGGATCAGGGGCACATCATCGACCACGAGCACCGGCATCCGGCGTGGATCCGGCGCCGGCCCGTCGCCCGGCTTCGGCAATGGGCGCGGCGCGGGCGGCGGCAGTTCGGACGGTCCGCTCATGCCGCGACCTGGGCGTTCGGCTCGGGAAACTCCGACAGGATGGTCGCCTGCACGCGCATCAGCCACGATTCCGCGTGGCGCGCCCTGTCTTCGGCCCCGCGCGCCCGGGCTTCGGCAGCCGCCACCCGCGCCTCGGCGGCGGCGACGCGGGCTTCGGCACGATGGCGCACCTCGTCCGCCAGGGTTTCGGCTTGCTGGGCGCGCAGATCCGCGGCGACGATCCCGTCCTGAGCCCGCTGAAGCGCTTCTCCCAGGGATCGATCCTGGTCGCGGGCACCGACCTCGATCCGTCGCAGGCGGCGCGCGGCCCCATGCACCAGATCGACCAGCCCGCTCCAATCCTGCGGCTCGACGTCCGAGTCCGATACCGGCGTCCGTTCGTCCACCGATGCGACGACGCGAAGGGACGCGTCGAACCGCCCGCCGGACGCGCCAGCGCGGTCCGGGCCGATCAGGTCGGCCAGCCGGGAACAGGCGTCGTCGGAGAACCGCTTTATATCACTCACGACACTTTTCTCGTCCCCACCCGTAAGAACGTAAGAAGACTTTATTGGTAAACAGATCCTTTAAACACAGTTCACCATCCGTTGAGGGCACCGCACTCAACTGGTCTTGACAGCCCGGATCATGGTCGGCCGCGCCCCCGGCCGGGAGCCTCTGCCTTGGCGCACTCTTGCGCCGATCGGCGTCCCCATCAGCGGAGAGCGCCCTGGGTGACCACCGGAGATAGCGGGAGGACGATGCCCGGCACATCGTTGTCGTCCGACTTTACCGCGGATGAGCGGAGTCGCGGCGGGGTCAGCGCAGGCACAGATTCGTATGACGATCTGTCAAGCTTACCGAGGATCAGACGCTCGACTGGTCTACGCAGTCGCCACGATGCCCTGGACGAACGAACATAGTTAATAATCGGAAGAAGATGTGAATTAAAACTGTCACGCTTATATAATGCTTGCATTCACATCTCATTACGCCCCTCTATTAAATCAGCAATGTGGAGGAGGGGACGGATATGAAATACGTAAGTATAATCTGTTTTTCGGTCCTCATGACTCAATCGAACAATCCCGCGTGGGCCGGCAGTGGAAACGCGCTCGCGGGCGGCTGGAACGGCGCGTTGACGAGTGGCCTACAGATTCCGGCTCCGGCTCCGGCGCCCGCACCGGCCGCGAGCATCGGGATTTTTTCGGAATCGGCCTTCAGTTTCGGTTCCGGCGGCGGGTCGAGCGGGAATACGGGGGGCGCCCCGTCACCGGAGGTCAACGCCACCCTCGGTCTGATGCTCGTCGGCGGGACCGTGGCGTTGCTGCGCCGTCGGCGGATCCGCCGAGTCGATCCGACAGCCTGACGGTCCGCTCATGGCTGATGTTGCGCAGGGCGGCACGGACCGCCGGCCGGATGCACGGGGCGCGGGTCTCGCTGACCGTGCAGCGGCCTGGACCGTCCTGATGTTCTCTGCCGGCACCGTCCTCTCGGCCGCCCTGCAGCGCCACCTGTTCGAGCCGACCCAGACGGCCCAGCACCTCATCGAATTCAATGTCGGCGAAGCGTTCGCGCTGGCCGCGCTCCTGTGCCAGATCCTGGCCGCTCCGGCGCGCGGGATGGTGCTGGCGCGATCCGATCGCACGGTTCTGGCGCTGTCGGCCCTCGCGTGGTTCATACCCGAGCCGCACGGGGTCTATCTGGCGATGACGCTCGCCGGGGGCTGGTTTCTGCTCCGCAGGCGCGGCGAGCGGCCCTGGTCCGGTATCGGGCAGATCTGGGTCGCGCTGTCGATCTACGAGTTGTGGGGCAAGCTCGTCTTCAGGATCCTCTATCAATCCCTTGAGGGCGTCGAGGTCGGCCTGATCTCCGGGATCGGCCGTCTGGTCTATGGTGGGATCGGCCTGGAGGGCGCCAGCCTCCGCGTTCGCAGCGACTGGGCGATCACCGTCCTCGAAGGCTGCTCGTCCTTTCACAATCTGTCGCTGGCGGTGCTGGTCTGGCTCTCCATCCTGAAGATCGCCGAGCGGCCGGTCAGCCGTGCGGCGCTGGGCGTGCTGGCGACGAGTTTCGGCCTCGTCGTGGCGATCAACGCCGCGCGCATCCTCGCGATGCTTCCCTCCCGGGAGGCCTTCCATTTCTGGCACGATCACCTGGGATCGTCCCTGGTGGCGCTGAGCTCCGCCGTGGCGATGATCGTCCCGGCGCTGCTCTGGATCGAGGAGCGCGGATGCGTGCCGAGCCGCCGATCCTGACCGCCCCGGCCTGGGGTTGCCTCATCCTGCTGAGCCTCCTCCTCGGAGCCTCCCTGGCGATCCGACTCCAGGCCTATGCCGGTCCGTCCGAGGCCGGCGGGATGCCGGCCCGGGAGGTCGCCCTTCCGCCGATCGACCTCGGCGCGGGCGTCATGCTGCCGCGGGCCCTGGCCGGGCGCTACCGCGCACCTTTGGGCACCTGTTCAAGTCCGGCCCTCGTCACCTTCGTCGATGCGGGTCCCTACGGTTCGGATCCCTCGCTGATGGACGCGCCGCATCCCGGAGACCGGATCACCTACATCTGGCGCGGCTGGAACCTCGGGCGTCGCTTCGCGACCGTCGGCCTCAACGTGATCTACTTCACACAGAGGGCCTGGGCCCGGCTCACAACAGGACGGAACCCCACGAGCGACGACGTCGCGGTCAAGATCGTCGTGCCGGCGGGCTGCGACGTCTCGCCGGACGTGGTGCTGGCGGCGTTCCGGAAGCAGATGGCCCCTGCGGGCTGACCTTGCCCGACAGCCCGCGGTGACGCGCCCCCATCCATCCGCCGGGCCAGCCGATTTTTCTTGTTCCTGCGTATCGGGCTCATGACGCTCCCGTGACGAAGGGCCCGAAACGTGTCGCGGTGAACGATTCAGCTCTTTCCATGCGCCATTTTCGCATGTCCGAGGCAATCGTTCGAGCTGCTTATTCCGGATATCCAAATATTTACATGTGGAACTTGTGCCGGCGGCGGTTTGCATTGACGCTGATGCGGCATCCAGGTCTACTCAACTGGCAAGCCGATCACCGGCTCGGATACAGATTGCCCCAGCCATGACAGTGCTTCTGCGCAAACCCGATGGCGGGGCGATAGGGCTTTGCGCCCCGTTGTCCGGCTCCAGACCGGGGTGGGCAGAGATCCACGCGCACAATCTGGCCGAACGTCCAGAGGGGGCATTGTTTGCGAAGGTGCGGGGCGCTCAGGAAAACCCTGATCGGAACCATTGCCCGACCGAGACATGAATCTTCGGAGGCACGCCCCGCGACAGGGCAGCCCATCCATCGGCCGAGCGAGATGATACGCATCCTCACCGGCAGGACATCAGGCAGGGACTTCCATGACTGAGACGCACGAAGACTTCATGGCGCGCGCGATCGCCCTGTCCGAGAAGACATCGCTGATCGACAGCGCCGGCGGGGTGTTCGGCTCCGTGATCGTTCAGGATGGCCAGATCCTCGCGGAGGGCGCCAATCGCGTCGTCGCGGAGAACGACCCAACGTGGCACGGCGAGATCGAGGCCATCCGCAAGGCCTGCAAGGCACAGGGCAGCTTCAAGCTCCGGGACGCGACGCTCTATACCAGCGCCGAGCCCTGCCCGATGTGCCTGGCGGCCGCCTATTGGGCCGGCATCAAGCGGATCTACTATGCCGCGCAGGTCAAGGATGCCCTGGAATACGGTGGCTTCGATGACAGCATGATCTATGGCGAGCTCAAGAAGGATGTCGGAGATCGCTCCATCCCGACCCAGCAGATGATGCGCGAAGAGGCCGTCGAGGTCTGGAAGAAATACGCCCAGAAGGCGGACCGCGTCCCCTACTGAGCCACATCCATCATCTGATCGATCGGGCAGCCCGCTCGGACGCCATGTCCGGGCGGCTCACACCCCGGGTGGAGGCGGCCTATTCCGATCACAGCCCCGGCGAGCTGGTTCAAGCGGCCCTGACCTGGGGCCGAAGGCACCCCGGACACGAGCGGGGTCCCGCTGACGATCTTCTGCAGCCCGACCGGTCCGGGACTGCAGCGGACCAGGGCGCGATCCATGACGTCCAAGGTCTATGGGCCCCCTGGACGATGTGGCGGGGTGCGGGGGGTTCGATCAGGCCAATGCCGATTGGCATCGGGCGATCACGGACGCGCTTCGGCGGTACAAGGTCGGCCAGCACATCGGCGGGTCCGATACAGTCGGGCATCCGGAGATCGTTCCGCCGGCTTTCGCGCCCGAGACGTGGCAGAAACTCCGCGCCCTGCGTGACCACTCCGATCCGGAGCGCGCGGTCTTCGACCCTTTCGAGGGTTCGGCCGGCGATCGGGATCGACCCGTCGGCGACGCCGCATCCAGCGACACGTGTGGGTAAGGACCAGCGAACGCATGAGCGCGTCTCCGACATCCGTCAGCATCGTGACACAGACGACCGTCCGTCCGGAGAGCGCCGACGCCTTCGCCCGGTGGCAGGCCGAGACCAGCGCGGTCGTTGCGACCTTTTCGGGTTTCATCGAGCAGCGCCTGCTCCCCCCGCACCCGCCCCTGCAAGTGGATTGGGTGATCCTCCAGCGCTTCGGCAGCCTGGAGCAGGCCAAGGCGTGGCTCGGCTCCCCGGAGCGGAGGGCCCGCATCGCGGGCGCCGCCGCCATGCTCCTGGGCCGCGACGACGTCCATATCGTCCAGGACGATGCCGGCGCGGCCCGCACCGCCCCGGCCTGCGCGGTGATCAGCACCCGGGTGAAGCCCGGCATGGAGGCGGCTTATCGCCTCTGGGAGCAGAAGGTCGCCGCGGCGCAATCCAAGGCGCCCGGCCTGCAGGGCTATCGGTTCGAGCCGGCCGTGCCGGGGGTGCAGGAGGATTGTGTCGCGATCCTGCGGTTCGATGGCGCGGCGAACCTGCACGCCTGGATGGACTCCCCCGAGCGGAAGGCACTGGTCGCCGAGGCGGCCCCGCTGACCGCCGAGTTTCACGCGCGGACGGTGCAGAGCGGCTTCGAGCAGTGGTTCCGCGATGTGGCGCCGGCCGGGGCTTCGGCCCCCGTGTGGTGGAAGATGAACATGATCGTCATCCTCACGCTCTATCCGACGGTCTTTCTCTGGGGCCTGCTGGTCGGCACGCCGATCCTCGACCGCACCTGGAAGCTGGATTTCCCCCTTGCCCTGTTCATCGGCAACGTATTCAGCGTGTTCCTCACGGCGCAGTTCGTGCCGTGGACCGCCAAGCGGCTCGGCTGGTGGCTGTCGCCGGATCCGCAACGGCGCGCCCGTGTCGATCTCCAGGGCACCGCGCTGCTGATCGCCGCCTACGCGACCCTGATCCTCGTTTTCTGGAACCGTGTCTGACGGGCCGCCCGGCATCCGCGATGCCGCCTGGGTCCATCGAAGGGCCTGTGATGCGTCCGTGCGTTTCCCGGGTCGCTGATCGCCGGCCGCGCCATCCACCGGAAATGGGGGCTGCTCCGCGCTCCGGTCAGGGGCGCGCGGCCCGGAGATCGCGCGGCGACAGGCCGAAGCGTCTGCGGAACCCGCGGTTGAACGCCGGGACGTCGCTGAAGCCGCAGGCATACGCGATCGTGGCGATCTTCATCGCGTCGTCCCGCGGAGCCTCCAGCCGTCGCCGCGCCAGATCGAAGCGGGTGTCGCGGATCGCCGCCGCGATGCCGCCGGACGCCGCGAAGGCCCGGTAGAGGCTCGACCGGGAGATCCCCAAGGCGGCGTAAATCTCGGCCGGATCAAGGTTCGGATCGTGGATCCGCCGCGCGATCTGGGCACGCGCCAGGGATTCGACGGCCACCCGCGACAGGTCTGCACCGGCCTCGCCGGTCCGGCTGCCGACGAGCGTCCCGAGGAGGTGCAGCGCCCCATCGATCGCGGCCTCGGCCTCCGCCTCCGACATCCAGGCGATCGACGCCGTCACCGTGCGCAGGAATGCCCCGAACGCCGCGCTTCCGCCATCGGCGCGGATGCTGCGGCCCACGAGGGTGTCGATGGGGCCGATTCGAGCCTCGAACGTCTCCCGCGGCAGAGCCAGCCGGATCTCCTCGTAGTCGCTCTGGGCTCCCGCCACCATCGGCTGGCCGCGCGACAGGAAGCCGACATCGCCGGCCCAAAGCTGCGCGCCGCTGCCGCACTGCTCCTGATACCCGATCCCGTCGACGGCGAGGCCGATCACCACCATGTCGCGGCCGCTGCGGTCGATGTGGCGGGGCCTGATCGTTACCCCGACCGGGCTGCTGATCGTATGGGTCAGGATCCAATCCGCCGAGACGACGGTGAGGCGCTTCGCCGAGAATCGCTCTTTCGGACGCAGGCGCGCGATGTCACCGAAGCGCGCGAGCGCGGTGGTGCGCCAGAAGTCGAAGGCCCGTTCGGGCTCGATATGGTGAGTCGACTCGACGAGGCTCGGGACGAGGGCCGGGCTGGACACGCGTGAGGCTCCCGTCATCATCCGTAGACAAGACCGGATGTCGCGAACACTTTATCGTCCGGATTTTGCGCGCCTGACAACAGGGAGCGCCCGTTTGCGATGGGACGCGGGTATGTCACAGATGCGGCACCGCTCCGTCGCCGGGAGGACATCGACTGCCCCGGGGTCTGTTCGGCGTGAAATCGCGGGTTTTCGAAGGGCGAGCCCTTTGGTGGGGTGTCGGGGTAACGGCCTGACCGCCCCGGGCGCAGCCCGACACCCGACGAGGTCCGGCACCAGGGCTCTGCCCTGGACCCGCGAAAGGGCACGCCCTTTCGAAACCAAGCCTCCGGCGCTCAGAGGTTCTGCGCGACGGGCTTACCGGACAGGCCCCGCGGGCCAGCGAGCAGGAGCGCTCCGCTCGCGACCAGAACGGCCGTGATGACGGCGAACATTCCGTGGGGTCCGTAGGCCGCCAGAGCCGGCAACAGGACGAAGGGCGCCAGCGCCGAGGCGATTCGGCCGCCCGCCCAGGCGCAGGTCAGGATCGAGGCCCGCCGCCGCGTCGGCAGCAGTTCCGTCGCATAGATCGACAGGATCGCCCCATAGGTCGCCGCCGCCGTGTTGAACGCGATGCCGAGCAGGACCAGGGTGACGAATCCGGTGCTTGCAGCGAAAACCGTGCCCAGGGCCGCCATCGTCCCGGCCAGGGCGGCAAGGCAGCCCCGCCGTTCCAGCCGGTCGACGACAGGGGCCGTGAGCAACGTCCCCAGCGGCGGTCCGAGCAGCGACAGGCCGGCAAAGACCAGGGATTGCTCGACCTTGAAGCCCTTCTCAAGGAGCACGACGGCACTCAGCAGGGGGAAGCCCAGGGTCGCCCACGGCGCGAGGGTGTAGAGGGCGATGAACAGGGCGGTCCGGTGGGGCACGGGCCGCTCCCCGGCGGGCGCCGGTGCCTCGGGCGGCACGGGCCGTGGTGGTTCCCCGAGCGGCGTGGCCGGTTGGGCGCCGACCGCATCCTCGAACCGCCGGCACGCCTCCCAGGCCGCGACGGGGCGCCCGGCCGAGGCGAGCCAGCGGGGCGATTCCGGAACGCACGCGAACAGTCCGGCCGCGAGCGCCGCCAAGCCGGCCCCGAGGATCAGCGCCCAGCGCCACGCCTCGATCCCGAGCGGCGTGGCCGGCGCGAGGATCTGGACCAGCAGGATGACGGCCGAACCGCCGAGGAACCCGATCCCGGCGCAGATCATCAGCATGGCACCGCGCCGCCGGGGCGGCATCACCTCGGCGAGGTAGGTCGCCACCAGGGGCGGGAAGCCGCCGATCGCGAAGCCCGACACCGCGCGCGCCGCCGTGAGCGCCGTGAGGCCGGTGCTCATCGCGGCCGCGAGCGAGCCGATCGTCATCAGGACCAGGGAAATCTGAAGCGCGCGCTTCCGCCCGAGCCGGTCGCCCAGCAGTCCGAAGACCGGCGCGCCGATCGCCCCGCCCGCGAACACGGAGGCCAGCAGCAGCGATAGGCTACTTCGCGGCAGATTGTGGGGTGGAGCAAGGAAGATGGCCGCCAGCGCGTTGCTCAGGGCGACCTCGGCGATATCGGTGAACACGCCGAGCGTGCTGACCGCGAGGATCACCCAGTGAAGCCGGGACATCGGCAGTTCGTCGAGGCGCCGCGCGAGCGCCCGGATGGGGCCGTCGCGGTCATCAACCGTCCCGTTCGGCGAGTCCCCCCGCGCCGCGCCTAAGAGCATCGTCTCCCTCAACCGAGGCGCCCGAGGGCCAGCAGCACTGCCTGAGGCCAAGCGGCCGCATCGCAGATCAGCAGACAGGCCGTCAAGACGGATCGGCGGGGCCGGCGAACCACTTTCGAGACGCACGGATCCGGAACGATTCACAACTCCGACAGCGGGCATCGGCCCGGGTCGACCTCGTCGCCACCCAAGATGGCCAAAAGCCCGCGGAGCGTATGGCTCAGCGGGCTTTCTGCTTGTGTGTCGTGAGATTTGGTTGCGGGGACAGGATTTGAACCTGTGACCTTCAGGTTATGAGCCTGACGAGCTACCGGGCTGCTCCACCCAGCGCCCATGGTACTGTGTCTCAAGGCACGGGAGAGTCGGTCGCCGCCAGACCCGCACATCGCAATCCACGCGTCGCTCGCCCAGAGGCGGCGCGCTTCCCTCGACACGACACCCATCCGGCCCCGGAGCCATCGCCCGCACGCACACCGCGTCGGCGCACCGGACCAGCCCCACACACTTGGCGCGGGGGCGATCTGCCCGGGAGCTCGCTAGGCCCCTACGCTGACACTCACAGGGTCAAATCCTGTCACGCAAACCCAACACCACGAACAACCAGCGACAAGCCCCCGTTCACCTGACCGAGGGCTTTCTGCTGTTCGGCCACTGGACCTGTCGCCAGGTTCCTCTTGGCCGCGCCCCGATTCTTCGTTCGCGCGGCGTACGGCGAAGGTGTCGTGGACCTGCCGCAATCGGCCTCGATAGCGTAGGGCCGCTGCGTGCGCGTCCGCCTTATCCAGGA
>NZ_JAKSYG010000140.1 GCF_022829725.1 Methylobacterium sp. E-005 | reverse complement strand
CTTGGCCAGACGCTCCTGCAGCTTCTCACGGTCGTAGTCCGAGGTGGTCTCCTCGATCTGCGCCTTGATCTGCGAGATGCGGCCCTCGATGTCGGACTTCTCGCCGACGCCGTCGATGATCGTGGTGTTCTCCTTCTCGATCCGCACGCGCTTGGCGCGGCCGAGCATGGGCAGCGTCACGTTCTCGAGCTTGACGCCGAGATCCTCGGCGATCATCTGGCCCTTGGTCAGGATCGCGATGTCCTCGAGCATCGCCTTGCGGCGATCACCGAAGCCCGGCGCCTTGACCGCCGCGACCTTCAGGCCGCCGCGCAGCTTGTTGACGACGAGCGTGGCCAGAGCCTCACCCTCGATGTCCTCGGCGATGATCAGGAGCGGCTTGCCGGTCTGAACGACGGCCTCGAGCACCGGCAGCATCGCCTGGAGCGACGACAGCTTCTTCTCGTGGATGAGGATGTAGGGGTCCTCGAGCTCGGCGACCATCTTCTCCGCGTTCGTGATGAAGTACGGGGAGAGGTAGCCGCGGTCGAACTGCATGCCCTCGACGACGTCGAGCTCGGTCTCGGCCGTCTTGGCCTCCTCGACCGTGATCACGCCCTCGTTGCCGACCTTCTGCATCGCGTGGGCGATCATCTGGCCGATCTCGGTGTCGCCGTTGGCGGAGATGGTGCCGACCTGTGCGATTTCCTCGGACAAGGCGACCTTCCGCGAGCGGCCCGCGATATCCTTCACGACCGCGGCCACGGCCAGATCGATGCCGCGCCTCAGGTCCATCGGGTTCATGCCGGCGGCGACGTACTTCACGCCCTCCCGGACGATCGAGGCAGCCAGCACGGTTGCGGTGGTGGTGCCGTCACCGGCAGCGTTGCTCGATTTCGAGGCCACTTCGCGCACCATCTGGGCGCCCATGTTCTCGAACTTGTCGACGAGCTCGATCTCCTTGGCGACCGTCACACCGTCCTTGGTGATGCGCGGGGCGCCGAAGCTCTTCTCGATCACGACGTTGCGGCCCTTCGGGCCGAGCGTCACCTTCACCGCGTTCGCGAGAAGCTCGACGCCGCGCAGCATCTTATCGCGGGCATCGACGGAAAAGCGGACATCTTTGGCGGACATGGCAGAGACCTCATCATCTGTCGTTTGGCCCCGATGCGCACCCAAGCGGGCGCCTCGAAGGGCAGATCGTCACTACGCTCCGTGCCGCCCGAGCCGGGCTAGGCGACGATGCCTAGGATGTCGGATTCCTTCATGATCAGAAGGTCCTGGCCGTCGATCTTGACCTCGGTGCCGGACCACTTGCCGAACAGGACGCGGTCGCCGGCCTTTACCTCCAGTGCGATGATCTGGCTGGCCTCGTCGCGCACGCCCGGTCCCGCGGCGACGACTTCGCCCTCCTGCGGCTTCTCCTTGACCGTATCGGGGATGATGATCCCACCATTGGTCTTCTCCTCGCCTTCGATGCGACGGACGACCACGCGATCGTGCAGCGGACGGAATTTCATCGTGAGATCCTGATCGTTCCCAAGCGAGATCCAACCGAGATGATTGGCGCTGTCGCGGGACAGAGACCGGCGAAATTGTCATCGCCGCCCGATCGACCCATCGTTAGCACTCGCCGCATGGAAGTGCTAATCTTATGATGGGACATTGGGTCCCGCTCATCCGGGGGCCGGGGCACCATGGCGCCTCAGCGCGGGCATGGCGGGTTCGAACCGCGCGCCTCAATTGACCGATCTCGGTGCCGCGCGGAGCGAACGGCGCGATCGTCCGCCCTGATCGGGCTGCTCAAGCAGGACTGTGTTGGAGGATGGCATGACGGTCAGTCAGGCCGTAATTCCGCCGATCAACAACGATTTCACCGTGAAAATCGACTCTCTCACCCCAAATCGCCAAGATTTTTGACAATTTAATATCTTGCCTGGGTTAGTCGGATATTTCGTCTCTTCCGCACGTTGCACTTGTCCGCGCGATGGTCAGTCCCGCCGCTGGCGGACAAGGATCATTGTCATGACAATTCTGATGGCCGTCGCCTTGGCGATTGCGTTGCTCGGCGTCGCGCTGACGTCGGCAGCCTACCGGTTTGCACCGGTGTCGAAGCACATCGCGAGCGGAGATATCGTCCTCGTCTGCGGAATCAGCACCGCGGCTCTGGGGAGCCTCGGAGCCCTCCTGCCGATCTTCAACGTCTGATCTGCGAAGCCGCGTTGCCCGTGACCGGGTCGCGCGGCGGGATCCATGTCATGGACGGGATGATGCTACCATGCCGACACTGCCTGACGCCTACCTCCGGGATATCCTTGCGCAGGCGGAACAGGACCTCGCCGCAGCCGAACTGCGCCGGGCCCAACAGGCGCGGATCGTCGCCGGCCCGCTCGATAGCCCGGAGACCCGTGCCGCCGCGGAACTGCTTCTGCGCGAGATCGATCGGACGATCGCATCCATCCGCGCGAACCGCCATCTGATTCAGGATATCCTGGCCTGATCAAACCGGGGCCGTATTCATTCATGCGCCCCCGGCCAAGGGCGTCTCGTCCATGCACAATGGCATATCGGTGGCTGGGGCCTCGACAAAGGCTTGCGACCAATCCGTCGGAGGCGCTCACATGCGGCCGCCCTCGGCGTTCAAGCTGCCGGCGATCGGCCTTCTCTTCGAGCTCTCGATAAAATCGTGGCCTGAACGCCGTCAGCCGCCGACACTTCCCCGCAAGGCTGGCGACGAGCGTCAACTCGCGGGGCCGGCGTTCTCTGCGTCTGCGCGCGCGAAGCGGAGGGTCAATCTCTGAGCGCGATCGGGAGAAAGCAGATCGTCAGCGACCAGGCCCGAAACCATTGTCTTGAACTCGTCATTGGTCACGCCACGGCCTTTAAAAAGCGTTACGACCGTGTCCGCATGGGCCATGTCCATCAGATCGCGCTTGATCTCTATCGTCGACGGAACCGATATTTTGCGTCCAAAACGCTTTTGATGAAACATGGCGGGTCTCCAAGACAAAAACGACGGATGCTACAGTGCTGTAAACGCCAAGGATGTAATTTTGTTCTGTCCTGCGTCTGTTTGGTTTTCCTTCGAACATGATTTTGAATTCTCGCCGTAGCGTCATTTTTGTATTTTTTGGATCTGGTAAAATATTTCTGGGGCGCCATCTAATAAAGATCGCCGTATCCTCGGAGAGACAGCCCCGACGCGTGATTGGGCCGTCGGACGGATGCGGGCCATGTGTCGTGTCGACATCAGTCGGAAGGCAAAGCGTTTCGGTCCCGGCCAACCGAACCTCAGGGACGATCCTCGGCCCGACGAAGCAACCCTGTAGCGCAGGGCGACAGGGCCGGGTCAGTAAACTGTGAAGTTATCGGTCGGCACTTGACGAGGACAGCGGCTAGGGATCGCCGCCTGTCCGCGTGCGCGTGAATTCAGTCCGTCCAGCAAGGAGTGCGTTATGGTTCAACCCAGACTGACAGGCTTGGAGTTTAGCTGGTTCACCAAGTGCCAGATGATGGCGTCGAATTATGCCCAGCACTGGGAGATGGCTATCGAGCCCGATCTCGGAAGCTTGATTCAGGCCGTCGCCGCTGATGCGCGGACCAGCTTCACCGGGCCGCAATCGATGCGGCGCGTCGCCGAACGGCTGACGCTCGCTGCGGACCAGCTTGCCGCGGCGGGCGACGATCAGGCTCACGCTGCCGATGTGCGCCGCGAGGACGCGCGTTGCACGGAAGCGCTGCAGTACTTGGCGTCGCAACTAGCGAGCACGGCAGCCGGCGTCGAGGCCTGGAAGCATGCGTCCGCCTCCGCGACCGGAACACCTCAAGCGCGGTCGGCATGACTGCCAAAGGCCGAGTAATCTCGGCTTCGAAAGATCATTGAACGGTTCTTATCGGAGCATCGATCAAATAAAATGATCGTTTTCAGATCAAATCCTCACAAGTTACAGATCATGCCATCTGCGACGGAGCCCGGCCGGTTCGATTGGTCTATCACGCGGGACGGTGTGGTCGTGCGTCAGTCGGCCCGATCCTTCGATTCGGAGGGCGCGTCGGAGACGAATGGTGATTTAGCCCTTCGTCGGATGACGGTGCGCTGGCAGGGCGCGCGTTAGGCGCCGCAGCCGCTACGGTCGTGCCTCCACTGGATCATCGCTCCGCCGGGCATGTCAAAGCCTTCGGCCTGTCCAAGCGAGACCCGCGGGAGCCGCGCCGAGACCCACGCGTCCCGCGTACCGTATGGCGGCGCCGACTAAGCGCCCAGCCGGCGTCATCCTGCCGACACCGACCGCTTGCCGCGCCGGAAACGGCGGACCGGCGTCTCCTCCCGTTGGCGGGAAGGGGACTCGCCGTCCCTCGGCAATCGGAAGGCACGCCCCATTCCAGTGAACAGGATCAATCCCATGACAGGCCGTTCAAGAACAGCGTGGCTGCTTCCGACCCTGCTCGGCTCCGCGACCGCGCTGGGAGCGTCCGCCCTCTATGCGGCCGCCCAGGCAAAGCAGGCCGAGCGACGGACGCCACCGATCGGCGCGTTCCTCACCGTGGATGGCGTGCGCCTGCACTACGTCGAGCGGGGGGCCGGCGAGCCGCTGGTGCTGATCCACGGCAACGGCATGATGATCCAAGATTTTCTCGTCAGCGGCATCGTTGACGATCTTGCTGAGCGCCACCGCGTCATCATCTTCGACCGACCCGGTTACGGCTACAGCGACCGCCCGCGCGGGCTCTGGACGCCGCGCGCTCACGCGACGCTGTTCCAGAAGGCGCTTCTGCAGCTCGGCGTTGCCCAAGCCGTCGTCCTCGGACACTCCTGGGGGGCTTTGGTCGCGGTCGCCCTCGCGCTACAGGCCCCGCAGCTCGTGCGCAGCCTCGTCCTGGCGTCCGGTTACTATTACCCGGCGCTGCGCGCCGATGTGGTGCTCGCGTCCCCGGTGGCGCTCCCCGGCATCGGGGACCTGATGCGCCACTCGATCTCGCCCGTGATCGGTCGGATCCTGCAGCCCACCCTGATCAAGGCCATGTTCGCGCCGGCCGCCGTCACGGAGCGTTTCGACCGCCGGTTCCCGAAGGCCATGATGCTGCGGCCGATCCAGCTGCGGGCGTCAGCAGAGGACGCCGCGTTGATGACGCCGGCGGCTGTCGAGCTTCAGAAGCACTATCGCGACCTGAGGCTCCCGGTGGTGATCATCGTGGGTGGAGCCGATCAGATCGCCGACGTGGATCGGCAGTCGAAGCGCCTGCACGACGAACTGCTCGACAGTCACCTCATCGTCGTGCCAGGCCTCGGCCACATGATCCAGCATCTGGCGCCAGACGCGGTCATCGCGGCCATCGACCAGGCTTCGAAGCGGGTTCGCGTTGCCGCCTGAAGAGCGGCCGGTTCGAGTCCGAGCCTCGCACGCCCCC
Organism: Methylobacterium sp. E-005; assembly: GCF_022829725.1. GTDB lineage: Bacteria > Pseudomonadota > Alphaproteobacteria > Rhizobiales > Beijerinckiaceae > Methylobacterium. Next base: position 13,545 of record NZ_JAKSYG010000140.1, on the reverse strand, counting down.
GTCCAAAGCGTGGTCAACGGGAATGAAGCGCCGTGCCTCCGCTTTGTCGCTCGGAGGCGGACCGGCGGCTCTTGGGTCGGGCCTCGCGCGTTCGTCGTCACACGGTGGTGGGCAAGCCGTCACCGTGACGGCGCGCGATGGCTGAGCGTTGCGGGACGCAGGAATAGCCCTATCAGCGGCGGGAATGTCCGGCCGATCACGTCGCACAACCCGGTCCGATAGCCTCTTCGGCGAGATCAGCGCGAGGCTCCCGCTGTTCGAGGACCTGCCGCCTGACGCGCTTCAGCTGCTCTCAGCGTCGGGTTTGGGCCGCGATTTCCTGACGGCCTCCCTATGGGCCCGTCTGCGCAAGGCCGGTTATCGGGATCTCGGCCTTTTGGCCCAGAAGTCACCGGACGCGATCGTCAGCATCAAAAAGTTCGGTCAGGTCCGCATCGACCGCGTTCGAGCTTTCATCCTCGCCGAGCTGGCGCATTGGCTGCCAAGCGCCCGCAATACGCATACGGTCGAGGCCACCGAAGAGCGAAGACTCGGACAACCGACTCGATCCCAGACGGCCCGCGGGATCTCCGCCGGTCCTATGAGTCCCGACGGAGAGCCGTCACAGGACGCTTTCTCTGCACGTGCTGATCCGACCGGCCGAAACCGGTCAGGACGCGTGGGTGAGTTCGCCCTCCCGCATGGCACGCTCGCCGCCGGCGGACCTGATCCGGTAAGTCGGCTCGTCGGAACGGTCGTCCGGCGTGAGGCGAACAATCTCGAAGAGGCCGTCGACGATGCTCTTATTGCCGACGTAGCTGTCTCTTAGCTGCCGGACATGCTGGCCGATCTTAAACTTGTGCGACATGGGTGGTCCTCCTGGGTAACGGGTGCTGCAGGCTGAGGCCGATCTACCGACGGGCTCGCGCCTTGCGAGCCGCGAAGCGTGCGTCGCGCGCGGCCTTCTGCTCGGCGGCGAGGTCAGTCTGCCGCGCTGCCTTCTGGGCAATCTGACGGGCGATCTCCGCTTTGGCGCGCTCCTTTGCGGCGAATGCTGCGGACGCACAGTCAGCTTCGGCGGCCAGCCGAGCGACCTCCCGCTCGGTCGCCCGCACGTCCCGCGCCTGGACCACCGCCTGCCGCGCCGCTTGGCGGGCGAGGATGACCGGATCGTCGGCCGCAGGACGAGCCCGGAACCGGGCCAGCGTAGCCTGCCGCGCTTTGGCCGTCGCTTCGAGACGATCGACGATCTGATTTGTTTTAGATTGACCCACGAACATTCCTTTTTGTACGCCCTGACTCAGCCAAGGCGGCGAAAAGCAGATAAAGCCCCTCCCGAGGGAACGGCTTCGAAAATCGTCGGTCGGACCAGCGAGGCTCAGGCGGCCTGAAGGTTGCCAGCCGACTGCTTACCGGTGCGACGGTCGGCCTCCATCTCGTCGGAGATTTTCTGACCCTCGACGAAGTTGCCCATGGCTGCGCTCGACGGCGGAGATGTGGACGAACACGTCCTTGCCGCGATCATCCGGCTGAATGAAGCCGAAACCCTTGGTGTCGTTGAACCACTTAACGGTGCCGATACTTATAGGTATTCCGTATCTATACAGGCAGGAAATCGGGCTGAGCGCGCATCGCGCGCGCGCGGTCTCTGGTCGTCGAGAATGGGAGCGATGCAGAGCGTTCGCCCTGTTCAGGCGATACGGCCGAAATATCTGGTCAAAAATCGATTTATCATCTCTACGCCAGCTGCGAGATCATCACAACTGTCAATGCGGCCCAGGCAAACATGAGCGCCCAACCCTCCGATATCGTGTAATTGCCAGAGAAGAGTAAAACCGGCTACAGGATCACCGATCTGCAGCTGTCCAGCCGCGGTAGAACTGGAGCTTCTGGCGCATCGCTGCATCGCACCAGGAGATCATCAGTCGCGGGGCCGCAGAGCCTTCGTCCTGCCGCAGGCACCGTCCACCCGCGAGACACGGCAACCTTCCCCACCTTCCCGCGTTAGTAAATATCCATCACATTGTATATTTGAGGCGCGGTCTTCGATGAGAAGACGCGAAACAAGAGCGCATGTCATTCGTCGAAAAAACCTTGCCCCGTCGAGCTGCTACGCACATCGACATCAATGATCGCGTCGTTCGAGCCGCGTGGACCGAACGCTTCGCGATTACGGAGGGGCAGCTGCGCAAGGCGGCGAGGCTGGTCGGCTCCCGCATCACGACCCTCACGAGTCATCTTGGCGGACAGTCAGGCTCATGACGGCCCTCACCACGAGCCAGAGGGCTCCGCTAGCCCCGCACCAGCTTGGCATCCTGATCGTCGACGACGATCCCGTCCAACTAATGGACATGGCCGGGGCGCTGACCGATGCCGGGCTCATCGTGTTCGAGGCATGCAACTCTGAGCAGGCGGTCGACCTGCTCAAGACACGCACCGACGTGCGCGTCTTGATCAGCGACGTCGATATGCCCGGCAGCGAATTGAACGGGTTTCAGCTGGCGAAGCTCGTCGCGGCGCGGTGGCCCGAGATCAGGCTGCTGGTGTTGTCCGGTCGGAACAATCCCAAGGGTACCGATCTGCCGGACGGAGCACGTTTCATAGCCAAGCCGTGCGCGCTCCATGCACTCACCGGCAACATCTTCGACCTCCTGTCCGAACAGGGCGGCGGCATCTAGGCCGGCGTGGCCCACACCCCTGCGCGGCGCGGCCGGTTTCAGGCCACCAACGCCAGGGCCGTCGACGAGACCTCGTTCAGGCTGAACGGCTTGGGAAAAAACCGCGCCTTGTCGGGCAGGGTTCTCGGCCGGAACGCGAGTGGGCCGGAGCAGACCATCACGGCGGTCTCCGGCCAACGCTCTGCGATCAGCTGCGCCAAGCGAATGCCGTCCACCCGACCGGGCATACGCACGTCGGTGAACACCAGCTGGATCGTCGGGAGCTTACCGAGCAGATGCAGGGCCATGTCGCCAGTCCAGGCCTCGATCACGTCGAAGCCTGCATCGGCGAAGATATCCATGGTCTCCATCCGCGTGATATTTTCGTCCTCGACGATTAGCGCGGTCGGCTTCGAAAGAATTTTGTTCATGGCTTAGAGCAAGCCCGCGAAACGGTTTTCGTTCAATTTAAAATCTCCACCTTTTCTTGAAACCCTGCGACGGGCGCCACGAGATCACACGTGACACCGCTCGGCCGGTACTCCAGCTTCACGGTCCCGCCGATGGTCCCGGCGAGACCGCGCTCGATCAGACGGGTGCCGAAGCCCGTGCGCGACGGTGTCGAGACCGGCGGTCCACCCGATTCGGTCCAGCACAGCCGCAATTGCGGGTCATCGCCCGCCACCTCGATCTGCCAGCGGATGCCGATGTGCCCCGCGTCGGTCGAGAGCGCCCCGTACTTGACGGCGTTCGTCGCCAATTCGTGGATCATGAGCGCGAGAGCCAGCGCGGCTTTGGGTCCGATCTCGAGCGGCGGTCCCTCGATCCGGAACCGCCCCGCCTGCTGGTTGTCGTGCAGAGCCAGCGCCCCCCGGATGACGGCCTCCATCCCGGCCTGCTCGGTGTTGCTCGCCAGGAGAATGTCGTGGGCCTTACCGAGGGCGATCAGGCGCTGCAGCAGGGCGTCGCGCGCGCTGTCCAGGCTGGCGGCGTTGCGCAGGGTCTGCGCCGCGATGGCCTGGACGATGGCAAGGGTGTTCTTCAGCCGATGGCTGAGTTCATGGTTGAGCAGGCTCTGATGCTGGTCCGCCGCTGCCCGCGCGCTGTTGTCCAGCATGACTCCTGTCATGCGCAGGACGCGGCCGGCCTTGCTTCGGACCAGGAACGCCTGATTGAGCACGTCGGCATACGTGCCGTCCGCGCGCTGAAACCGGTACGCGTCGGCCCAGCGTGGGCCCATCTCGGTAGCGCTGAGGGCCTTCTGACGGACGCGCTCCCGATCCTCCGGATGAATGTGCTCAAACCACCATGCGGCCGTCGGTGTGACGGCTGAGGCCACGTAGCCGTAGACGCGGGTGAGGGCATCGTCCCAGTGAAAGGTATCGCCCTCGCGATCCCAGTCCCACATCACATCCGTCGTGGCGCGCGAGGAAAGCCGGAAACGCTCCTCGCTGATCTGCAACGCGTCGCGCGCCTCGTCGGAGGTGGTGAGCGCGCGATCCCGTTCCCGGATGGCCCGCCGCAACTCGAGCTGGGTCATCACCTGACGGGCGAGCGCCTGCAGGCCGGACGCCTGTTGCGGGGTGAGGCCCTCCGGCCGGGGCTTGCTGTCGATCACGCACAGCGTGCCGATCGCGATCCCGTTGGCCGCCGTCAGCACGGCGCCCGCGTAGAAGCGGATGAACGGCTCCCCGGTCACTAGCGTGTTGTCGCGGGTGCGGAGGTCCTGCGTCAGGTCCGGGATGATGAGGATATCCCCCTCGGCGAGGGCGTGCGCACAGACGGATTGGCTGAGCGGCGTCTCGCAGGGGGCAAACCCGATCCGCGCCTTGAACCACTGGCGGTCGCTGGCCACGAAGCTGATGAGGCCGACGGGCGTATCGCAGATCTGGGTGGCGAGGGCGACGAGATCGTCGAAGCTGGGCTCCGTGGGCGACTGGAGGATGTCGTAGCCGCTCAAAGCGGCTTTTCGCGCATGCCCGGCTGGGTCATTCATCGCATGGGTGTGTGCAGGGGTGGTGCGTACTCGTAGCCAGAAGTTGCGATCTTAGCCACCCGGCACTCGTCCCCGCTGCGGGGCCAATCGCCGATCGAGGCGCCAGCTGCGTCAGTCCACCGGAACGGAGGTCGCGCAGGGCGTCCGAATGCCGCAGGCGAGAGGGCCCGTGATCCTGCGATCCGGAGCGGCGGCCTTACCAAGCCGGGCAGGTGGGCGTGATCGGCCCGCGTAGAGCCGCTATCCATCGACGCTGACCTGGACCGACATGTCCAGGAAGGCGTCCGCCGGTCCGGCGTAGCTGCCGCTCAGCGGCATGGCCAGCCGGATGTCGCGGGCGACCGCCACCGGGATCAGGTTCGCGCCGCCGACGGTGCGATTCGTCGGGTCGAAGGTGATCCAACCCGCGCCCGGCAGGAAGATCTGCGCCCAGGCATGCGTGGCCCCCGCATCCGCCGAACCCAGCTGGGTTCGCGACGGATCGTGGAGGTAGCCCGAGACGACCCGAGCCCCGAAGCCTAGGCTGCGCACCGCCTCGACGAGGAGCGTCGCCAGATCCCGGCACGAGCCCATCCCGCGGGACAGGGTCTGGCTCGGGCTCTGCGTGCCCTCGTCCTCGCGAACCTGGTAGGTGATCGCGCTTCCGACGCCGGCATTCAGATCCTTGAGCAGGGACAGGGTGTCGGTCGGACAGGCTGCGACAAACCCCTGTGCCCAGCTCCGCAGGCTCGGAGCGCCCTCCGGATACTGCAGGACCGTCAGGGCCCCGAGATCCGCCCACTCGTCATCGGTGTAGCGGAACGGGAACGTGACCGCGTCGGCCGCGATGGCGAAGACCGGATAGGCAGAGGCGGAGAGCTCCACCCGTGACCGGGACTCCACGAGGAGGCTCTCCGTCTCGGACTGGAACGTGGCCGTCGCCACGGCATTCCCGGCGACATCCTGGGCCCATGTCACGCCGGCCTCCGGCACCAGGGTCAGGGTGCTCGATAGGAGGCGCAGGTCCCGGCTTTCCCGGGGCCTCATCATCAGCCGGTGCGGCCCCAGGCTGACCGGTCGGCGATACCGGTAGGTCGTCCGGTGCCGGATGCTGATCTCGACCAACGGACAATCCCCCAGATCTGTCGTTGCCGCGTACGGAAGTCCCGACACGCGCGCGCGAGCTTAGCACGGTGCTGATGCCGCCCTTTGCCCTTGCCGCCCCTTGCCCTCGACGGTCGCTCGGACGTTCGACCCACCTGTTTGTTTCGGCGAGCCGCCCCTTTGGCCGGGCTGCGCGCTGGGTCAGTTGACCGAAACAGATTCGCACGATGGCCCCCACGCCCGCGTCGTCGATGCCCTGATCCTGATGGAGGCGACTGATCCGCCCTCTCCGAAGTGATTGGTCCGATCTGAGCGAGGATGGGATGATGCCAAGGGTCAGCGAGACCGCGGTCCAGGCGTGACCAGCCCGCCCCTCCTGACGCCGCGTACACGGATCAGTCGCCATGCCGCAGGCCGAAACTCACAGAAGTTAATTTATGTTATTAAAGTCTGCGCGCCTTAAGTGCTTGGAGCCCCTCCGCTCAGAGAGGTTCGCCGTGAATCAGCACGATTTCCCCGATATCGAACGCGGTTCACCGGTGTCCTTGTCTCCGTTGCCGGATACGGTGGCCGAACTCATCGCAGCTCTGATGTTCTGCTCGTCGTCGCTCAACCAGATGGCGGACGAACTCGCAAGTTGCGCCAACGACGTGACCGATCCGCTGGAGCAGCAGAACCTCTGGGCGGCGGTACGAAGTCAGCGCATCCGTGAACTCGAGGTCCAGGGCATGCTCGCGGCTCTGCACGCCGCCTTCACCGACCTCTACGCTGCGGACAAGCAGCCCTGAAGTCTGTCGTTCATCGCGGATCGTTGTGTGGAAGGGCCCAAGGCCCAATGCAGTCGCGGCGCCCGGAGCCCTTCACGCACAGGCCGTTCCGCATACGGCTTGGCGGCCTGTTACGTCGTGCAACCGGAGCAGACCGTCAAACAGGATTGGAACGGCCCCCGATCGGCGTCTTGTCGGGGCTCCGACTCTCTTCCACTGATCGTTGAGAGATGAGGCCGACCAGGCGAGCCTGCAGCCGTTTGACCCTGGCCTGCGCCGCGCGTCGGCGCCCATTCACCGACCACGCGCCGAGATCCGTGGAAGCCCGGTCCCATCGTTCGTGCCAGAGCTCGGTCGCGTTGCGGCCGGCGGCCTCCCATCGGGCATCCCTCAGGGCGGATAGGCGTCGAGCGCGCTTTGTCGGATCTGGAAGACCTCGGTGCGCCCCCCTCCACGTAAGACCGAACGCAGGACCCCGCGGCTGTGGCCCAGACGTCGGCGGATCGGAAGGCCTGTCTCGGCGAGCGCGGATGCCCGCTTGGGCAGGTCGCCACCGCAGATCCGGACCTCACGATCAGACCGAGCCGGCCCGCGTTGACATGACGCCGATCGACGGCGAATCCGGCGCTCATGAAGCTGGTCGGACGCTTCTCTGGGCCGGCGGACACCGTCCCGGATAGCTTCGTAAGGTTTGCGTTGGCGGCTAGACTTCCTACAGCCGGAGCCCGTCGCCTTGGACAGCGATCCGGCCGGGCCGGACGAGGCGGCAATGCGTACGGGAAACAGTTCGACCGCCATGGCGGCGTCGCTCGGCACCAGCTCGGCCCGTGCCGCACGCCGCCACATGTCGAGCAAGCCGCGCAGGGCGAGATCGCCAATCGTATGCTGATAACACACCGCCGCGTTCTGCCTCGACCGCTAAAGCGCGTCACCCTCGACCCGGACGAAGTTGACGATGACCCCAGACATGTCGCCTTCGATCTTCGACGCCGTTATTCGGATTCGATGGCGATTGCCGTCCGTCCCATCGAGCAGACGATCTGCCGTCCTGCCGCTGGCCATTACCGCCTGGGCATCCTCACTCAACCACGAGAGTGAGAATGGCGCCGCGAAATTGGTCAGCAACCGCCCACGGTCCCCCGCCTGGATACCAAAGATCTGCGCTGCGGCGTCCGTGATCGTCCGGATGCGCAAGTCCCTGTCGAGAAATACGCTGGCGATATCAGTGCTGGCAAACAGGGCCTTCTGTTCGGCCGCCAGACGATCCAACGCCTGAATCTTTGATGACAACTCATTGTTGACGGTGTGAAGTTCCTCGTTGATGGACTGAACTTCTTCCTTCGAGGCCTCCAGCTCCTCGTTCCCAGACTGCATCTCCTCGTTAACCGAGTAGAGTTCCTCGTTCGAGGATTTGACTTCCTCCAGCGCAGTCTCGTATTCTTCGACGATCGCCTGAAGGCGCTCGCGCGTCAGCGATAGCTCGCGTTCCAGGCGCTGCACCGTTTCATCCCGCCCGATCTCCGCCTGCGACGCCGCCCCCTCCCGGTTCGCGGCCGGCGCGGTCTCCGTGAACACAACGAGAAACAGCGGCTCCGTTCCGGGGCGCGATGCCATCGGGCTGACGGTCAGCGCCAGGGGCTGACGCAGCCCGTTCGCCAGATTGATTTCCAGGCCGGTGCGCGCCACGACTGTGTTCGTCTCGATGGCCTCACGCAGCGCCGTGCGCAGTTCCAGCCGCAATCCCTTGGCCACCAGGGCCGCCAATTCGTGGGTCGGAAGTCCCGGGGCAACGCCAAGGACCGTGTCGATCCGAGCCGAGTAGTGCACGGCTTCACCCACCCGTGTGACCACGGCATGCGGAGGGGCGAACTTGGCCAGCACCTCGGCATCGACGATGTGGCGCAGGCTTGCATGGGCCAGCGCGCCCTGCGGTTTCGTGCGGGCGCCGGGCGCCAGACCGGGCCAGGGGTCCGCGCTCATCGTCGACAGCCGAACCGAGCGGGCCATGCTCGTCGTCTGGAAGATGCGATGCGACTTGTCCACGGTGGCGAACAAATCCTCAAACCGGGTGACGTTCTCAGCCATCCCGATGAACAAGTAGCCGTTCGGGCGTAGCGCGTAGTGCAGCGTCGGCAGCATGCGTTCCTGGGCATCGAGCCCGAGGTAGATCATCAGATTGCGGCAGGAGATGAGGTCGAGGCGCGAGAATGGCGGATCACGCAGCACGCTGTGGGGCGCGAAGGTACACAGATCGCGCACCACTTTGGCGACCACCACGCTATCGCCTTCGACAACGAAGTAACGCGCTAACCGCTCGGCCGAGATGGTGTCGAGGTACGCCCGTGGATAGCGGCCGATCCGGGCGACGGTAAGCGAACGCTCGTCGATGTCGGTCGCGAAGATTTGGACCCGCGGCCGGTTGGGCAGCGTGGCCATGTGTTCCAGCAGCAGGATGGCGATCGAGTACACCTCTTCGCCGGTCGAGCAGGCGGGAATCCAGACGCGGACCACATCCTCGGCGGCACGCCCCTCGAACAGCTTCGGGATCACCAGCTTGGCCAGCGCGTCGAAGGCATCGACATCACGGAAGAATTTGGTCACGCCGATCAGCAGGTCGCGAAACAGCGCCGCCGCCTCGGTCGCATCCGTGCGCAGGCGTGCGAGGTAGTCGTCCGGCCCGTCATGGTTCCCCACCACGATCCGCCGCGCCAACCGTCGCTGGAAGGTCGTGTGTTTGTAGCCCGAGAAATCGTGTCCGACCTGCCGGAGCAGGATCGAGTGGATCTCCGCGAGCACGTCCGCCGAGACTTCGACCCCGTTCGGGTCGTCGTTCACGGACGTCTCGATTCTTGTTCGTTTGACGCTGTGCTTCGCGATCAGCGCTCCGATCTCGTCAGCGGCGGCGTGATAGTCGACGTACCCGGTCCGGAGCGCACTGACCGGCATTTCGGGCGTCTCCGGCCCGTTCTCATCCGAGGCCTGAGCGAACGTGAGACCGCCGTGTTCTTTGATCGCTTTGACGCCGATCGCGCCATCGCTGTCGCCGCCTGAGAGGATCACGGCCACGGCGCGTTCACCCTGATCGAGCGCCAGGGCGGTGAGAAAGACATCGATGGGCTTGGTCTCACGAGAGCCAGGCTGCAACGACGTCAGGGTCAGACGTCCTTGGTGAATGCCGAACATTACGCCGGGAGGCATGACGTAGACACGATCGGGTTGCACGGGCGTGGCGTCTTTAGCGGCCTCCACCGGCAAGGTGGTGAACCGAGCCAGGACTTCGGGCAGCAGACTCTCACGATCCGGACTGAGATGCGTGATGACGATGACGGCGGCTCCGAAAGGCTTCGGGAGCCCGGCGAAGAAGCTTCTCATGGCCTCGATCCCGCCCGCTGAAGCGCCGATGCCCACGATCGGGAAGGGGTCGTGCGTCATCATCTTGTTCACTCCAGATCTGGACAGAACGATCCGGAGACGGTGAAGGTCCAGACGATCAATCGTCGGACGCAGGATCGATCGACGGGCTGTTGCGCAGCAGTTCCTGAACGATGAACGAAACGCAGCGCGCACGTGCCTGGGTGCTGTTCAGGCGCAGGAACAGGCGCATCACCGACAGGGCCTGCTCCACTTCTCCATCAGTGGGCGCCGCCCTATTTTGTTCCGCGGTCGGTGACGCCTCAGACGCGAAAAAGCTGGCGACGGGGACATCCAGAATGCGAGCGATACGCTTCAGGCCATCGCTGATCGAATGGCTCTCATCATCGTCGTCCATGATGCCCACCGCACCGACGCCCCAGAATCGGATCAGTGCACTACGAGCTTTGCAGCACTCGGACCGAGTCCCGTCGCGATGCGCCGGCCGACATGGTGTAGAACCTGACCTAGAAGCACGCGGGTCTGCGGTTCGCCATCGGCCTCAGCAAGTTCGTAGGCATGAATGAGGCACTCGACCAACGGCTTCGATGGGTCAGGATGTTCGCTGTCCGCCGCCCGCTCGTCATTCGGCCCAACGATTGCCCGCGTCTGCCGACGGGAGCGTTCGACGAGGTCGCGAGACATTTGCAGAGCCCGTCGCATTTCCTCGGCGGCCGCTCGCAACTCTCGAGCAATGATCAGATTTCGGTCCGCAAGATCAGTGTTGGCCATGAGGGCATTCTCTTGCGGGCTGCGGCTCTGAGTAGCATGAACCGCATACTCTGTCATCTTGGCTGGCTGATTTTCCTCGCGATGGGTCGCGCGATGTAGAGGTAAATCGCCTTTCTCGACCACGAGGTACGGCCTTTGATACTGCTCGAAACGTGCGTGCGTGGGTCTGAAGTGGGCCGTCCGCTCCTGACGAAAGACCCAGGTCCGGTTGCAACACGATCCGACGTAGCCCAGAATCCGACGATTGCTCGATCAAGCGACGAGCCCTTGGCGACGCGGGCGGCCGGGTTAGGATGGGAGGCGAATGACCGCTCGTGGCGGATCCTGCCCTTGCGGCGCGATTGACGAAAGCTGACATCATAACGAATCGCGTTCCCAGCCGTGAGCAGAACCGCGGACGATTTGCATTCCAGCAGGACGCGTGCCTGCTCATGATACCGCGACGCGGTCTCGGACTTGACGACCCAAACCGACCCGCGCAGTCTGGCCTGGAGATGTCACTCTCGCCGTGTACGGTCGATGCCGCATTTTTACTTTCACTTGCTGGGTCCACATGGCCACCAGCAAGACGACGAAGGTCTTGAGCTTGCCGACGTCGAGGCGGCCTATTTGGAGGCCTTCAAGGCCGTGCCAGGAATGGGGTCCGATCTCGCCGCGACTGCTCGAAATCCGATCCGGTATGGCTTTGAAATTACTGACGCGCACGGTACCATTCTGATGGTGTTGCCTTTCGCCGAGGTTCTCGATCGCGGGCGAAAGCGCTCAAGACGACCAACCGGGCTCCGTTTGCGGAAAGGTCGGGCGGAGATGGGGCGCACGGCGGGGCTGATTATAGAGCTTCGCGATGCCCACGCGAAGTTGAATGTCACCCTGTCAGAGACACAGCGTCTGCTCGATATCGGGCGGGCGTCTCGCTGACCGTGGCGAGGGCAGGACACGGCCCCGCGGTTTGAAAGCAGGACGGCTGCGCCCGGAGGATGTGTCAGGTCTGCTGCCGGGCCCTAAAGCATTGAGATCGACACCAGGCAGGCTCACGACCATCTGAGATTTCACGGTCATAATATTGTGTATTTAACCTAGGCAGCAGCGTTTGATCTACTCCGTTCGCCCAGTTCGGGGACAACAGATCTATAAGCGTTTGACGGCCGCGCGAGGCCGGCGCCCTCATTTATGGGCACAGAGTGAGACTATGCCTTTCGTGATTACGGGCACGGGGCTCCCGCCGGTCCGCGTTTGGCGACCCGCTCAGCGCCTGCGAGTGCACTCGTACGTGCGATGACATGGGACGAAGACGGTCTACAGAGCACCCACATCGAGCCGCAAGATGAAGCGGCACGGTGCTGTATCGATTGGTTCAACACCCGCCGCTTGCTCGAACCGATCGACAACGTGCCTCCCGCCGAGGCTGAGGCGCGCTGCTTGGCTCAGACCCAGATGCAAGCCCTGGTCGCCTGACCCAAACCAGACAGCTTCCGGGAACCCCGGCGCGGTTCAGGGGGGCGGTGATGGAAGGCCGCTGCGCGGCGAGGGGGAAAGGTCCGCGTCCCTTTCCCCAAGCTTGGGCTCAATCAGATCTCCACAAATTGTTGGATGCCCGCTGTGCCCGGGCGGCCGCCATCGGACCCGTAAATTCTAGAGATGCGGATCCTCGGCCGCTCGCAGCCGGCCCGTTGCGATGGCAGCCCGAAAGGTCTGATAGTCCTGCGCGTTCCGGTCTCCGTAGGCCATGGCCCAGTCGGCCAGGGCCTCGCGCAGATCGGCCCGGCCGTCATGACCGCAGTATCCCGCGATCGCTGCCGCATCCCCGGTTCGTGCGTGGGCCTTGGCGAGCAGCGATCCGTACGCGTGCGAGAAGTACAGGAGTGACCGGCCTGTCATGCGCGCGACCGGGATCTCGCCCTTCATGTTCTTCATCTGCCGCACGTAGAACGGACGCCCTTCGATCTTCGTCCATCCCAGCAGCGGATCGCCCACGGCCTGCAACAGGCGTTGGCCGTAGATCACGCGCTCGCCCTCGTGATCGGCATAGGGCTTGGGCATGCCGCGCAGATAGGGCGCGTGGGCTGGTCGCACGGCTTCCTTCACTTGGAGGAAGAGGACGTCTCGCTCGGAGTTGCCGCACAGCAGCGCGACGTAGGCCCGGGTCCCGACGCTGCCGACACCCACGACGCGGTGGGCCACGTCGACCACATGGTAGCGGCTGAGCATGAACCGCCGCTCGCGCGGCAGCGTCTCGGCATAGCGCTCCAGACCGGTGGTCACACGCTCGCGCGTCGCCTCATCGACGCGGACGAGGATCGGCGGCTCCTCGCGAAAGCGCCAGCCACCGTCCGTGCGACGCTCGCCCACTTGGTCGAGCAAGCTCGTGTTGTTCTTCCGCCGCGCCTTCTCGACAGCCCTGTGAACCACAGCCTGTGACTGCGCGTCGATCTCGAGGCCGGCGAAAGCGAGATCCTCGGCCCGTGCCGCGCGCCGCCACACGTCGAGCGAGCCGCGCGGGGCGAGATCATCCATCGTATGCTGATAGCCCGCCGCTGCGCGCAGTACCGCCTGCCGCCGTTCCGGTGCGGCGACGACCGCCTCCCGCGCGGCGACCTCGATGCTCGCGCAAAGCCGCTTCAGGTCCCACTCCCACGGCCCGACCGTCACCTCGTCGAAGTCGTTGAGGTCGAGCACCACATCGCCCTGGGGCGATCCAAACAGCCCGAAGTTCGCGATATGCGCGTCGCCGTTCAGGACTACATCGATGGCGCCGCGCGGTCCCTGTGCCAGATCCCAGGCCATGACTTGCGCAGCGCCGCGCAGAAAGGCGAACGGCGAAGAGGCCATGCGGGCGACCCGCAGCGGGATCAGGTGTGATTGCCGTCCCGCGTGCGCCGCTTCGATGACGGTCACCGGGTCGGGACGATCGCGGGCGACG
>NZ_JAKSYG010000135.1 GCF_022829725.1 Methylobacterium sp. E-005 | reverse complement strand
GCCGGAGCAGCTGGCGCTGCTGATCGCCCATCGCGAGGCAACGGACTTCTTTTCCGGATTGCGCTGCGTGGTGCTGGACGAGTTGCACGCGCTGGTCACGTCGAAGCGGGGTGATCTGCTGTCGCTGGCGATGGCGCGGCTGCACCGGCTGAGCCCCGGCCTCGCGGCGATCGGGCTCTCCGCGACGGTGCGGGAACCGGATGAGTTGCGGAAGTATCTGGTGCCGCAGAACCAGACCCTCCCTCCCCCCCCTGCGGGGGAGGGTGGCCCGCGGAGCGAGTCGGGAGAGGGGAGCGCCGGTCCAGAAGATGGCTCCGACCGTCATGAGGGCCGTGCCCCATCCGGAATCCGGGCTCCCCACTCCCGGGAGCTGCTGACGCAGGACCCACCCTCGCCCGCAGAGGGGGAAGGGAGAGCGGTGCCCCCCATGGCCGATCTCGTCACCGTGGCCGGCGGCGCGAAGGCGGATCTGCGGATGCTCGACCTCGGCCGGGCCCTGCCGATCTCCGGCCACACCGCGTGGCACTCGATGCCGGCGATCTACGACCTCATCAAAGAGCATCGCACCACGCTGGTCTTCGTGAACACTCGCCTCCAGGCCGAGTACACCTTCCAGGAGCTGTGGCGGCTCAACGAGGACGCGCTGCCGATCGCGATTCACCACGGCTCCCTCGACGCGCAGCAGCGCCGCCGGGTCGAGGCCGCCATGGCGGCGGGGCAATTGCGGGCCATCGTCTGTACCGCAACCCTCGACCTCGGGATCGACTGGGGCGATGTCGATCTTGTGGTCAATGTCGGCGCGCCGAAGGGGGCGAGCCGGATCATGCAGCGGATCGGTCGAGCCAACCACCGGATGGACGAGCCCTCGAAGGCCTATCTCGTCCCGGGCAACCGCTTCGAGATGCTGGAATGCCAAGCGGCGCTCGACGCCGTCGAGGAGGCCGCGCAGGACACCCCCGATGCCCGGCTGGGCGCCCTCGACGTGCTCGCCCAGCACGTGCTCGGTATGGCCTGCGCGGACGCCTTCGATCCCCTCGCCCTCTACGACGAGATCGTCTCGGCCGCGCCCTATGCGGACCTCACCTGGGAATCCTTCGAGCAGGTGGTCGATTACGTCGCCACCGGCGGCTACGCGCTGCGCGCCTACGAGCGCTTCGCCAAGATCCTGCGCGGGCCGGACGGCCTCTGGCGGGTGCGCGACGCCCGGACCGCGCAAGCCTATCGGATGAATGTCGGGACGATCGTCGAGGCGGCCCGCGTGCGGGTGCGCCTCGGCCGGACGCTGCGCGGGAAGCCCGGGACGGTGCTGCCGAAGACGGGCCGGGTGCTCGGTGAGATCGAGGACGAGTTCGCCGAAACGCTCACCGTCGGCGACACCTTCCTGTTCGCGGGCGAGACCCTGCGGTTCGAGGGGCTTGCCGAGGACGAGTGCCTCGTGACGCGCGCCCCGCCCGATACCGATCCGGCAATCCCCTCCTATGCCGGTTCGAAATTTCCGCTTTCGACCTTCCTCGCCGCGCGGGTCCGGGCGCTGATCGCCGACCCGTTCGAATGGGATCGGCTTCCGGAACAGATCGGCGCCTACCTGCTGCAACAGCGCCGCCGCTCGGTCCTGCCGGGCGAGCGCGACCTGCTGGTCGAGACCTTCCCGCGGGGCAAACGCTACTACCTGACCGCCTTCCCGTTCGAGGGGCGCCTCGCCCACCAGACGCTCGGCATGCTGCTGACCCGAAGGCTGGAGCGCGCCGGGCTGCGGCCCCTTGGCTTCGCGGCGAACGATTACGGCATCGCCATCTGGATGACCCGCGATATCGCCGAGCGCGCCGTCCTCGACCCGGACTTCATCGGCGACTTGTTTGCCGTCGACATGCTGGGCGACGACCTGGAGGCGTGGCTCGACGAGTCCGCGATGATGAAGCGGACGTTCCGCCAATGCGCGGTGATCGCCGGCCTGATCGAGCGCCATCACCCGGGCCTGAAGAAATCCGGCCGGGCGGTCACGATCTCGACCGACCTGATCTACGACGTGCTGCGCAAGCACCAGCCCGATCACCTCCTGCTGCGGGCCGCGCGGCAGGATGCGGCAACCGGACTCCTCGACGTGAGGCGCCTCGGTATGATGCTAGAGCGCATCCAGGGGCGAATCATCCACAGGTCTCTCGACCGGGTCTCGCCGCTCTCCGTGTCCGTGATGCTCGAGATCGGGCGCGAGCGGGTCTACGGCGAGGGCGCCGACGAGATCCTGGCCGAGGCCGAGGCGGAGCTTCTTCAAGAGGCCCTGTCCTGACCGCCGATCCGCCCTCCCCCGACGACGAGGATGCGATCTTGGCGGCCGGCCTGCGACTCGAGAAGACTCACAAGCACCCCACCCTTCAGCTCGCGGGCGAGACGCTGGTGCTCGACCTCTGCGGGGGCCTCTGGCTGCCGGAGCATCGGACGCTGATCGTGTCCGATCTCCATCTCGAGAAGGGCTCCTCCTACGCGGTCCGGTCCGGCCAGTTCCTGCCGCCCTACGACACCCGCGAGACGCTCGCCTGCCTGCATGAGGCCGTGGCGCGCCATGCTCCGGCCCGGGTGGTCGCGCTGGGCGATTCCTTCCACGACGCGCGGGGCCCCGAGCGTATGGAGCCGGGTGATCGCGCCATGGTGGCGGCGCTCCAGGAGGGCCGGGACTGGGTCTGGATCGCCGGGAACCACGACGCTGCGGTCAGCGAGGGCATCGGCGGCCGCTACGCCGACGCGCTGACGCTCGGTGGCCTTCTCCTGCGCCACGAGCCGAGTCCGGAACCCGTGACCGGTGAGATCGCTGGCCATCTGCATCCCTGCGGCAAGGTCGCGATGCGGGGTCGCACGGTGCGCCGCCGCTGCTTCGTCACCGATGGGTCGCGCCTCGTGATGCCGGCCTTCGGCGCCTATGCGGGCGGCTTGAACGTCCGTGAAAAGGCGATCGAAGGGCTGTTCCCGAAGGGTTTCACCGCCCACCTCCTCGGAGACGGGCGGGTCTTCGCCATCGGCCGGGCGCAACTCGCCCGGGACTGAGCGCCGACACCGGCCCTGCGGAAGAGCATCGCGGTTCTCCCGTCCCGCGGGGGGGCTTTGGGATTCGCGTGTCGGGCCCGAACACGCCCGGTCGGGATCGAGCGCGTCCCCTCTCCCGTGCGGAAGAGGGGGCAGGTCGTGCTCTGTCGCGGGCGTCGATGCCCGATCGGGATGTGTCGGGCTGGCCAGCGACCGGGGGCGAAGGGACGGTTGTCGTCCCGACAGGGCCCCGGATCAGCCCGCCTTCATGAAGCGGCTGACGCTCTCCGACAGACCCGAGGAATGATCCGCCAGGCTTCCGGCGATGCCGCGAACCGCGACGGCGAACTGGCCCGTCGCGCTTGCCGCCTGCGAGACCCCGCCGATGCTGCCCGACATCTCCTGAGTCGAGACCGCCTGCTCCTCCACCGCACTGGCCATGGCCAATGTCAGCTTGGAGAGCTCGCCGACAGCCGCGGTGATCATCTCGATGGCGCCCACCGCCTCGCCGGTCGCGCTCTGAATGGCCGAGACCTGCTGGGTGATCTCACCCGTCGCCTTGGCGGTCTGCTCGGCCAGCGCCTTGACCTCGCTGGCCACCACCGCGAAGCCGCGGCCGGCAGCCCCAGCCCGGGCGGCCTCGATCGTGGCATTCAGCGCCAGCAGGTTCGTTTGATCTGCGATCGACTTGATCATCGCGACGACGGCATCGACCTTCCGGGCGTTCTCGGCGAGCTGCCGCATCGTTGTGTCGGTGGTCTCGGCCTGCGTGGCGATCTGCTGCGCCCGCTCGGAGACGCGCCCGACCTGGCCGGAGATCTCCTGGATCGCGTTGTTCATCTGCTCCGAATTGACCGCGACCGAGGCGGCTTGCTCGCGCGCGGCATCGGCCGATCGGGTGAGACCCTCGGCGGATTGCTGCATCTCCTGGATCGCCGAGCCGACCGCTTCGACCACCCGCGTGACTTCGGAGGCCATCTGAACCTGCGCCGACACGACGGCCCAGGTCAGCATCGGACCGATATAGTTTCCCTTCTCGTCGTTGACGGCCGTGACCTGAAGGTCGAGCGTCTCGGGGCCAACCTTGATTTTGGTCCGATGCGGAAGGCGGCTCGCATCCGCCAGCATCGAACGCTGGTGGTGCGGGTTCTTGTGGAACACGTCGAACGAGTTCTGCATCATCTCGTCGACCTTGATCGGAAGATATTGCTCGAGCGGTCCAAGGGTTCTGCGCGAGGTCGCGTTCAGGTAGTCGATCCGAAAATTATCGCGCGGATCCGCGGTCATCACGGCGACCGGCATGTTGTCGATCATCGACATCAACCGGCCGATCTGCTTCTTCTTCGCCGAGATGTCGGAGGCGAATTTGACCACCTTCGCCGGCTTGCCCTGGGCATCCAGGATCGGGTTGTAGGTGGCCTCGAGCCAGACCGGGTTCTTGTCCTTGTCGAGCCGGAGGAATTCACCGGTCACGAACTGGCCCTTCCGCAGCTTGGCCCAGAATTCCGCATACTCGGCCGATTGGGCGTGCGCATCCTCGATGAAAATACGGTGATGCTTGCCGACGAGCTCGGCCTGAGAATATTGGATCAGATTCAGGAAGTTCTCGTTGGCTCTCAGAATGCTGCCATCCAACGAGAACTCGATGATCGCCAGCGATCGGTCGAGCGCGTTAATCTTGGCTTCGGCTTCGCTATAGGCGGATCGCTTGAACATATCTGGACTCACTGTCGCGTGCGCCGAAATAAGACATGAGATCGTTAATCTATCGCTAAAACGAATGCCAGGATCTGCATTCATAAAATTTAATGAGCGCTATCGGGTCGAGCAGAGAAACGAATATTGAGATATATTAATTAATATAAGCGACAGTGGAAGATCGAATATCAGATTATAGAGCGAGTGATCTTACATCAGGGTTTCAGAACCACCCGCGAATACGGAAATAGACAATCGGTGCCAGCGCGCTCAGAACGATGAGGGCCAGTGCGTAGGGATAGCCGTAAGTCCAGTCCAGCTCCGGCATGTGCTTGAAGTTCATGCCATAGATGGAGGCGATCAGTGTCGGTGGCACGCCCACCACCGACACGACGGTGAGCACGCGGAAGACGTTGTTCTGCTCGATGTTGATCAGACCGAGGGCCGCGTCGAGGAGGAACTGGACGTTCTCGGCCAGGCGCGTCTCGAACTCGTCGAGGGATTCGATGTCCCGCTTGATCGTGTCGAACCGGCCGTCCTCCGGCAGGCCTAAGCTGTCGCAGGCCGCCGCCACGAACGGCACGATCCGCTCGAGGCCCAGCAGGCTCGCCCGGATCTTACCCAAAACCTTCCCGCGATTGCTGATCCCGCGCAGGATCCGGCGCAGCGCGAGGTCGCGCCGCCGTGGCGGCGGGCTTTCCAGCCGCCGCCGGTCCGCCCCACGCACGTCAAAATCGAAGATCCGGGTCGAAAGCGAATCGAGTTCGGAGGCCATGTCCTCCAGCGCGTCCGCGAGGCTGTCGACCAACTCCTCCAGGATCACGAGGAAGATCGCGCTCGGGGTCGTGCTGCCGTCGCCGTCCGCGATCCGCTTGGCCGAGGAGTCGAAGGCGCGCAGTTCGTGGAACCGCACCGTGACGAGGTGATCCTTGGTCAGCAGGAAGCCGAGGGGCTTCAGCTGCGAGGCGCTGCTCTCGAAGGTGATCATCGGCGTTGAGAGCGACAGGCCGCCCTTCACCCGCCGCAGACGGCTCGACGTCTCAACCTCCGACAGGGCGGCGCGCGATGGGATACGCACGCCGGTCGCGGCCTCGACGGCGGCCGCCTCTTCGGAACTCGGATCGTTGAGATCCAGCCAGACGGCATCGGGTGCCACGTGGCCGGCGCTCTCGGGCGCGACCGGGCCTTCGGAACCGTGCAGGCTCAGCATCGCGGCGCGTGATCCAAAAGAGGGAACAGGAGCTTAGCCGCGGGACGTGCGACAGTCTTGACACGAAACCGGCCCGCGCCTATCTCGCAATCGTCTTTGGCACTCGCCGAGACAGAGTGCTAACAGTCAAGTTCGCGGCGGTCCCGCCGGCCGCTTCAACGCCAACTTTAGACCTGAAGCAAGAGGGCAGCTCATGAAGTTCCGTCCGCTGCACGACCGCGTGGTCGTCCGTCGCATCGAGAGCGAAGAGAAGACCAAGGGCGGCATCATCATCCCGGATTCCGCCAAGGAGAAGCCGCAGGAAGGCGAGATCGTCGCCGTCGGCCCCGGCGCCCGCGACGAGCAGGGCCGTGTCAACGCGCTCGACGTCAAGGCCGGCGACCGCGTCCTGTTCGGCAAGTGGTCCGGCACCGAGGTCAAGATCGACGGTCAGGACCTCCTGATCATGAAGGAATCTGACATCATGGGCGTCGTCGCCCTCTGATCGGTTCACCCCGTCCCGCCCTTTGAGGCCGTCCAAGGCCTTGGGGTTCAACCAGTAGCTAAGAGGCACACAATGGCAGCGAAAGACGTTCGTTTCTCCGCCGACGCCCGCGATAAGATGCTGCGCGGCGTCGATATCCTCGCCGATGCAGTGAAGGTGACGCTGGGCCCGAAGGGCCGCAACGTCGTGATCGAGAAGAGCTTCGGCGCCCCGCGCATCACCAAGGACGGTGTGACGGTCGCCAAGGAGATCGAGCTCTCCGACCGCTTCGAGAACATGGGCGCCCAGATGGTGCGCGAAGTGGCCTCGAAGACCAACGACATCGCGGGTGACGGCACCACCACCGCGACCGTGCTGGCCCAGGCCATCGTCCGTGAGGGCGCCAAGTACGTCGCCGCCGGCATCAACCCGATGGACCTGAAGCGCGGCATCGACCTCGCCACGGCCGCCGCCGTCAAGGACATCATTGCCCGCGCCAAGAAGGTCTCGACCTCCGACGAGGTCGCCCAGGTCGGCACCATCTCGTCGAACGGCGACACCGAGATCGGCCAGATGATCGCCCACGCGATGCAGAAGGTCGGCAACGAGGGCGTGATCACGGTCGAGGAGGCCAAGACCGCCGAGACCGAGCTTGACGTCGTCGAGGGCATGCAGTTCGACCGCGGCTACCTCTCCCCGTACTTCATCACGAACGCGGAGAAGATGGTCGCCGAGCTCGAGGATCCCTACATCCTCATCCATGAGAAGAAGCTGTCGTCGCTCCAGGCCATGCTGCCGGTGCTCGAGGCCGTCGTTCAGACCGGCAAGCCGCTCCTGATCATCGCCGAGGACATCGAGGGTGAAGCGCTCGCCACGCTCGTCGTCAACAAGCTCCGCGGCGGCCTGAAGGTCGCGGCCGTCAAGGCGCCGGGCTTCGGCGACCGCCGCAAGGCGATGCTCGAGGACATCGCGATCCTGACCAAGGGCCAGATGATCGCCGAGGATCTCGGCATCAAGCTCGAGAACGTGACGCTCCCCATGCTCGGCCGCGCCAAGCGCGTGCGCATCGAGAAGGAGAACACCACGATCATCGACGGCGTCGGCGAGAAGTCCGACATCGAGGGCCGCATCTCGCAGATCAAGGCGCAGATCGAGGAGACCACCTCGGACTACGACCGTGAGAAGCTGCAGGAGCGTCTGGCCAAG
>NZ_JAKSYG010000131.1 GCF_022829725.1 Methylobacterium sp. E-005 | reverse complement strand
TGATCCGCTTTGGGGACGAGACGAGCCGGCAGCAGCCACCCCTGCCCCGGCTCTGAACGCGCTTGCACTTCGCGACGGTCTTCCGTTGCGGGCGGGGACGCGCGCAAACCGCGGATGGGATCAGGCTCCCCGGGCGGGCCGACGGACGCGCAAACGACCAGCCCAAGGCCGATGACGGCCGCGGCGGCCGTGGCGTGGGGCGAGCCGAATACGCATCCGGCGACATGCACGGGGATGCAGATCGCTGCCGGTGTCCATGGCGTCGCTACGCAAGGCCTCGTCATGGAAGCGATCAGCATCCCCGTGCATGTCGCCGGACACATACTCGGCCAGCACCATGCCGATGACGGCCGCGCCGATCTCGGCCTGTGTAGCGGGCGAGAGCAGGTGCCACGCCTCGGCCAGCGAGAACGGCAGCGGCAGGCGCGCCCAGAGCGCGGCGTGGTCGGGCAGCCGGGCGGTGTCGTCGCCGCGGAAAGCGTTCCGGACGGGAACGATATGGGCGACCGCGGGGGCGGCGGTGGCGGCGAGGAGGCCGGCGGCCAGCGCGCGGCGGTTGATGTGGGTGGACATCGGTGGCTCCTCAGTGCGCGGCCATGTGGCGAGCGAGCTTGGCGGACCGCCACGCGGCGGTGAGGCAGACGGACATCGCCTCGGCCCAGGTGCCGCCAAAGCGCTCCTGATGGGCATGGGCGGCCTTGGCAGCGGCCGACATGATGGCGGCGCGGTCGAACCTGCCGGCGGCGTATAGCGGGCGGCGGGTGGTGCGCACCGTCATGTCGATGCGTGCAGTAGCGGACAGGAGGCCGGCGGGGATCGTCGGGCGGCTGTCGTGCAGCGAGCGGGAGAGGCGGGTCCAAGAGACGGTGCGGTGGGGCATCGGTGAACACTTCGATGTACATTTAGTACAACAGGTGTACCGTTCGTACGTTGTGCAGTCAATCCACTCGTGGTACTTTTTTCACACTGAAAGTTCGATTAGGCCATTTAATGGATCTCACCACGGCGCAGTTGCGAGCCGCTCGTGCCTTGTTGGAGTGGTCGGTGGACGACCTCGCGCGGATCGCAGATGTTCATCGCAACACGGTCTTGCGGGCGGAGAAGGGCGAGGCATCCGGTCCCACTCTGGCAGCCATCCGGCTCGCACTGGAAGGTGCAGGCGTGCAGTTCATCCCGCGCAACGGCGGGGGGGAAGGCGTGCGGCTGAAGGAGGCAACAGAAGCAGTCGCGATCCTGTCTCGGAAGCGAAAGGATCAGCCGTGACCGTCCAAGCCACCTCACCCAAACGCCTGTCTGAGGTCCGCCGCCTTACGGAAGCGCTGATCGATCAGGTGCTCGAAGCTCAGATCGTGGGCCGTCCGGTTCCACAGGATCAGAGTGAGGCGCTAATCAAGGCCGCCTTCTTCCTGCGCGAGTGCAACCTGCCGTGGTGGCCGATGCTAGCCCAAGCGCTGCATGGCTTGGGCCGGCAAGCTGACGATACGTTGCCCGAGCCTCCTGCCGTTGATGCTACGCTGGACGACATCGACCCGCAGGGCCTGACACGCTTCCTCGCTGCTTTCTGGAAAGAGAAGGGACAGCGGTAACCTACACCGTCGAGCAACTGGCACCCGGGAGCTACGACGTGCTGTTCGACGGTGCGCTTGTTGCGGCTTTGGTGCGCGTCGTTGACCGCCAGGGGCTGAGCGACCAATGGCAAATCGACTTGCTTGAGAAAGACCCCTCGGTAGATCAGCCTACACCGTTCACGGCGCAGAGCCACGCTTTCCATTCGCGCCTGGCAGCGTTGGAGTGGCTTGGCATCCGGCCCGCAGCCGAAGGCGCTAGCCGGGCGAACCGATGAAGGGGCCCAGTTTGGAGGCCGGGGTCCGGAGTCGAACCGGACGTGCGAAGCTTTGCAGGCTCCTGGCTGGACACTCACCCACCTGGCCGTCCTCTCTGAAGCATCCCGCTAGAGGCGGGTCCAGGCCAAGCGACAAGGGATCCTCAGATGGTTTTCAAGAACCTTAGCGTTTTACTACCCAACGTGGCCGCCGGCCTGGAGTTCATCCCTGAGAACGGTGGCGGGACCGGGATCCGGTTCCAGGAGCGGAAAAACTAACATTATGTCGGTGTGGGTAGTTGTCACACCGCATTGGCAGGAACATCGCCGACTAGGTGCGCTTCCTTCATAACTGAAATCTGTGAGGAAGCATGTCCAAAATCTCAACTATCGTCGCCACTGCTGCAATCATTGTACTATCAACCGGCGTCTCGATCGCCGCCCCATGTAATGTGGGCACAACTACAAACATGTCGGGTTCGTCCAAAGACACCAGCTCAAGCGTCGATGGTCATACGACCGGCATGGTATCGCCCGGTGCCAAGGGCGAGTCTCCCGGCACAGTCGGAGCGATGAACAACGTTGGGGTGTCCACAAAAGATGATGGATCGAAAAAAGCCCCCGAAGGACAGCCTGTAAAGCCTGGCAGCGACAATTGCTAAGCGATAGGCACGCAGAGGGCTGCCCATGAAACCGTATTTTATCCTCCCAATAGCATCTTTCCTCCTTGCGAGCGGTTCGGCCTTCGCGTCTTCATGCTCAGAAGAAGTGACGACATTGCAAAAGCGCTTGAACAGTTCCGGCGCACGCACGGTCGTTGGTGAAAGCCAAGTTGGCGCAACACCTCTTGGCACCAATAAGGCCTTGGATAAAGCTCTAACATCCATGCCGAGCAATACGGCTGATCGTTCCTCCGCTGGAGGCGTGGAGGAAGCGCGTAGCTTGGTGGAGAAAGCAGCCGCTCAGGAAAAAGCAGGCGATGCTGAGGGTTGCCGCAATACCATCCTGAAAGCGAAGGAAATCGCTGGCGCTCTGCCATAGAGGACAGATGCCAACGGTGTCCCCCCTCGCCAGCTCAAGGTTGGATTGAGCGAGGGGAAACGAAACCGAAGGCGGATCAGATCGTCAAATTCAGCCCGCGGGCGGGGTCAAAGTCAGCTTGCCCTTGAACGGGTCGTTCGCATTCCGATTGCTGGTACAGGCGTACTCTTCCTGACCAGGCTTCATCGTCCGTAGGCGCAGCGTACCCTGGCCCTTCTGCTTGATGGTGTAGCCCTTCTCGCTCGCAGCATGGATCAGGTCGCCGTCGGCGTGCAGAACTAGCCCATTCTCGAACTGACCGGGCGCCGTGATCGTGATGGGCGCATCGGCGCTGCTGACGATATGCAGAGCCACGTTGGTGTTGGCGGGCAGAAGGATCTCCGCGGGGTCGCACACCGGCTTCCCGTCCTTCATGCTGATGATCAACTCCACCGGAGGCATCGCATCGCTGGCCGGCGCCTCCAGCGACTTGCTCTCAGCGTAGGTCGAGCCGATCAAGAGGAGGGCAGCCAGGGACGCTGCGCCAGCGAAAGTATGTTGTATCATGATATGCTTTCTTAGTTCGGCCTCGGACAACAGCGGAGACCCGCCTTAAGAAAGATTATCATCAAGCCTAATGTTCCAGGACCTGCAGTCAAATACAATTTGAGCAATGACTGCTGCCTTTAAGCCGACATCATATATTGGTTTATTCGTCATAACGGCCTGATCGGCAAATTCAGAGGACATTCGCGTACAGATCGCGAAACGGATGATTTTGCGAGTGCTGTAGAATAGACTTGGATCAAACCGCCTTACCGCCACAAGGCGCTAAAGGTCTCTTCGAGATCGTTGATCAGAGTTCGGTTGCAGAAGCGGTGCAAGACGGGACCGTCTGTCGTTCCCTCGCGCATCTCGATCGACTCGGTATTCTGATCGTAGGAGAAGGTCAGATGGCGGCCGCCGAGGGTGGTCGACAGGATGGCCTTGGCGCCTGCCTCGTCCTGGATCATCTCGGTCGATCCCGGCGCACCGCGCCACATGATCCCGCCCAGTAGCGCCAGGGTGACCGCCTTCATCTGCAGGGCCTCGCCATCGGCTTGCGCGATGACGCTCACCGCGTACTGCCGCACGGCGTCAAGGTCGGTCTTTTCGGATCTGACGGGAGCGAGCATGGCCATCAACTTATTCCCGTCTCGTCGTGATGTCCGTTGCGCCCGTCGAGGTGGCGGAATAACCGCCCCAGCCTTCTGTTGAGACCGGCGACGTTCCACCCCAGCCCTCCGCGCGCCACGTCGCGACGCGCAATGTCGGGTCGACTGAGCCGTGGTCCTTCAGGATGCCCATCACGCGGTCCCGCTGGGCGTCTGCGACTACGAGGTTCAGCATCGCCGCGCCCTGCCTCAGCTGCACGCAGCAGGCGTCCAGCGCCTCCAGGGGCACGCCGATCGCCCGGAGTCTCTCCCGGAGGCCGGGGCCGTCAGGAAGCGATACTCTCGCCTCGGCGCGGCCGTTATCCAGATCGGAGGGAGGGACCACGTGCTTGATCGCCCGCTCGGGGATACCAGCCGCGATCAGCGTCGCTGTCGCCGCCTGCGCCTTGCTACGGCTCTCATACAGCGCGAGAATGCCGAGCCCTGCAGGCGAACCATCTCTCGGAAGCAGAGATCCCTCCGGCCGTTCGACCGTATCTTCCTCGGATGCGATCTCCCTTCGCGCCGTAGCGATGAACGCGGCGCGCTGGTCTGCGCTCAGCACGAAATCAGCGTTCATCGTGGATCCCTTCGTGGACGAGGGATCCGACCACATCCGGTCGCCCGGTCCGTTGTCGAGGAAGTTCCGCCGTGCGCGTTCGAGCACAGCGGCTTCGACCGGATTATCGTTCGCCATCTCAGATCGACTCATGGGTTGGCACTCCGCACGGCGGGCTGCGGATATGCTGGATTACCCCCGGGCACACCGCTGCTGTTGGCCGATGACGCGGCGTCTGACCTGCCTGTCTCAGAGCCGGTGATCTGCTTGCGCGATGCCGCCTGGCTCTGGCTGGCATAGTCGGGCGGCGAACTCGCGCCCTGCCAGATCATCAAACCGGCCAGGGATGTCAGCATCAGGCCGACGCTGACGATCAGGACGTAGAGGGCCGGTCTGCCGCGCTTGCCCTGGCGGCCATCTTGACCAGATGTGTGCTCTGACACTCATGAACCTCGCTTGCCCACGTTATCGCGAACATGAACGAGAAACATATGGCCGTATCCGAAAGTTCTGGCCTGCGACCTCAAGGGCAATCGACTGAAACATCGATAGCAAAAATCCAACACATGTTAATGATGGATCTTTATAGCCTTTGATCATGTTGAACTGGAACTGCGTTCACTCGGTGCGAAGGCTCAATGTACAATCCCATCTTTTCATCGATAATGCTGACGATCGAGTCGCAGCGGGTCATCGAGCTGCGCATGGTCCGCCTCGCTTGGGGCGGGCGCGAGGGCCGAGCCGAGATGCAGTCCATGGTGACCGAGAAGATCCACGCCGCTGGCGAAGCGATGACGACGCTGATGCTCGGTGGTTCGCCCGAAACCGTGATCGCGCGCTACCGGGAGCACGTCGCTTTCAACACCAAGCGCCTCACGGCGGTCTGACCGATCAGTTGTGCCTTAGTTGCAGAGCGTTTCGGGTGTAGGCTCCATCGATGACAGAGCCCAATCAGACGGCCTTCATCGTCAAGGTCGCATGTCCGGATGAGGATGCGCCGGAGCAGCCACTCACCCTGTTCTATGCAGTCCTGGCCAAGGATCCGGAACGCGGGATCCAGATCGGCAAGGATGCAGTCAGGGCAGGCGCCGAGAAGCTGCCGCCGGGGACGCAAGGCGCCCGCGCGATGGTGGCCGACGCAAAGGCTGTGGTGGACTCTGCCAAGCTCGCCGCACGATCTGCGCGAACTCGCACCGACGAAGCTGCTGCGTATGTGAAAGCATCCAAAGCAAAGCTCGCGAAAGCAGTCGGCAAACTCGGCGCGGACAACCTCACGCCCGAGGAACAGCGCCGCTGGTTCATTGAAGCTCCACGCGAGGCCGGGGCGAGTGAGGTTGAAGCCGCGTTTGATGCGGCCCCAAAACGGATCGCCAAGGTGAAGCCGACGAGCTCTTGAAGTTATCTGTTCGTTGGATCCAGCTTCATGGCCGCCGATGGGGTAACGAAGAAGTCTAGCCGGAACAGGATCAGTCCTACCTCATCAGTGACTTCCATCCGCCATTCTGAACCAAGGCTCTCTAACCTTGCGCCTTCCTCAAGAAGCACGCCGGCGTATCGGATAGCTTCTCGGCGCGCGAACATAATCTCCGGCAACTCGACGCCCTTTTTGTCGAGCATGACGACGCCATCATAGACGTTGAAATGGTAGCGCGGCACACGCACCTCCGCCGTTGAAGGCGGGAGCCATGGCTCTCAATCGCGGACATGCCTGAGTCAGAGACTGCGACTGCCGTTGGGTGTGCCACACGGCGGTGGGCGGCGATCACATATGGATCAGGTTCTTCGATCCGCGAAGGATATGTCGCACTGTATTTGCGAACGGTATAATCGCCATCTCTTTCGCCGTGTCGGAGAGGTACTTCGGCTCCCCTGCCCCGTCCATGATCTGCCTCAGCGCCCGCTCATTCGGTGGCAGCCAACTGAGCTGGAACCTCGCCATTTGGACACCGGTTACGGCTGCTCCAACAGGGAGTGAAACCGATGGTTGATGTCGCGCAGATCCAGGAGCATGCCGAGGTAATCGGTTCGGACGGAACGCACGTCGGCACAGTCGATCACGTCGACAGAGGTGAGATCAAGCTGACCAAAAAGGATGCGGCTGCAGGCGGCCTGCACCACTTCATCCCGGTCGACTTCGTGCGAGCGATTGAGGGCGGCAAGGTCCATCTCGACCGACCAGCGGATGAGGTGATGCGCGAGTGGTCGACGTCCTAAGCCGTTGGCGCCGACGGTAGGCGCGCAAGCACTAGAAATCGGCCGGGCGGCCATATCATCACGGCACGCCCGGCTTGGCGCGCTTCTCTATCGCGCGTGCTTCGCCAACACCTCGTTCAAGGCCTCCGTCACCAGAGCCTCGATCGAGTTGCCAGCACGGCCATGCTCGGCGACCAACTCGCGAGATAGGCCACGCACCTTGGCAATCAGGTCCCGGTCCAGCCACACCGTGAAAGCCTGCCGGTTCTCCCGGTGATCACGAGCTTTAGGTGTAAGTTTAGGTGTATCTAAACTTTGAGCTGGAGGTTGAGTTTTAGGTGGAGGTGTAGGGTCTAGGATGGGCTGCTCCCCGACCACAAACGAGGCGGACAGGCTGGGCCGCTTAGCCATTCTGCTTCTCCGTCCGCTTGCGCTTCACCTTAATCCCCACCTGCTTCGCCACCCAACGGAACAGGGCGTCAATCTCCTCGGCCCCCCTCCCCTCGGGCTCAATCTCCTGGATCGTACTGCCGTCAATCAGGCAGCTCTTGTAGCCCTTGCGATGGCAGATGAACGGCGCGCCGTGTTCCCGGCCAGTCGGGATGCCACGGGATACGAACCCGGCCGCGGCTTCCTTCACGTCCTTCTTGGCGCCGCTCACGTCCACGTCGGTGAAAATGACGAAGTTGGGCTTGCCCAGCCCCTGAGCCATTGCGTGCGAGGTTGGTACGGCATCCATATCGGCAAGCGAAGTCCGCGAGGGGATCAGCACGAGGTCGGACAGCTCGGCCGCACGCTTGCCCATGATCTCGGCCTTGCCTGCCGTATCAATAAGGACAAGCTCCGCACCCTGGCGCTCGAATTCACGCAGTGTCGGTTCAAGGAATTCGGGCGTCGTTTCGGGCCGAACCGGTGGCCCCTCGGTCTGACGGCGGGTGGACCACATGCGGAGAGTGGCCTGCGGGTCAGTGTCCACGATCGCCGTAAGGATCCCGGCATGATGCGCGGCAACGGCCAAGTGGGCTGTGAGCGTGCTCTTCGTGCTCCCGCCCTTCAGACCCAAGATCGAAACTACCCGCATCGACTCACCTCCGGCGCGCTTTCTAAACGGTGTAGGTCTAAGTCCAAAGATACCGTTTAGCTTGAACTCAAGGTGTGCTGTTTAGGTAGAACGATTATGTTTAGGTATAGGTTTACCGTTTACGGGGCTTGCCAGAAGCCGTCCGGCGTCGTAGCTTTCGATAATCGTTCTTCTCGAAAGTTACGAACGGGCCGGGCGAAAGGCCGTGATGAAATGAAGCCGGGGCTAATTCAGACGATCGATGGGTTCCGCATCTTGCGCGACGCCTGCTCGGAGGCGGCCCGGAACCTCGGCCTTGCGACCGAGCTGGAGCGGTTGTCGCCAGAGCACTGGCAACGGGTGCTCACCGCTGTTGAAATCCGGACGCAGACGCTCGGCATCAACCTACCGGACGGATGGCGCAAGGAACTGGCCGCGCAGATGGGGCGGGATGAGCCCGACGCTTTCATAGAGCTAGAGAGCTAGACAATGGCGGCCCCCCTCCCGACCGAAACTGTCCGCCTAGTGGGCACTTTGCCCGCTGAAGCCGTCGCTATCGTCAAGGCGTACCAGCAGGCCAGCAAGGCGGACTCTACCGTTCGCGCCTACCGGTCCGATGCTATCGTGTTTCAGGACTGGTGCGCCCGGTACGGCTTCCGGTCCCTGCCGGCGAGCCCCGAGGCCGTGGCCGGCTTCATCGTCGCTGAGGCCGAGGCTGGGCGAGCCGCCTCGACGCTCGGTCGCCGCATGGCGGCAATCCGGCATGCCCACAAGCTGGCAGGCCTGCCTGACCCCACGGAGGACGAGGGCGTGCGCGCGGCGATCCGTGGCGCCCGACGGAAAGTGGGGGTTGCTCCGGTTCAGAAGGCGGCCGCGACCGCTGATGTCCTGACGGCGCTGCTGATGCGGTGCCCCGATACTTTGGCCGGCAAGCGTGATCGGGCCCTACTCGCACTCGGGTTCGCAGGCGCGTTCCGCCGGTCTGAATTGGTGGCGCTTGATGTCGAGGACCTACGCGAGGATCCCGAAGGCCTGCGCATCACGGTCCGTCGGTCCAAAGTGGATCAGGAGGGCAGGGGGTTTGAGAAAGCTATCCCGCACGGCCGGTTCATCCGGCCCGTCGCTCTGGTGCGCGAATGGCTCGACGCGGCCGGTATCACGGCGGGCCCGGTGTTCCGGCCGGTCTCGCGCTCGGGGAACGTCCGCTCCCCAGATCCGGGGTCTGGAAAACCGCCTCGCCTCACAACGCAGGCGGTGGCCGACATCATCAAAGGCTACTGCACGGCCGCCGGTCTCGATGCCTCGACCTTTGGGGCGCACAGCTTGCGGGCTGGCTACATCACCACGGCAGCCGAACGCGGCGCGGATCTCGCCCGCATCATGGATCAGTCGGGGCACCGGGATCCCCGGACGGTCGTCGGGTACATTCGGCGCGCCAATGCCTTCAAGGGGCACAGCGGGAGCGGGTTTTTGTGATCGAACTCAGGAAGGTCCGCCCCTTAGCGGGTATGGTTCCTGACCGCGGCTGGCGCCGACGCTCGCAATGGCAAAGCGCGACTTTTGAGGGCTCGATTTCGTAGAAACAGAAGCAAGGCAGCTACGATAGCCGAGAGGCTACTCCCAAACGGCGCCGCCACAAAGGCTAAGAGCAGACTGTGCTGCCAGCACAAGCAGAAGGCCACGGCTCCGCCGATATAGGCGCTCCCTATCAGAGCGATGATGTAGCTCGTTCGCCCAGCCATCGCAGCCCCTTCGGGTGTCGCCATGCTCGCTTACAGGTTGTGTTTTTGGAGATCAAATGCAATTTTTACGAGGAAACGTCCGATCTATCAGGATGCAACTCCGCGCCCCGAGATACGGACTTTGCCCGCGTGCGGAAGAGTTGAGGCCATCGATCCCGACGACGGTTCGGTGACGATGCGGATGGGGTAGGGGTGCGGGCCAGATCCCGTGATGACGTGGTTCGGCCCTGCGCCGTTCGGCATCCGAGCCGGAGCGACAGGCGGGATGTAGCGCGGGGTCGTGATGACGGGGGAGCGGTGGCGAGTGCTGAGGCAGCTGCCCTATGGGAAGCGCGCTAATTAGCTCGCCTTTAACCGTTAAACCATGATAAATTGTTTATGCGTTCGATATTCGGCCCCACCTATAAAGTTTTAAGGGCCACCTGGGATCGTAATGGCTTTATTGCAGCCGTGTATCGCGATGTTAGAGCGCCGCGCCAAGCTTCGTGTGACGTCAACGCTTGAGGGGCAGGCATCCATAGCTGGCTCCCGCGTTCGTTCCCCCTGCGTAGTGCTCAACCACAGCCCTACCGGCGCTTGCGTCTTGTTCGCTTCGGGCACGAAGGTGCCGAACACGTTCGACCTCTCGATCGGCAAGGGGAGCACCACGTTGCCGGTCAGGGTCGTGTGGCGTCGCAATGCGACGATGGGCGTAGCCTTCTTGGTCCCGCGGATCGTGCCTGACGTGATCCCGGGCTAAACACGAAAGCCACTTGCAGCTCTTGCTGATTGTCGGGGGCCGGATCCCGTGGAGACGTGGTTCGGCCCTATGCCGCTCGATCAGGGGCTGGAGCGCCACCCGCGAGGTGGCGCAAAGATACGATGGTGTGAGCGCGGGGATTGCTGAGCAGGGGCACCCCACTACTACCGATCGCCGAGAGAGGGCGTCTCAATCCTCGGGCGTGACGCAGGTCCCCATGAAGGCCTTACGCTCCGGCCCATCTCTGAGCTTCTGAGCGTCCGCCCGCTGCCGGCAGCGATCAAGCACTGCTGGATCAACCGCAGATGCCGCTTCCTCGCCGGCGGCCGGCGCACCTGAAGCTGGTTTCGCGGGCGACTCGGACGTGCGCTGTGCGTCAGCTGCCCTAGGAAGGCAGGTGAGAGTGGCCAGAGCGGCGAAAAGCGCGAAAGAGCGGCGCATGGTCAAGCCAAGCCGTCATCGGCTGCCTTGTCCGGATCATCGGGCGTGCGCTCGGCATCCTTCACCGGATCCTTGCTCTCAGGTTCGCTGCCGGTCGTCGGGTCCGGCACGTTGACGTTCGGGATCGGTATCGTCGGCGGCACCACACTCACGCCCGGTGGCTTGTCTGTCTCAGCCATGGCCCTGCCGCTCCTCGTGATGCCTGTGCCGTCGCGCGGATCAGCAGACCCGCCCGACGTCTTTCCTAAGGGTCGCACATCCTGCGCTATTGGCAACCACGGTCTAAATGCGGCGATCACCTCAATCTCGATTAGCGCCGCGATCGGCTCATTTGCCGCCGCCACCACCCTGGGGCACGGGCCGCTCAGGCTGGCCAGCATTTCCACCAGCCGCGGAGTTGTTCGTCACGGTGTCAGCAGGTTGACCGGTCGGTGTCCCCGTCACAGTGCCCGGCGCACCCGTCGAACCCGGCTGAGGTGCGGCCACGCCGGGTGCGCCTGGAGTTGTCCCGGGTGTCCGGCCGACGCTCCTGACGGCCGACACGCCTGCGGCGCTCGCCGCATTCCTCGGCAGCGCGCCGCAGTGGGGCCTGTTCCGCAACGGTCAGAGCGTCATCCAAGCAGACGGGATCGCGGCCTTCGACCATCGACGCGAGTGGGTGGTCTGTGATTACCCGGTCGAGAAGGGCGCCTTTGCCTCGTTCAACAAGGTCAATGTGCCGTTCGATGTCCGGCTCATCTTCATGGCCGGCCAGAGCTTGGCGAACCGGACCAGCCTCATCAATTCGATCTCGGCTATCGCGGGTGATCTCAACTTCTACGACGCGGTGATGCCGGAGAAGGTCTGGCGGAACCTCAACGTCACGCACTACGATTTCGCCCGTACCTCACAGCGCGGCGTCGGCCTGCTGATGGTCGCGGTGTGGTGTCGGGAGATCCGGCAGGCATCGGCGTCCGCTTCCGGTGCGGCCGGTGCGAGCGGATCCGCCACGGCCGGCGCTGATCCGAGTGCCACCGGCAACATCGGTGATACGGCAGCGCCTTCGGGGGCCAGCCCTGTCGACGGGGGCACCGTTCAGCCCCGCGATGCGACGGCCGCCGAGATCTCGTCTGTCGGCACGCAGGATTTCACGGGCGGGTACAACGTCAGCGGCTACAGCGCCCCGCAGTACACGGCCGATGTCGGCGAACTGACGGCCTTCGATCCAGCGACCGGCCAACAGATCCCCGAGGCGACTGTACCGGGTAGCGCTGCCGCCGCCCCCGTCACCTCATCCACGATCAGCGGTCTTACGCCCGCCGGACCCGACCAGTTTTCCAGTCTCAAGATCGGCTCTGTGCCGGGCGTTTCGTCGTAGGGGAATTCAGCATGGCTCGCAGAACGCAGTACATCACTCTGTCCGATGTAGACGACGATAACCGGGACAAGGGGAAGACCTTTCTTCTGACGGAACTGAGCGCCGAGGAAGCCGAGGATTGGGGGCTGCGCGCGCTCCTGGCCCTCAGTTCCGCAGGCGCCGAGGTGCCCGACGATTTCGAGGATGCGGGTATGGCTGGGCTGGCCGCGATGGGCGTCGATGCCCTGCGCGGTCTGAAGTACGAGGTCGTGCGGCCCCTGTGGCGTCAGATGTTCCAGTGCGTGCAGATCTGCCCGAACGCTCAGAACCAGAACGTCGTCCGTGGTCTCGTCCCCGACGACATCGAGGAGATCAGCACGCGCCTCCTGCTCCGAAAGGAGATCGTAGAGTTGCATGTAAATTTTTCGCGGCTCGCAAGCCTCTCAAAATCAGCGCTGGGCTCAGCGAAAGCACCCCCCGGGGCTGGCGGCCCTACGCCAACTGGTCCCGACCCATGGGCACTGTCCTGAGCAGCGGGAAGGCCACCCTGCACGAGCTGCAGACGGTCTACGGCGTGAAGGATCTCCACGGGATGCTGGAGATCATCGTGATCGACGCGAACAACGCCCGGGCCATGCAGGAGCAGCAGGCTCGGCAACAGGGTAGGTAGGATGAGCGCGGGGACATCGGGGAACGGCGACGGCCAGAACGTCGGGCAGCTTCCCCTCACGGGGCAGAACTCGCCGCTGAACCAGCATGCCTTCCTGCATCGCCAGATCCAGGGCGAGCAGCGCACGCACTTCGCCGCCGAGATCGTCGCCGTTCACAACCGCAATTCCATGACCAAGCCGTGCACGGTCGATATCCGGCCGGTGCTGTCGGACGTGGACGGTCTCGGGCAGGCTCAGAAGCCGGCCGTGATCTACGGCATCCCGGTCCCCCGAAACCAGTCCGGCGACAGCGTGGTCATCAACGACCCAAGCGTCGGCGACCGGGCGCACTTCTCGGTGTTTGATCGGGATCACTCCTCATCGCAGGCGAGCGACTGGCAGGCGGGCAATCCGGGCTCGTTCCGGCGATCCACCATGGCGGATGCTATCTTCCATGCCGTGCTCCCCCGGGAAGCGCAGGAGGTGAAGCAGTTCATCCGGTTCGATGACGGCGATGGCGGCATCACTCAGCAGGATCGCCACGGCAACAGCCTTGTATCCAACAAGGCGGACGGCTGGAACCTGAACGGGGTCAAGATCGACAGCAAAGGCAACATCACGTCGCCGGGCAACATGACGGCGGGGAAGGGCACCGCGGATCAGGTCGACCTTCAGGGGCACGCCCACGGCAACAGCGGCCCACCCACGGCGGGGACCTAGCAGATGAAGACGCTTCTCCTCGACCAGGAAACCTGGGACCTCTGCGTAGACCGGAGCGGTAATATCGCGGTTGCAGCCGAGCCCTACTCGCAGGCGCAGGACGCCGCGTCGAGCATGCGGACCTTCGCGGGCGAGATCTGGTACGATCAGGCCAGGGGTATTCCCTACTTCGACAAGGTTCTCGGACAGGCACCATCCCTGCCGTTGCTGCGCGCGTACCTCGAAGAGGCGGCGTTGTTCGTGCCGGGAGTCGTGGAGGCCCGCGCATACTTCTCGGCGTTGGAAGACCGGCGGCTCACGGGACAGGTGCAGATCCGGAACACGGCCGGACAGGTCTCCGTCACCGGCCTACTCGGAGGTGCATACGGCGGTACGACCGCGACGGGTGCGGGGTCCTAGCCGTGTCGTTCACCCGCAAGTGCATAGACGTGGAACTGGCGCTGAAGGCCAACACCTTCGCGGGCGGCAGCAACAGCATCTATCTCACAGGCCTGCGGGTGTCGGCGCATATCACCCAACCGGGTGCGCCTGATTTTGGACAGCTCCAGGCGGCGATCTACGGCTTGTCGTTGAGCAAGATGAATGCCCTCACGACGTTGGGCCGGCAGTACAGCCTGCGGGACGCGAACACGATCAAGCTCTACGCCTACGAGGAGGGGCAGCCGCCCTCTCTCGTCTTCGCCGGCACGATCCTCGACGGCTATCCCGATATGCGTGGGGCTCCACAGGTCGCGTTCCGTGTGGCGGCGCATGCCGGCATGGCCGGTGCCGTGGCGAAGGTAGCCCCGACCACGATGCAGGGGCCTGTCTCGGCCGACACGGTGCTGAAGCAGATCTGCCAGAAGGGCGGCTGGCAGTTCGAGAACAACGGCGTGGATGCGCTGCTGCGCAACCCCTACCTCCCAGGCGGCGCCTATCGGCAGGCCCTCGCGGTGATGCACGCGAGTCGATGCCTGATGACGGTGGATCGCGACATTCTTGCGGTGTGGAAGCCGGGCGGCTCGCGGCAGGGCTCGGTTCCTCTGATCTCTCCCGGGACCGGCATGATCGGGTATCCGCGCTACCGGCAGGCGGCCGTCGAGGTTGAGACCGCGTACCTGCCCACCGTGCAGATGGGCGGGCGGATCCAGGTCCAGTCCGAACTCACCCCCGCGTGCGGCGAGTGGGCCATCACCTACGTCGAGCATGAGCTTGAGAGCGAGCTGCCGGGCGGGAAGTGGCAGACGGTCATCCAGACGGGGGCTGCCGATGTCCAGCAATGACGGGTGCCATCCCGTAGCCGAGGAGGCCTGACATGGGCGTGCCGATCACCGACGCCATCGCCGTCACCCTCGGGCTGGACGCGCGGCAATACTTTGAGGAGATGGTGCGCGTCGGCAGACAGCGCGCGCGGGTCGTCGCCTCGAACAGGCAAGACTTCGAGCGCATGAAGCGCGAGACCGTCAAAGAGCTGAAGGAGATCCAGAGGGAGCAGGACAAGCACGCCAAGGCCGTAGAGGCGGCCCACGACAAGATTTCCAATTCGTTCGGCTCGGTGATCCGCAGCGTCCTGAAGCTCTACGCGGTCTTCACGGCGGGCAAGGCGGTCGGCGACTTCGTGCGGGACATCACGCAGGCGGATGCCGCCCTTGGACGGCTCGCCAAATCGCTTGAGACGACCCCTGAGGCCCTTTCCTCACTCGGGGCGGCCGTCGCCCGGTCCGGAGGCTCCGCGGACGCTGCGGTCGGCTCGTTCGAGAAGCTGGCCAACGCGTACAACGAGGTGAAGCTGACGGGCCGCAGCGCGACCTACGACATGCTCTCCCGGCTCTCGGGGGCGTCCGGCAAGGCCATCCAGTTCGGCCGGGACACCACCAAGACCATCTTGGATGCGGCCGACGCGGCCAAGGCCCTGAGCGATCGGCAGGGCGTATCCTACACCTCGACCCTGCTGCGGGAAGCCGGACTGGATCCCGGGACGATCGCCCTGATGGTCCAGGGCAGCGCCAAGGTGAAAGAGGCCTTCGAGAAGGTTCAACGCCTCGGCGGCGTGGTCTCGAAGCGGGATACGGAGGCGGCGCAGCGGTTCTCGACAGCGCTGACCGACGTGACCATGATCTCGACGGGCCTCGGCCGGACGATCTGGACGCAGCTCTCACCGGCTATCTCGGAGATCATTGAGAAATTCGTCAAATGGTACGAGGTCAACGGCGAGTGGCTGCGCACCGAGATCTCGGAGAAGGTGAAGCAGCTCGCGGAGTACCTGCGGTCCATCGACTGGAATGCGATCGGGACGGCGATCAAGGATTTTGCTGTCGGGTGCAACGACGCGGCCAAGGCGGTCGGCGGCTGGAAGGTGGTGTTCGAGGCGCTTCTCGGCGCATGGCTGTTCACGAAGCTCTACGGCCTCCTGCGAGTTCTGGGCCTGATCCGGCTGGCCATGGGGGCGTCCAGCGGCGCAGGCGGCATTGGGCGGCTGCTGGCTTTCCTGGCGACACCCGCGGGCGCGGCAGCGGCTGCCATCATCGGCACCTCTGCGGCGACGGACGCGGCCGTTCCGAACGCGGAGAAGCCCGGCGTCATCACGCGATCCGACGATGAGAATACCGGGGCGGCCAGCGGCGCCGGTCTCGGCGGCGTGCTGCGGCGCGGGTATCGGGCGGCTCGACGCATGCTCGGGGGCGGTGATGCCGATGCTGCGGAAGGCGGTGGGATCCGGCGACGCGCGGCTCGCGCTGCTCAGGCCGACAAGGCGAATTACAACTTCACGGGAGACAACGCGAACATCGTAAAGCAGGCTGCCGCTGAGCTTGGGACCTCGCCGAAGGATCTCGCGACTGTCATCAGCTATGAAACTGGGGGTAAGTTCTCGCCTTCGATTTGGGGCGGTAAGGGGGGCTCAATGTTGGGGCTCATTCAGTTCAACCGCGAAAATCAGCGCAAATATGGCGTGAACGATAAGCAGTCATTTTCGGAACAGATGCCTGCCGTTGTCAAATACTTAAAAGACCGCGGCTTCAAAAAAGGCATGAACCTTAATCAGCTCTACGCCACAATCAATGGCGGCAACCCCTACGTCAGTCAGAACGCCTCGGACGGCAATGGCACGATCGCGCAGCATGTCGAGCGTATGCGCTCAGGGCACGCGGCTCGTGTTGAACGCTTTCTGAATAGCGGCGGCCCCGCTTCTCCTACCAGCAAACCTGACGGCTCGCCCCTCCCGACCGATGGCACGGGCGTCAACGCCGACCTCATGAAGGTCTACCAGCGGGCGCAGCAGCTCAGTGAGGTCAAGTTCCACATCCACGAGGGCTTGCGGTCCATTGAGCGCCAGAAAGAGATGGTGGCGCGCAAGTGGTCGCACACAATGAATTCAAAGCACCTGACCGGGCGGGCGATCGATATCCGCGCGGATGGCGACCCAGCCGTGGGCGGACTAGACGCGGCCAAGTACGGCAAGATCAACGATGCGATGAAGAAGGCATCTCAGGAACTCGGCGTTCCCATCCAATGGGGCGGCGATAGCTTCGGCAGCTTCAAGGACGTGCCGCACTTCCAGTTGCCGGACAGCTACAAGAGCAACGCGGGGGCCTACGGGGCGGCAAAAACCTCTGCGCTTGATGCGGTCAAGAGCGGGGCACGAGCCGCATCAGAGAATGCTAGCCTAGCGCAGTCCCTGCTGACCTCTAACTCAGTCACCAACCATGGGGCACAGGACAACAGCACCCGCACCGAGACGCAATACAACGGCGACTTCCATTTTCATGGAGTGCAGGATCCCAAGGGAATGATGGCCGAGCTGAAACGCGCATCGGTCGGCAGCCGGTCATTCACGGCCGCAGCTGACTATGGGACGGCGTAATCAACGCCGCCGATTAGACCTATCGGTGATTGGCACACCATCGATAGGTTCTGCCATGAGATACGAAGGTTTGCTGATCCAGAACCTGTAAGTCGAAGCGGTAGGACCCCGCAGGCAAATCCCTGTTGCCAGCGGTGCATTGCGCCGTACCCGAATAGCGGTTTCCATGAGCCGTGATTTTGCCGAATTGACAATTGCCGTCGTTGCCCTCGGCGGCAGGAGCTATAAAAGGTCCTGATCGGGTCGCCGGATCGCGTTTTGTCAGTACGAACATGCTCTCGTTTATATCCGAGTGCCCGTTGACGCATTGCCCTCCGCTATAATCACCATCCCTCAGCGGCAGCGTTGCAGCAGCCGCTGGCATTGTGACACCAACAATTACGGCGGCGAGGGCGTAGCGCATCTCGGCAAGATGGGCGCAAGAAGCGCGGCTGTCGAGATGCCTCGCGGACCTACCCATGCTCACATATTGGTTTGATCACGAGAGCCAGCAGCGGTCAGTCCTGATCCTTCGGGAAGGTCAGGGTCGTCGGCCCGCCAACCGCCTTGAACTTCACCGTGTAGGTGTAGACGAGGCCGTTGATTTTCTTAGTGAGGTACGCCCGACCGTACTCCGCGTCGGCTTTGGTAAATTCTGCTTGGTGCTCTTGCCGTATTTCAGCAATTGCGATCTCAACGACATCATCAATGATGTCGCCGCATATGCCCAAGGCAGCCTTGCTCAGCGCCTCAGCGTTGTCCCCCGAGGGCAGGAACTGCGCGAGGTTGGTGTCCAAGCAGCCTTTTAGCTTCTGTAATTTGGTATCGGCTCGCGTCCCCGCCTCGGCCGATGTAGTCGCCGAGATTGCGAAGATAGCGACGGCGGCGATGGTCTGGCGCATCCCGTCAGGATGGGCGCAGATAAGCCCGCTGTCGAGGCGCTAGGGTGTCCGTGGCGGCGGCGACAGGCTACAGTCGGCCATGGATCCCACCATCGTCAAAGCCCTCGCCCTGATCGAGGATCATCACGTCGAGCACGGCATCCCAACGGTGCTGGAGATGCGCGGTATCCGGGCGAAAATGGAGGCCGAAGCGACGGGGCACGCGACAGCCGTAGAGATGGCGCACGACACGCTCACGGCCATGGGATACCGGGTCGAGATGGTCGACGGCGTGATCTACCGGTTGGAGCAGTAGCAGGCGCAGGAGCCTAGCTGCCGGCCTCATGGCTGGCAGTTGCTTCGACCAAGCCGCCTGTCCAAGCCATGCCGTGATCCGCCCCGCGCCAGGGCTGCCTTCGGGCCTCGCGCCGTGCCTCGAACATGAGGCCGTACCGTTCGCCCTCGCCCTCATCGTCCGGGCCGGCAGGCATGATCCCGATCACCCGGCCGCCGAACCCGGAAGGCTTGGCCTTGGCTTCGTGTAGGTAGATCCAGCCGCCGATGAGCGCCTGAGCATCGGCTTCCGAGACCTTCCACCAGCCCGAGCGATACGTCTGGCCCTCAAGGTGAGCCATGTTCCTGTACCGACCGCCCTCGTGACGGCACAGCAGGTGAATAGCTTTTGCCACGTTGCTGCTCCTCACCCTCGCGGCTACAGCCCGCCCATGTCCGACAAGCTAGACGCTCTTCTCGAACGCCTGAAGGCGCACCAGCGCTCGCTCATCCTGGCGATGGCCGAACACGATGGGCTGCCTGCCGGGAGCGCTCTGCGCCAGGTCGCTGAACTGGAGAACGTCATCGCGGCCGTCGAGGCGGTGGCCGGGGAGGAAGCCGATCGGGCCCGGCGCGGGTAAGGTCGCACGGCACGCCATGGCAGC
Source organism: Methylobacterium sp. E-005 (assembly GCF_022829725.1). Lineage (GTDB taxonomy): Bacteria > Pseudomonadota > Alphaproteobacteria > Rhizobiales > Beijerinckiaceae > Methylobacterium. The sequence goes on along the minus strand of NZ_JAKSYG010000131.1, from coordinate 10,059 downwards.
GGGCGGTAGTTCCCGCTCCGGCGTCCCAATCATTATCGAAATTGCGCAACCGCGGCAGGAGCGAAGGGTTTAGCCCTCAACATGTGGTGAGGTGAACAGCGCATGCCGCGACCCGGTACGATCATTGTTCTTCTGCTGCTCTCAGCCTTCGTTGGCTACGGTGTCTGGTTCGTCGTCTACCCCGCAGCGCCTCTGGCGGCGCGCTAAGTCCTGCGCTTCGCGTCGGGCGGCCGTCGCCGTTCAAGCCCCCTGCATGTGGCTCCGAGGCGACACGCGTCGGCGACTACCTGTGGACGGCCTGAAGTGCCTCCGATCGGTCAAGGTTCAGGGGCGAACGTGGGTCGTTCTCCTCGATCCGGCCTCGCCATGTTCGCCAGCCCTCGCGCCTTCGTTCACTACCATCGCGAGCGCTTCGCCGTGCTTCTATCCTCAGCCTTGTTCCTAGCAGGCGCGCTGCCCCTATTCTGGGCCATCGCCTAGACCTTCGAACCGCCTTGTGCTGGACCTGGTGACGCGTGGCGGAACGATCGGTCCCTACGAACACATGCCCTGACGCGCACCTCGCGCGAACGGAGCTACCTGCATGTTCATGAAGATCGACCGCCTCCTCACGGAGCTGCCCGAGCCGAAGAAGCCGGAGCCGAACGCGGCCGCTGCCCTGCAGGAGCTGCTCGGTGGCAAGTACGGCGAGATGTCGACCCTCGGGAACTACATGTTTCAGAGCTTCAATTTCCGCAACAAGACCAAGCTCCGCCCGTTCTACAGCCTGGTATCGAGCATTTTTGCCGAGGAGCTTGGCCACGTCGAGGTGGTTTCGAACGGCATCGCGTTGTTGAACAACGGTCCGGGCAATCCGACGAAGGATGTCGACATTTCAAAGGCACCGTTTGCCGAGATGCAGGACGTGCGGCTGGCCGGCAGCTTCCTTTCGAACGGCGGCGGCGCGATGCCGATGAATTCCAACGCCGCGTCCTGGAACATGGACATGGTGACGACCACCGGAAACCTGATCATCGACCTTCTGCACAACTTCCATCTCGAATGCGGCGCGCGCATCCATAAGCTGCGCGTCTACGAGACGATGACGGAACCGACGGGCCGTGAGGTCTGCGGCTACCTGCTGGTCCGTGGCTCGCTCCACGCCCACGCCTATGCGCTGGCGATCAAGAAGCTTACCGGCGTCGAACTCGAAAAAATGCTGCCGACGCCCAACATCGACCTCTCCCGCATTCCCGAGTGTCAGAAGTACCTCGACGAGGGCAAGCACCGCCGGCTCTACACCTTCAGCCCGGATGATTACGCCGAGGCAGCCGGCGTCTGGTCGAACGACGAGGTAGCGCTGCCGGGCGACCCGCCGGGCAACCTGGAAGTGGTGGACGGCTACCCGGAAGGCGGCAAGATCCCAGAACTCGACGGCAATTACGGTGCCTTCGCGCCGGATTACGCCCCGGAGGAGATCTTCGAGATCGCCAGCAAGCTCTACAAGAAGGGCCGCTGAGCTAGACGAAATGGGTTAGGGAGCGCCCCGCGGGTCCGACTTCCGCGGGGCGTGACGAGCTTACTTGCCGCTTGGAGCCGCACCGCTGCCGGTTGCGCCATTGCCGGTACCGCTGCCAGCCGGCGCCCCAGGCGTGCTGACAGGCGGACCGCCGCTGGTGCCGGGCCCTGTGCCTGTGCTCATCGAGCTGCCGCCGCCTTTCATGGACTTCTCGGAATTGCTCTTCACGGAGCCTGGGTTGTTCATGTTGCCCTCGGCGCTGCCGCCGCCGGCCGCGGTCTGAGCGACAGCGGCACCTGAGACCGCCAGTGTCAGCGCGACGGCAAGGGTTAGTGTCTTCATGGGCATGGACGTTCCTCCAGACTGATCAGCTTGATCGGTCAAGAGCTGAACCTGGCTGCGATCTTTATCGTTCAGGCACTCGTAAGGGTTGCAGTTACAAATCGCGCACCCGTCGCAGCCAGAGAGCTAGGACCAGAGCCCCAGGCCAGAACACGAGGCTGAGCAGGGCTATCGAGATGATGGGACGGCCCTTCCACCAGACGATGATGACCGGCAGGAACAGGACCGGGATGGCGGCCATGGGAATTCTCAAGGTGGCGCGGCCCGCCTCTCTACAGAGACGCCTCGTAAGATCGCAGCAGGCCAACAGTCTCAACGAGGCCAACCGCCTCCATGTCCAGCAATAACACTGCTGGCGTTTTCTCAGGCTTACGCATCCTCTCGCGCATCCGCCGGATCGCGGCCACGGCTCGACCAGGGTCCAGCTCGATTGTGTCAGCCAGGAATGCGTCGGAGGAGCGCGCTTCGAGGTCGAACGGCTCTAGAACTGCAGCCGGAAAGTGCCGCAGGTTCTCGGTCACGATGGTCTGAGCCCGGGTCTTAAGGGCTGCCGCCAGCACGTGGGCATCCCCTTGATCCGGCAAGTCGCTGCAGACGCATAGGAACGTGTCGAAATCCTCGACCATGGCCTCTTCAAAGGCCTTCTCCATCCCTTGTCGCGCGCGGGTTGCCCGCTCGTGGGCATCGGGCGTGCCTTTGTGCGTGAGAATGCGCCCGATAGCTCGCTCTGTCTCATCAAGGATCGGAGTGGACCAACGCACTCGGTAGAACGCTGCATCGGCGAGCGTGAGCAGCAAGTTCCGGTTCAGCGCCCCCGCCAACGAGCAGGCATCGACGAGTGCAGTGAACCGGTTGGCGAACACGGCTCAGAGGCTTTCCGCGTCCAGGGCGGCAAGTTCGGACAGTGCCTCGTCCCGTGCCGTTGCTCGCTGCTCACGGTAAGCGAACAGATCCTCGGCCCGGATGCGCCTGTGCCGGCCGACCATCGTGTGCTTGATCTCCTCCCGGTCCAAAAGCTTGATGAGGAAGGGACGTGACACGTTGAGGATGTCGGCCGCTTGCTGCGTGGTGAGCATTTGACTGACCGGCACGAGGGTGACGGCGTCACCACTGCCTATGTGGCGAAGCACCTTCAGCAGGAGGTCCGACAGCGCAGGCGTGAGAGTGATTTCTGCAGGCTTCCGATCCTCGCCCAAGACACGCAGCTTCGCGTCTCCAGCTGCCTGAGCGGCGATGATCTCGCGAAGCTGATTGGCGGCTGCCCGCTCATCCGCCGATGGCAAGCGGCTGCCGAGGCCTTCGGCCAAGGCTGGCATGGTCATACGGGTCGCTCCGATGGTTGCGAACGCTAGCTGCTATTCGAAACAAACGCAACAAACGCAATAGCTGCTATCGCCATCCACAGGCAAAGTCGGTCCCTCGCTGACGTGTGCCGAGCCATGTGGCCCTAAACGGCAACGCCTTAACTGCTACGCTTTCTTCCCGCCCGGTGGCACATTGTGCGCCTATGCCGATCCGGCCCGAACACCGCTTCTTCTACCCCATCGACTGGGCACAGCTCTCGGCCGTGATCCGGTTCGGGCGGGCTAGGGGCTGCTGCGAGGGCTGCGGACGGCCGCACGGGCAGATGGTCTACCACCTCGGCGATGGCCGTTGGTGGGACGCGGACACCGGCCGGTGGCGCGATGGGTGGGGCAGGCGGATCCGGCTAGCTGCTGAAGCCGACATCCTAGGCCGTGCCCGTCGGACTCGGGTGATGTTGGCTGCAGCCCATCGGGACCACGACACCTCGAACAATGCGGACGCCAACCTCGCGGCCTTCTGCCAGCGCTGTCACATGATCCACGACCGGCCGGAGCATCAGCGAAGGCGCTGGCGCACCCTGTTTCGGCGGAAGGCGCTCGGGGATTTGTTTCAGGGTCCCTATGTTTAGATGCCGCCTCTCCTTGATACAGGCCTGCCGCACCGCTCCTATCGCATCTGTCTGAGCCCCGCCGCGGCTGCATCCGCCGATGGAGGCAACTCATTCTGAAGGCGGTGTGAGGCAATGAACGAAAAACGCCGCCGTAGATTAAGGATCGGACGTTCAATCAAGTGCCAGGAAAATATCGCAAACAAGACGATACACGGAAGCGCCAAAATAACTTGCAGGTTCGCATCTCGCACAGGTACGAGATTAACCAACGCTTGCTGAATTGGCCAACCGTATAAGTATATACCATAAGAGTAATCGCCGGCTCGCAGCAATTTTGGAACCCAGAGATTAGTCACCCCCAAACAAACGGTAAGGTAAATCAGTGCCGGCAGGATCATAAGGTTCATGAATGGATAGAATGGCACTACCGTGACGGCGGCCAAGTCGAATGCACCTGCGGCTAGTAAGATGCCCGCCGCCAGGCCCATCAGTCGTAGGTCATAGGGCAATCGATAGCGATATAAATAAGCAGCAATCCCTAGCAGAAACGCGACGTACAGGCGAGACGCTTTGTCTACAAACAGCTTATCACCCAGTCGAGCTGCTAGAGAGACCGGGTCATCTGGTAGGCCAAGACTAAGGACGAAGCCGAGCAGAATTACTGCCAATGCCGCACCAAGCACTAAAGCCGGTCGGCGCAGCAGGCCGGTAAGCATGCAAGCCGACATCAGTACGTAGCAGGCGATCTCGTGAGGAATTGTCCAGAGCGACCCGTTAACGAGGTCAGTAGGGTTGCGCGCGAACACGCCTGGCAAAGTGTAGATAATAAATCCGAATACATTCGCGAAGTATCGATATGTCTTTAGGTCGGTAGCGTAATTCCACAGTGAAAGATCAGTGAATATTGGACCAATCACAATTGCACTAAGCAAGACTTCTACCGCAAGAGCGGGAACGATCCTAAGGGACCGGTTGAGTAAGAAATCACGTAGACGGAGACGTAGAGCGCTCCCTGTAATCAAAAACCCGCTTAGCCCGAAGAATGCCGCAATGATACTGTAACTTCCAAGCTCAAAAAATCCACCGCCACGGGCAATGTCATTATTCACGATTGCACGACTATGCCAGATTACGACTGACACAGCCAAGACAACTCGCATCAAATCAAAACCGGGGGCGAGGCCGCTCCGCCGGTCGAGAATAGACCCAACTGTTTGCATGCGTGCGCTTGACCACGGTGCTGTCACTTCGCGGCATTATCATACGGAGCGCTGTTAAAAAGCGCTGAGGATTATGGTGCGTATTAGACCCCATGGATTAAATTGAGGCCCCCCTCTTGGTGGAGGCAGATTGGGGCAACCGCAGGTACACGGGCGGGTGCACACGCCGGGATCCTACGCAGCGCAGACTACCGTCACCATGGCGCACCGGCGAACCCACGACGGCTGCCCGAAGTTGCCGCGGTACTTCGCTGGGGAGCCGAAGCTGCCCCCGCAGGCCCTGGACTAAAGCCCACTACCCGCGCGGGTCCTATACGTGGATCCCTGAAGATCTTGCAGCTGTGAAACTTCGCGCGGGGCGGTTCCGTACCGCTCGGCCATGAGTGCTTAACACGACAAACCCACGTCCCAGGCATCCGCCTTAGCCGTGCAAGCCCATGCTGCCCGCGTCCGTAACGCCTTCTCGATCGAGACCCTGGCGGCGCTGGCCCAGGTAGATCCCGAAACGATCACGGCATTGGAGAAGGGCGACACCATCAAGGATGTGGCTGCATGGGAGCGGGTTTTGGACGTGCTCGGTCTACCTTCTGACAGCCCCCGCTAATTTGCAGGCCATAGGCCGGCGCTCGTGGTGTCCAGTTCCCCCGCCGCACCGACCCTCACGCGACTGCCCGGCCTAGGTTTCACGGGCGAGCCCCGGGGAACTGGCCCGGTTGCGCCTGTCGTCGCGTGCTTATCCGCCCCGGGCCGTGTGGTGTCGCGAACGCCTCGGGCACGCGAGCGGAAAGAAGCGAGGCTTTAGCAGAACCAGGACCGATCAACACGGGGCCGATGGCCTCAGCCTACGTCTGCCAACACGCGTTCCATCTGCACGTCGGCGAGGTAGTTCATCAGCCGATCGGCCATATCGAAATTAGCGCCCGCGACCCAGACCGGAACGGGCAGTTCGGTTTGGGCCACGGTGGCGATCACGGACTCAGCCTTCAGCGCGGCTTCTCGCGGCGTATCGGCAGCGAGGACCCGTGATCCCTGAGGGGTTTCGATCAGGATCGAGATGCTGGTCATGGCGTCCTCAACAAGTGGGCCGCGGAAACCGTTTCGTCTTCACCTCTGCATTATCGTCCGCCCTACCAAACGCTCGCAGACCCTCACCGCATAGCTCGTCCCGTCCTACCGCTCGCGAGACTTCTAACAGGGTCGCTTCGGCCAAAGTCGACCGCTGCCCCTCGGCAGCCTGCTTTTGGTTCCGCTGGCCTCGATTTTTCCAGATCTAGAACTTCAGTAGGCGTGCCCTTCGGGGATTTGCACCCTCCCCCCTGAGGGATGGGGTGGCGTTCCACCACCTCACCGCCAAGGAGGTCGCGATTTGCTACTCCCTTCCGTGCCAGCCGCAGCCAGGCCGTCCACTCGGCCGAGACGATGCGCACGATGTTGGTGTCGTTGCGGAAGCCGGTGATGCGCCGTTCCTCGACAGTTAGGAGCCCGAGCTTCACGGCCTCGCGGATCGCGTTGCGCACGGTGGTCTCGGCCACGCCGACGATGGCGGCGAGATGGCCCACGGCGAGGCGGCAATCCTTCCGGCGGGCTACCTCGGCGGCCACGAGGGCGAGCACGCCTTGCTCCGCCAGGGTGAAGCGCGCCGCGATAGCTGGTGGGAGCCGCCCAGAAGCCGCCCAGCGGCGACGGCGCTCCATAGAGGCAGCCGTGCGCGGCCGAGAGCCTACGCACGTCCTGGGGCTCCCTGCGCGATGGGTGGCGGTATCCGAATTTTCGATATCGGTTGAGCCCCCCGGATTGGGGGAGCGCAAATGCGAAACGGTTTCGCTTTTGGCCTGCCGCGCGGCGATCAGGCCGGACAGCGCCTCGGCCTCGGCCTCTGTCACCTGCCCTGTCCCATAGGCACGCCAGAGTGCGGCTGTGACGGCCGGCAACGCGGCGCGCGGGGCCGCCTCCACCTGTCGGCGGATCTCTTCGGCATAGGTCATCGAACCCGGTCCTTTTTGGACCGCGGCTGTGATCAAGGCACGACTTCATCGCTCCGGGAATTGGCGTTCCCGTTGACTCCCGGCGGGAGCTGTGATGTCTGGGGGGCTGTTGAAGGTCCCTCCCGGACACCATTCGATTTCGCGGGCTCTCTGTTTGGCGACAGGGGGCCCGTAGTCGTTTCAGGGTCTCAGATCCGCGGCGGCTGCTCTCCTGATGATGGCCGCGACTCGCCCAAGGCGGCCGGGCCGGAACGGTCCATGTCGGCCGGAGCGCACGGTTAAGTCAACGTTGAGGCAGAATGACCGAGCTTGAGAAGGTAGACCGTGACATCGACGAACTGGAGGAGACTCGGAAGCTGGCCGTTCAGAAGCTCGGAGTAGATCTGTCGGACGAGGAACGGGCCGCTGAGCAAACCAGCGTCAGGGCCTATCAGCAGGATCTAGCCGCGCTTGAAGAGCGGCGCCGTCAGATCGTGAAGGCTGCGGCAGAGGTAGCAACGTAGCTCGCGATGGCAAAAGAGAACCCGCTGCGGGGGTGCCGCGCGGGTTCAAGTGGTCTCTCGGGAGGAAGGCGACACCTATCTGCGGGAGGCCTCCGGCGGCACCGCCCGCGCGGCAAGTCAGGGTCGCACTCAGCGTATGTACCCGTTACATCGAACTATGATCCGATCCAAGCTTGTGGCCCGCATCGCGGCGTAGAACCCGCATCCTACGCCAAGGATGTCGAGGCCGTGGTCAACGCCATCCTCGACAGGATTGCGGTCGCACTAGCGGATGGCGACCACATCGAGCTACGCGACTTCGGCACTTTCGGGACGAGGGAGACGCGCCTCCGTACCGTCCGCAACCCGCGCATGGGCCAAGCCGTCGCCGTCGAGGCCAAGCAGAGCATCCAATTCAAGCCGGGCAAGGGCCTGCGCGCGCGGCTGAACACTAATGCTGGCATACCTCATGCCGTGCCCGCTGCGGTGACCATGACGCGTTAGATTGATGCCTGCCATACAATCGGAAGTTGGGAAAACATACGCTATTGTGCAACTTAAAAGCGAGGCGTAGGTCTGTTGTGTTGGCTTCAGTCGACCACCACGCCCGCCCGCAGATATGCCCCTCAGCTGTCGAGGGCGGGCGTGGGTGCGATACCCCCTCGCCCCGTAGGATCGAAGCTGCCGCCCGCAGAACTCTTCCGTTGACCGAGCCTGTTCAACGGAGGTGATCGGCCGCTTGCGTTCGCATTGCCGTATCAGAGCGCTCGGCATACGGCGAACGCCCCTCAGCTCGGTTCGCAAGGATGCGCTCACGTAGCATCACGGCGCGTCGTGCGATCGCCTCCGCGTCACAGGTTCGACAGGGACCGCCACGGCCGGCAGCGTGGCAGTTGTCGGGGTTCTGGCATGACCGTCGCGGCATCGCGATGCTATAGCCGATTGAGCATCGATGATCACGGACCTGTTACCCTGGCATTCCACATCCAAGAGTGGTGTTGCCTGAGCGCGCTGGCGCTTGCACAACCTACTCGTGTACAATTCTAGGGTGAATTTGCAGCTGTGCATACACGGCATGCACCTGCGCTCATGACACTCTGAGGCTACCCCCCGATGACGACGAAACCGCCGAAATCTGCCACCGAAGCCGACCGCACGATTGGTGGGCGTGTCGCAGCCCTCCGGGCCGCACAGGGTCTCAGCCAAACCGCCCTGGGTGAAGCGATCGGCGTTAGCTTCCAGCAGGTTCAGAAGTACGAGAAGGGGTGCAATCGCATCAGTGCCGGGCGGCTACAGACCATTGCCGATCTACTGAAGGTGCCGGTCGAGGCGTTCTTCGATGACCGCTCGAATGACGGCGCCGATGGGGGCGACGTTCGGACGTTCTACGACGATCCGCAGGTGATGCAGCTGGTCACAGCTTTCACGAGCATCACCGATGACAGCACGCGCGAGGGTATTTTATCTATTGTGAGAGCTGCGGCTAAGATCCAGCCGAGGGACTTCGATTAGGTACCGACAGGATCAGTGTAGACCATTTCCTTCGGATCCGTACTCGAACGGATCCCTCGTCATCCCTGACGCGATGATCCGACCCACCTCCTCGAGCAAGTTCTGCAGCTTAGGACGCAGCCTTGCTGCGTTCGCTTTGTCCAGACCATCGAGTAGATCCCACAGTACCAGCGCCTGACCGGCAACGTGGTCAAGGGCGGACTGCGCCTCATCAACCTCAGCCGAGCGATCGATCCGACCTTCGCTGTCATCATCCATGCGTCTCTCGACCATCTTGATGCACATCCTCCGATCGCACAGCCGAGCTCGGAATTTCAACTCTGCGGCCATCCAGCCGGGGTGCTGCACGGTCGCTGCTTGGTTGAGCCGGACGCCTATCGACCTCCCGAACCATTCTCGTGGGCGAGATCTGTTGCCTGCCTCATCGCCCGCACCTGCCCGACCTCCGGCAGCTCAGGCGTTCCGAGGATGGCGTTCATCGCCTCGTGCGCCTCCATCCAGCGGCGCGCCGTGGCGAGCAACGCCGGGCCGGCGGCGTCGAGGCCGTGACGCTCAACCCGCCGGTGGTCCGCCGACAGTCGCCGGTTGAGCCGGCGCACCCGTAGCAGCAGGATCACGAGCCGGGCCGTATCGGGCCAGGACAGGCGGCGGACGGCCGCGGCGTGCCGGGGTGGTTCGGGAGCAGCGTGGGCATCAGCGGCGCCTTGCCAGGGCGAGAAGAGCGTCACCGGACGCGGCGGACAGGTCCAGGACGGCGACACCCGCCAGCGCGACGACGTTGCCGCGCCCGCCCCACCGCAGCGGCGGGATGTGGATGGCGGCGGGGTCTGCCGTCAGCCCGGATGCGGCCGCGGGCGGCGTCTCGATACGGGTCTCGGGGATCGCGATCTCGGGCGCCTCGGCCTCACCGTCCTGATCGTTGTCAAACAGCGTTGAACATTGACCCTGGATCGGCGTCGAACTTTGGCTCTGGCGTACTTTCGCTGATCATCCGGAGGTGAAGCCGATCAGGCGAGCTTGCAACAAGTCAATCTTGCCGCGGCCATACATCTGGCGCTTCACCAGCTTGAGTTTGGTGATCTGCCCCTCTGTCTGGCCGTTCGAC
>NZ_JAKSYG010000046.1 GCF_022829725.1 Methylobacterium sp. E-005 | reverse complement strand
GGAGCCGCCTCACCCGCGTCTAGTCGAGAGCGCCCCCTCCGTCCGTCTAGCGTGTCTCGCATCTAGCCATGGCGGTAGCACCGGTTACCGACAGCGTGCAACCAGGTCCTGGGTTTCCCGTAGGCGGAATGCCCCTGGGTGGGCGGAAGGGAGGGCACCGACCCTCCCCCCCCCCCCCCCGACACAGGACAAGGTCCGGCACCGGACAAAGTTCGGCACCGGACAAAGTCCGGCACCGGACAAAGTCCGGCACCAGGGCTCTGCCCTGGACCCGCGAAAGGGCTCGCCCCGGACCTCTCACGGTGTTGGGCCGAGCGCGTGGCGCGCGATGGGCGCCTCCGGGCCATGACGCGCGCGCCCTGTCCCGGACAGGGGGAGCGCAGCAAAACCTGATCCGGGATCCAGCAGAGGAAAGCCGCGCCGGCGGCTCGGGTCGATCCGGATCGACGCTGCGCGCCGTCCTGCGCTGGATCCCGGGTCGCCTTCCGCTGCCGCTGCATGCGCCCGGGAACAGGGTCCGTGCAGGTCGGCTCGACGCCATGCCCCGGGTCTCAACCCAACAGCCTGAAAGGGCTGGGGCGAGACCGTTCGAAACCACGCTCGGCGCCCCCGCCAAACAGGCTCTCAGGCGGCCAGCCGGAGGACCCAGTCGTAGAAATCGGGCCAGCTCTCCGTCGGCGCAGGCCGGTCCGGGGCCGCCTCCGGCGGGGACGGGGCCGGCGCCTGAGCCCGGACGTCCCGGGGCGCGTGGCCGAAGGCGGCGCGGAAGGCCTGGGCGAAATGGGCGGGGCTCTCGAAGCCCCAGCGATAGGCCACCTCCGAGACGCGGGCGCCGCGCCCGTCGCAGGCGGCGAGGTCCTGGTAGGCGCGGGCGAGCCGGCGCTGACGGATATAGCCGGACACGCCCCCGAGCGGCGCGAACAGGCGGTACAAGGCGCTGCGCGAGAGCCCGAACTGCCGGCCGAGCGTCTCGGCGTTCAGGCCGGGAGCGGCCAGTTCGGCCTCGATGAACCGCCGGAGGATGAGGAGGAGGGGAGCGCCGTCCGAGGCGCGGCCGACCCGCTCTTCCGCGGGCAGGCCGGAGACCGCCGCGCCGAGCAGCATGGCCGTCGCCTGTGCGGCCGCCGTGGCCTCCCGCTCCGAGAAGCCGGGGGCGTGCGCGCCGAGGGCGCGCAGATGATCGTTCAGCATCCGTCCGAACGGGGTCGCGCCGCGAATCACCTGACCGTGGAGCGCGTCGAGCGCGCCCTGATGCGGCCCGAAGAGCCCGCGCGGCAGCACCACCGTCAGGGCCTGATAATCCGTCGAGCGGGCCGAGAGGGGCCGTGACAGGTCGAGCAGGCAGATGTCGCCCGGCTCGCATGCCTGCTCGCCGCCGCCGACCGCGACCCGGGACCGGCCGGACAGGCGCACATGCGCCAGGACATGATCGACGCCCATGCGCGCCACGAGGGCGCGGTCGCGGGTGAACTGCAGCCCCGAGGCGCTGGCCCGGCAGAGGATCGCGTTGCCGAGATGCCGGACATGCGAGCGCCCGCGGAACTCGGCCAGATCCTCCTTCCGGATCGCGAAGCTCCAGAACGGCGCGACGGCATCGCGCCAGGCCGCGGCCTGATGAAGACCGGGGCGCTCGTCCTCGAGTTGCAGAACTGAATTCGACCGCATCGCCCGGGTGATTCACTCCCCTGCCGGAGTACTCGTCGGGACGGATCCCTTACAGGATGTCGGGTTTCAAAGAAAATAGGCCGCGGCCGCCCGGGGATCGACCCTCACTCCAACCGGCCTGCGCCGCCGCGCACCGCGGGAGGACGGATCCTGCCGCACCCGATCCGCAGGGCAGGCCCGATACGAAACGTCCCGCGCGCCGGAGGGCTGCGGGACGGAAAGTTGCACGGTTGTGAGGATCGGTGATGTCGACCCTCATGGTTAACGGAGCGTTACTTGCCGCTCGGCGCCGCACCGCTGCCCGTGGCGCCGTTGCTGGTGCTGTTGTCGCCCGCGGGAGCGCCAGACGTCGAGGTGTTGCCGTTGGGCGTGCCCTGGGCAGCGGCGATTCCGGCGGTGCCGGCGACGAGGGCGAGGGCGAGCAGGGCGGACTGGACGGTACGGCTGGTCATGGGGCTCCTGACTTCCGATCGGAACTGCGAGGGGCTGGCAGAGAGGGCGGCATCGGCCGCACTGATCTGGACAACGACCGGCCGCCGCGTGCGTTCCGGGATCGCCCCGCCGATATTGGCCAACCAATTCGTTCGTCGCGACATTTTCGACCGGGAACAGCCGTGCGGCCCCCAAGCTTGCCTGTAAAACGGCGGGGCGGACGGGCGAGGGCATGACGTGAAGATCTTCCGGATCATGCAGGCGGCGACCGGCGCGGTTGTCTGGATCGGCGCGGCGCTCGACCCCCTGACGGCCCTCGACGCGATGGCGGGTGCGGCCGGCTACCGCAACAGCGCCGCCATCCCGCCCCACCTGCGGGCCGGCGGCCTTCATGTCGAGGAAGTGGAGGCCTGATCATGACCAAGCTGTTCATCGCGCAGGTGCGTGACGCGCGGGGGGAGAAGCCCCTGGTCACGGTGCGGGCGGAGGCCGAGGGTGAGGCGCGCCTGTTCCTGACCGCCGCCTATCCGGATGCCGAGATCGCCGCGATCGCGGAACCCAGCGACTGGACGAGCGACGCCGATACCGGAACCCGGTCCGGCGACATCCGCGAGCATCCGGGCGTCGCGTGGCAGATGCCCTCCAGTCTGGCGGGCTGAGCGCTCCGACCCGCCGATTACCGACAAGTGTAGCGGCTTCCTTCAGGAGATCTCAGCGCGAAACGCGGAGGCTGCGGTATGTCGTCCGTCGATCCGACACCGCGGCTCTTCGCGGCCGCGGCTGCCCTGACCGGCACCGGGATCCTGATGTGCCGCACGGAGCCGTCCTGGGACGGGATCCTGCTCGGCCTGCTGTGTCTCGGCCTCTGGGCCCTCGGGACCCTTGCGGCACGGCCCTCGCGGCCCGCGAGGCCGGCGCGACCGTTGATGCTGGAGGCCGTCGTCGTCGAGACGCCCCGGGCCCCGCCGGAGCTGCTGCCTGCGCCCCGCCCCGCCGCCGGCCGCGCCGCCGTTCCGCTTCTCGCCACCCGCCCGCCCGAAGTGCCGACGCACCGGCAGCGGGTGGCCGAGCGCCATACGCGCCGGCGCCGCTAGGGCCGGCGCGCATCCACCCCTCGCGAGCTTCTGCCGCAGTATCGATGCGGGCCGCCCCGCGTTGCCGGGAGCCAACCCAGGAGACAGCATGGCGGACAAGGCTGACGTGACGACCTACACGGTGAAGCAGGCGCTGGCCGCCCGGGTCGCGGATCACATCGAGATCGCGGTCGAGACCCAGGACGGTACCAAGCTGAAGCTCAAGGCGACCGCCGACCAGCTGGACGCCCTGGTGGGCGATCTGGAGACCATCCTGGACGCCGACGACACGGAGGGCGAGGCGGCCTGAGCCCGTCTCCCGCCGAAGCCGGGCGCCCGGCTGACAAGGGCCGGCCCTGAACCAGGAGCGGCCCCCGATCGGGGCACGATCGGGGGCCGCTGCCGTCGACGGGCCCCGATTCCGGGCCGGGGAGGGGGCCTTCCCGATCAGGACGGTTCCTGGGCACGATACCGGACAGACGGTTCTTGGGACGATAGTTTCTGGTATAGCTCAGTTCAGATGGATGGATCCGAGGGGTTCTCCCGTGTTCGGCTGCGTTTGCGCGCGCGGGAACGGCGAATCCTCGGCCTACCGAATCTGGGCCCACAGAGCCGCGTAGGCCCCGTCACCGGCCCGGAGAGCGCCATGACCGCGAGCCCACCGCCGGCCTCCTATCGCCTGCAATGCGTCGTGCATCGGGAAAGCGCGAGCGGCATCATCATCCACGACGAGCAGATTCACGCGCCGTCCGAGGCGGCGGCCGTGACGGAGGCGAAGGCACGTTTCGCGCACCTGCTCGCCGGCCGATCGGGCTCGGCCGCCCTGCGGGATCCGGCGGGCCGGGTCGTCTGGTCCAGACGGCAGGCCCCCCCCTCCGGGGCGAAGACGCCTGAAACCGAGGGATAGCGGCGTCGCGCCGGGAGCGCCCTCCGGTGGACCGGCCTCCCCTTCGACGCCGAGCGCCCTAGCGCTGCGGCTCCAGGTCGATCACCGGACCACCCAGATCGAAGAGCTCCTCGTCGGACAGACACCCGTCGTCGAGTTCGATCTCCTCCCGGCGCCGGAACGAGACCGCCGACAGGACGCCGAGGGAGAGCGCGCCGGCCAGGAGGGCAACCAGGATCGCAACGGTCATGACGAACCCCCCGGGTGCGGCCTGCGGCATCAAGCACCGACAGGATTAAGGCCGGGTTCCCGCGACGACGCAAGGGAAACGCGAGGGAAACGCGAGCCGCCGCGGCGCGGGTGGGATCAAACCGCACATCGGGCCGGATGCGGGGCGGCCTCACCGCCCCTCCGGCACCACGTCCTGCTGGCGGTCGACCTCGTCGCGCACGCCGCGGCCCGCCATCAGGATCTCGGTCATGAAGGCGGCGATCGCCGCGACCGTGCAGAGCAGGGCCGCCCCGAAACAGGCGAACAGGACCGAGGCGGCGGCGCCGTCGCGCAGCGCCCCGACGAACAGGGTCAGCACAGCCAGGCCGATCAGGCAGCTTCCGAGCGAGGCGAGGGCGACCGCCACGTCGAGCATGAAGGAGCGCCGCCGCAGGAAGGTCAGCCGGCGCGACAGGCGCCGGGCCTCGGCATCCGTCGCCTGCGCCTGCTCGATCCGGGCGGCTTCCGCCGAGAGGGCGTCGACCTTGTCGGCGATCCGGCCGAGGCGGGTCGAGAACACGTTGAGCAGCGTCGCGAGGGCCGAGAGCAGGAAGGCGGGCGCGAGCGCGACCTGGATGATGTGCGCGATGCTGTCAGGCTCGGTCGAGCTGAGCGAGAATCCGAACATCCGGCGCTACGCCCGCTCGCGTGTCACGCGTGACACGCCGCCTGGGCAGCACCCGGGGCCGGCTCGGAGGGGGAATCGGGACGGCAGCATGCCGGCAGGGTCACCACAGGATGCCCCGCCCGCGCAAGCCGGTCACCGAAGCCGCCACACCCGCGGATTGGTGGCGACGGCCGCCAGGACAGAGTAGGCGAAGCCGAGCGGCGCCCCGTGGGCCACGACGGCGATGTCGATCCAGACCGTCAGGAGGGCCAACATCGACAGCAGGGCGACCGGTTCGTGCGCTTCTCCGAAGCGAGGGTCGCCGTGCCATCACGGGGCAGGGGGCCGCGCCTGCACGATGATGGCCGCCGGCACCGAGCGCCGGATGCAGGCGAGCGACGCCGCCAGCGCCGCCCGGTTCAGGAACGGCCCGAACACCACCGGCGCGTCGCCGGGGGGCGTCGCCGCGAAGGTGTCGAGCGCGTCGACCCGGGCCGTGAGGCCACACTGTCGGCCCGCTCGGGCGACCGCGGCGTCCGCGGGGGTCGGGGCCTCGGGGCCGAGATAGCGCGACAGGAGCGTGCTGCGGACCGAGCCGGCATAGATCCACCAGCCGATCCTATCCGCCTCGACCGCTCCGGCCGCCTGCGGCCGCCCCAGGAATGCGGCGGTGAGGAGCGCGAGGACCAGGCCTGTCCGGAGGGGCCTCACCGCGGCGCCCGCTCGATACGAATCTCTCATCCTCGCCCCGATGCCCGATCCGGCCCCTCGTCAGGGTGCCGCCGCGTCCCGCGGCAATCCTTGCGGATCGAAGATCCGCCGCACAAGCCCTGACCGAAAGCCGGTTCTTTCGCGATGCCGGGCTGAGCGCTCGGCGCGGAACCGGCGCCCTGGACGCAACACGAGGCGCACCCGTTCCTCTTCCCCGGGCCCGGGGGTGAAGGCGGAACGCAACCCGGAAGCCCGCCCGCGATCCGCTGCCGCCGCGCGGTCCATTCGCCTCCGCCGGCCCGCTGCCGCTTCTCCACAGGCGGTCCGCCACCCGCACGCGATCTGCGACCGGCGGCAGACCGCATGGGGCCGGACCGACCAGCCCAGGAATCATGACATCGCGGCGGCACGACGCTGTGGAACTCCGGCCCGCCAAGTCCAGATCGGCCCAGGGACAGATTTCCGGCGCAGGGCGGTGGCCGCGATCACTGAACACAACCCCGCGGCGGCGCTCAGGCCGGCGGATGATCACCGCAATGCTCGGATGGGGCGGGGTGGCGGCCGGCGGGAGAGGCGCCGAAGACCGGGGAGACTGGGTTCATCGCGCAAGGGCGGCCCGCGGGGGCGAGGCGTCAATTAATGTTAACCGCGCCCGGCAGGGATCGGCGGCCTTGCGAGCCGCCGTCCGGTAGGATTTAAAAGACCCCGAAGCTTCCTGGTTGGTCCTGGGAACGTTCACGAGCGAACTCAAAGCCCCGCGCGCGCGTCAGCGCAGCGGGGCTTCTTGTTGGTGGGCACACCCGGATACGCGTCCTCATCCGCCCAGCAGCAATCTCATGGGGGATGTGCCCCAGCGCACTTGATTATTGGGCGTCCGAAAACATCAAGCTCGGCTGTTGCAGCGTTGCACTATCGCGCGGCATCAACCTGTCGTTCTGTGGGCCGGTACACATCCCGCCTAACGGGAGACAGAGGACCAGATGATCAAGAAGCTTCTTCTCGCCAGCGCCGCTACGGCCCTGCTGACCGGCGCCGCCTCGGCCGCCGACCTGCCGCGCCGCGCCGCCCCGCCGCCCGTGTTCACCCCCGTGCCGGTGTTCACGTGCTCGGGCGCCTATTTCGGTATCAACGCCGGCTACGCGTTCGATGTCAGCAGCAACAACACCTCGAGCTTCGCCGTCCCGGCGCCGTACGGCAACGGCACGACGGCCTATTTCGGCCAGAACAACCAGGAAGGGTTCAGCGGCGGCGCCCAGATCGGCTACAACTTCCAGCTGACCCCGGGTAACGGCGTGGTGTTCGGCGTTGAGGCCGACGCCCAGTACCTC
>NZ_JAKSYG010000045.1 GCF_022829725.1 Methylobacterium sp. E-005 | reverse complement strand
GACGACAAGTCGTCAGCCTCGGATGCGGTCCGCGCCTTCCAGCGGGCGGTCTCGGAGGACAAGGTCAACCTCGTCATCGCGAGCTACATCTCCGAGGTCGTGCTGGCGCTCATGCCCTGGGCGGCGCGGCTGAAGACCCCGATGATCACACCCGGTGCGGCTTCGAACGAGATCAGTCTCGCCGTCCACAAAGACTATGCGCGCAACAAGTACACGTTCCACGGCTACCTGACCTCGGCGGCGCTGGCGCAGTCGATCTGCGATTCGACCAAGGACATGCTGATCGATCTGATGAAGGTGAAGACCGCTGCGATCATGAGTGAGGACGCAGCCTGGACCCGTCCGCTCGATGTCGGCTACGAGAAATGCCTGCCCGAGATCGGCGTGAAGGTCGTCGACCACATTCGCTTCTCGCCGGATACGGGCGACTTCACCCCGATCTACAACAAGATCGAGGCCTCCAAGCCGGATCTCATCGTCACCGGCATCTCGCACGTGGGCGTGCAGCCGACCGTGCAGTGGCAGAACCAGCAGGTCCCGCTGGCCATGACCGGCATGAACTCGCAGGCGACCTCCTCGACCTTCTGGTCGAACACCAACGGCGCGACGCAGGGCGTGATCTTCCAGAGCATCGCGGTGCCGGGCGCAGCCATCACCGGCAAGTCGCTCGCCTTCAGCGATGCGTTCAAGAAGCGGTTCAACAGCGATCCGTCCTACGCGGGCTACATGGCCTACGATCAGGTCTACTACGCCGCGGAAGCCGTGAAGCGGGCCGGCTCCACGGAGGCCGACAAGCTCGTCGAGGCCCTGGAGAAGACCGATTGGGAGGGGACGGTCGGGCGCACGCAGTTCTACGGCAAGGACGATCCCTTCACCCACTCGATCAAGTACGGGACGGGTTTCGTCACCGGGCTGATGGCCCAGTGGCAGGATGGTAAGCAGATCGCGATCTGGCCGAAGAGCCTCGCCCAGGGCCAGATCGTTCTGCCCGCCGCCGTCAAGGCCGCAGCCCGGTAGGGTTGCGCAGGGCCCGCGCTTGCCAAGCGCCGCCATTGCCGCAATCAAGACGGGCCGTGTCCATGAGGCACGGCCCGAAAAACGCATGCGTTGAGGACGCCGTGATGGCCAGCACTGCCCTGCCAGAGACCATGCGCCAGATCCGCTTCACGGGTCCGGGCGGCCCGGAGGTGATCGCGGTCGAGTCCGTGCCGCTGCCGCGCCCGGGGCCCGGTCAGGTGTTGATCGAGGTGGTGGCCGCGGGGGTGAATCGCCCGGATATGATGCAGCGTGCCGGCCTGTATCCGCCGCCGCCCGGAGCGACGGAGATCCCAGGCCTCGAAGTTGCGGGCCGTGTCGTTGCCCTCGGCGAAGGCGTCAACGGCTTGGCCGTTGGCGATGAGGTCTGTGCCCTGGTGATCAGTGGCGGCTATGCCGAATTCGCCGTGGCTGAAGCCGGCCACTGCCTGCCACGCCCCGAGGCTGTCTCGCTGGTGGATGCCGGTGGCCTGCCGGAGACGTTCTTCACCGTCTACTCGAACGTGGTCCAGCGCGGCCGGCTGACCGCCGGGGAGAGCTTCCTGGTCCATGGCGGATCGAGCGGCATCGGCGCGACGGCGATCCAGATTGCCAAGCATGTCGGCGCGAAGGTTTTCGCCACGGCCGGCTCGGCCGAGAAATGCCGTTTCTGCGAGGACCTCGGAGCCGACGCCGCGATCGACTACAAGCAGGCGGATTTCGCCGAAGAGGTGAAACGCCTCACCGATGGGCGCGGCGTCGATGTCATCCTCGACATGATCGGCGCCAGCTATCTCGCCCGGAATCTCAAATCCCTCGCGCCGGACGGGCGTTTGGTGATGATCGCGCTCATGGGCGGCTACAAGGTCGATGGGCTGAACATCACCCCGATCATGCGTAACCGCCTGACCTTTACCGGCTCGACGCTCCGCCCCCGCCCGAAGGCCGACAAGGCCGCGATCGCCGATGGCCTGCGCCGGGACGTCTGGCCCGAACTCGATGCCGGCCGGATCCGCACCGTCACGCACGCGACCTTCCCGCTGGAGCGGGCCCAGGAGGCGCATGCGCTGATGGAATCGAGTGCCCATCTCGGCAAGATCCTGCTGACCACCGGCCGCTGAGCGCCGGGGCGGCAGGAACCGGCTTCGCCGGCCCCGCGTTGGCGGCCGGTAACGGGATTGTGTCGCAGACCACGCCTCCGCGTGTTGCGTCCCGCAGACGAGGATGTGTGCAGATGGCCGAAAGATTGAACCCGCAGGACGGCCGGCAGGGCGAGCGCGGCAAGCCCGTTCTCTGGGTGCTGGTGGCGAGCCTCGTCCTCCTGGCGATCGCCACCGTCGGGCTACTGACGTGGAATGGCGCGAATTCGCCGAAGGATTACGCCAGCCAGAGCCAGGATGCGTCGCGGCGCGAGGTGACGGGCTCCGTCAATGGTCAATCTGGCGCGGCGTCGCCGTCCAACAGCACGGGCGTTCCGGGTGGCAACCCGTCCTATCCGCAGCCGGCTCAGCCGGGCGCGAATGGCGGCGCGGCGAAGTAACCGGGCTTGGGGCGGCCGTGCTGCCGCCCCTCCTCGCCGGATCAGCGGGTCGGGATCGGCGTCGGCCCGCGGTAATCGTAGAAGCCGCGCTTCGCCTTTCGGCCCAGCCAGCCGGCCTCGACATACTTCACCAGCAGCGGGCAGGGGCGGTACTTCGAATCCGCGAGTCCTTCGTAGAGAACCTGCATCACCGACAGGCAGGTATCGAGTCCGATGAAGTCGGCGAGCTGAAGCGGGCCCATCGGATGGTTCGCCCCGAGCTTCATCGCCGTGTCGATCGACTCCACCGACCCGACGCCTTCATACAGCGTGTAGATCGCCTCGTTGATCATCGGCAGCAGGATGCGGTTGACGATGAAGGCCGGGAAATCCTCGGACATCGTCGAGGTCTTGCCGAGCTTGGCGATGAACGCCTTGGCGGCCTCGTAGGTCGTGTCCTCGGTCGCTATGCCGCGGATCAGCTCGACCAGCTGCATGACCGGCACCGGGTTCATGAAGTGAATACCGATGAACTTCTCCGGCCGGTCCGTCGCCGCCGCGAGCCGGGTGATCGAGATCGACGACGTGTTGGTGGCGACCAGCGCGTCCGGCCTGAGGGACGCGCACAGCGATGAGAAGATCTCGCGCTTCGTGGCCTCGTTCTCAGTCGCAGCCTCGATAACGAGGTCGCAGGGGCCGAGGGCGTCGAAATCGCGTGCCGGGTTGATGCGCGCCCGGGCCTCACGGCTGCCCTCGTCGGACAGGGCACCCTTGGAGACGAGCCGGCCGAGATTGCTCTCGATCAATCCCAGACCGTTTTCCAGGCGGTTCGGATCGCGGTCGTTCAGCAGGACATCGAGACCGGCCGCGGCGCAGACCTGTGCGATGCCGCTGCCCATCTGGCCCGCGCCGATGATGCCGACCCGCTTGATCTCCATGTCCATTGACCGACCTGTGCCCCTGATGCCGTTGCCGATGCACGGCCGCCGGACTCGACGGACTGCGCCAAGACGACGGCCTGCAATCGCGCCGTCACCGCCTTCTAGACCAATCACCGACGCGGAAGGAACCCGCAGGGACGCGGGGGGCTAGAATGCCCGCACCGCATCACCGGCACGAAGTCCGATCCGTTACTGACCCTTCGCCTTGCCAATCTCCGATTGCAGCTCCGGAACGACCTGAAACAGATCGCCGACAAGGCCATAATCGGCGATCTGGAAGATCGGAGCGTCCTCGTCCTTGTTGATGGCGACGATGACCTTCGAGTCCTTCATGCCGGCGAGATGCTGGATCGCGCCGGAGATGCCCACCGCCACGTAGAGATCGGGCGCCACGACCTTGCCGGTCTGGCCGACCTGCCAGTCGTTGGGCGCGTAGCCCGCATCCACCGCCGCGCGGGACGCGCCCACCGCCGCGCCGAGGCTGTCGGCGAGCGGCTCGATCAGCTCGTGGAACTTGTCCGACGATCCGAGCGAGCGGCCGCCCGAGACGATGATCCGAGCCGAGGCCAGCTCCGGACGGTCGGACTTGGCGATCTCCTCACCCTTGAAGGTCGAACCGGCTGCCTCGGGCGCGGAGGCGGAGACCGGCTCGACCGGAGCTACCGCGCCACCCTCTTCGGCCGCCTTGAAGGCCGCGGTGCGCACGGTGATGACACGTTTCCCGGCCGGTGTCTGGACAGTCTGGATGGCGTTGCCGGCGTAGATCGGGCGCTCGAACGTGTCGGGCGCAATGACCTTGATGATGTCCGATACCTGCGCCACGTCGAGAAGGGCGGCGGCGCGCGGAAGCACGTTCTTGCCTGTCGTCGAGGCTGAGGCGATGATCGTGTCGTAGGGCTCGGCGATCGATGCGATCAAGGCCCCGACCGGCTCCGCGAGGTCGTGGTCGTAAGCGGCATCCTCTGCGACCAGCACCTTCTCGACGCCGTCGAGCTTAGCCGCCGCCTCGGCCACCGCCTTCGATCCTGAACCCAGCACGAGGGCATGAATCGGCGCACCGATAACCTTGGCTGCGGTCAGCGCCTTAAGCGTGCCGTCCTTGATCTGGCCGTTGCCGTGCTCAACGAAGAGGAGTGTCGTCATGGTCGTTTCGAATCCCCGGAATTGGTGATGCGAGGCTCGACCCGCGTCGGGGAGCCTCGCTTGCCGATCAGATGACGCCGGCCTCGACCTTGAGCTTCTGAACCAGTTCGGCGGCGGAGCCGACCTTCACGCCGGCCGAACGCCCCGCCGGCTCGACGGTCTTCACCACCTTGAGCTTCGGCGTCACGTCGACGCCCAGCGCATCGGGAGCCAGCTCCTCGAGCGGCTTCTTCTTCGCCTTCATGATGTTGGGCAGGCTGGCATAGCGCGGCTCGTTGAGGCGCAGGTCCGTCGTGACGATCGCCGGGAGCTTCAGCGCCACTGTCTGCAGGCCGCCATCGACCTCGCGGGTGACGTCGAGGCTGCCTTCACCGGCTTCGATCTTGTAGGCAAAGGTGCCCTGCGGCCAGCCGAGCAGCGCGCCGAGCATCTGGCCGGTCTGGTTCGAATCGTCGTCGATCGCCTGCTTGCCGAGGATGACGAGCTGCGGGCTCTCCTTCTCGACCACGGCCTTGAGGAGCTTGGCCACCGCGAGCGGCTCGCAATTGACGTCGGTCTTCACGAGGATCGCCCGGTCGGCGCCCATGGCGAGGGCGGTGCGCAGCGTCTCCTGTGCCTGCTGCGGGCCGATCGAGACAGCCACGATCTCGGTGACCTTGCCCTTCTCCTTGAGCCGGATCGCCTCCTCGACGGCGATCTCGTCGAAGGGGTTCATCGACATCTTGACGTTGGCGAGTTCGACCCCGGAGCCGTCGGCCTTCACGCGGATCTTGACGTTGTAGTCCACAACCCGCTTGACGGGCACCAGCACCTTCATGGCGGTCACGATCCTTCCCCGGAGGATTCTTGTCGTCGTGCAGGCCGTTCCCGCGGGCGCCCAGGGGCGCCGGCGCGGAGGCGTGCAGGGCGGGCCGGACCGTAGCGGCCGCATTTCCGCCTTGTCAACGCGGCGGAGTGAAGGGGGCTGGAAAAGAGACTCTGCGGCTCAGCGGTTTGCGCCAGGGACCCAGAGCACGTCATCGGCGCCGTCGCGATTGGCGGTGCGGCTCGCGACGAACAGGAAGTCCGAGAGGCGGTTCAGATATTGTTGCGCCGCGGGTGAGACGATCTCGTTCTCCTGCGCAGCGAGGCTCACTGCCAGCCGCTCGGCGCGGCGGCACACGGTGCGGGCGAGGTGCAGGGCCGCCGCCGCCGCCGAACCGCCGGGCAACACGAAGGACTTCAGCGGTGGGATCGACGCGTTCAGGGCGTCGATGTCGCGCTCCAGGCGTTCCACCTGGCTCGCGACGATCCGCAGCGGTTCGTAGGGGAGGGGATCCGCACTCGGCGGCGTCGCGAGGTCGGCGCCGAGGTCGAACAGGTCGTTCTGGATCGCCGCGAGCATGGCGTCGAGCGGCCCCGACGTGTGCAGACGGACGAGGCCGATGCAGGCATTGGTCTCGTCGACGGTGCCGTAGGTCTCGACCCGGAGGTCCGCCTTGGACCGCCGTTGACCATCCGCCAGCGCAGTCGTGCCGTTATCGCCGGTGCGCGTGTAGATCTTGTTGAGCTTGACCACGCAGCGGGACGCCTCAGAACGTGTAGCCGATCTTGCCGCCGAAATTGGTCAATCCGCGGTTGTTCGCGCAGAGGCCCGCGTTCGACATGTGCTCGACGGTGGCCATGATGCTCCAATGCTCGGTCAGACGGAAGCCCAACGCGGCAGCTTCGCGGAACATCGGCGAGCAACCGAGGGTGTTGAAGCCGTAGGGTGTGTCGGCCTTCGGGCCGGTATAGCCGTTATGCGCGACACCGCCGAAGAACCCATCGAGGAAGACGCGGCGATTGAAGGTCTCCGGGAAGACTTCGAGGGTCCAAGTCGCTCCGAGATAGGCGTAGCTGGTCCGGCCGCCGGTGTTGTAGCTGCCACCCACCGTAGGCCGCGGCACGAAGGCCTGCCAGAACGGATCGGCGCTGATGGCCGGCTTGGCGAACAGAATCTCGCCGTTGACGTTCGCCTTGCTGAAGCCCGGGAGCTTGCCTTCGGCGCTGCCGGGGTCCTGAACCGAGCCGCCGATGCGCACTTCGGAGACGATGCTCAGGGGTTGGACCGGCGGTGCGTAGTAAGTAGCCGGGGCGGGCGGCAGATCCGCAGCCGAGACGGGCTGGATCACCACCAACGGGATCAGACCTATGAGACAGGCGCGGATAGGGGCGGTCATAGACACTCGGCCGAAGCGACTTGGCGGTTCGATACTACCGAGCGTAGCACGGTGCCGCTGAGCTCAGGCCGGCTTTTCATCCCTCCCACCCGCGAAAGGCTGCGGGTGCGGCAGCCCGGTCACACCGGCGTTCCGGTCAGCAGGCTGAGCGCCACCAGACCACGCCCATGATGATCACGATGGCCACGAACTGAAGCAGGACGCGCAGACGCATCAATTTCTGCGAGAGGTTGGCGCTGCCGCCGCGCATCATGTTGGCCAGCCCGAAGAACAGCACGAAGGCGACGGCCAGGCAGGCGAGAAGGACGAGGGTGTTGGACGACATGGTGACGACGATCCGGACCTGACGGGAACCGAGAGCGGTTCCCGTCGCGAAGCGGGAAGGGGTTCAGTTGCGACGGAGCAGGCGCTCGAAATAATCGAGTTCCTCGCGGGGCCGCGTCGGATCGCCGAGCTTGCGGCGCAACTCCTCCATGATGCGCCGGGCACGCTGGACGGCCGATTCGTCGGCGGTCGGGACGCGGACGCGTCCGTCGCTCATATCACGGCCGCGGGTCGGCCGACCGAGCGGATCATCGTCCCTCGCGCCGGCTTGGCCCTGCTGACCCGGCTGCTGCCCGCCTTCCTGCTGGCCCTCGCCCTGACCTTCGGCCATCTCCTGCATCTGCTGCGCCATGCCCTCGGCGCCCTTCTTCAGGCCGTCGAGGGCACGGCCCTGAGCGTCGACCGCTTCGCCGGAATCGCCGTCCTTCAGGGCGTTCTCGGCATCCCGCATGGCATTCTCGGCATCGGACAGGCCCTGCTCGCCGCGCATGCCGTTCTCTTTCATACGCTGCTGCAGCTCTTCCAGTTTCTGCCGCAGCGCCTGCTGGCGCTCGCCGACGTCACCTTGCTGTCCCTGGCCCTGCTGACCCTGGCCCTGCTGGCCCTGCTGCTTCTGCCCCTGTTGGCCGCGCTGGCCCTGTTGCGGCTGCCCGCGATTGGGCTGGCGTTGACCATCGCGCTGCTCCTGCTGATCCTTGAAGGTCTGATCGCGGAGGCCCTGCTGCTCACGCGTCATCGCATCGAGGTCGCGCATCTGCTTCTGCATTTCGCGGGAGGCTTGATCCGAACGGCTGCCGCGCTCGGCGGTCTGGAGGTTCTCCAGGATGTTGCGCAGCTGCTCCATGAGGCGCTGCGCCTCCGCGGTGTCACCCCGCTTCATCGCGTCGGCCATGTCCTGGATCATCTTGTCGAGATCCTCGGGCGTGACGGTCTTCGATTGCTGGTTTTTCTGCTGGCGCTCGCCGGATTTGTTGGGATCGCGCCCCTGCTTCTGCGCCATCTCGGACAGGAACTTGTTGAGCGCCTGCTTCAGATCCTGGGTCAGGCGCTTGATCTCGTCGTCGGGCGCGTTGCGTTCGATGGCCTCCTTCAGCCGATCCTGCGCCTGACGCAGCTGCTTCTCGGCGTCCGAAAGGTCGCCGTCCTCGATCTTCAGCGCCATCTCCCAAAGCAGGTCGGCGACAGCCACGAGGTCGGCATCCGATCGCGCCCGGCGCAGGCGCTCCGTGGCGGTCCGCAGTCCGAGAAACACCGCGGGTTGCGGCGTGAACAGGTCGGGGGCGACAATCAACGCGTCCAGGGCGGACTGTACCCAGGGGCGATCCGTGTCGGGGGCGGTGACGAGGCGCCGGCGCTCCTCCGCGAGGGCGCGGGCCAGAGGGTCGCGGAATGGCCGCGCCGGCAGCGTGATCTCGCTTTCGGGCGTCCGGCCTTCCTGCCCGGCCTCATCCTTCACGACGATCTGATAGCGCACGCGGGCGCCCGACCAGGGATTGTCGGTGAGATCGACGAGCGTCTTGGTGTCGGTATCGCCGGTTGCGTCGCCCGGCAGCGCGAGGCCGATATGCGGGAGCGGAACGAGCGACCGGCCCGGTTTGACCGGCGCGATCACCGCCTCGGCCGAGCTGATCCCGTAATCATCCTTGGCACGGTAGGTGAGGTTGAAGGTCCCGCGCCCGTTCACCTCGGGGCCGCCGATCGCGGTCACCTCCGGCGGCCGGTCGGGGATCGCATCCACGGTCAGACGCTGCCGGCCGGCCGGGGTCACGATCGTCAGTTCCGCGTTGCCGGTGATCCGATAGCGCTCCTCACGCAGGTCCGGGCGTGGCTCCTGGCCCGGCACGGGAACGAGGCCGGCATTGGCCGTGAGCGTGGTGTTGGCCGCGGCCTTGCCCTGACCGGCGATGCGCACGATGAGTTGCGCGTTGATCGGTGCCCGCAGGTGCTGCTCGCTGCCATCCATGGCGATCAGGAGCGGCGGCAGCCGGGTGTAGAGCGGCGGGTCGATCCAGCCGTCGACGCGGAAATTCGGGCTGGGCATCGCCGGCTCATGCCAGTCGAAGGCCGACCCGATCCGCTCGCGCCATTCCGGTCCCGCAGCGAAGAGGCTTGCGGCTGCCGCGACGATCAGCCCGGCGCGCAGCGCGAAGGGATCGTGCCGCACCATGCCGGGCCGCGGTCGCCCGACCCGGAGAGCCGCGACGGCTCGCGCTGAACGACGCTGATGAAGATCCCACAGCGCCCGGCTGCCCGCATCGGTGGCGCCGACCGCCAAGGTGTCCTGCGCGGCTGACGCCGGCCCGTGGCGGAGCGCCGGATCGCGCGTCGCGGCCTCTTGGTCGAGCCGGCTCAAGGCTGAACGCCGTTCGATCCACCTGAGCCGGGTGAGGGGCAGCAGCGCGACGACCAGCAGGGTGGCCAGGATCACCAAGCCGATCCGGCGCCAGAGTGGGGACAGGTCGAGCCAGAGGCCGGACCACGACACGATCAGGAAGAGCAGCACGACCGCGAGACCGCGCCAGAGGACCGGCCAAGTCTCTTCCCAGAGCGCAGCCCAGCGCGCTTGCGCGACGAGTCGGTCGAGCCGCGCGGATGCCGGTGCACGCTCCGATCTCGCGCCGCCGTTGCCGTTCTCGTCTTCGAAGCCGTTTTTGCCGATCACGCCGATCGTTCCGCCTCGCGCCCCTGGCGACGGATGTGAATCCGAAGCCGATCGTCCAACGCTATCATGGTGGGCCGCGGCGGTCGGCGGGTCAAATCGGCGCGACGAACGGCCTAGTTATGCGCTTGGATGAAGTTTCGCACCTGCGGATAGATCTGCGTTTCCCAGCGGCGTCCGGCGAAGACGCCGTAATGACCCACGCCCGGCTGGAGATGATGCGTCCGCATATACGGCGCGAGGCCGGTGCAGAGGTCGTGGGCCGCCATGGTCTGGCCCACGGCGCAGATATCGTCCCGCTCGCCCTCGACGGTCATCAGAGCCGTCCGTCGGATGGACCGCAAATCGATCGGCTCGCCGCGATACGTCACCGCGTTCTGGGCCAGAGCGTGGTCCTGGAAGACGGTCTTGACGGTCTCGATGTAGAACTCGGCCGCGAGGTCGAGGACAGCGAAATACTCATCGTAGAAGGTCTCGATCGCCGCGGCCTTGGCGTCCTCGCCGTTGGCCATGTGCCAGAACAGGTCGGCATGGCCCTGCACATGCCGCTTGGCATTCATCGACATGAACGCGGTGACCTGCATGAAGCCCGGGTAGACCTTGCGGCCCGCCCCCTTGTGGCGGGTCGGGACCGTCGCGATGAGGTTTTCCTCAAACCACGTGATCGGCTTCGAGTTGGCGAGTTCGTTGACGCCGGTCGGGTTGATCCGGCAATCGACCGGGCCGGCCATCAGGGTCATGCTGCGCGGCGCCGCGGCGTCCTTGGCCTGCGCCATCGCGGCGGCGGCCACCAGCGCCTGTACCGCAGGTTGGCAGACCGCCACCATATGGGCGCCTTCGCCGATCGTCTGCAGGAAGTGCACGAGGTGGCCGACGTAATCGTCGAAGCCGAAGCGCCCCTCCGATACCGGAATGTCGCGGGCGTTGTGCCAGTCGGTGATGTAGACGTCGTGGTCCGGCAGCATGGTGCGCACGGTCGCCCGCAGCAGCGTTGCGAAATGGCCGGACATCGGCGCGACCATCAGCACCTTCGGCTGCTCGGTGTGAATATCCTTCTTGAAATGCAGCAGCGTGGCGAACGGGGTGACCACGACCGGTTCCTCGGCCACCGGCACGCTTCTGTTGCCGACATCGACGGCATCGATGCCGAAGGGCGGTCGCGCGAAGGTCAGGCCGGTGCGCATCATCATCCGGGCACCGGCCGACATCCAGGTGAACGGCTCGCCGAGCCCGACCCAGGGCGACCACACCTCGTTGAGCATCCGCCCCCAGGCCCGCGTCTGGGCGGCGATGTCGGTCTGCAGGTCGAACGCGTCGTACAGCATGGGGCGGGCACTCGCGGAGCCCTGCCCGGCACGCGGGCCATCGGGGCGGCAATGGAGGCGGATGCCGGATTGGAATTGCATCAGCGTGGCCGGTTAGGATGGTCCCGCCTCCGAGGGCCGGCAACTGTCCAAAGGACGAAATGCCAGAAGAAGACTACCGACGTGACTTTGGTGCATCATCCGGGCGGCAGGAAACGGCCGCGGCTGCGGCGTTGATCCCTATCATGCGGTCGGCCGATACTCGGTCTGTTGCGTCGATATCTACGTCGGCCAACACCCTCAGGATGCCCGGCGGACGGCCTGTTCGACCTCGGTGCGGCGGTGCTCGCAGGCAATCTTCAGGTATCGGTCGCTGCCTCCGGGCAAACCAGCCTGTGCCGCCATGGTCTGCGCGTGCATCAGGCATTCCATCGGGGTGTGCGCAGGCGCAATGATGACATCGAGGGCGGTGTCGCGGGAGCACTCCTGAGCCAGCAATGTGCCAGCGCAGACCAGGGCAACGGAAAGCAGTTCAGACATGACGGACCTCGGTTTCGAGTGATCGAAAGGTCCGCGGGGTGCTCTGGCGTGCGAGCCGCCGCGTTGTCGTTGCCTGGGTGCTTCCTCAAAGATGTTGAGCTGCCGAGGCACGTCTCATGCCAGTTGTGAAGCTTCGTGCTGCACCGGCTGGGATCAGTCGCGTGCCGGGAGCCAGTGTGTTTCGGGCTCCCTGGCGGGGAGCAGGGCCGCGACGGCATCGAGATCGACCACGTACTGGTCCGTGAGCATCCGCCACATTTTA
This sequence comes from Methylobacterium sp. E-005, assembly GCF_022829725.1. Taxonomy (GTDB): domain Bacteria; phylum Pseudomonadota; class Alphaproteobacteria; order Rhizobiales; family Beijerinckiaceae; genus Methylobacterium. The sequence continues at coordinate 87,654 of NZ_JAKSYG010000045.1, read as the reverse complement.
TCGGGGGAATCGGCCTTCGGCCGGAAACCTTCGAAGGCCCGGGCCACCAGCGCCTTGTTCAGCAGCCGCGGGCGCCGCAGCAGTGGATCGGCGTTCAGCATCAGCGACAACTCCATCCCGATGCGTCTGATTGTCTGGGTTTGTGGTTAACGCGCGGTTACCTTTCCGTCCGAGATCTTGCCGAGGTCTTCGTCGATGCCACGGTCGTCCTGGTCGCGGTGCTTGGGATATTGCGTTGGGATCGGCGGCACCGCCTCGTCCATTGAGCCCCTTCAACGGAGCGCGGCCTGACGCCGGGGGCACGAGACCCTCGCTCCGGTTCACAAGCCAACACCCATCCCTTATCAGGCAGGCGGATTGAGGCCGGGTCGGCGGGACGGGGGCCGCGACGGGCCAGCGCCGCGCTCAGCCGATCGTGCGAACGGAACATCATGGACGCCATACCAGACGCGATCGGCACGGCGCAGCGACCGACGGCCCGACTCGTGCTTGCCTCAGCCTCGCCGCGCCGGCTCGCGCTGCTGCAGCAGATGGGTATCGAGCCGGATGCCCTTCTGCCGGCTGAGATCGACGAGACGCCGCGGAAGGTTGAACCGCCGCGCGACCTCGCACGCCGGTTGGCGCGGACCAAGCTCGCCACCGCGGAGGCCGCCCTGCATCTCTGCGACAAGACCGCGCCGACTTGGCTCCTCTCGGCCGATACGGTCGTGGCTGTCGGACGGCGCGTGCTGCCGAAGGCCGAGATTCCCGACGAGGCGGCGGACTGCCTGCGCCTGCTCTCAGGGCGCCAGCACCGCGTCTACACGGCGGTCTGTCTGCTCTCGCCGCGCGGACGGCGCGAGCGGATCGTCGAGACGCGGGTGCGATTCAAGCGCCTCTCCGGTCGGGACATCCAGGGCTATGTCGCATCGGGCGAATGGCGCGGGAAGGCGGGCGGTTACGCGATCCAGGGTCTGGCGGGCGCCTTCGTGGTCAAGCTCGTCGGATCCTACAGTTCCGTGGTCGGCTTGCCGCTCTACGAGACCATGAGCCTGCTGGACGGTGAGGGCTATCCCATCCGCGCCGGCTGGGGCGGCCTCGCATGAGCCGGGAACGCCGCGAAGCCTGTCCGATCTGCCGGCGCCCGTCCGCGCCGGAGTTCCGTCCGTTCTGCTCGCAGCGCTGCGCCGACGTCGACCTCGGCCGGTGGCTGAACGAGCGCTACGCCATCCCCGAAGAGATCGATTCCGACGAACCGCCTCCGGAGCCAGATCCGGAGCGGTGAACTTTTTCCGGCGTTTCCGTCACGTCGGTGTCACGCCGAGGCTGGACAGGACGCAAGGCACTGACTATACCCCGCGGCGTCCGAGGCCGGCACGGCAGCGGACGACGCCCAGGTAGCTCAGTTGGTAGAGCATGCGACTGAAAATCGCAGTGTCGGTGGTTCGATTCCGCCCCTGGGCACCATCCTCTCGCTGAGATCGAGAGCGACGATGCCAAACACCTTTGATTGTTCGAGCGGGCGATTGCGTGGCTTGCGGGCTTTCCGTGCAGGCGGGGCCGGATGTCGCGCACTCAAGCTTGTGCGTCCTTGATCGGCTGCAGACGTGCAAGACTGAAGGGTGTCGAAGGACGCGAGCGTTGGATTAGCGTCCGCTTCTATCTGCGCACATGCAGATAAGTCGGGTCGAATTCCGCGGCGGTCACCAACCCTTCCCAGTCGTGGACGGTCAGCCGCCGGCTGCGCAGCGATACCAATCCCGCAGCCTTCAGATCCCGGATCGTGCGACTGACGTGAACCGGCGTGATTCCCAGGGCGTCGGCCAGTTCCGGCTGGGTCATGGGCCAGTCGCAGCTCAGCTCCGGAGCAAGGCCCACCGCGCCGAGGCGCGTGACCAGCTCGCAGAAGAGGTGAGCCATCCGGGCATAGGCGTTCCGACGACCCGTGTTCAGCATCCATTCGCGCACAAAAGCGGCGTCGATCAGCGTCACCCGCCAGAACAGTTCGCCAAGGCGCGGATGCGCGCGGAAGAGCGTCCGCATGGCCTCGTGCTGCACAAATCCGACACGGCAGGGGCTGATCGCCGCGATGCTGATGTCCAGGGTTTGCAGGTGGAGGCTCTGAAGATCGGGCACATCGCCGGGGACGTGGTAGCTCATGACCTGCCGTTTGCCGGACTGGGTCGTCTTATAGGTACTGGCGATGCCCGAGAGCAGCGTGAAGCTGCGGCTCGGCCGATCCCCCTCGCGCACGATGTCCTGGGCGGCTTCGATCCGGGCAACCTGCATCGGCAGAGTTTCGAGTGCGGCGCGCTCCTCGGAAGAGAGTTCGAACAGCGCGATGCTGTCGATCCTGCGCAGCAGCGGATGCCGAGTGGCGTGGTCGTTCGTTCCGTTCATCTCGCCTCAATCACCCTCGGGCAGATACCGCACGCATGCAAATGCCTGACGGATGCGCAGTATCCCGGTACCCTGACGACACCAATGAACCGGCCTGACGCAGGAAGATAAGTCCCACCGGGAATATTTGTATCGAATTGACGCTTCTATTTGCCCGAACGGCATCACGTTGGCGGGCAGTTTTATCTCGTTTCGGAGTCTGTGCGCTGCCGGAGCGCGGCATCGACGTCCGGTGAGAGGATCTCCCAGGCCGAGAAGGGGCTGGAAATCTCCGACCCGTCCGCGCACACAGGCGGCGCGGCATCATCGCCGCCCTGCCTGACGGAACGCTCGGATGAACACGGCCGATCTCGCCCCGCACGCGCATCAGGTTCTGGCCGAGGCGACGTTGCCCGATCTACCGAATCACTATCGCGGCAAAGTCCGGGACAATTATGATCTCCCAGACGGCCGGCGCATCCTGATCACCACCGACCGGATCAGCGCGTTCGACCGGGCGCTCGCCGCGATCCCGTTCAAGGGACAGGTCCTGACCCAGACCGCCCGCTTCTGGTTCGAACGGACGGGTGACATCTGCCCCAACCACGTTCTGGCCTACCCCGACCCCAACGTCGTGGTCGGACAGCGTCTGGAGATCCTGCCCGTGGAGGTGGTGGTCCGCGGCTATCTTGCCGGGACGACCTCGACCTCCGTCCTCACGCGCTATCGGGCCGGCGAGCGGGACATTTACGGACATCGCTTCCCCGACGGAATGCGCCCGAACGAGCGCCTGCCGGTTCCGATCATCACGCCGACCACCAAAGCCTTCGATGGCGGCCACGACGAGCCCCTGACCGAGGCCGAGATCCTGGGCCGCGGCCTGTTGACCGAACAGCAATGGCGGGTTGTCTCGGAGGCGGCGCTGGCCCTGTTCGCCCGCGGGCAGGTCGTGGCGGCCGAGCGCGGGCTGATCCTGGCGGACACCAAATACGAGTTCGGAACCGACGGGGACGGCCGCATCGTTCTGGCGGACGAGATCCACACCCCGGACAGCAGCCGCTACTGGTTCGCGCAGAGCTTTCCTGAGCGTTTTGCCAGCGGGGCGGCACCCGAGAGCTTCGACAAGGACTTCGTGCGCAACTGGGTCGTGGCCCGCTGCGACCCGTACCGGGATTCGATTCCCGAGATCCCGGCGGACGTCATCCTCGAGACCGCGGCAATCTATATCCGCGCCTACGAGACGATCACCGGTTCGACCTTTGCGCTGCCGGATCCGGCGGAAGCTCCGCTCGACCGCGTTAGCCGTAACATCGCGGCTTACCTCGCCGCTCATCCCGTGGGCTGACGGGGCGGCGCGTTTGGCGCCGCCCCCCCTGACGATCGGTACGGTCGAGAACGTTCAGGCAGCGGCTGCCATCGGGGCCGGGGCGGGAGCATCCATCGCCCGGAGGTACACGTCGAGCAGCGTCTCGTGCTCGTCGCGCTCGTCCTTGTCCTGCTTGCGGATCTTCAGGATCTCCTTGAGGATCTTGACGTCGAGGCCCTCGCCCTTGGCCTCGGCGAAGACCTCTTTCTTGGCTTCCATAAGATCCTTGATCTCTTCCTCAAGCCGTTCGACGCGCTCGATGATGGAGCGAATTCGGTCGCCCGCGACGCCCACGGTGTCGGTCATGTCGGTCATGCAATCCCTCGTCGGATGACGGGGGTATCCTCACCGGGGCAAGGTAAGCGGCCGGTTAAGGACGGCCTTTCTGGCCGCCCGAACCGTCTGGCTGCGCTCAGGCGTGGGCGAAGCGCGACTTCTTGCCGAGCGCCTCCTCGACGGTGCCGTTACCGTCGAGATAGCCGTGGACCTTCGGGTTGGGCATGATCAGCGACGCCACGAAGGCGATCGCCATCAGCACGGTCACGTACCAGAAGAACGTGCTCTCCATGCCGTTGTCCTTGAACCACAGGGCGACGAACTCGGCGGTGCCGCCGAACGTGGCGTTGGCCACCGCGTAGGACAGGCCGACGCCGAGCGCCCGCACGTTGGTCGGGAACAGCTCCGCCTTCACGATGCCGCTGATGCCCGTGTAGAACGACACCACGGCGAGCCCCAGCGTGATCAGCGCGAAGGCAAGGTAGGGATCCTTGTTGGTGCCGAGCGCGGTCATCAGCGGCACGACCATGAGTGTGCCGAGGCCGCTATAGAGCAACATGTTGGCCTTGCGGCCGATCCTGTCGGACAGGGCCCCGAAGATCGGCTGAATCGCCATGTAGACGAACAGCACCACGGTCATCACCTGCGAGGCCGAAGTCTTCGGCATTCCGGCCGTGTTGACGAGGTACTTCTGCATGTAAGTCGTGAACGTATAGAAGCTCAGGCTGCCGCCGGCGGTGTAGGCGACGACCACGAGGAACGCACGCCAGTGCTTCGCCAGCTCGGTGAAGGTGCCGGCCGTTTCCTTGTCGCCGCTGCCCTTGGTTTCGGCGAGCGAGCGCCGGAGATAGAGCGCCACGACGGCCAGTCCGGCGCCGATGAAGAATGGGATGCGCCAGCCCCAGGCCGTCAGCTCAGGCGCGGTCATCACCGTCTGGAGCAGCACGAGGACCAGCGAGGCGAGGAGCTGGCCGCCGATCAGCGTGACGTACTGGAACGAGGCGAAGAAGCCCCGTTTCCCCTTGATCGCCACCTCGCTCATATAGGTCGCGGAAGTGCCGTACTCGCCGCCGACCGACAGCCCCTGAAGCATGCGGGCGAGCAGCAGCAGCACGGGCGCCAGGGTGCCGACATGCTCGTAGGTCGGCAGGATGCCGATCAGCAGCGAGCCGAAGCACATCATCAGGACGGAGATGACCATTGAGGTCCGCCGCCCGACCCGATCAGCGATGCGTCCGAACAGCCAGCCGCCGACCGGACGCATGAAGAAGCCGACCGCGAAGATACCGGCGGTCTGGAGCAATTGGCTGGTGGAATCGCCCTTCGGGAAGAAGGCCGGCGCGAAATAGAGGGCGAAGAACGCGTAGCAGTAGAAGTCGTACCATTCGACGAGATTGCCCGAGGACGAGCCGACGATTGCCCAGATGCGCCGCTTCCGATCCGCAGCGTCGTCGTGGCTGCCCGGTGCGATACCGATCGTATCGTTTCGCAAGGCGGACATGGCGTCTCCGTCAATCACTTATCGGGACGGCGATGGCCGGCCTCTTCTTCATACGATCCGACGTTACAGGCGGTGACCGCGATCGCAAGTCCGTGATGAGTCTTTCCTCGGGATGCTGCCGGCGCCTGTCAGGTGCGTCGCTGCCGCGGCCGACGCGTCCGGAACGGTTTGCCCCGGGGGGCCGTTGCGGCCCGGCACGGACGCCGATGGCGCTCCGACGGCGGCAGGAGGAGAGGCCATGAAGCGGATTCTGAGAGACACGGTGGCGGCTGCCATCGTGGTCGCGGGAGCGGCAACTGCATTCGCGCAGGGCGGACCGGGCGGCGGTGGGGCAGGGGGCGCCGGGCCTGGTGGAGCCGGTGGTGCGCCCGGCGCCGCCGGAGCTGGTCCCGGCGGCGGTGCCGGTCCCGGCGGAGCGGGCGGCGGCATGCGTGGCGGTGCTGGCGGCGCGGAAGGCGGTGCCATGCGCGGGCCTGCAGCAGAGGGTGGCGCACGTGGTGCGGAACCGGGGGGACCTGGAGGGCGCGGTGCCGAAGGGCCCGGCCGCGCCGGGGGCGCCAACGAGCGGGGTGGACCAGCCGAGCGCGGTGCGTCGGGCGCGAATCCCGGTCCCGGTGAGCGTGGCGCGCGGGAGCCCGGTCCAGGTGGCGAACGCGGCAATCGTGATGCGGCCGGGCCCAACCAGGGCGGGCGTGGTCCTGCCGGTGAGCGTGGTCCTGCGGGTGAGCGCGGCGCCCGCGGCGGAGCCCGTGAAGGCGCCTCGGTCCGCGGCGCGGTGGGCCGGCTCGACACCCGGCAGCGCACGGAGTTCCGCTCGTCGATCACCCGCCTGGGCGTCTCGCCACTCCGGGACGTGGCGTTCGGCCTGGCGGTCGGCACGGCGATCCCGCGCTCGGTCTCCCTGCACCGGCTGCCTCCGGCGATCATCTCGATCGTGCCGGAATATGAGGGCTACGATTTCGTCCTGGTGCGTGACGACATCGTCATCGTCGACCCCGACACGCACGAGATCGTGGATGTGATCCCCGGCTGATTGGCCCTTACCGGACGCCGCACGACCATTCCTTAGCGTGCGGCGTCCGCCTTGTGGCGGTCCGGCCGAGGTGACGCCAACCCGGCCCATCGCGATCAGCGATGGGCTTCGGTCGCCATGCGGACCGCGAGCGCCGCCAGCACCGTCCCCATCAACCAGCGTTGGACAACGCTCCAGAGCGGGCGCTGGATGAAGAAGACCGCGATCGTCCCGGCCGAGACGACGTAGACGGCATTCATCCCCACGCTGACGGCGAGCTGCGTGCCACAGAAAATCAGCGCCTGCGCAAGCACGCTCCCGTTCGCCGGATCGATGAATTGCGGCAGGAGCGACAGGTACAGAACCGCGATCTTCGGATTGAGCAGGTTGGTCAGGAGGCCCATCACGAAAAGCTTGCGTGGGCTGTCCTTCGGTAAATCGTGGACTTCGAACGGGGATCGCCCGTCCGGCCGGATCGCCTGCCACGCGAGGCACAGGAGATAGAGGGCGCCGGCGAGGCGCACGGCATCGTACGCGAAGGGAATTGCGATCAGAAGGGCCGTGAGGCCCAAGGCCGCACAGGCCATGTAGACAATATGGCCCGCGAGGATGCCCCCAAGTGAGATCAGGCCGGCTGTCCGCCCCTGCGCGATCGAGCGGGAGATCAGATAGACCATGTTCGGTCCCGGCGTGACGGCCATGCCCAGCGAGATCATTCCGAAGGCCAAGTAGGTGCCGAGATCCGGCATGTCGATCTCTCTCCGCGAACGTCACCACCAAGACGAGCGCCCGGGTGCTGCCCGAACGATCCGTCTTACACGCGGGACGATAGCTGCCAACAACGGGTTGAAGGGATAGCCTACGGCCTGTCAGAGCTCTAGCGGCGACCGTGGCGCTGGCGTGGCCGACTCGCCATGACCGTCGAGCTAGGTAAAATCCAGCGTGAGCTTGACCAAACCTCCCGCGAAGGCCGCATGCGGCCGGTTTTCACCGGGCAGACGGGGGATGGTCGGCCTTCCGCCCTAGTCTGGAAAAGCGAAGGGCGCGTGGAGAGCTACGCTCCATTTCGCCAGTCCTCTTCCCACACAGCCAGAGTGGAAACGATGAGCGCCGGGAGTTACCGGTTGCCGTTGGTGATACTCAACCGGATGTGATGCAAAGCGCCGAGCGCAGCGACGGCCGCGTTACCGCCCCCCATCCAGAAGTTTTGAAACGACCCGGGCCGTGTAGTCGACCATCGGTACGATGCGGGCATAGTTCAGCCGCGTCGGGCCGATGACCCCGACGACGCCGACGATCTTCTGGGCTCCGTCCCGGAACGGCGCGGCGATCAGCGAAGAGCCGGAGAGCGAGAACAGCTTGTTCTCGGACCCGATGAAGATGCGCACGCCGTCGCCACCCTCGGCCCGGGCGAGGAGATCGATGACGTCCTTCTGGCTTTCCAGATCGTTGAACAGCAGGCGGATGCGCTCCAGATCCTCGACGGCCCTGAGATCGTCGAGCAGGTTGGCCTGCCCGCGCACGATCAGCTGACGCGCCTCGGATGGGCCGACCGGCGTCGCGAGGCCGGCATCGACGAGGCGCTCGGTCAGGGCGTCGAGTTCCCGCTTCATCGCCTGGCGGCTGGCCTCGATCTCCGCCCTGAGGGTCCCGAGGGTTCGGCCCTGGAGACGGGCGTTCAGGAAGTTCGTGGCTTCCTGAAGCGCACCGGCCGGCAGGCCTTGGGGCAGGTCCACGAGGCGATTCTCGACGGAGCCGTCGTCCGAGACCAGCACGACCAGTGCCCGAGCCGGGTCCAGGCGCACGAACTCGATGTGCTTCAGGTTCACGTTCGCCTTGGTGGTCAGCACGACCCCGGCGCCGCGTGAAACCCCGGACAACATGGTCGAGGCCTCGGTCAGGGCTGAATCGAAGGTGTGGCCCGACGCGGCCGCCCGCATCTGCGCCTCGATCCGGGCCTGCTCGTCCTGGCTGACGTCGCCGAGTTCCAGCATGGCATCGACGAAGAACCGCAGGCCCAGCTCGGTCGGGAGCCGGCCCGCGGAGGTGTGCGGCGCGAAGATCAGGCCGGAATGCTCCAGATCGGCCATCACGTTGCGGATCGAGGCCGGCGAGAGCGCCATCGGCAGGATCCGCGCGAGGTTGCGCGACCCTACGGGCTCGCCCGTGGTCAGATAGCTTTCGACGATCTGCCGGAAAATTTCCCGGGCGCGCTCGTTGAGCGCGGCAAGCGCGTGCATCGATGGTCCGTCGGAAAATCGCGGGTTCGGGTCTGTCACGCTCTGGTCCTGACGTCCGATCATGTCCAACCGCTCGGTCCGGATCAATCCGTCCCTGCGTTTCAGCTGCGCCGCTTGCCCGCGCCAAGTTGGCGGCCTAAGAGCCCGGCCCTCGACTTTCCTCATAGAAGGGGCCCGCAATGCGGCCTTCCAAACGCGCCGCCGATGAGCTGCGGCCCGTGAGCCTTGAGCGGGCGGTCTCGCGCTACGCCGAGGGCTCGTGCCTCGTCAGCTTCGGCAACACCCGGGTGCTTTGCACCGCCTCGCTGGAGGAGCGCGGGCCCCCTTGGCTGCGTGGCTCGGGCAAGGGCTGGGTCACGGCCGAATACGCCATGCTGCCCCGTGCGACGCACGAACGCACCCGCCGCGAGATCGGTTCCGGCAAGCCCTCGGGGCGGACCCAGGAGATCCAGCGGCTGATCGGCCGGTCGCTCCGGGCCGTGACCAACCTTCCGGCCCTCGGCGAGCGGCAGGTGACGGTGGATTGCGACGTGATCCAGGCCGATGGCGGCACGCGGACGGCTGCCATCACGGGCGCCTGGGTGGCCCTGCACGATTGCTTCAGCTGGATGCGGGCGCGCTCGATCATCTCGGTCGATCCGCTGCGCGACCACGTCGCGGCCGTTTCCTGCGGCCTCTACAAGGGCACACCGGTACTCGATCTCGACTACGCGGAGGATTCGGCCGCAGAGACCGACGCCAATTTCGTGCTCACCGGCCGGGGCGGCATCGTCGAGGTGCAGGGGACCGCCGAGATGGAGCCGTTCTCGCAGGAGCAACTCCTGGACCTTCTACGGCTCGCCCGTGCCGGCACCGACCGACTGGTCGCCCTCCAGATGGAGGCGGTGGCGTGAGCCGGCGCCTCACGGGCAAAGTGGTCATCGCCACCCACAATGCCGGCAAGCTCGCGGAGATGCGCACGTTGCTGGCGCCCTTCGGGATCCAAGCGGTGTCGGCCGGCGAACTCGGCCTGCCGGAGCCGGACGAGACCGGCACGATGTTTTCCGAAAACGCCGCGATCAAGGCCAGGGCCGCCACCGAAGCGACGGGCCTGCCCGCCTTCGCGGATGATTCCGGCCTGTGCGTCGATGGCCTCGATGGCGCGCCGGGCATTTTCTCCGCGCGTTGGGCCGGTCCCACCAAGGATTTCGCCGGCGCCATGGCGCGCATCTTCGCCGAGCTGGATCGGCGCGGTGTCCAGGATCGCCGGGCGCATTTCGTCTCGGCGCTGGTGCTCGCTTGGCCGGACGGTCACACCGAGCTGTTCGAGGGCCGCGTCTTCGGCGAGCTCGTCGAGGCTCGGGGCACGGCGGGTTTCGGCTACGACCCGATCTTTCGACCGGACGGCCATGACCGCACCTTCGGCGAGATGACAGCAGAGGAGAAGCACGGGGTCGACTGGCAGCGGGGGCTGGGGCTCTCGCACCGCGCCCGGGCCTTCGTCGATCTCAGCCGGGCCTGCCTCGTACCCGGCGCCTGATTGCCAAACCGGGCCGCACCGCTCACATCCACGCCATCATGCAAGCGACCGGCCCGGACCACCCGACCCGCGATGCGGGTTTCGGCATCTACCTGCACTGGCCCTTCTGCGCCGCGAAATGCCCGTATTGCGACTTCAACAGCCACGTTCGCCACGCCGGCGTGGATGAAGCGCGCTTCCGCGATGCCTTTCGGCACGAGATCGACCATGCCGCGGCCCGGACGCCAGGCCGGACGGTCACCAGCATCTTCCTCGGGGGCGGCACCCCGTCGCTGATGCAGCCCGCCACGGTCGCCGGCCTGCTCGACGCCGTTGCGGCGCGCTGGTCCGTGGCACCGGACGCAGAGATCACCCTGGAGGCTAATCCGTCGAGTGTTGAGGCGGCCCGTTTCCGCGGTTATCGCGCGGCCGGGGTCAACCGCGTGTCACTCGGCGTGCAGGCCTTGAACGACGCCGCCCTGAGGACGCTCGGCCGGCTCCACGACGTGAGACAGGCCCTGGACGCGATCCGTGTTGCGCAGGCGACGTTCGACCGCACCTCGTTCGACCTGATCTATGCCCGACCGGACCAGACGCCCGCCCTGTGGCGCGACGAACTCGCCGAGGCGCTGGATCGGGCCGGCGAGCACCTGTCCCTCTATCAACTGACCATCGAGCCGGGCACGCCGTTCCAGGGCCTTGCCGAGCGGGGTAAGCTGGTGGTGCCGGACGACGAAACGGGGCGCGCCCTGTATGACGTGACACAGGAGTTGTGTGCTGCTGCTGGGCTGCCCGCCTACGAGATCTCGAATCACGCCCGGCCCGGCGCGGAATCGCGCCACAATCTGCTCTACTGGCGCTACGGTGAGTATGCCGGGATCGGCCCCGGGGCGCATGGTCGCCTCGTCACCGAGGCCGGGCGGATCGGCACCGTGACCGAGCGCATGCCCGAGGCTTGGCTCGGTCGGGTCGAGCGCGACGGCCACGGCATCGTCGAGACCGAGGCCCTCTCGTCCAACGATCAGGCCGACGAATTTCTGGTGATGGGCCTGCGGCTGCGCGAGGGGATCGATCCGGACCGCTATGCTGCCCTGAAGGGCCGGCCCCTGAACGGCAACCGGATCGGCATGTTGGCGGGTGACGGCTTGCTGGAGCGGCGCCCCGGAGGTCGCATTGCAGCGACCGCGCGCGGCGCACCGGTCCTGAACGCGATCGTTGCCGAACTCGCGGGCTGATCAGAGCCCGGGCTTGGCCAGCACCCGGGGGGCAGGGCTCACCGGCGTCGCGGCGTTGTTGCGAATTTCATAGACCGCCAGTGCCCGCTCGCTCTGCCCGTCCGGGCGGAAGCGGAAGGTGCCGTCCACACCGGCGAAGCCCGCGCCGTTGGTCAAGGTCGGCTCGGCGAAGCGCTGCGAGCCATATTGGCGCGCGAGGGCCGCCGCCAGCGTCACGGCATCGTAGGCGAGCGACGTGACCCGCGGGGGCACCGCCCCGAACCGCGCCTGATAGCGTCCGCTGAACGCCGAAAAACCGCTTCGGTCCGGAGCGGCGAAGCGGCCACCCTGGAGGGCCGGTAGGGCGAAGAGCGCGGGCTCGTTCCACAGGGCCGTGCCGACGGGCCGGACACGCGCGGGCGCGAATCTGGCCTTGCTCAGCGCCGCCGCGACGGCTGGCATGGCCTCGGCGGTTTCGGGGATGAACACGGCATCGGCCGTTGCCCCGGGGCCGATGATGACGCGGGCCAGGCGCTCCACCGCCGGACCCGGATTGCCTGCTGGAAAGCGCTCCACGGCCGCGACGCGGGCGCCTCGGCGTGCCACGCTCTCGCGGAAGGCTGCCTCCACGGCGTTGCCGTAGGCGGACTCGGGGATCAGCGCTGCGAAGGAGCGCTTGCCGCCCGCCACGGAATCTTCGATCACCCGGTCGACTTCCGGCTGCGGCAGGAAGCTCAGGAGGTAGACGTTGGGCGCCGCCACGGTGACATCCGTCGAGAAGCCGATCACCGGTTTACCGGTGGCCTTCGCCACGCCGGCGGCGGACTGAACGCTGCCAGCGAAGAGCGGCCCGAGGACGATCTCGGCTCCTTGCCGCAGGGCCTCCTGGGCTGCCTCCCGGGCACCCTCGGGGGTGCCGCGATCATCCTCCACCAGGATCGTCAGGTCGGGCTGCTGCGCCTCCTCGTAGGCGAGCTGGGCGGCGTTGCGCATGGCGGCGCCAACGGTCGATCCCTGTCCGGTCAGGGGCAGGATCAGGGCGACCTTCACCGATCCGGCGCCGATTCGCGGCCCGGCCGATGCCATGGGCGTGACCGGCCCCGGTCCGGCGGGCGCCGGCGCAGCGGCCGACGGCCCTTCCTGCGGAATCTCGACCGGCGGTGTGAGGGCGGCTTGCGAAGGCCTGCCCTTCCGAGCCACGTCGCTGCCGAGGCAGCCGCCGAGGGGCAGGAGCGTCGCGCAGAGAAGGACGCTGAGGGCAAGGGCGCGCACGAGACGAACCGGCGCGCCGATCAGCTGCGCCATGGCGCAATCTCCTTCGGACAGGCGGAAGCAGCCTGATCGCGCATCCCGGAAATGTAAACGCGTCGCAGCGGACTTGCCCCCGGCCATGCGGCTCAGGCGCGACGAGGGCCGGCCAGTGTGGCAAGATCGCCAGCGATGACACGCCGATTCGACGCCCCGACGACAGCGCTTCCCCGGAGACCGGGGGCGGACCGGCCCCGGGCCACCACCTTCACGGCCTTCGGGCTGGCAAACGAAGTCGAGGCGCTGTCCCCCGGGCTGCACATCGTGGCGACGCCGATCGGCAACCTGCGTGACATAACCATCCGCGCGCTCGCCACCCTCGCGGCGGCTGATGCGGTGCTGGCCGAGGATACCCGGGTCACACGGACGCTCCTCGCCCATTACGGCATCACGACGCCGCTGCTGGCCTATCACGAGCATTCCAACGACGCCGTGCGCGAGCGGATGGTCGGCCGGCTGCAATCCGGCGAGGCCCTGGCGCTCGTCTCGGATGCGGGTACGCCCCTCGTCTCGGATCCGGGCTACAAGCTGGTTCAGGCCGCGATCGAGGCCGGTATCGCGATCACACCGGTCCCCGGTCCGTCGGCGGTGATGACCGCCCTGGTGGCGGCGGGATTGCCGACCGATCGCTTCTTCTTCGAGGGCTTCCTGCCTCAGAAGGCCGGTGCCCGGCGCAACCGGCTGGAGGCGCTGGTTCAGGTGCCAGGCACGCTGGTGCTGTTCGAATCACCGCATCGCCTTCCGGAGATGCTTGCCGACGCCGCCGCGGTGCTCGGGCCGGACCGACCGGCCGCGGTGACCCGGGAACTCACAAAGCTTTACGAGACCGTCCGTCGCGACACGCTGGGCGGTCTCAGCCAGCGCTTTGCCGAGGACGGGCCGGTGAAGGGCGAGATCGTCGTCATCATCGGCGCCGCTACGGCCGCCGAACGGAGCGAGGAGGGCGATGAAGCCCTCGACGCGCTGCTCCGTACGGCGCTGGAGCGGCACTCGATCAAGGATGCCGCAAGCCTCGTCGCCGACGAGACCGGGCAACCGCGGCGGATCGTCTACACCCGGGCCCTCGCCCTGGCACGGAGCGAGGGATGATCGAAGCGCGCTCGGAGCAGACAGCAAGGCGTCGGGCCGCCTATCTGCGTGGCCACCGCGCCGAATGGCTCGCCCTGGCGGCGATGATGCTGAAGGGCTACTGGCCGATCGGCCGGCGTGTGAGCTTCGCGGGGGGTGAAATCGACCTCATCGTCCAGCGCCTGAACACCATCGCGTTCGTGGAGGTCAAGGCGCGGAGCCGGCGCGATGACGCCCGGGAGGCGATCGATGCGGCCAAACGGCGCCGGTTCTCCCGGGCGGTCCGGTCGTGGATCGGGCACAATCCGTGGTGCGCGGGCATGACGTTCCGGGCGGACGCCGTGTTCGTCGGCGCCCGGGGCTGGCCGGCGCACGTGGCCGACGCGTTCCCGATTGAAGGTCTTTAACGCACCGCCGCCGTTTCAGGCACGGGCAGCCCGGATGGCACCGATCAGGGTGCGCTTCAGTTCGGCCTGGCTGAACGGCTTCTGCACCACCGGGCGGTCGCGGAACGGCTCGCGGATGCCGGCGCCGCCGTAGCCCGTGGAAAAGACGAGTGGCAGATCGCGCTTCGCGATCGCCTCGGCGACCGGATAGATCGGCTCGCCGGCCACGTTCACGTCGAGAATCGCGACCTCGAACGTCTCCTGGGCCGCCATCTCCAGGGCAGAGGACAGGCGTGCGGCCGGCCCGACGACGGCGCACCCGAAATCGAGCAGCATGTCCTCGAGCAGCATCGAGATCGCTGCCTCGTCCTCCACGACGAGTACGCGGACGCCGTTGAGAACATCGTCGTTGGAGTCAGCAGTCACGCCGGGCCGTCTTCCCATCGAGTGCCCCCGAACCGGGGACCGAGCCGTCCGATTGATTGACCCGTGAACCGTTTGGCTGACGTCCGGAAATTTCCAACGCCGCTACCACGAACGGTTCACGTTCTAGCCTTTGGCGTCGCCCGTAACGGGCAACGTGTCAAGCGTTGCGGAGCCGTACCGGTAACCGCATCGGCGCGGAATGTTAACCGTTGTTACATATTCGCAGCGAGGCCGATCCCTCTCAGGGCTAAGGTATCACTCGTCCTTGAAGCTGACTTTTGCGCCGCGCGCGACATGGGCGGCGAGGTCCCGGGCATTCCAGTTCGTAAGCCGGATGCAGCCGTGCGACGCGGTCTTGCCGACCTTCTCGGGTTCCGGCGTTCCATGGATCCCGTAGCTGGGGATCGCGAGGTCGATCCAGACGAGGCCCACCGGGTTGTTCGGGCCCGACTGGATGGTGAACTTGCTCTTCGATTTCACGCCCTTGAACGCGTATTTCGGATTGTAAGTGTAATCCGGATCGAAAGCCACACCCTTGACCTTGGTCTCGCCGCTCGGTGCTGGCTTCTCGGTACTGCCGATCGAAGCTGGATAATAATCCAGCAGCTTTCCATCAGAACCGAACGCGCGTACGTCGTGGCTTTTCTTGTCGACTTCGATGCGCTCGACCTTCGGATCCTGCGGCAGATCCTTCGCCTTCGGCTTGTCGGTTCCCATCGGGTCCACGGCCGCGACCATGATGGTGGTGCCGGCCTTGTCGAGGGGGTTGTCCGGGTTCAGCGCCGTCACGAGGGCGCGGCTCATGTGGAAGCGTTCCGCCAGCATCTCGCGCGGGTTCGTGTAGCTCATCGCTTTCAGATCGGCCTGCTCCTCCATCTTGGGCGGGATCTTGTCGACGTAGGGGCCTTTGCTGTCGGCCTCGGTGATCGTATAATCGGTCACGACGGGCTTATCGCTCGTGGACTGGAGCTTGGCCCAGACCTCCGGTGTCAGGTCCGACGTCGCTGGAAGACCCTGCGCGACCGCGAAGGCCGAAAGGGCGCGCTTGTAGTTTTCGCCGGTCAGCCCATCGATGGCGCCCGGATAGAAATGAGCGCGGTCCAGCAGCACCTGGGCCTTCACGATCAGCGGATCGGGTTTCTCGTCCGCCTTCCCGGTTTTGACCGGGCGTTTGGCGGAAGCCTTGTCGTCGGCTTGTTGGGGCAGGGCAGCGCTGTTGATGGCGTCCGCGGTCAGCGCGGGTGATGGCGCTTCACGTTCGGAGACCTTCGGCTCCGGACGAGCCTCCGCGATCGGGGCGGCGACGCTGGTCACCAGAAGCGCCGCAAGGACCGGCCGCCAGGATTTCGGGGTCATCGAGGTCGCTATCTCCGGAAGCGTCTGTGCTCCGCACGCAGAAATGCCGGGTCTGTCCGAACGTTCCCCCACGCTATTCGCAGAGGCGGTGACCGGCGGTCCGCTCACGCTCGTCGAGGTGGAGATGGTTGGCGTGGGCTGCGTTCGTGCCCGGCCCCAGGACCGTCCGGAAGAAGCCACAGGCCTTGCCGCGGACGGTGCTGAGGAACTGCGCCTCGTCGGATCCCTCAGGCATCGCCTTCACCGGGATGCCGGCCCGGCTGGCGAAGGTGAAGGCCATCACGTCGACCGCGTTGGCGAAAGCGTGCTCGCTCAATTTGGCATCGACATCGTGATTCTGGCCGCGGCAGACATAGGTCCCGCCGAGTTCCAGGCCGGTCACCTTCTGCTTCAGCGTCCTCTCGGCCTCGACCTGGACCTCGGTCACCCATCGGGCGAGCGCCTCCGCCGTCCGGCAGGTGAGAGTCGCGCCCTGCGGTAGCGCAATGCCGTCGGCAAGATGTGCGACCTTCAACGGCAGCGGCGCCGTACATTGTCCCTCGGCGATCGGCGCCAGGGGCTCGAACGCCACACCCAGCCGCGCGAGGCGGGTGCGGCATGCGGTATCGTCCGGGGGCGCGACCTTCAGTGCCAGGGCCGCCTCGCCGGAGAGTTCGGGCGGTCGCCCGGGCGGGGTCGGCGGTGGAATGGGGATCTCGGCCTTGCCGTTCTCCAAAGGCTTCTCCGCTGCCGGTGCCTCGGTGGCCTCCTTCGATCCGGCGACGGGTGGTGTCAGCTCGGCCGGTCGGACCGGCGGCGTCGGCGGCGCTGCCTCCGGCGCGGGCGGAGTCTTGAGCGCCTCCGGCCGCTCCGGCGGGAGGGGTGGGGGCATCGGGACGGCGGCCGCCGGTGCCTCGGCGGCCCGGCATGCGACGGTCGTTAGGGCCAGGGCGAGGGCGCCGCACGCCAGAACAGACGGCAATCGGCGGATCGGTGGACGTCGTGCCGGCATGGGGCCTCGAAGCGTGGGCGTTGGTTCACGGAAACGAGCGAGCGGCCATTCGGATCACCGGCATAGTTGACGGATGGCCAGAACCGGATTCTCACTGCCGGATCGTGCGCACGGATCGCGTCGGCGAACCGCCCCGATGACGACCCGCGCCGCCTGAACCGACTCTGAGGATTGAATGCCGGACGCCGTTGAAGCCGGGCTCCCGAGCCTGCCGCAGGACAATCCCTTCTCCGAGGCCCTCTGGAGCACGCCCTTCGAGATCCCGCCCTTCGAGCGGATCCGGCCGGAGCACTATCGCCCGGCCTTCGAGGCGGCGCTTGCCGTCCATGCCCGTGAGATCGAGGCCATCGCGGCCGAGACAGCGCCCGCGACCTTCGCCAACACGGTGGCGGCCATGGAGCGGGCGGGGCAGGCCCTCGAACGCGTCGCCGGCGTCTTCTACAACCTCACCGGGAGCCACACCAACCCGGAGCTGCAGGCGATCGAACGCGAGATCGGGCCGAAGCTCGCCCGCCACGGTAGCGCGATCTACCTGAATCCACAGCTCTGGGCCCGAATCTCGGCGGTGGATGCGGAGGCTGAGGCTCTCGGTCCGGAGGAGCGCCGCGTCCTCGATCGCTACCGGATCCGCTTTCGCCGGGCCGGGGCGACTCTTGCGCCGGATGCGAAGGCACGCATCGCCGAGATCGCGGCCCGGATGTCGGAGCTCGGCACGACGTTCAGCCAGAATCTCCTGGCCGACGAGAGCAGCTTCACGATGCCGCTACAGGGCGAGGAGGATCTCGCCGGGCTGCCGGCCTTTCTGCGTGCCGCCGCCCGGAGTGCCGCGGAGGAACGGGGGCTGGACGGACACATCATCACCCTGTCCCGCTCGTTGATCGAGCCGTTCCTCGTCTTCTCGACCCGCCGGGATCTGCGCGAGCGCGCCCATGCCGCCTGGACCCGGCGCGGCGAGAACGGCGGCCCGACCGACAACCGCGCGATTGCGGCCGAGATCATCCAGCTCCGTGCCGAGCGCGCGCGTCTGCTGGGCTTCGACAGCTTCGCGCATTTCGCCCTCGACGACACGATGGCGGCGAGTCCCGATGCCGCCACGGGTCTGCTCCGCGATGTCTGGACCCCGGCCCGGGCCCGGGCCGGCGACGAGCGCGACCGGCTTCAGGCAGCGATCCAGGAGGAGGGCCACAACTTCACCCTCCAGGCGCATGATTGGCGCCACTACGCCGAGAAGGTCCGGCGCGCCGAGCACGATCTCGATGAGAGCGAGATCAAGGCCTACCTGCCCCTCGAGCGGATGATCCAGGCGGCCTTCGACACGGCCTCTCGGCTGTTCGGCTTGACCTTCGAGGAACTCAAAGAGGCGCCACGCTACCACCCCGACGTGCGGATCTGGCGGGTCGGCAATTCGGACGGGTCGGAGGTCGGTCTGTTCATCGGCGATTATTTCGCCCGGGCCACCAAGCGATCCGGCGCCTGGATGAGCGCCTTCCGCTCGCAGGAGCGGTTGAACGGATCGATCACGCCGATCATCGTCAACGTCATGAACTTCGCCAAGGCGCCGGAGGGCGAGAGCACGCTCCTGTCCTTCGATGACGCCCGCACGCTTTTCCACGAGTTCGGCCACGCGCTGCACGGCCTCCTATCGGACGTGACCTACCCGCTGCTCTCCGGCACCGCAGTCGCCCGTGACTTCGTGGAACTGCCCTCCCAGCTCTACGAGCACTGGCTGGAGCAGCCGGAGGTCCTGCGGACCCATGCGCGCCATCACCAGACCGGAGAGGCGATGCCGGATACCCTGCTGCAGAAGCTGCTGGCTGCCCGCACCTTCAACCAGGGGTTCGCCACCGTGGAGTATACCGCATCGGCGATCGTCGACATGACGCTCCACCTCTCGGCCGAAGGCGAAGCGGGGCTCGACGTGCCCGCCTTCGAGGCCGAGGCGCTCCGGCGGATCAGCATGCCGGCCGAGATCGGCATGCGGCACCGGACACCGCATTTTGCCCATATCTTCTCGGGGGACGGCTACGCGGCTGGCTATTACAGCTATCTCTGGTCGGAGGTGCTGGATGCCGACGCGTTTGATGCCTTCCGCGAGGCGGGCGACATCTTCGATCCAGAGACCGCCAAGCGCCTGCGCACCTTCGTGTACGGCGCCGGCAACTTGCGCGACCCACGCGAGGCCTACACAGCCTTCCGCGGACGGATGCCGAGCATCGAGCCGCTGCTGAAGAAGCGCGGACTGGCGGCATGAGTGCGAGAGACGATTCGAAACGGCATGGAACGTCCAACCCACCAGCTCAGGATGACGCGGTGGGTTGGTCGGAATTTATCCGACCGTCACGGCGACCGGATGGTGTCGTGGACCGTGCGGCGTGAGCTCGAACGGTCGGTAAGGGTTTCGTAAACAAACGTCCTTAGCGAAGGCTTGCAGCGTGGTCCTGCACCGGAGTTGGGGGCGATGATCAAGACCGAGACCAAGCCGGCCGTCTCGCCGGACGACCTGCTCAAGGCCGTTGTCACCGGCCATGCGGAACCCGCGGTCGACGCCAAGGCCCCGGACGCCGCCGCACCGATGATTGCGGTGATGCGTTCCTTGAAAGCGATCGACCGGAGGACCGTTGCGATCCCCGGCGCCTGCCTGGCGTTCGGTGCGCTGCTCGGCGGCGGCGTCATTGCGATGACCCATGCGTCCGCCCTGTCGAGCGACGCCGTTGCGGCGCTCAGCACGACGCTTGATGCCGGACGTACCGAAACAGCACGTCTCGGCAGCGATATCGCGCAGCTGCACCAAGTCTTGGCTGATCTGCGCGCCTCCACCGACACGGCTCGCAAGGAGGCCTCGACGCGCAGCAGCGCCCTCGGCGAGCGCCTCACGCAGCTCGATAGAAACCTGATGGCCAAGACCGCAGCCCTCAGCGAGCGCCTCGACCAGGTCGAGCGTGAGCAGAACGCCCGGATCGCGAGCCTCGGGGCACAGATCGACCGCCGGGCCGCCACGGTCACGAAAGCCGAGCCGACCCAAACCGGGAGCCTCGCCGAAATCCGAAACACCGAGCCGAAGGCCGTCGAGGCCAAGGTAGCGGAGGCCAAGATCACCGAGGCCAAGATTACCGAGGCAAAGCTCGCCGATACCAAAATCACCGAGGCAAAGCTCGCCGATACCAAGCCGGCCGACGTCAAGAAGGCTTCAGTGGGCGACAAACCCCCTGTGATCGACGCCTGGGCGGTCCGCGAGGTCTATGACGGGATGGCGATCCTCGAGAACCGCCGTCATCGCCTCTTGGAGATTGGGCCGGGCGAGATCCTGCCGGGCTTCGGCCGCGTCGAGGGCGTCGAGCGCCGCGGGCGGGACTGGGTGGTGGTCACCCGCCAGGGCGTCGTGGTCCCGCAGCCCTGGTAGCGGCTCGAAGTCTCAGCGCGACGGGCAAGCCGTCGGAGCCAAGCCTTCAACGGTGACCGGGAATCGCGGCTCCAGGGTCAGAGGATCCGCCAGGGCGGCGGCACGTTCGGCGCGACGGCGACCGTGACGCAGCGCGCGGGTTTGGGCCGCGCGCGTCGGATGCAGAATGGCGGCGAGAAGGGCTTGGCCCTCGAACGCGCTGTCCAAATTCTTCGCTTCGAAGACGGGCATGGCCGGCCTGCTGGATTGCGGTCGCGAACGTCGCCGAAAGCGTCGATTCCAACCGCCCCCCAATAACGGGGATCGTGGTGACAGGTTCCGTCAAGCTTTCGCCCGGAAACCGTTTTTTCACGATCGTTCAAGCCATGCGCGAATTCAGTGCGGCCCCGCACACGCGCTCCGGTATCAGACGAACTGGTTGAGCCCGGGGATCGAGCCGATAATCGGCCCCATCGCGTCCTCGCCGACCTTCTCGCGGCCGAAGGCGAACAGCTCCTGGCCGAGCGGCTGCATCTGACCCATCGGCACGCCGGCCGCCATCAACTTCTGGCCCAGCGCCATGACGCCACCACCGCCCATCATGCCACCGAGCATGCCCATCAGGCCGCCGCCGCCGCTCTCGCCGGCATTGGACTCAGCGATCAGCGATTCGGACCCCGGCAGCGCCGCCAGAAGCTGGTTCACTTCCGTCTCGGGGCCCTCTTTCTGGAGGAAAGCGAGGATGTGACCGATCGCAGTCTGCGCCGTCGCGGCGTCGAGCCCGGTACGGGCGGTCACACGGGCGAGCAGTTCTTCCATGGTGATGATCTCTTCGGAACGTTTCCAGACGTCCTTCGACTCTGGGGCGGCGGAAATCAAGCGCGCGCACCGGGTTGGCTGGGAAAGTCCCGTGGGTGGGCCTGTCCGGGGTGACTTCGAGCCCCCGGGTTCCACATCCCTGCGTGAGCCCGAAAGCGGAACCCGATCATGCGCATCAGCAACGTCGCCGACATCGTCGCCGAGACCCTTCAGGAAGCGGGCGTCGCACGCATCTACGGAGTTGTCGGCGACAGCCTGAATGGGGTCACGGAGGCGTTGCGGGCCCGGGGCCGGATCGAGTGGATCCATACGCGCCACGAGGAAGCCGCAGCCTTCGCGGCGGCGGGGGAAGCGCAGATCACCGGCCGGCTCGCGGTCTGCGCCGGCTCCTGCGGGCCAGGCAACCTGCACCTGATCAACGGTCTCTACGACGCGCATCGCAGCCGCACACCGGTCCTGGCGATCGCCGCCCATATCCCGTCACCCGAGATCGGCTCCGGCTATTTCCAGGAGACCAAGCCCACCGAGCTGTTCCGCGATTGCAGCCATTATTGTGAGATGGTCTCCGATCCGGCGCAGATGCCGTTCGTGCTGGAGAACGCGATCCGCGCCGCCGTCGGGGAGGGGGGCGTGGCGGTCATCGTCCTGCCGGGCGACGTGGCGCTCCGCGAGGCGCCCAAGCGCGCGCTGGCGCCCCGGGCCGGCCTGATCCCGGCGAAGCCCGTGGTGCGTCCGGCGGATCCGGAGCTCGACGCGCTGGCCGCGCTGCTCAACGGCGGCAAGCGTGTCACGCTGCTGTGCGGGCGCGGCTGCGCCGGCGCGCATGCCGAACTCCTGCAACTCGCCGAGGCGCTGAAAAGCCCGATCGTCCACGCGCTCGGTGGCAAGGAGTTCGTCGAGTTCGACAACCCCTACGATGTCGGCATGACCGGCCTGATCGGTTACGCATCGGGCTACGCCGCCATGATGGCCTGCGACACCCTGCTGATGCTGGGCACGGGCTTCCCCTACAAGCAGTTCTATCCGCAGGAGGCAAAAGTGGCGCAGATCGACCTGCGCCCGTCCGAACTCGGACGGCGCTGCCGGATCGAACTGGGCGTCGTGGGCGATGTCGGGGCGACGCTGCGGGCGCTCCTGCCGCGGCTGAAACCCAAGACCGACCGGTCGTTCCTGGATGCCAGCCTGAAGCACTACGCCAAGGCGCGCACCGGCCTCGACGAGCTCGCCACGGGTAAACCGGGCGGGCCGCTGCACCCGCAATACCTCGCCCGCACCATTAGCGAAGCGGCCGCGGACGACGCAATCTTCACCGCCGATGTCGGCACGCCGACGATCTGGGCCGCGCGCTATCTCGCGATGAACGGGAAGCGGCGTCTCCTCGGCTCCTGGGTCCACGGTTCGATGGCCAACGCCCTGTCGCAGGGCATCGGCGCGCAGGCGTGCCAGCCCGACCGGCAGGTGATAGCGCTGTGCGGCGACGGCGGATTCGCCATGCTGATGGGCGATTTCCTGACCCTGCGACAGCACCGTCTGCCGCTGAAGGTCGTGGTGTTCAACAACGGCACTCTGGGCTTCGTCGAGCTGGAGATGAAGGCGGCGGGCTACCTCGAGACCGGCGTCGCCCTCGACAATCCGGACTTCGCCGCGATGTCGCGTGCTGCCGGCATCTTCGCCCTGCGCGTCGAGGACCCGGCCGAGCTGCCCGGCGCCATGCGCGAGTTCCTCGCCTTCGACGGTCCCTCGCTCCTCGACGTCCGCACCGCCCGCAACGAGCTGTCGATGCCGCCCAAGATCGACGGCCAGCAGGTGAAAGGATTCAGCCTGTATGTCCTGCGCGCTGTCATGGACGGACGCGGTGACGCGGTTCTCGACCTCGCCAAGACCAACCTCATCCGGTAGACCACCTGTATCAGTCTCGAACCGTTCCAGACCAACGGAGCGGCGATGCAGGGGGGTGCCAGACCATGCGGGTCGGCCTATTCGTGCCGTGCTACGTCGACGCCTTCGAGCCGGAGGTCGGCATCGCCACGCTGGAACTGCTGGAACGGCTCGGCTGCACGGTCGAGTATCCGTTCGACCAGACTTGCTGCGGCCAGCCGATGACCAACACCGGCTGCCACGCCGAGGCGGCCGCCACCGAAGCCCTGTTCGTCAAGAATTTCTCGGGCTTCGATTACGTCGTGGCGCCTTCCGGATCCTGCGTGCATCAGGTCCGCGAGCACCTGACCGCGATTCCGCAGACCGACGAGGTCCGCCACGTCCGTGCCAGCACCTACGAGCTGGTGGAGTTCCTCCACGACGTGCTGAAGGTTGAGGCGCTGCCCTGGGCCAGCTTCCCGCACAAGGTGGCCTATCACACCAACTGCAACGCGCTGCGCGGCATTCACCATGCGCGGCCCTCGGAGCTGGTGAAGCCCTATTTCTCAAAGCCCCTCGACCTGCTGCGTCTGGTCGAGGGCGTCGAACTCGTGGATCTTGCCCGGCCCGACGAATGCTGCGGCTTCGGCGGCACCTTCTCGGTGTTCGAGCCGGCCGTGTCGGCCAAGATGGGCTATGACAAGGTCGCCGATCAGAACCGTGCCGGCGCGGACTACGTCGTCTCGGCCGATTCCTCTTGCTTGATGCACCAGAAGGGCTGCGCCGAGCGCCTGGGGCTGCCGCTGAAATACATCCACATCGCGCAGGTGCTGAACGGAGCCGCCGCATGAGCGTCGAGGATCTCAATCCCCGGGAGCGCGAGGGTGTCATCCACCCGGAGGTGCGTGCGGGCGACGACGAGAGCGAGCGCTCGCAGGACGGCGCCCGCCTCCAGCACGCCGAGGCCGCCTCGAAGCCGATCCGCGCGCCCAAGGTCCGTGAGCCCCAGCCGCGCGGCGCCAAGATCCGCGGAGACCGGCCGATCAACCAGGCCGAGGCCGCCGAGCGCTTCCTCGCCGCGCCGCTCCATCAGGCAGCGCACGACGAGCGCCTGTGGGACCTGCGCAAGAAGCGCGACGTCTCCGCGCACGGCATCCCGGAATGGGAGGAGCTGCGCGAGTTCGCCTCGCAGATCAAGACGCACACGCTGAGCCACCTGGACCACTACCTCGAGCAGTTCGAGGCCGCCGCGAAGGCCAACGGCGTCCACGTCCACTGGGCGAAGGACGGGGCGGACCACAACCGTATCGTGCTGGAGATCCTGAAGAGCCACGGCGCCAAGACCCTGGTGAAGTCGAAGTCGATGCTCACCGAGGAGTGCGGCTTCCGCCACCACATGGATGCCAATGGTATCGAGGTGATCGAGACCGACCTCGGCGAGCGGATCCAGCAGCTCGACAACGAGGAGCCGAGCCACGTGGTCGCCCCGGCGGTTCACAAGACCCGGATGGACGTGGCCGAGGTTTTTGCCAAAACGCTCGGGACAGACCCCGACAACGACGACGCCCATTACCTCGCCGAGAGCCAGCGCGAGACGACCCGGCCCTACATCCTCAAGGCCGATGCCGGCATGACCGGCTGCAACTTCGCCATCGCGGAGACGGGTTCGGTCGTGACCTGCACCAACGAGGGCAATGCCGACCTCTCCGGCAACGTGCCGCCGCTTCAGATCCACTCGATCGGAATCGAGAAGATCATCCCGAAGGTCGAGCATCTCGGCGTCTTCATCCGGCTGCTGTCGCGCTCGGCGCTCGGCTCTCCGATCACCCAGTACACCTCGCATTTCCGCGCGCCCCGGAAGGGCACCGAGATGCACATGGTCCTGGTCGATAACGGCCGCTCCGAGCGTCTCGGCATGGAGGAGTTCTGGACCTCCCTGAAGTGTATCCGTTGCGGTGCCTGCATGAACACCTGCCCGGTTTATCGGCGCTCGGGTGGGCTGTCCTATGGGGCGACCTATTCCGGGCCGATCGGACTGATCATCGACCCGACCTTCAACAAGCGGAAATACTCGACGCTGCCGTTCTCCTCGACGATGAACGGATCTTGCACCAATGTCTGCCCAGTTAAAATCAACATTCATGAGCAGATCTTTGCGTGGCGCAAAGTGCTGGTCGAAGAGCACCAGATTCCGGCGCTGA
The DNA here is from genome assembly GCF_022829725.1 of Methylobacterium sp. E-005. GTDB lineage: Bacteria > Pseudomonadota > Alphaproteobacteria > Rhizobiales > Beijerinckiaceae > Methylobacterium. The sequence goes on along the minus strand of NZ_JAKSYG010000045.1, from coordinate 62,398 downwards.
AGCAGGGCATGATGAAGGCCGCGGGCGCGGTGCTGTCGCGCCCGGCTGCCTACCGGGCGGCGATCGGCGCCGCGGATTCTGCCTTGAAGGTCCTGCCGCGCTTCGCGGTCTACAACCCGCTCAATACCTGGGGGAAGAAGCGCGAGATGCCCGACGCCCCGCGCCAGACCTTCCACGCCTGGTACAAGCAGAACCGGATGAAGGGGACGCAGCCGTGAGCGCCCGCGACGCGATCCTGGCCGACATCCGGCGGAACCGGCCGGCGGGCGACTTCCCACTGCCGGAGGTGCCGCTGTTCGCCCCGCTCATCGGCGACGATCTCGTGACCGAGTTCGGCGAGCGGCTGGAGCGGATGGGCGGCCGCGTGGCCGAGCCCCAGGCCGGCGACGTCTTCGCAGGGGTTCGCGAACGGCTTGACGGCGCGACGGTCATCGCTTCGGCGGTTCCGGAGTTGACCGGCAACCGCGACCTGCGGGCGGTGCGCTACCCCCAGGAGGTCGAGGATGTCGACGTGGCGGTGGTCCGCGCCGTGTTCGGCATCGCGGAGACCGGTTCGGTGCTGTTCACGCAGGACCAGCTGATCGTGAACGCCGTGGCTTATCTCGCCCAGCACCTCGTCGTCCTGCTCGACCCGGCCGACATCCTGCCCAATGTCCAGGCGGCCTATCGCCGGCCGGAATTCGGGCGCTCGGCCTACGCGGTGCTGCACACCGGCCCCTCGGCCACCGCCGACATCGAGGGCGTGCTGATCCACGGGGCGCAGGGGGTGCGCTCGCTCACGGTCGTGATGCAGCCGAAAACGACCTGAGGCGGAACCGGCGATCGGGCGCGCCCCTTGCTTGGACGACGGAGAAATTGTCGTCCGGCAAGGAGATCCGATGCGCTATACGCTTGGTTGCAGCCTGTCCTACAATATCCTCTCGGACACCACCTTCATCTTCAATCTGGAGGTGGCCAGGCTGAAGAGCGTCGAGATCCTGAGCGAGAGCTTGGTCCTTACGCCGAACCTGAAGCGCGACATCTACATCACGCCCGATCTCCAGAACCGCTATCTCGGCCTCAATGTCCCGACGGGCCAGTTCGCCCTGGAATACAACGCCGAGGTCGACCTCACCGTGCACCGGGCCGATCCGGCGAGCATCAACGAGACGCCGGTCGGGCAACTGCCCCTCGATATCCTGCCCTTCCTGTTGCCGAGCCGCTTCGTCTCCTCGGACCGGCTGACGCCCTTCGCGCTGGCGGAGTTCGGCGCCCTGCCCAAGGGCCATGCCCGCGTGAACCAGATCTGCAACTGGATCCACGATCACATCACTTATCAGCCCGGTACCAGCGACGGGGAGACGACCGCGGACGAGTCGCTGCTCAAGCGTGCCGGTGTCTGCCGCGACTTCGCGCATATCGGCACGGCCTTCTGCCGGGCTTTGGGCATCCCCGCCCGATTCGTGAGCTGCTACGCCCATGGCCTCGTCCCGAGCGATTTCCACGCGGTGTTCGAGGCCTATCTCGATGGGCGCTGGTGGCTGTTCGACGCCACGCGGCAGGCCGATCTCGACGGGCTGGTGCGAATCGGCGTCGGCCGCGACGCCGCGGAGATCGCCTTCTCGACGCCGTTCGGCAACATGCAGCCCGTGAACCAGCAGGTGCGGATCCAGCGCACGGACGGGCAGGGCAGCCCCATGCCGCGCACCGTGGACGCGATCTCGACGGAAATCCCCGCGCCGCATGCCGGGGCGGCCTGAGCGGTCGCGTTCGCCACGCTTTCAGGCACCCTCAGGGTGTTCCGACCGCGCTGTCGGACCTTCGCTGAACTGCGTAAGCCAGACAAAAAGGGGCGAGGGCGAATATGCCCTCCGTGCCGGCGGTGGGGGGCAGATAAGCGTTGGGATGCACGCGTACGGCGGCGATCGAGCAAGGTTTCAGAGCTGTTGCGAGCGCCAGATCGATAAAGACTATTCCCTCGTGCGAGATTTATGCGGCTTTTAACAGCCAGCTCGAAACACTAAAATCTTGTAGAAAGCAGAAAATAGCCTCCATATTTCATCGATGATCTATCCCGTTGGCGCCGCCGATCATTTGAGGCGACCACGTCTGCCGGATGCCATTGACGCATTCTTAACTTGTTGGAACGCCCCGAATTGCCGCGAAGCGTGGCTGTGGCGGGGTCGCAACACCGTAAAACGATCCCGGGTCCGCCCCGAGACCTGCCTGTAAACGCCGCGATCCCGCCATAGTCCGGGCCCACCTCAACATCCGCGGTAAACGGCAATCTCGACAACGCTTTACCGTTAACGAACGAGGTTTCCCGAGCACGTGGAGGATAGGTCCGGCGCATCGCGAACGGCGAAGCGCCGCGGTCTTTCGCACCGTCTCGGGATCGGTTGTGCGAAGGCTCCGTCCGGGCTCATGGTGACGCGTTTGAACGACAAGTCGAAGCTGCCGAGCCGCCACGTCACCGAGGGGCCGGATCGTGCCCCGCACCGCTCCTATCTCTACGCCATGGGTCTGACCCGCGAGCAGATCCACCAGCCGCTGGTCGGCGTCGCCTCCTGCTGGAATGAGGCTGCCCCCTGCAACATCTCGCTGATGCGGCAGGCGCAGGCGGTGAAGAAGGGCGTCGCGGCCGCGAACGGCACGCCGCGCGAGTTCTGCACGATCACGGTGACCGACGGCATCGCCATGGGCCATGGCGGCATGCGTGCCTCGCTTCCCTCGCGCGAGGTCATCGCCGATTCGGTGGAGCTGACCATGCGCGGCCATGCCTACGACGCCCTGGTCGGGCTCGCCGGCTGCGACAAGTCCCTGCCTGGCATGATGATGGCGATGGTGCGCCTCAACGTGCCGTCGATCTTCATCTACGGCGGCTCGATCCTGCCGGGCTCGTTCCGGGGCAAGCCCGTCACCGTGCAGGACCTCTTTGAGGCGGTCGGCAAGGTCGCGGTCGGCGACATGAGCCTCGAGGACCTCGACGAGCTGGAGCAGGTCGCCTGCCCCTCGGCCGGGGCCTGCGGCGCGCAGTTCACCGCCAACACCATGGCGACCGTCTCCGAGGCGATCGGCCTCGCGCTGCCCTACTCGGCCGGCGCCCCGGCGCCCTACGAGATCCGGGACAAGTTCTGCGCCACCGCCGGCGAGAAGGTGATGGAGCTGCTGGCGAAGCAGATCCGCCCGCGGGACATCGTCACCCGCAAGGCCCTGGAGAACGCCGCGACCGTGGTGGCGGCCTCGGGCGGCTCGACCAACGCGGCACTGCACCTGCCGGCGATCGCGCATGAATGCGGCATCGAGTTCACGCTGTTCGACGTGGCCGAGATTTTCCGCCGGACCCCCTACATCGCCGACCTGAAGCCCGGCGGACGCTACGTCGCGAAGGACATGTTCGAGGTCGGCGGCATCCCGCTCCTCATGAAGACGCTGCTGGATCACGGTTTCATGCACGGCGACTGTCTGACGGTCACCGGCCGCACCATCGCGGAGAACATGGACCGGGTGACCTGGAACCCGGATCAGGACGTGGTCTACCCGGCCAACAAGCCGATCACGCCGACCGGCGGCGTCGTCGGCCTGAAGGGCAACCTAGCCCCTGAGGGCGCGATCGTGAAGGTTGCGGGCATGCCGACCGAGAAGCAGGTCTTCACCGGCCCGGCCCGCGTGTTCGACGGCGAGGAGGCCTGCTTCGAGGCCGTCCAGTCGCGCACCTACAAGGAAGGCGAGGTTCTGGTCATCCGCTACGAGGGTCCGCGCGGCGGCCCCGGCATGCGCGAGATGCTGTCGACCACCGCCGCCCTCTACGGCCAGGGCATGGGCGACAAGGTCGCGCTGATCACGGACGGACGCTTCTCCGGCGCGACGCGTGGCTTCTGCGTTGGCCATGTCGGGCCGGAAGCCGCGGTCGGCGGACCGATCGGCCTGATCCGCGACGGCGACATGATCACCCTCGACGCGATCCAGGGCACGCTCAACGTGGCCCTGTCGGACGAGGAACTGGCCGAGCGGCGCAAAGCCTGGACGCCGCGGGGCAACACCGCGACCTCCGGCTATCTCTGGAAATACGCGCAGGGCGTCGGCCCGGCGCTCTACGGCGCCGTCACGCACCCCGGCGGTGCCAAGGAGACGGAGAGCTATGCGGACGTCTAGGACTGACCTCAGCCGGCGCAGGGCGTCGGCCGGGGCCGATCCCGGTCGGTTCCGGTCAGCGGGCAGGGCTGCCCTGGCGGCCTGGGCGCTGGCTTTGCTCGCGCTGCCCACCACGGCGCCTCGCGCCCTCGACGCCAACGTGCGCACGCCGGTCCAAGTGCCGGTGGCCGACAAGAGTTACCGCTCGGCCAAGGATGCGCTCCGGGCCGGCATGCGCGAGTACAATGCCGGCGACAAGCAGGGCGCCGCCCGGGCGCTCGAATACGCGGCCGGTCAGGGCCATGCCCTGGCGCTCTGGAAGCTCGGCCGGATGTATGCCGACGGCGACGGCGTGCCCCATGACGACTTGAAGGCGTTTGAATTCTTCTCCCGGATCGCCGATGCGAGCACCGATGACGGGCCAGATCCGCAGAATTCCGCGGTGCTGGGCAGCGCCTTCACGGCGCTCGGAACCTATTTCCTGGAGGGGATCAAGGGGACCTACGTACGCCCGAATCCCGAGCGCGCCTACGACATGTTCAACTACGCGGCGTCCTATTACGGCGACCCCAACGCGCAGTACAATCTCGCTCGGCTTTACCTCGACGGTACCGGCGTCGAGTCCGATCCCCGGCAGGCGGCGCGCTGGTTCAACCTCGCGGCCGAGAAGGGCCATCATCCCGCCCAGGCGCTGCTCGGCGACATGCTGATCAATGGCCTCGGCGGTGTGCCGATCCAGCGCGTGAAGGGCCTGATGTGGCTCTCGCTCGCCCGGGAGGGCGCGGAGGGCCGCAAGGACGACTGGATCGTCGCGCTCTACGACAAGAACTGGGCCGCAGCCGCCGAGGACGACCGCGCTGAGGCGCAGACCCAGCTCCAGACCGTAGGGTCGATCCGCCGGCGGCGCTGAATGCCGCCGGCGCGGGTCGGCGATCAGCCCTTCTTCGCCTCCAAGGCGGCCCGGAATGACGGCCGCCCCAGGGTGGCATCGATATAGGCGGCGAGCTTGGGCCAGCGCCCGGCATCGATCCGGGCTTCGGCCAAGTGGAAGTTGTAGAAGCTGGTGGCGACTGAGATGTCGGCAATGCTGAACGCCTCGCCGACGAGATACGGGCCGGCGATCTCGCCCTCCAGATAGTCGAAGAGCGGCGGCAGATCCTTCTCCAGGGCCTTGGTCACCGCCTCCTCGTTGGTGGCCTGCTTCATCATGTTGGGCTTGAGCACCCGCTCGACGAACGGGACGATCAGCTTCCCGAACAGTTCGGTGTCACCGAATTCGTCGAACCAGATGGCGCGGCCGAGGGCCTGCGGATCGGCCGGGACGAGGGCCGGGCTCGGGTGCTTGCGCTCCAGATACCACAGGATGGCCGAGGAATCGGCGAGGTGGAAACCGTCATCCTCAATCGCGGGGATCTTGCCGAACGGGCTGGCCGCCTGGAAGTCCGCGTCGGGCGCGTGAAACATCACGGGCCTGTGCTCGTAGGCGATGCCCTTCTCGGCGAGGGAAACGAGGACCTTGCGGACGTAGGGCGAATAACCGGTGCCGTAGACGATCAAGTGAAACTCCTACACTGCTGAGCCGGCCGGATGCCAACCGGCACGCGATAGCGTCAAGCGCGGGGAAAAGCGTCAGGCCGCCGCCAGTTCCACCGTCACCGGAACGTGGTCCGACGGCTTGTCCAGCCCGCGCAGGTGCTTCTGCACCGCAGCCGAGACCAGCCGGTCGCTCGCCTGCGGCGAGAGCAGCAGATGGTCGATGCGGATGCCGGCGTTCCGCTGCCAGCAGCCCGCCTGATAATCCCAGAAGGTGAAGAGCCCGTCGCGCGGGTCGCAGGCCCGCAGACCGTCGGTATAGCCCTCGGCCAGCAGGGCGCGGAACGCCATGCGACTCTTGAGGCGGAACAGCGCGTCGGATCGCCACGCCTCTGGATCGGCGGCGTCGGCGGGTTCCGGGATGACGTTGTAGTCGCCCGCCAGCACCACCGCGTACTCATCCTGCATGAGCGCCCGCCCGTGGAGCCGCAGCCATTCGAGAAAGGCGAGCTTGTAGGGGTATTTCGGGCTGTCCACCGGATTGCCGTTCGGCAGGTAGATCGAGGCGACCCGCACCGGGCGCGTATCGTCGCCGGTGATCAGCGCTTCGATGTAACGGGCCTGATCGTCCTCTGCATCGCCGGGCAGCCCGCGGCGGATCTCGCCCATCGCGAGCGGCGCGCGGACCAGCAGGGCGACACCGTTATAGGCCTTCTGGCCCAACGTCTCGACCGCGTATCCCGCCGCCTCGACCTCGGCGCGGGGGAACGCCGCGTCCTGACATTTGAGCTCCTGCAGACAGACCACATCGGGCTTGGCCTCATCGAGGAAGGCCAGGAGGTGGGGCAAGCGCTGCTTGATTGAGTTGACGTTCCAGGTCGTGATCCGCATCGCCTCGCATCCGGTGGTCGCAGCGCCGTCATCCGCGCTTCGCGTCGCGCTGGCAAGGCCGATTGGTCGCGGATCGGATGACCACCCGCTCCGGCACGCCATTCGCCCGGCCGTCCGGGCGTCCAGGGAGTTCCGGATGGATTGGTTCGAGCCGGTGAGGGCCTATTGCGAGCGGGCCAGCGCTGGATACTGGGCAGAACCGGTCAATGCGCTGTCCAATGGGGCGTTCCTCGTCGCGTCCGTCGCTGCGGCACGCCGTGCCGCGCGGGCGGAGCCACCGGACCGCGCAGGTCTCTCTCTGGCTGGCCTGATCGCGATCGTCGGGTTCGGCTCCTTCCTGTTCCACACGCTGGCGGTCTACTGGGCGATGCTGGCCGACGTGATCCCGATCGCATTGTTCATCAATGCTTATTTTGCGCTGGCGCTGGGCCGGTATCTGGGCTTGCGGCCAGTGGGCGTCGGCGCGGCCACCGCGGGTTTCGCCGGATTCGGCTTCATCCTCAAGCCCGCCCTCGATAGCCTGTGCGGGCGCGACGTCTCGACGGCGACCAACGGGTCGATCGACTACGTCCCGGCGCTGCTCGCGCTGTTCGGGATGGCCGCTGCGACCTTCCGCCGGCCGGAGGCCCGTCTCCCCCGCACCGGGCAGCGACTCGCTGGGATCGGCGCGGTCTTCCTGATTTCACTTACCGCACGCACCCTCGATCGAGCGGCCTGCACGGTCCTGCCGATCGGAACGCATCCGCTCTGGCACATCCTGAATGCCGTGGTCCTCTACGCTCTGGTGGCGACTGCCATCCGGCATCGGGAAACCGCAGGTTGAGGCGCGCCCTCGTACGGGGCCATTTCCTTGCGGCGCGGGCGATTTTCTTGCAGAAGTTCGCGGCATCGGGCGCCGGGTTCCTCGCGGTGGCCCGGGCACGGAACAGGTCATGACAGTGAGTTTTCGCCTCGGGATCGCCGGGCTCGGCACCGTCGGTGCGTCCGTGGTCCGGATGGTGGAACGCCGCCGGGCGGCGCTGGCCGCGGCGGGACTCGATATCCGGGTCACCGCAATCTCGTCCCGCGACCGGAGCCGCGACCGCGGCCTCGATACGGCGGGCATGGACTGGTTCGACGATCCGGTTGCGCTGGCGCGATCGGGCAGCGTCGACGGCGTGGTGGAGCTGATCGGCGGGGCGGAAGGCGTCGCGAAGGCGGTCGTCGAGGCGGCGCTCGACTCCGGCAAGCCCGTGGTGACCGCCAACAAGGCCCTTCTCGCCCGTCACGGTGCGTCGCTCGCGGCGCTCGCAGAGGCGCGCAGCGTCGCACTGGCCTTCGAGGCGGCGGTGGCCGGTGGAATCCCCGTGATCAAGACCCTTCGCGAGGGGCTACCCGGCAACGCCGTCAGCCGCGTCTACGGAATCCTCAACGGCACCTGCAACTACATCCTGAGCCGGATGGAGCGCGAGGGCCTGACTTTCGAGGCTTGCCTCAAGGACGCGCAGGCGCTGGGCTATGCCGAAGCGGATCCAACCTTCGACGTCGAGGGCTTCGACACGGCCCACAAGCTCGCGATCCTGACGAGCCTCGCCTTCGGCACCGCAGTCGACGCCGAGGGCGTGTCGGTCGAGGGAATTTCCCGCGTTCAGCCCCTCGACCTGCGCATGGCCGATGAACTCGGCTACCGGATCAAGCTGCTCGGCGTGGCGCAGCTGACCGAGGCCGGGATCGAGCAGCGGGTGCACCCCACCATGGTGCCGAAATCCTCGGCGATCGCGCAGGTCATGGGCGTCACCAACGCGGTGACCATCGACGCCGACGCTGTCGGCGAACTGACCCTGATCGGCCCCGGCGCCGGCGGCGAGGCGACGGCCTCTGCGGTCGTGGCTGATATCGCCGACGTGGCGCGCGGGATCGTGCGCCCGACCTTCGGCATCCCCGCCGCCACGATGCGCGCCAGCGAACGCGTCGAGATGCAGCGCCACGAGGGTGGCTACTACATCCGGCTCACGGTCCACGATCGGCCGGGCGTGGCCGCCGGCGTCGCGCAGCGGATGGCCGAGCGGGAGATCTCCCTGGAGAGCATCCTGCAGCGTCGCACCGAGGGTGGTGGCTCGGATCCGCGCGGGCGCTCGGGCCGACCCGTGCCGCTCGTCCTGATCACCTACGCGGCCACCGAGGGCAGCATCCGCGACGCCCTCGATGCGATCGACGCGGTTGGGCTGCTCGCCGAGCCGCCGCAGGTGATCCGGATCGAACGCGAGTGACCGCGTCCCGCGGTCGACAAGGCTTGACCGCGCGAGACTCGAAGGTCGTTGAGGAAGATCGGCCAGCCTCGCGAAACGATCCCGTGCGAGATACGCAGATGTAATCTAGATTATGGGCCCGCCTTAAACGGAGCTTAGGCTGAACGTCGATCGCCGATAGGCGTTTACATCGGGATCCGACAAAAGATCGGACCGGGACATAGGCAGGAAACGATGGCCGACGCTCTGAAACCCGCTTCGCGCGGGGTCCCGCGCATGCTCGCCTTGGAACTCGCCCGCGTGACCGAGCGGGCCGCCATCGCGGCGGCGCGGCTGCGCGGCAAGGGTGACGAGAAGGCTGCCGATCAGGCTGCGGTCGATGCCATGCGCGATGAACTCAACAGCCTGCCAGTCCGCGGCACGGTGGTCATCGGGGAGGGCGAGCGCGACGAAGCCCCGATGCTGTTCATCGGTGAGCGGCTGGGACGCGGCGAGGGCCCAGAGGTCGACATCGCCGTCGATCCGCTCGAAGGCACGACGCTCTGCGCCAAGGACATGCCCGGGGCGATTGCCGTCATGGCGATGGCCGAGCGCGGTTCGCTGCTCGCTGCGCCAGACGTTTACATGCAGAAGATCGCCATTGGCCCGGGCTATCCGCCCGGTCTCGTCGATCTCGATGCGAGTCCAATCGACAATGTCCGTGCGCTTGCCCGGGCCAAGGGTGTTCATCCGCAGCAGATCACCGCGCTGATCCTGGACCGGCCCCGTCACGCGGCGCTTGTGGCTGAGGTGCGGGAGGCCGGGGCCGCGGTTCGCCTGATCTCGGATGGAGACATCGCCGGAATCATCTTCACGGCGAGTCCGGAGGAGACCGGGATCGATCTCTATCTCGGGATTGGCGCAGCGCCGGAGGGCGTGCTCGCGGCGGCGGCGATGCGGTGCATCGGCGGCCAGATGCAGGGTCGCCTTATCCTCGACACGCCCGAGCGCCGCCGCCGGGCCACCGAGATGGGCATCGTAGATCTCGACCGGAAATACGATCTCACCGATCTGGCGAGCGGCGACGTGATCGTGGCGGCCACCGGCGTCACCGACGGCGCGCTGCTGCGCGGTGTCCGCTTCCGGCCGGACCGGATTCAGACCGAGACGGTGGTCTATCGATCCGAGGCCGGCACCGTGCGCCGCATCCTGGGGGAGCATCGGCGCGGGTTGACCTGAGGTCTCAAGAGGCCGCCCTTTCGGGATATCGGGCGGACCGGTGTGGATGAAGATGCCCGGATACGGGCCGGCGCCGGTTCCACTGACGCTCCACCCGCCCGGGGAAGCGGCAGGGCCTCGGGCCTTCGTATCACCCCGAAGAGCCGGTGGCCCTCCGGGGTGACGCCCCGCTTCAGAGGCGGCTGTCCGCCGAGCGGCCCCGCTGCGCGGGCGGGTTCGCAGAAGCCTCGGCCGTGCCGCCGCCGTTCAGCACCACCACCTTGGTGCCGACCGTGACGCGGCTGAACAGGTCGATGGCGTCCTGATTGATCATCCGGATGCAGCCGGAGGACACGCTCTTGCCGATGGAGTAGGGCTCGAGGGTGCCGTGAATGCGGAACAGCGTGTCCTTGTTGCCCTGCCAGAGATACATGGCCCGGGCACCGAGCGGGTTGCGCAGGCCGCCCGAGACGCCGAGACCGCTCTGCAGCTTGTCCACCTCGCTCGCGAGCTTCGGACTGCGGGCGATCATCTCCTTGGGCGGATACCAGTCGGGCCACGCCTGCTTCGAGTTGACCGTGGCGCTGCCCGACCATGAGAAGCCCTGCTTGCCCACGCCCACGCCGTAGCGGCGGGCCCGGCCGCCCTCCTGGACCAGGGTAAGCTGGTGCGCGCGGGGATCCACGATGATCGTCCCGGGCTCGTAGGGTCCGTGATAGGCGATCTCCTGGCGCAGGAACGCCGGGTTCATCTTCTTGTAATTGAACGCCTGGATTGGGAACACGTCGTCGCTGACCGGCCCGTAGATCTTGGCGTAGTCAATCGGGTCGTTGTCGGGGGCGCGCAACACCGCCTTCGCCTTGGCGGCCTCCAGGGGCGACAGACCCTCGGCGGTGGCGGCAGTGCCCGGGCGAGCCGGCGCGACCGGCTCATCACCGAACGAAGCGGAGGCTGCCGGAGGCTGGGGCTGCACGGCCTGACGCGGCGCGACAGGGCGCACGAAGTCGGTGCGGCCGGCATACGGCAGGTAGCGGCCGCCCCGGCGCACGTAATACGCGCCGTTCTGGTCCTGGTAGAGCTGCCCGTCATCACCGAACCCATCGATGCCAGCCTCGCCGACCGGGCCGCGGCCCTGGGCGTGAGCGGCGGACGCGACGGCGAGAACGGCGAAGCCGGCCAGGAGTAGGCGACGGATCGGGGCGGGCATGGTTTAAAATTCCTCGGCGGCGACGCCCGGACACGTCCAGGTGCGCAATCGAGCCGGCCTGCACGAAGACATGGCTCAGCTCATCCCGTGGCTTAGCAAATATCGCGCTTCGGCGCCAAGTTGCCGGCAACCTGTGCGGGCACATCACGGGCCGTCACGGCCGCGTTCTTCACGCTTGTGTGGCCCACATGCAGCAATCGCCCCGCACCGCATCGACACAACCGCCCTCTGCCGCCTGTTTGCTCGGCAGCATTGCCTCGATCAGCGGCAGCCTCGGCTGAACGCGCGACCTGCCGCTCAGGGGTGCCGCCGGCTCGGCGCGACCGGGCGCGGCACGAAGAGGAATGTTCGGCAGACTGGTCCCGCGATCTCGTTCACCCCCTCATCCTGAACGACCGGAGCGAGGCGCAGGTCTCGAAGGAATCCTTCGATCGGCTGCGCGATTCCTGGAGCGCTCCTTCGAGGCCGCTGACGCAGCCATTCCGGGAGGCGGTGGCGGGTCAGACAGCGGCCGTACCGCGTCCGCTCCAGCAAGCGACCCGATTTCGGGCTTCTCTGAACTGGCACGCTTGCTGCTTAGACGACTGCGCCGCGCCTGCTGCGGCGGCGGAGCAACGACGCTCCAGACAGCGGACGGTGTGAGTCCGGATCCCCGGCATGAGCGACCGCGTGACGGTTCGCCTTTCTATGACGAGCACCCGCAATGGCCAGCTTCAAGACCGTGATGAAGTCGGGTCACCCCCCGACGCTGTTCGCCGCATTCCTCTACTTCGATTTCTGCTTCGCGATCTGGGTCCTGAACGGCGCCATGGGCCCGTTCATCACCGAGACCTACAAGCTGACACCGGCTCAGACCGGCTTCATGATCTCGCTGCCAATTCTGGCGGGTGCGCTGATGCGTTTCCCGCTGGGCGTCCTGGCTCAGTATATCGGCCGGAAGAACGCTGCGATCGTCGAGATGAGCGTGATCATGCTCGCGATGGCCTACGGCTATCTGTTCGTCTCCTCCTACAACGACGTGCTGGCCATGGGCGTGCTGCTCGGTATCGCGGGCGCGTCCTTCGGTGTGGCGCTGTCGCTCGGCTCCGGTTGGTTCCCGCCGGAGCATAAGGGGCTCGCCATGGGCATCGCCGGCGCCGGCAATTCCGGCACCGTTCTGGCCGTGCTGTTCGCCCCGCCTCTGGCGCAGGCCTATGGCTGGCAGACGACCTACGCCTTCGCGGGCCTCGTCATGTTGTTGCCGCTGGTGGTCATGATCGTCCTGGCCAAGGAGCCGCCGGATAACGAGCACCAGTCGTTCAAGGAGCACATCTCCTGCCTGTTCACGAAGGACGGCTGGGCGTTCTCGCTGATCTACGTCATCACCTTCGGCGGCTTCGTCGGCCTGTCGAACTTCCTGCCGACCTTCTTCTACGAACAGTTCGCCGTGACGAAGGTCGAGGCCGGGCGGCTGACCATGCTGGCGGCCTTCATGGGCTCGGGCATCCGGATCGTCGGCGGCTATTTCGCCGACCGAATGGGCGGGATCGCGGTTCTGTCGGTGGTGCTGCTCGGTGCCATCGCGACCTTCCTGTCGCTGACCGCGACTCCGTCGCTGGCGCTGACGACGCTTCTGTTCATGCTCTGCTTCGCGGCGCTCGGCGCCGGCAACGGCGCGCTGTTCCAGCTTGTGCCCCTGCGCTGGCCGGCGAACACCGCGGTGGCCGGTTCGATGATTGGCGAGATCGGGGCGCTCGGCGGCGCGATTCTGCCGAACGTCATGGGCCTGTCGAAGCAATATACCGGCTCGTTCTCGCTCGGCTTCATCGGCTATGCCGCCTTCACGGCCGTCGTGCTGGGCTGCCTCGCCCTGTGGCAGCGCAAGTGGGTCGGCAACTGGGTCGGGCCGCGCGGCAAGGCGATGGGTGCGGCCCCTGACGGGCAGACTGAGCAGCTGCGGCCGGCAACCGCTTAGAGCTCTGTCCGCCGGAGTGGACACCGGCTCCGCGCAAGAGCGCACCGCGCAACAACAGCGTCGCGCCCCGCGCGATTGCAACGCGATCGGGCAGGGCTCCGAGCCGAGACAGATCAATTGACCTCAAACGGGGGCCCTCGCGGCCCCCGTTTTCGTCGGAGCCCCATCACCGGGCCTCGGACAAGCATAATTCCCGGTTGCCATTCGGCTCCCGAAGCGTTTGAATAATGCATTACGAGAGAGTGCCCAACCGCAGGTTGAGGCACCAGGCGGTCGTCAGCGGCGGCGCCCCGATGGGAAGGAACGGTCGATGTCGAAGCGCTTCAGCGCCACAAACGGCGTGCTCGGCCTGCTCTGCGTGATGTACTTCATCACCTATCTGGACCGGGTGAATATCGCCACGGCTGGCGCCGAGATCATGCGCGATTTCGGCATGTCGAAGACCGATTTCGGCCTGATCCTGTCGGCCTTCGCCTACCCTTATGCGATCTTCCAAGTGATCGGCGGCTCGGTCGGCGACAAGTTCGGTGCCCGGCGCACCTTGCTGGCCTGCGGCGTGATCTGGGCGACCGCCACGATCCTGACCGGTATGGTCGGCGGGATCGCGAGCCTGTTCATGGCGCGCGTGCTGCTCGGCTTCGGCGAGGGCGCGACCTTCCCGACTGCCACCCGCGCCATGCAGAATTGGACGGCGCCCGGCAAACGCGGCTTCGCCCAAGGTATCACGCACGCGTTCAGCCGGCTGGGCAACGCCGTGGCGCCGCCGATCGTCGCCTTCCTGATCTGGCACTTCGGGTGGCGCACCAGCTTCGTGATCCTGGGCGCACTCAGCTTCGTCTGGGTGGCGATCTGGTACACCTATTTCCGCGACGACCCCTCCGACCATCCGGCGATCACCCAGGCCGAACTCGAGACATTGCCCCCGCCGCGCAAGGTCGGAGCGAAGCAATCCGTGCCGTGGGGTGCGTTGACCCGCCGGATGCTGCCGGTCACGGTCACGTACTTCTGCTACGGTTGGACCCTGTGGTTGTTCCTCGGCTGGCTCCCGAGCTTCTTCAAGGAAAATTACAGCCTGGACCTCAAGAATTCGGCTTTGTTCGCCTCGGGGGTGTTCTTCGCTGGCGTGGTCGGCGACACGGTCGGTGGCATGATGAGCGACTTCATCCTGCACCGCACCGGCAAGGTGAAGCTGGCCCGGCTCTCGGTGATCGTGGTCGGCTTCCTCGGCGCGGCCGCGAGCCTTGCGGGCGTGTTCATGACCCGCGACCTGACGCTCGTCGCGCTGCTCCTCTCCTCGGGCTTCTTCTTCGCGGAACTCGTGATCGGGCCGATCTGGTCGGTGCCCATGGACATCGCGCCGAAATATGCCGGCACCGCCAGCGGCCTGATGAACACCGGTTCGGCCGTGGCGGCGATTATCTCCCCCATCGTGTTTGGTGTGATCGTCGATCTGACGGGGAGCTGGACCTTGCCGTTCGTCGGCTCGATCGGCCTGTGCTTGCTCGGCGCCGGCCTCGCCTTCACGATGCATCCCGAGCGCGAATTCGTTGAGCCGGCCGAGCGCCCGCTCGGATCCGCCGCAACAGTTCAGCCGGGGGAGTAGGTCTGCCATGACGGAGATGACGGGGCGTTCCGGCCCGCTCGCCGGCATGCGGGTGATCGAACTCGCGCATATCATGGCCGGCCCGGTCTGCAGGCTGATGCTCGCCGATATGGGGGCGGAGGTCATCAAGGTCGAGAAGATGGACGGCGACGATACCCGCCGCACTGTCCCGCCCGCCCTGGAGGGCGAGAGCGCCGCCTACATGATGATGAACCGCGGCAAGCGCGGCATCAGCCTCGATCTGAAGGATCCGGATGGGATCGCGGTGCTGCGCCGCCTGCTCAAGGGCGCCGACGCGCTGATCGAGAATTACCGCGGCGGAACGATGGAGCGCCTCGGGATCGGCTACGAGACGCTGCGTGAGGAGTTTCCGGAACTCGTCTACTGCTCGCTCTCCGGCTTCGGCCGCACCGGCCCCTATGCCGACCGCGCCGGGTTCGACCTGGTCGCCCAGGGCATGAGCGGCCTCATGTCGGTGACCGGGGAGGGGCCGGGCCGTCCACCGATGAAGTGCGGGCCGCCGGTGACCGACATCACCGCCGGCATCCTCGCCGCGATGGGCGTGCTGGCGGCCTATTCCAACCGGCTTCGGACCGGGAAGGGACAGGCAGTCGACACCTCGCTGTTCGAGGCCGGGATCACCCACACCTACTGGCAATCGGCCATCGCCATGGCGACCGGGATTGCGCCCGGCCCGATGGGCTCGGCCCACCCGCTGAACGCCCCCTACGAGGCGTTCGAGACTTCGGACGGCTGGATCACCATCGGGGCGGCCAACCAGACCAACTGGCTGCGCCTGCTCAAGGCGATCGGCGCCGACGCCCTGGCCGAGGATCCGCGCTTCGTCCTGAACCGCGACCGGATGGCCAACCGGCAGGCACTCGCCGCGACGCTGGCGCCGATTTTCAAGGCGCACGCATCCGCCGAATGGCTGGCCCGGCTCGAGGCCGGCGGCGTCCCGGCCGGGCCGGTGCTCGACGTGAACGCGATGCACCGGGATCCGCAGACCCGGGCGCGCGAGATGGTCGTCGAGATCGATCACCCGCGGGTCGGGCGGATGAAGACGCTGGGCCTGCCGGTGAAGTTCTCCGACACGCCCGGCCGCGTCCACGGGCCGGCCCCGTTGCTCGGCGAGCATTCCCGGGCAATCCTGGCTGAAGCCGGCTATGGGCCGACCGAGATCGACAGCCTGATCACGCGGGGCGTCGTCCGCGAGACCGTCGCCTGACCCGACGCCCGGAGACCGTTCCAATGAGTGCCACGCCCGAAACCGACGAGTTGCTGTTCACCATCGACGAGGCCGGCATCGCCCGGATCGTGCTGAACCGGCCGCAGGCGCGCAACGCGCTGACCTTCGCGATGTATCAGGGCCTGATCACCTGCTGCGAGGCGATCGCCGAGAACCCGGCCGCGAAGGCGCTGATCATCACCGGCGCCGGCGACAAGGCCTTCGCGGCCGGCACCGACATTGCGCAGTTCCGCGCCTTCAAGACCGCCGAGGACGCGCTGGGTTACGAGCGCTTCATGGATCGGGTGCTCGGCACGCTGGAGCGGCTGCGGGTGCCGACCATCGCGGCGATCGCGGGGGCCTGCACGGGCGGGGGCGCTGCGATCGCGGCCGCCTGCGACCTCCGTATCGCCACCCGCGACGCCCGGTTCGGCTTCCCGATCGCCCGGACGCTCGGCAACTGCCTGAGCCAGGGGAACCTCAAGCGCCTGTCCGGACTGATCGGCGCCGCACGGGTCAAGGACATCATCTTCACCGCGCGCCTCGTCGGCGCCGAGGAGGCGCTGGCGATCGGGCTCATCAGCGAGATGGTCGAGGATCGGGCCGCGCTCACCGAGCGAGTCGATACCCTTGCGCAACTGCTCGCCGGCCACGCGCCGCTGACCATGCAGGCGACCAAGGAAGGTCTGCGCCGCCTCGCCGAGGAAGAGACGCCTGCCGAGGGCGAGGCACATCCGGGCGATGACCTGATCCTCATGTGCTACATGAGCCAGGACTTTCGGGAGGGGATGGAGGCGTTCCTCGGCAAGCGCGTGCCGAACTGGTCGGGGCGCTGAGGCTCAGCCGGCCGCCGCGCAGATATCTACCCAGGTGGCGGCGGTCAGCGCGGCCATCCGCTCCGGGGCGATCCGGACCGCGCTGTGCGGGCTTCCGGCGGCCGGCACGACCTCATCGAACGCCTTGAGCGAGACGTCGCAATAGACCGTCAGGGGCGCGCTCAGGCCGAACGGGCAGACGCCGCCGACCGGATGGCCGGTGATGGGCTCGACCTCGGCGAGATCCAGCATCCGAACCTTGCCGCCGAGGGCCGCCTTGGCCTTCCTGTTGTCGAGGCGGGCATCACCGCGGGTCACAACCAGGACGACCCGATCGCCGATCCGCAGCGAGAGCGTCTTGGCGATCTGCGCCGGCGCGACGCCATGGGCGGCGGCGGCTTCCGCCACGGTCGCGGTGCGGGTCTCCAGTTCGAGGACGGCGATATCAGGCGCCCTCTCGGCGAAGAACGCCCGGACGGAGTCGAAGCTCATCGGTGTTTCTCGTGCAGGGGCAGGCTTGATCGCATCAAGCACTCAACTGAGCCGCAGCTCGGCAGCTATGCGAACGCCAGATGCCCGCTCACTCCTTCAGCGGCCGTGCCTGCAGGATCGCCGCTCGGACGAAGGGGCGCTTCAGCGACGTGCCGACATTCGCGCGCCCGACGAATTCCTGCGCCCCGGGGTGGCTACGCACCGCCTTGACGAGGTTCACCCGGTGGCCACTTCGGAACCGGTAAGGCTCGGCCACCACACCCTGCAGGAAGGCCTCGACGCTCGCGTCGATCTCATCCTCGGCGATGATGTTGGCCGCGTGCAGCATCTGGATCGTCCGGAGATCGGTCATTTCCCGGTGATAGCGCGACGCAGGCGGCGACGCGACCCGCTGCGCCGCCTACCGCGTCGTCGCCAGCAACAGATCCGGCAGCCACATCGCGATCCCCGGCACGAGGCACAGGATCAGGATCGCCACCGTCATCAGCAGCACGAAGGGCAGGGTGCCCCAGATGATGTCAGAGAGCGGGATATCCGGCGCGATGTTCTTGATGACGAAGATGTTGAGCCCCACCGGCGGGTGGATCAGCCCCATCTCCATGGTGATGGTCATCACCACGCCGAACCACACCAGATCGAACCCGGCGGCCTTGAGGGGCGGCAGGATGATCGGTGCCGTCATCAGGATGATCGAGACCGGTGGCAGGAAGAAGCCCAGCACGATCACCAACGACAGGATCGTCACCAGCAGGACCCAGGGCGAGAGCTGCATCGCCACGATCGCCTGCGCGGCCGATTGCGAGATGTGCAGGTAGCTCATCACGTAGGCGTAGAGCAGCGACATGCCGATGATCAGCATCAGCATGGTGGATTCGCGCAACGTCGCGGTCAGGATCGGGCTGACGTCCCGGAATCGCCAAACGCCGTAGATCGCGGCGATCAGCGCCAGCGCCAGCAAGCCACCGAGCCCCGCCGTCTCCGAAGGCGTGGAATAGCCGCCATAGAGCGCCACCATCACGCCGGTCAGCAGCACCACGAAGGGCAGCACCCGCGGCAGCGTCGAGAAGCGCTGCGCCATGCTGTACTGCTCGTCCGCCAGGATCGGCGAGGCCGGGCCGCCGCGCTCCAGAGCCGCCTTGGCGGTCGCGTATTCCGAGCGGAAGCGGATCATCGACCACGTGGCGAACAAAGAGACGAGGAGCAGCCCCGGCCCGATACCGGCCAGGAACAGGCGCCCGAGCGATTGCTCCGCGGCCACCGCGTACAGGATCATGGTGATCGAGGGCGGCAGCAGGATGCCCAGCGTGCCGCCGGCCGCGATGATCCCGGCCGCGAAGCCCGGCGAGTAGCCGCGCTTGCGCATCTCCGGGATACCGGCTGAGCCGATCGCCGAGCAGGTCGCCGGGCTCGAACCCGCCATGGCGGCGAACAGCGCGCAGGCGAAGACGTTGGCGATGCCCAAGCCGCCGGGGATGCGGTGCATCCAGGCATGCATGGCCGAGTAGAGATCCTGGCCTGCCCGGGACCGTCCGATCGCCGCACCCTTGAGGATGAAGAGCGGGATCGACAGCAGGGTGATCGAGGCCATCTCCTCGTAGACGTTCTGCGCCACCGTATCGAGGGAGGCGCCCGGCATGAACGCCACCATGAAGGCCAGCGCCACGAAGCCCAGCGCGAACGCGATGGGGATGCCCGACAGCATCGCCCCGAGGGTGGCACCCGCGTAGAGGAAGCCGATCGCGGCGGTGCTCATCGTTGACCCTTCGCGGTGACCGTCCGGCCCATCGGATCCGGCCCCTCCGGCGCGATCGTCTGGTTGAGATCAGCACCCAGGCCGATCTTCGGTTTCGCCCAGCCGGCGGCCTTCGGCCCGTAGGCCAGCGCCTCGGCGATCTGCAGGACGAATTGCAGGCACAGCAGGCTCATGCCGGCTGCCATCAGCGTGTAGGGAATCCACAGCGGCGGCCCCCATGTCGATTGCGAAACCTGACCGTCGGTCCAGGCCTCGTGGTCGAGGGACCAGCTCTTCCACGCGAAGAACAGGCAGAAGGCGAGGCTGATCACGTCGGCGAGCAGCAGCCGGACCCGGTTGGCACCCGGCGGCAGCAGGCCCGTCAGGGCCTCAATCGCCACATGGCCGCGCTTGGCCTGAACCCCGGCGGCCGACAGGAAGGTGGCCCCGATGATCAGGAATACCGCCATCTCGTCCTGCCACTCGGTCGGCTCCTTCAGGAGGTAGCGGACGACGACGCTGTGGGTCAGCACCAGGCAGGCTGCCACGAGGCAGAGACCGCCGATCCCGAGGATCACCCGGTTCAGCAGGCGCATCGCCCGGTCGAAGACGCCCAGCAGTCCAGGCAGCCGTGGCTCGTCGCCGGCTCGGGATTCGGCGGAAGCCGTCGCGGCGTCGAAGCCGTGGCTCACGCGACCTGCTCCGCGAGCTTGAGCAGCTCCGCGCAGTTGGCGTTCTTGGCCGCGTAATCCTTCCAGGCCGTGCCACGGGCGAGGTCGCGCCATTCACCCAGGGACTTCTCGTCGAGCTGCGAGACCTTGGCGCCGGCCTTGGAGAAAATCTCCTCGACGCGCGTATCGTCTTCCTTCGCGCCGGCCTGCCCGAACGCCTCGAGTTCACCGCCCACCGCCATGATCAGGTCCTGCTGCTCCTTCGGCAGACCGGTGAAGACGATCTTGGACATCATGATCGGTTCGAGCATGAACCAGTAGGAGCGTTCCCGGCCCGAGGTCAGCGCCTTGGCCAGCTCCTCCAGGCGGAACGAGATCAGGCTGGTCGAGGAGGTGATGACCGCGTCGCAGGCGCCGGTCTGCATCGCCGCGTAGGATTCGTTCGACGGGATCGAGAGGGTGGCGGCGCCCGCCTCCTTCATCATCATGTCCATTTCGCGCGAACCGCCGCGGACCTTCATGCCCTTGGCGTCGGCCGGGCTGACGAGGGGGCGCTCACGGCTCGCGACCCCGCCTGCCTGCCAGACCCAGGAGACGAGGATGATGCCCTTGGAATCCAGGATCTCGGTCAGCTTGCGGCCGACCGGCGCGTTCTTCCAGGCGATCGCCTGCGCGTAGGAGGTCACCAGCGCCGGCATCAGCCCGATATTCATTTCGGGCACCTCGCCGCCCGCATAGGGGCTCGGGTAGAGCGACATGTCGAGGGCGCCCTTCCGCATGGCGCCGAACTGGGCGTTCGTCTTCATCAGCGAGGAGCCGGGATAGACCTGGATCTCGATCGCACCTTTGGAACGCTCCGCGACCGTTTTGGCGAATTTCCGGCACATGCGATCGCGGAAATCGCCCTCGTCGATGGTCCCGCCGGGAAACTGGTGCGACAGCTTCAACGTCGTGGCGGCCTGCGCAGAGCCCAGACCAAACCTCAGCAGGGCTGGTGCTGCAAGTGTTGCTGCAACCAACGAGCGACGAGTAGGCGTCATGATGCTCTCCCGCACCGCAAAATAACACGGCTTCATTGTTGTGCGGTGCATTATGCGCACCGTCTCTATGTATGCATGAATGACCCGCTTGTATATTTTGTCAATGCGGAAGCATAATGCCCGACGGAACATACCGGGTGTTGGCAGCCGAAACGCGCCGTCAGCCGGTCGTCCGTACGGTCGGTGACACAACCCATCAAAGACGGTTGAGAACGGTGATTCATTCCGGTCTGCCCATCTCCATGAGGCCTGCATACTGGGACGAGCGCGCTGATCGCGCCGTCCAGAGCGCGCCGTCTGGTCCATGCAGGTGACGGCAGGGGCAGGGCCGACGAACGATCGGGCGCTCGTGGGTCCTTGGGTGTCGCGCCGGAACGATGCTGCGCCTACGCGGCAGCGTGGCCTTTTGCAGAGTCGGCGGAGGAGGGAGGGCCCGCTCCGGCGGATTCACCGTGCAGGAAGGGGATCGGGGCGGATGAGCCACGCGCAGCGTCTGAAGCAGCGGATCGAGGACGAAATCGTCTCGGGCGAACTGGCGCTCGGATCGCGCCTCGACGAGAATCAGCTCGCGGCGCGGTTCGGGGTCTCGCGGACGCCGATCCGGGAGGCGCTGTTGCAGCTCGCCGCGACGGGCCTCATTCAAACGAAGCCGCGGCGGGGCGCAATCGTGAGCGTGCCCGAGCCGCATCTTCTCCTCGCCATGTTCGAGACCATGGCGGAGATCGAGGCGGCGTGCGGGCGGCTTGCGGCCCGGCGCCTCACAGCTGATGACGCGGCCGCTTTGCAGGGCGCCCTGTCGGGCTGCCGCGACGCCATGATGACCGAGGATGCGGAAGCCTATTACGCCGAGAATTACGTGTTCCACACCGTCGTATACCGGGCGAGCCACAATGATTTTTTGGCCGATCAGGCTCTCTCGCTCCATCGCAGGCTGGCACCGTATCGCCGCCTGCAACTGCGCGTGCGCCAGCGCGTGCCGCAATCGCTCGCTGAGCACGAAGCCATCGTGGCCGCGATCCTAGCCGGTGACGCGACGCAGGCGGCCGATGCCCTGCGCAGCCACGTGATCGTGCAGGGCGACCGATTCACCGATCTCGTGGCCGGCCTGCGTCCGCCGAGCGCCGCTTGAGCGCG
This sequence comes from Methylobacterium sp. E-005, assembly GCF_022829725.1. Classification (GTDB taxonomy): domain Bacteria; phylum Pseudomonadota; class Alphaproteobacteria; order Rhizobiales; family Beijerinckiaceae; genus Methylobacterium. The sequence goes on along the minus strand of NZ_JAKSYG010000045.1, from coordinate 40,560 downwards.
GACGTCACGATCCCGCTGCGGGTCTGTTCGCTCAAACCGCCTCGGCGGCACCGTAATTGGCCGCGATCACCGACTTTTTCCCGCGGATGTGCTCCCGCAGGAGTACGGCGAGCGCGGCGCCGTCACGGGCGCGCAACAGTTCGATCATGCGCTCGTGCTCGGCGATCGCGCGGGACCACTGGTCCGGGGTCTGGTGCGCGGAGTAGCGCGACCGCTGGATCCGTCCCGACAGGCTGGCGTAGATGTTGGCCAGCACCGTGTTCCGGCTGGCCGCCATGATGGCCTCGTGGATGCGGCGGTTGTGGCTGAAATAGCCAGCCTCGTTGCTCGCCTTCCAGGCCAGGACCATCGCCTCATGGTCCGTGACGATGGCGTCGATCTCCGCATCGCTGATCGTGCGGCACGCCAGATCGCCGGCGGTGGCCTCGAGGCCGGCGATGACCTCCATCATCTCCTCAAGCTCCGTCTCGGAGATGCTGGCCACGCGCGCACCGCGATTCGGCAGAAGCTCGAGCAGACCCTCGGTCGCCAGGATTTTGATCGCCTCGCGGAGCGGCGTACGCGAAATGCCGAAGCGTTCCGTCAGCTCGCCCTCGTTGATCCGCGCCTTCGGCTCCATCTCGCCGGATCGGATCAGCTCGCGCATCCGGTCCGCCACTTGGTCATGGAGGTAGCGGCGGCTGATTCCGATCCCGGCCTCGATCTTGTTCATGGTCCCCCGACGCATGGCAGGTCAGCGCGCCTGTCATCCCTCTGTAGGTGTCCGGCGATTCAGTGTCGAGGCGTGAGCGCCCGATCGAGAATGCGGGCCACATGTTCCGCACGGAGCCCGAGCCCGTCGTGGATTTGATGCCGGCAGCTTGTCCCGTCCGCAACCACCAGATCGTCGGCCGCCTTGGCCCGCAACGCCGGGAACAGCGACAGCTCGGCCATGGCGAAGGACGTCTCGATCGATTCCGGCCTGTAACCGAAGGCCCCGGCCATGCCGCAGCAGCTCGACTCGATCACCCGCACGTCGAGCCCCGGCACGGCGCGCAGCACCGTTTCCACCGAGCCCATCAGGCCAAAGGATTTCTGGTGGCAATGCCCGTGGAGGTGGGCCACGCGGCCCCCCTGATGCGCCAGAGGGAGCTCGATCCGCCCCGCGGCGAGGTCGGTGGCCAGCAATTCCTCGAACAGCAGCGATTGCCGGGCGAGGAGCGCAGTGTCCGGTCCCGGCAGGAGAGATCCAAACTCATCCCGGAAGGTAAGAAGGCAGGACGGTTCCAGGCCGACCACCCGCGCCCCCGCCCGGATGAAGGGGAGGAACGTGTCGAGGGTCCGCTGCGCCTCCTGCCGCGCCCGGTCGGTCTGGCCCGAGGCGAGCCAAGTCCGGCCACAGCAGAGGGGACGTCGGCCGCGGTTCGGGTAGACCCGGTGCAGGCGATAGCCGGCGGCGCTCAGAACGCGTTCGGCCGCCTCCAGGTTCTCGCGCTCGAAGGCGCGGTTGAAGGTATCGCCGAACAGGATGATGTCGCGAAAATCGCCCTGCACGTCGCCCGGATGAGCAGCCTCCCCCTGCTCGCTCCAGGGCCGGCGCCAGCGCGGCAGCGACCGCTTGGCCGAGAGACCGGCAAACTTTTCAGAGAGTCGCGCCAGTGCCGGATGCCGGTCCCGCAGGTTGAGCAGCGGCGCGAGCTTGGCGGCCGCGCCGGCATAGACCGGCATCTGTGCGATCAGCCGCTCGCGCAGCGGTAGCCCGTGCCGGGCGTGGTAATGGTGCAGGAACTCGATCTTCATCTTGGCCATATCGACGCCGGTTGGGCATTCCCGCCGGCAGGCCTTGCAGGAGACGCAGAGGTCGAGGGTCCGCTTCATCTCCGGGCTGGTGAACGCGTCCTTGCCGAGCTGTCCGGAGATGGCGAGCCGCAGAGAGTTCGCGCGCCCGCGGGTGAGGTGCTGCTCCTCCCGCGTCGCCCGATAGGACGGGCACATGGCACCGCCTGCCAGCTTCCGGCAGGTGCCGTTGTTGTTGCACATCTCCACCGCGGCGCCGAAGCCGCCCCAATCCGACCAGTCGAGCGCCGTCTGCATCGGCTGCGTCACCGCGTAATCCGGCTTGAACCGGAACAGCGCGCGGTCGTCCATGGTGAGCGGGCGGACGATCTTGCCGGGATTGAGCCGGTTCTCGGGATCGAAGGCGTCCTTCACGGTCTCGAAAGCGGAAGTCAGGACCGGACCGAATAGCGGCGCGATGTATTCGGAGCGGGAGATCCCGTCGCCGTGCTCGCCGGAATAGGAACCTTTGTAGCGACGCACCAGCTCGGAGGTCTCCTCCGCGATGGCGCGCATCTTCGCGACGTCGCCCCCCTCCTTCATGTTCAGGATCGGGCGTACGTGCAGGCAACCCACCGAGGCGTGGGCGTACCACGTGCCGCGGGTGCCGTGCTTGGTGAAGACCTCCGTGACCGCGTCGGTGTAGTCGGCGAGGTGCTCCAACGGCACCGCGCAATCCTCGATGAACGAGACCGGTTTGGCGTCGCCCTTCATCGACATCATGATGTTGAGGCAGGCCTCCCGCACCTCCCAGACGGCTTTCTGCCGGGCCGGCTCCACGATCTCGACGACCGCGTCCGGATAGCCGTGATCGGCCAGGCAGGCCTTGAGGCGCTTCAGGTCACGCTTGAGAACGGCGAGATCATCACCAGCGAATTCCGTCAGCAGCAGGCAGTTCGGCTTGCCGCGGGTGATGTCGGCGAGCGTCGTCCGGAAGAGCGGGATATCGGCGCCGAGCACGAGGACGTTGTTGTCCACCAGCTCGACCGCCACCGGATCGAGGGCCACGATATGCTGCGTGGTCTCCATCGCGGCGCGGAACGACGGGAAATGGCAGACGCCCATCACCCGGTGTGTCGGCAGGCGCGAGAGCTTCAGCGTCACCGCCGTGGTGGCGGCCAGTGTGCCCTCCGAGCCCACCAGCAGATGCGCGAGGTTCGGGCCCGGCTCGATCAGCGCGTCCAGATTGTAGCCACCAACCCGCCGCTGCACCTTCGGATAGCGGAGTCCGATCTCATCCCGATGCTCGTGGGCCAAAGCACGCAGCCGCTCGGCCAGGGTTTCGGCGCGGGCGGATCCGGTGACTCCGGTCACCGCGTTGCCGGTCAGGCCGAACGTGAAGGCCTCGCCGTCATTGAAGAGCGCGTTGAGGGAGAGGACGTTGTCGCTCATCTTGCCGTAGCGGAGGGAGCGGGCGCCGCAGGAATTGTTGCCCGCCATGCCGCCGATGGTGCAGCGAGTCGCCGTGGACGGCTCGACGGGGAAGAACCAGCCGTCTGCCTTCATGCGGCTGTTCAAGCGCTCCAGCACCATGCCGGGTTCGACCGTGATCGTGCCGCCCTCCGGATCATAGGCGAGCACGCCGTTGAAGTGGCGCGAGCAATCGATCACCAGTCCCGAGCCGATCGGCTGCCCGTTCTGTGAGGTGCCGCCGCCGCGCAGGATCACCGGCGCGCCATGCTCACCGGCAACGCGCAGGGTCGCGGCGATGTCGGAGGCCGAACGCGGCAGCACCACGCCGGCGGGCATGATCTGGTAGATCGAGGCGTCGGTGCTGTAGCGCCCGCGAGTGAAGGCATCGAAGCGCGCCTCACCCTGCAGCTGCTCCGCCAGCCTGCGCGCCAAGCCGGCATCATGCCGCGCCGCTGCCCGCGGCGCGGTCGCGGTCTGAGCCCTCGTTCCCGTCACGTCCGCATCCTCCCGCGATGGTCCGGAACCACCTGACGGCGAATGTATTCAAAATTCAGCCGCTCGGGAATCGCCGCGTGCGCCCTGCGCGCATCCGGCGCGATACTGGCCGAGCGACACCGGATCGGTGACGGCCGGACCGAGCCGGGCGGCCCTGATGTCACGACAGCATCCGCGTATCCCCGTCGATCGAAATGGCTTGGCCGGAGATGGTCCGGCCCCGCTCAGAGCAGAGCAGCAAGATCTGGTCAGCGAGCTGGCGGGCGGTGACGTAATCCTTGATCGAGACGAATGAGAACGCGCGCGCCTCCATCTCGGCGAAGCTGGTGCCCTGCTGCTGCGCCTTCGCCTCAAGCACCCGCCGTTGGCGGTCTCCTGCGACCAGCCCCGGCAGGATTGCGTTGACCCGAATGCCGTCGCCGCCCAGTTCGATGGCAAGCGACTTGGTGAAGCCGATGACGCCCCATTTCGCCGCCGCATAGGGGCTACGCAGGGCGAAGCCGAATTTGCCCGCCGCCGAGGAGAGGTTGACGATTGAGGCGTTGGCGCTCTGCCGGAGGTGCGGCACGGCGAGGCGCGCGCAGTTGAACTGGCTTGTCAGACAGACAGTGAGACAGCGGTCCCATTCCTCGGGGGCGATCTCCTCCACGCGACCGGTCGGACCGGCGATGCCGGCATTGTTCACGAGCACGTCGAGCCCACCGAGATGATCGATCGCGGCGTCCATCATCGCCGCAACGGCGGCTCGGTCCGCAACGTCGGTGACGATGCGCCCGACGCCCGCTGGCAGGCTGTCCAGGGCTTCCGGGTCGATGTCACAAGCGAAGACCCGCGCACCTTCCTCCAGGAACGCGTCCACGATCGCGCGGCCGATCCCCGCGGCGCCTGCGGTGACCAGGACCCGTGAGCCTGCCAGTCCAAGATCCATGATCAGTCCTTTCCGTGCTCCTCCCGCAATGTGCCGCGGGACAGGATGAAGTCGGCCGCCGCGCGGATGTCGGCGGCAATAGCGGCGGCGGCGGCCGGGCCGTCGCGCGCCTCGATCGCAGCGCGGGCTTCGGCGTGGCGCTTGAGTGCGAAGCCCTGATGCAGGCGCTCCGGGCAGGCGCGTAAATCGAGATTGATGACCGGGCCGGCCTTCAACCAAAGGCGGCCGATGATCTCCAAAAGCGGCGGCAAACCGCATGCGCCGTAGATAGCGAAGTGCAGGTCGCGGTTAAGCTGGACGGCCCGGATCCGATCAGGCTCACGGGATTCCGCCTCGGCCCGGAACGCCGTCTCGACCTGGCGGATCGTGTCGAGCTCGGCCTCCGTCCGGCGGTCCGCGGCGCGGGCGGCCGCGAAGCCTTCGACGGCGATGCGTGTTTCGGCGAGGCACCAAAATGCCTCCGCGCCCATGATCGGCACGCGGATGATTCGCGCCGGGGCCACTTCGAGGACCCCCTCGGCGACGAGGCGGCTCACGGCCTCGCGGACGGGCATGACCGAGACCCCGAAAGCCGCCGCGCTCCGGCGCAGGGACAGCTTATCGCCGGGGGCGAGCCGACCCGAGGCCAGGAGATCCGCGAGCGCCGCGTAGGCGGTGTCGGTGAGGGTTCGTCGATCCAGCTGCGGGAGGTCGGCCAGGGCCGCCAGGGACTCCATCGCCGGAGACTAGACGAAACCGGATCGATCCCGCTAGTGATCTGTGATCACAGCGCCCGAGCAGCCATGCCGGCCTGCATGAGATCCGGGGAGGGCCGTCATGACCGGCAGCGTCGCGATCGTGGGCGTCGGTCTGATCGGCCGGTCCTGGGCGATGATCTTCGCCCGCGCCGGTTGGGACGTGCGCCTGTTCGACGCCGCCGACGGGGTTGCCGAAGCGGCGCTCCCGCTCTGCGTCGAGGGGCTTCATGTCCTTGCGGGAAACGGGCTGTGCCCCGAACCGGACGCCGCCGGGCGCCGAATCCGGTCCTCGGCGAGCCTCGCGGAGTGCCTGGAAGGGGTCGGTTTCGTCCAGGAAAACGGTCCGGAAACGCTCGCCGCCAAGCAGGCGCTGTTCGCCGAACTCGACGCGCAGGCGCCCGTCGAGGCCATTTTGGCCTCATCGTCCTCGGCGATCCGGTGTTCCCTGTTCACCGAAGCGCTGCCGGGTCGGGCGCGCTGCCTGATCGGCCACCCGGTGAACCCACCGCATCTGATCCCGCTGGTGGAAATTTCCGGCGCCCCCTGGACCGCACCCGACGCACTCGCTCGGGCCCGGGCGGTCTACACGCAGATCGGCCAAGTGCCGATCACCGTGCGGAAGGAGATCGAGGGGTTCATCCTCAATCGACTGCAGGGTGCGCTGCTGGCGGAGGCGTTCCGCCTGGTCGCCGACGGCTACGTGACCCCGCAGGACCTCGACCGCACCGTCTCGGACGGGCTGGGTCTGCGCTGGAGCTTCATGGGCCCGTTCGAGACGATTGAGCTGAACGCCCCGGGCGGCATCGCCGATTACTGCATGCGCTACACCGATTTCTACAAGCGCCTTGCAGCTGATCCCGCACCGCCCTCGGTCTACGAGACGCCGGCCACCGAGGCGATCCTCGCCCAATGGCCGGCCAGAACCGATCTGCCCGCCCGCATGCGTCGCCGCGATGCGCGGCTGGCAGCGCTCCGCGCCCACAAAGCTTCACACGAGGATTGATCATGGCCGCACAGCGGAAAGTCATTATCACCTGCGCGGTGACCGGCGCGATTCACACGCCAAGCATGTCACCGTACCTGCCGGTCACCCCGGAAGAAATCGCCGATGCGGCCATTGGGGCCGCCGAGGCCGGGGCGGCCATCGTTCACCTGCACGCCCGCAACCCAGAGACGGGCCAACCCGATCAATCGCCGGAGGCCTTCGCCCCGTTCCTGCCGGTGATCAAGCAGCGGTCCTCCTGTGTGGTGAACATCACGACCGGCGGCGCACCGACCATGTCGATCGAGGAGCGTGTGCGCCCGGCCGCCACGTTCAAGCCGGAGGTCGCCTCCCTGAATCTCGGCTCGATGAATTTCGGGCTGTTCGGCATGCTGGACCGGTTCAAGGATCTGAAGCACCAGTGGGAGCGGGACTACCTCGGCAACAAGGACATCATCTTCCGCAACACGTTCGGCCAGATCGAGCATATCCTGACGACCTGCGGGCCGAACGGCACGAAATTCGAGTTCGAATGCTATGACACCGCGCACCTTTACAACCTGAAATACTTTTTCGATCGCGGCCTCGTACAGGCGCCCCTGTTCATCCAGACGGTGTTCGGGCTTCAGGGCGGGATCGGCGCGCATCCGGACGACGTGATGCACATGAAGCGTACCGCCGATCGACTGTTCGGCGATCAATATCGGTGGTCGGTGCTAGGCGCAGGCCGCAACCAGATGAACATCGCCGCCATGGCGGCCGCGATGGGTGGACATGTCCGCGTCGGGCTGGAGGACAGTCTCTGGGACGGGCCGGGCAAGCTCGCCGAGACCAATGCCACGCAGGTCCGACGGGTCCGGTCGATCATCGAGGGGCTGGGGCTCGCGGTGGCCTCGCCCGACGAGGCACGCGAGATGCTGGCGCTGAAGGGGGGCGACAAGGTCGCGTTCTGAGGCTGCGTCTGGCTGTTGGCAACGGCTCGGCGGGTTAGCCGGGCTGGCCGAACACTCGCTCCAGATCCGCCTGCCCGATCCCGTCGATCTCCAGGATCTTCAGGCGACTCTGGTCGCCCGACACGATCCGCACCGAGCCGCGGCTGACCTTGAAGGCTTTGGCGATCAGCTTCTCGAGCGCCGCGTTGGCGGCGCCCTCCACCGGCGGCGCGGCGACGCGGGCCTTCAGGTAGGACTGGCCCTTCTCGTCGCGGGCCCAGCCCTCGGCAGCGTCGCGCCCGCCGCGGGGCGTGAGCCGCACCGCCAGCCGAACCGTCATCGCGCCAAGCTCAAAAGATCTTGCCGGGATTCAGCCGGTTGTCCGGATCGAGCGCGCGCTTGATCAGCCGCATCGCCGCAATCTCGTCGGGCGAGCGCGACAGCGGCAGCTTCCCGCGCTTCTCCAGGCCGATCCCGTGTTCGGCCGAGACCGACCCGTTGAGGGGAGCCAGCGGCTCATAGATCGCGGCGTCGATCGCGGCGTTGCCGGCGGCGTCGAGGCGCGTTGTGTTCCAGTGCAGATTGTTGTCGCCGATATGGCCGTAAACCACGGCCCGGCAGCCCGGGATGGCGCCGAGCCGTTCCAGCGCACCGCGCACGTAGCCGTCCATCTTCGCCAGCGGCACGCTGACGTCGAAGGCGCGATCGATCCCGTCGGCGTTGAGGTGTTCCACCCGGTCGCGGATGCGCCACATGCCCCGGCGCTGCTCCTCGGAGGAGGCGACGACGGCGTCGAGGATCGTACCCTCGCCCATCAGACCCTCCAGCAGGCCCAGGAACCGCTCGGATTCCTCCGAAACGCACTCCACCTCAATGATGGCGTAGAACGGATAGTCATGGACGAGCGGTGCGGTGGCGCGCCCCGGCGCCGTCATGACGCGATAGAAGTCCGGCCATAGCCCCTCGAAAGACGAGACCCGACCCTGAAAGGCGCTCTGCGCCGCACGCAGCACCCGCGCACCATCGTCAACGCCCGGGCATGCGACCAGCGCGGTGGCATACCCGGCCGGCTCAGGGCGCAGCCGCAGGACCGCCCGCGTGACGATGCCGAGCGTCCCCTCGGTGCCGATGAACAGCTGCTTCAGGTCGAGCCCGGTGTTGTTCTTGATCAGCGGACGCATCGACGAAACCACCGTACCGTCGGCGAGCACGGCTTCGAGGCCCAGGACCATCTCGCGCATCATGCCGTAGCGCAGGACCCGCAACCCGCCGGCATTGGTCGAGATCGCGCCGCCGATGGTCGCCGAGCCCCGGGCGCCGAGGTCGAGGGGGAAGAACAGGCCGCTCTCGGTGGCCGCGTTCTGCACGCTTTCGAGGGTGGCGCCGGTGCCGACCACGACGGTCATGCCGAGCGGATCCACCGGCTCGATCCCGGTCATGCGCTCGGTGGAGAGCGTGATCTCGTCGGGGGCGCAGAGAGTCCCGTCGACGAGGCCGGTCGCGCCGCCGCGCGGAACCACCGCGACCCCCGCCGCGTGGCAGGCCGCCAATACGCCACTCACCTCACCGGTGCTGCGCGGGCGGACCAGCGCGAAGGCCGCGCAGGGCTCGGTGGGCCGCGTCCAGTTCGCCGAGCGCTGGTGCAACTCGTCGCCGGTGACGAGGCCGGACGGTCCGACGATCGCGGCGAGGCGGTCGAGGAGGGCGGCATGCGTCATCGGCGGGATCTCAACGGGAACGGTTGGGGGCAGGAGCCCGCTGCTCTGTCACAGAAAGCCCCGCGCCGCGAGATTGCGCATCAGGGCGCGAGCCCCGAAGGTCCAGGGCTCGCAGGCATCGCAGGGGCGCATGCGGTTGACGAGGCTCCCGAGTTCAGGGCTCGCCACCACGACGCTGTCGTTCTCGACATGGGTGAAGCCGAGACCGGGCCCGTGCCGATCCTGGATCGGCGCGAACATCGTCCCGAGGAGCAGCAGCGCGCCGTCCGGGTACTGATGCGTGTGGCCCATCAGGGCCGCCACCAGCTCGTCGGGATCGCGGCTGATCTCGGCGAGCGGGGACGTGCCCGCCATGCGGAAGCCGTCGGGACCGGTCACCTCCAGCGTCACGGTGGTGCGCCGGATGGTGTCGAGATCGAAGGTCTCGTCGAACAGCCGCAGGAACGGCCCCAGCGCGCAGGAGGCGTTGTTGTCCTTGGCCTTGCCGAGGAGCAGCGCTGAGCGCCCCTCGAAGTCGCGCAAATTGACGTCGTTGGCGAGCGTCGCGCCGACGATCCGCTGATCGGAGGCGACGGCGAGCGCCACCTCGGGCTCCGGATTGTTCCAGTGCGAATCCGGGTGCAGGCCCGCATCCGCCCCGCAACCCACCGCCGAGAGCGGCTGCGCCTTGGTGAAAATCTCGGCATCCGGGCCGATGCCGACCTCCAGGTACTGGCTCCAGGCGCCCTGCGCGACCAGCACCTCCTTGAGCGCCATCGCCTCGGCCGAGCCGGGCTTCAACCGGCGCAGGTCCTGGCCGACCAGACGCACGACCTCGGCTCGGATCGCCGCTGCGGCGGCAAGGTCACCACGCGCGCGCTCCTCGATCACCCGCTCCAGCATGGAGGTCGCGAAGGTGACGCCGGCCGCCTTGAGAGCCTGGAGATCGACAGGGGCGAGGAGCCAGGGCCGATTCGGATCGCGGTCGTCCGGCGGCGTATTAACCAAGATTGCGTCGAGGCTGCCCAGATCCTCGCCCTCGGCTCCGCGCAGGGCGGCGGCCGGATCACGCTGCTCGCACAGGTCGCTCACGGTCGGCAGGCGGGGCGTGACGTCGATCACCCGCGCCTCGCCCGACGCATCGGCGCGGATCGCCACGACGCTGGGACCCTGCGCGTCCGGCCGCCAGACCCGGCCGACAAGGGCGCCGCTGCACCCGTCGACGGGTAGGATCGCCTGCGCGTTCAAACCGGATAACGACATGGTGCATCCTTTCCCGCCTGAGCCGCGGCCTTCTTCCGGGCCGGGGCGACGCTGGCATAGCATTCCGGAACGCGTGCGGGGCTTGCGCGGTGTTTCACGGCGACCACGCTCGTCACCTGTTCCTATCCGGCAAAATGACAGAACCGGAATATTCTTCAGGATCGCCAAAGTGACGGCTTGCTTTCCCGCTCACGCTCCCGTGTACTGCATTCATAGAGCCGCCGACAGAGCGGCCTTGATCGGGAGGAAGCATGGCCTCGGTGGGAATCCGCGAGGTACGCAAGGCTTTCGGATCGACGAACATCCTCCACGGCGTGTCGGTTGACATCCGCGATGGGGAATTCGTGATCCTTGTCGGCCCGTCGGGCTGCGGGAAGTCAACGCTTCTGCGCATGATCGCCGGGCTGGAGAACATCTCCGGGGGCGAGATCCGCATCGGCGAGCGGGTCGTGAACGATGTGCCGCCCAAGGAGCGGGACATCGCGATGGTGTTCCAGAACTATGCGCTCTATCCGCACCTCACGGTGCGCGAGAACATGGCGTTCTCGATGCGCATCCGGAAGGCGCAGGCCTCCGAGATCGACCTGCGGGTCAATCGGGCCGCGCAGATTCTCGGGCTGACCCACCTCCTCGACCGCTATCCCCGCCAGCTCTCCGGCGGGCAGCGCCAGCGCGTCGCCATGGGGCGGGCGATCGTGCGCGATCCGCAGGTCTTCCTGTTTGACGAGCCACTCTCGAACCTCGACGCCAAGCTGCGCGTCGCCATGCGCACCGAGATCAAGGAGCTGCATCAGCGCCTGAAGACGACGACGATCTACGTGACCCACGACCAGATCGAGGCCATGACCATGGCTGACCGGATCGTGGTGATGCACGACGGGGTCGTCGAGCAGATCGGCCCGCCACTCGACCTCTACGACCGGCCCGACAATCTGTTCGTCGCGGGCTTCATCGGCTCGCCGGCCATGAATTTCCTGTCGGGCCGGATCCGGTCGAACGGCCGCCTGACCTTTGTCACCGATACGGGCCTGACCGTCCCGCTGACCGACGCGCCGGCCGGGGTTGAAGGGAAGCCGCTGATCCTCGGGATCCGCCCCGAGCACTTCGACCTCGCGCCGGATGGGATCGCCGCAGAGGTGGTCGTCGTGGAACCCACCGGCTCGGAGACCATGCTGGCCGTGCGGGCGGTCGGCCAGGATCTTACCTGCGTCCTGCGCGAGCGCGTGACCGAGCGTCCGGGCGAGACCGTGTTTCTGCGCCCGAACCGCGTGCATCTGTTCGACGCCGCCACCGGCCGTCGGCTGCCGACCTGAACGCCTGCCGGACTCTCAAACGGCGGGTCGGCCGACAGATCCGCTGACAAGACGCATCCAGGGAGAAGCCACCCATGCAAGGTCCCGATCGCCGCGCCATCCTCGCCGGCGCAGCCGCGCTCGCCGCTGGCGGCGACCTGTTCGGCTTCGCCAGGGCCTGGGCTCAGAGCGCTGAATGGAAGCCCGAGCCGGGTGCCAGCCTGTCGCTCCTGCGCTGGAAGCGCTTCGTCCCGAGCGAGGACGAGGCCTTCCTGAAGCTGGTCGATGCCTTCACGCAGGCGACCGGCGTCAAGATCACGGTCAGCAACGAATCCTACGACGATATTCAGCCCAAGGCGTCGGTGGCGGCCAATACCGGCCAGGGGCCCGACATGGTCTGGGGCCTGTTCTCCTTCCCGGCGCTCTTCCCCGACAAATGCCTGCCCCTGGAGGATGTCGCCGAGTCCCTCGCCAAGAAATATGGCCCGTGGTTCCCGTCCGCGGAGGCCTACGGCAAGGTCAAGGGCAAGTGGATCGCGATCCCTGTTGCGTTCAACGGCGGATACCCGAACTACCGGATCTCGGCGATGAAGAAGGCCGGGTTCGACAAGTTCCCCACCGATACCGGCGGCTTCCTCGAACTCTGCCGCGGCATGAAGAAGAACAACACGCCGGCCGGCTTCGCGCTCGGCCACGCCACCGGTGACGGCAACACGTGGTGTCACTGGGCGCTCTGGGCGCATGGCGGCAATTTGGTGGACGCCAACGAGAAGATCGTCATCAACTCGCCCGAGACCGCCAAGGCGCTCGAATACGTCAAATCGCTCTACGAGACCTTCGTGCCCGGCACCGTTTCGTGGAACGACAGCTCGAACAACAAGGCCTTCCTGGCCGGCGACCTGTATCTAACCAATAACGGCATCTCGATCTACGCCGCCGCAAAGAAGGACAACCCGAAGCTCGCCGAGGACATGGACCACGCGGTCTGGCCGGTCGGTCCTGTGGGCAAGCCGACCGAGTTCCAGCTCGCTTTCCCGATCCTGGCGTTCAAGTATTCGAAGGCGCCCAACGCCTGCAAGGCATTCATCGCCTTCATGATGGAGGCGTCGAACTACAATCCGTGGCTCGAGCAGGCGCAGGGCTACCTGTGCGAGCCGCTGTCGAACTACCCCAAGAATCCGATCTGGACGGCCGACCCGAAGAACGCGGTCTTCGCCGAAGCCGGGCGGCGCTCTCTGGCAGCCGGCGGCCTCGCGCCGGTGAGCGAGCGGATTGCGGCGGTGCTGGCGGATTTCGTGGTGGTCGACATGTTCGCAAGCCATTGCACCGGCCGCGAGGACGTCAAGGGCGCGATCAAGAACGCCGAGCGCGCCGCCCAGCGCATCTTCCGGAACACCTGACCCCCGGCGCGAGAGGCGACAGCATGGCGCACACGGCCCTGACGCAGCCCGCCCCGGTCGCGGTCCCGACTCGCTCCGGCTGGCAGCGCCTTCGCGCCAGCCGGGGCTGGGCGGGCTTCTGGTTCATGCTGCCGACCGCGCTGATCCTCGGCCTGTTCCTGGCCTATCCCCTGCTCAAGGGCATCTGGCTGTCCTTCACCAATGCGCGGATCGGCCGGGACGGGGTGTTCATCGGCCTGGAGAACTACGCGTGGCTCTGGGACGACGACGTGTTCTGGCTCTCGGTATTCAACGCCTGCCTGTACACGGCGGTTGCCTCGGCCATAAAGTTCGCGGTTGGGCTCTACCTTCCCCTGCTGCTCAACAAGAACATGCCGTTCAAGGCGATCGTCCGGTCGATCGTGCTGATCCCCTTCGTCGTGCCGACCGTCCTGTCGGCCATTGCGTTCTGGTGGATCTTTGACAGCCAGTTCTCGATCATCTCGTGGTCCCTGCGCCATCTCGGCATCATCGACGGCAATATCGACTTCCTAGGCGAGCCGGCTATGGCCCGCGCCTGCGTGATCTTCGCCAATATCTGGCGCGGCGTGCCCTTCATTGCGATCACGCTGCTCGCCGGTTTGCAGACGGTTTCGCCGTCGCTCTACGAGGCCGCGACGCTCGACGGCGCCTCGAACTGGCAGATCTTCTGGCGGATCACCCTGCCGCTGCTGACGCCGATCATCGCGGTGGTGATGACCTTCTCGGTGCTGTTCACCTTTACGGATTTCCAGCTGATCTGGGCCATGACCCGCGGCGGACCGGTGAACGCCACGCACCTGATGGCCACTCTGTCGTATCAGCGCGGCATCCTCTCGGGGACGCTGGGGGAGGGGGCGGCGATCGCCACCGCCATGGTGCCGTTCCTGCTCGCCGCCATCGGAATTTCTTGGTTCGGCCTGCAGCGCAGGGCTTGGCAGGCCGGGGAGTCCGACCGATGAGTGCGCCCGCACCGCCAGCCCATGCCGACCCGCTCCGCACGCCCATCGTGGCGTCCGGGGCCGCCGGGCTCACCGACAATTCGGAGGGCATGGCCTATCTCGAGCGGCTGCCCCGGCGGCTCGTGACCACATACCTGCCGCTCGCCATCATCCTGATCGTGCTGCTGTTCCCATTCTACTGGATGGCGCTCACCGCCATCAAACCGGATGAGCAGCTGATCGACATGGAGCGGTTCAACCCATTCTGGGTCGTGGATCCCACGTTCAAACACATCCACAAGCTGCTGTTCGAGACGCAGTATCCGCGCTGGCTCTGGAACACGATGTACGTGTCGGTGGCCGCCACGGCGCTCTCGCTGTTCGCCAGCGTGCTGGCCGCCTATGCCTGCGTACGGGTCCGCTACCGCGGCGCCGGTTGGGTCGGAGCCGCGATCTTCCTCGCCTATCTCGTGCCGCCCTCGATCCTGTTCATCCCGCTCGCCACGATCGTGCAGGCCTACGGATTGTTCGACTCGCCGATCGCCCTGATCCTGGCCTATCCGACCATCCTGATCCCGTTCTCGACGTGGCTCCTGATGGGCTACTTCAAGACCATTCCCTACGAGCTGGAGGAATGCGCGCTGATGGACGGCGCGAGCCGCTGGCAGATCCTCACGAAGATCATTCTGCCACTGGCCTTCCCGGGCCTGATCTCGGCCGGTATCTTCTCGCTGACGCTGTGCTGGAATGAGTTCATCTACGCCCTGACCTTCCTGTCCTCGACGCAGAACAAGACGGTGCCGATCGCCGTGGTGAGCGAGTTCGTGGACGGTGACGTCTACAAGTGGGGCTCACTGATGGCGGGCGCGCTACTGGGCTCGCTGCCGCTGGTGATCCTGTACTCGTTTTTCGTGGAATACTATGTCTCGGCCCTCACCGGCGCTGTCAAGGAATGAAGCCGGATCGAACATCAGTTCGACAGCCACCCATGTCTTCGCTTTGACCCAGAGATGAGGGAGTGCAGCGAAGCCCACGGAGGAGCGCTTCAGCCAGCGCTCCAATTCCCGGAACCCATCCCCGAGGCCCGCTGAGGCGGTCACCCTGGAAGAGGGTGCAGATTGGATGCACTGGCACGGCTGGACCCGGGCGCCCGGCGAGACGCATACCGTTGCCACACGGGCTCGACTGCGCGGACAATGGGCGCCGCCGCTTATCAGGAATCGCGGACCGCCCCCATAGAAGGTCACGCCATGGCCCATTTCATCGACACCCGCGCCAGCTTGATCAACGATGCCCTCGAAGGTCTTGTCGCCGCGAGCGGCGGACGCCTCGCCCGGCTCAGCGGCGATCCCGGCATCCGCGTGGTGCTGCGCGCGAAGATCGATCCCGCGAAGGTCGCCGTGGTGTCGGGGGGCGGATCCGGTCACGAGCCGGCCCATGCAGGCTTCGTCGGGCTCGGAATGCTGAGTGCGGCCGTCTGCGGCGACGTCTTCGCTTCGCCGAGCGTGGATGCGGTTCTGGCCGGAATCCTCGCCGTCACAGGTCCCGCCGGGTGCCTGCTCGTCGTCAAGAACTACGCGGGTGACCGACTGAACTTCGGTCTCGCCGCGGAGCGCGCCCGGGCTCTCGGCCACAAGGTCGAGACCGTCATGGTGTCCGACGACATCGCCCTACCGAAATCCAAGCAGCCCCGCGGTATCGCCGGCACCCTGTTCGTCCACAAGGTCGCCGGCCACGCCGCAGAGGCGGGCGCCCCGCTGGAGAATGTGGCGGCCCTCGCGCGCCGGGCCGCGGCCTCAGCGAAGTCCCTCGGTATCGCGGTCTCGACCTGTACGATCCCCGGTGCGCCGCGTAGCGCGCGGTTGGGGGAGGGGCAGGCCGAGCTGGGCCTCGGCATCCACGGTGAGCCCGGGGTGGAACGCATCACGCTGCCACCGGCGAGCGATCTGGCCCGGATGATGGCGGACCGCCTGTCCGGAACGGTCGCGGGCGACCGGTTCGCGCTGATTGTCAACAATCTCGGCTCGGCTTCCGCGCTTGAGATGCAGATCCTGACCCGGGCGGTCCTCGCTACCGAGCTCGGCAAGCGCGTTCATCTGCTGATCGGGCCCGCGCCGCTGATGACGGCCCTCGACATGCACGGCGCTTCGCTCTCGATTCGCCCGCTCGACGACGACCTCGAAGCTGCCCTGACGGAGCCGGTCCCGCTGCCGGCCTGGCCCGGCGCCATAAGAGTCGTGCCGCCGGTCTGCCGCCCGCTGCCCGACGGACTGACCGAAGAGACCTTCACGCCGTCGCATGATGCCGTGACGGCCGGTCGGATCGCCGCCGTCGCGCATGCGCTGATCGCCGTTGAGGAAAGGCTCAACGCCCTCGACGCCAAAGTTGGCGACGGCGATGCCGGGACAACCTTCGCAGGCGCAGCACGCGCTGTCCTTGCCGATCTTGACCGTCTGCCGCAGGCGGATGCCCCAGCCCTGTCTCGGGCATTGGCCGAGCGGATCGGCCGGGCGGTTGGCGGATCGAGCGGGGTCCTCGGATCGATCTTCTTCGCCGCGGCGGCCGCCGCGCTGGCGGAGGGGGCTGCCTGGCCGGGGGCGCTGGATCAGGGCGTCGCGCGGGTCCAGAGCTACGGCGGTGCCAAGCTGGGCGATCGTACGCTCCTGGATGCACTCGTTCCCGGCATTGAAGCCTTGAAAAGCCGCGGGCTCGTCGCAGCCGCCCAAGCAGCCCGCGCGGGGGCCGAGGCCACCGCACGAATGGATCGGGCGGGTGCCGGCCGCTCCAGCTACCTTGCCGCCGCCGATCTCGCGGGGGTGCAGGATCCCGGCGCAGTTGGCGTCGCGGAGGCGTTCGCGGCCCTGGCCGGCTCGTAGGATCGGGCGGACAATTATTGGGGCGAAGCCGGGTCGGTGCGGCGCAATTGACCCTGCCGCACGCCAAGCCTACGCCGGAAAGATGCGCCGTTGCCTGATCCTCGATGATTACCAGCAGGCGGCCCTTTCCCTGGCCGATTGGTCGCGGCTCGCCGACCGGGTCATGGTCTCGGCCATCTCGGAGCACATCGCCGACCGCGATGCCCTCGTGGCGCGGATTGCGGAGGCCGAGATCCTGGTGATCATGCGGGAGCGCACGCCGTTCCCGGCGGCGCTGCTGGAGCGGCTGCCGCGGCTCGAACTCCTGGTCACGAGCGGCCCGCGCAACCTCGCCATCGACATCGCCGCCGCTCAGGCCAGAGGCATTACGGTCTGCGGAACGGAGTCCAGCCCGACGCCACCCACGGAGCTGACCTGGGCTTTGATCCTCGGCCTCGCCCGGCATCTCCCGGCGGAAAATCAGGCGCTGCGCACCGGCGGTCCCTGGCAGAGCACGATCGGGACCGACCTCGCTGGGGCGACCCTCGGCATCATGGGACTCGGCAAGATCGGAACGCGGGTCGCCACGATCGGGCGCGCCTTCGGCATGCGGGTGATCGCCTGGAGCCCGAACCTCGACGCCGACCGGGCGGCGGCTGCCGGCGTCGAGCTGGCGCCCTCGAAGGAGGCGCTGCTGGAGGCGAGCGATGTCGTGACCATCCACCTCGTCCTCGGCGACCGCACGCGGGGTCTGCTGGGCGAGGCCGAGCTGCGCCGGATGCGCAAGAGCGCACTTCTGGTGAATACATCGCGGGCGCCGATCGTCGATCAGCTGGCGCTGCGTCGGGCGCTGGGGGAGGGCTGGATTGCCGGCGCCGGCCTCGACGTGTTCGAGACCGAGCCGCTTCCCGCCGACGATCCCTTCCGCCGGCTGCCCAACCTGCTGGGGCTGCCGCATCTCGGCTACGTCACGCGGAACAACTACCGGACGTTCTCCACCCAGGCCGTTGAGGATGTCGAGGCTTGGCTGGCCGGCGCGCCGATCCGGATTCTGAGCTGACGCCTCATCCGGCCTGCGGGTCGAGCGCGTCCGCAACGCCGTCGCCGAACACATTGAGCGCGACCAACGTTGCGATCAGGAAGAAAGCCGGGGCGGCCAGCATATGAGGCGCGGCCTCGATGGAACGCGCACCGTCGGCGACGAGCACGCCCCAGCTGGTCTGCGGCTCCTGCACGCCGAGGCCGAGGAACGACAGGAAGCTTTCCAGCAGGATCACCTGCGGCACCAGCAGCGTCGCGGTGACGGCGACCGGTCCCAGGGTATTGGGCACGATGTGGCGCGCGATGATGCCGGGCGCCCTGACACCCAGCGCCCGCGCCGCACGGACGAAGTCGCGCTCGCGCAGCGAGAGGGTCTGGGCGCGCACCACGCGGGCCATATCGAGCCATTCCACGGCCGCGATCGCCACCAGCATCAGCGTCAGGCTCGGGCGGAAGAACACCAGCAGCAGGATGACGAAGAAGACGAACGGCAGGGCGTAGAGCACGTCCACGCAACGCATCATGGTGGCGTCGATCGCCCCGCCCAGGAAGCCCGCCGTGGCACCGTAGGCGACGCCGATCAGCAGGGCCACGAGGCTCGCGGCGAGGCCGATCGCCAGGGAGATGCGGCCGGCTGCGAGGCAGCGTGTGAGCAGATCGCGCCCCTGCACGTCGGTGCCGAAAAGGAAATGCAGGCGCCGGACCTGCACCGTGACCACGAGGCTGCGACCGCCGTCGCGCTCCTCCTGCACGGCGGGCTGGCCGAACAGCCCGGAACGCGGCAGGTAGACGAGGCTGCGCCGGTCCACGCCTGCGTCGGAGGCGAGGGTGAGGCGCAGGGTGTCGCCTTCGCGTGCCGTTGCGTCGAGGTGCACCCGCATCCGGAATGCCAAGCGTTCCAGCGCCGGCCCCAGATGCGAGGCATCGGGCTGCGCCGCGAGGCCCGCCGGCAATTGGCGCAGGTCCGGGTAGGCGCGGTCGGGATCATGGCCTGTGAGCGCGGGACCGGCGAGACAGGCCAGAGCGATCAGCATCAGTACGGTGAGGGCCGCCAGCGCTGTGCGCATGCGGGCGAGTCGCGCCAGGGTGCGTCGGGCGGGTCCCGCCGTGGCGACGGCCCCGCTCAAGCCGCCACCCGGAGACGGGGATCGAGCCACGCGCAGGCGAGGTCTGCCGCGAGGTTGAGGGCGATCACCAGCCCGGCGACCAGCAGGACCGTCCCCATCACGAGGGTATAATCCCTGTTGAGCGCTCCCTCGACGAAGTAGCGACCGATCCCGGGCAGACCGAAGATCGTCTCGACCACCACGGATCCGGTGAGCAGCGACGCGGCGAGCGGGCCGAGATAGGCGACCACCGGCAGCAGCGCGCCCCTTAGCGCATGCCGGGTAACGCGCAGCGGCGGCAGGCCGAGGCTGCGCATGGTCCGCACCGGCTGCGTTCGCAGCACCTCCGCGAGCGAGGTCCGGGTCAGTCGCGCGAGGGCGCCGACCTGCGGCAGGGCCAGGGTGATGACTGGCAACACGAGGTGGCTCGGCGCCCCGTCGGCCCAGCCGCTCAGCGGCAGCCAGCGCAGGCTGAGCCCGAAGGCGATCTGGAGGAGCGGCGCAACCACGAAGCTCGGCAGCGACAGGGTCAGCGCCGCGCCGATTCCGAGGAGGCGATCGACTGCACCGCCGCGCCGAAGGGCCGCCGCGATCCCGAGCCCGACACCGAGGCTCGTGGCCACAAGCAGCGCCAGGCCGCCGAGCACCCCTGAGACCGGCAGTCCCCGGGCGATCAGGTCGAGCACGCTCCGATCGCGGAACGAGAAGGACGGCCCGAGATCGCCCCGCGCGAGCGCGGCCAGATAGCTGCCGAACTGCGCGAGCAGCGGCCGGTCGAGGCCATAGACCCGCCGCAGGTTCTCCAGGGCGGCGGGGGCCAGGGGTCGTTCGAGGTCGAACGGGCCGCCGGGGGCGAGCCGCATCAGGAAGAAGCTGACGGTCACGACGGCGAGCAGCGTCGGGATCGACTGGGCGATGCGCCGCAGGATGAAGCGGATCACGCGTCGAGCCTCAGGAACCGCGTCGGCGCGGCATTGCGCACATTCGGGTGGTAGCCGTGCAGCCGCGGGGCGATCAGCGCCTTCGAGCGGTAGTGCATCAGCGGGATCCAGGGCAGTTCGCGCAGCGCGATCGCCTCGGCGTCGTAGAGCAGGTCGGCCCGGCGGCTGAGATCACGCTCGGCGGCGGCCTGGGCCAGGAGCGCGTCGTAGGCCGGATCCGACCAGTGGCCGGCGTTGAGACCGTCGTTTCCGCTCTGGAGCAGGAACAGGAAGTTCTGCGGATCGGCATAGTCGGCGATCCAGCTCATGCGGGCGACATCGAAGTCGCCGCCGTCGCGCAGATAGGCGAAATGCGTCTTGGCGTCGGTGTAGACGTACCGGGTCACGACCCCGAGGTCCCGCCACATCTCGCCGATCGCCACCGCGACAATCCGGTTGTTGTCGCTGACGTTGAATCGGTACTCGACCGTGAGCGGCCGGTCCGGACCGAAGCCGGCCTCCGCCAGCAGACGGCGCGCCTCCTCCTCGTGGTCGATCGGCAGTCCTGAGCGTCCCGCGGTCTCGGGCGGGGTCCGGTAATTGTCGAGGCCGGGCGGGCACAGGGAATAGGCGGGGCTCATGGTGCCACCGTTCAGGCCAGCGGCGAGGTATTCCCGGTCGATCACGAGCGACAGGGCCTGACGGACCCGCCGGTCCGAAAACGGCGCCTTGCGCGTGTTCACTGCGAGGGCCGCCAATCCGAGCGAGGGCCCGAGCACGACTTGGCTTCCGAACCGGCGGCGCAGGTCGGCGATCTGGTCGGCGGGCAGATCGGAGAGCGAGTCGAGTTCTCCGGCGGCGTAGCGGCGCACGGCCGCCGCCATGTCGGGCGTGGGCAGGAAATCGACCCGCCGGATCGCGACGGAGGCCGCGTCGGGATGATGCGGATTGGCCTCCAGCCGGACCGCGCCGCCCGGAACCGTGTCGGTGAGCCGGTAGGGTCCATTGGTAACGAGATTACCCGGCCGGGTGAACGATTCGCCGTAGCGTTCCACCGAGGCCCGATGCACGGGAAGCGCGGTCTGATGGGTGAGGAGTTCCAGGATGTAGGGCGTCGGCTGTTCGAGGGTGATCGTCAGCGCAAGCGGACCGTCCGCGGTCACGCCGAGCACATTCACAGGCTTCTCGCCGCGATTGATCGCGGCGGCGTTCAGGATCGGGAACAGGATCTCGGCGTATTTCGCGCCTGTGGCCGGGTCGAGGATCCGGCGCAGCGAGAACACGAAATCCTCCCCGGTAACCGGCTCGCCGTTCGACCAGCGCCCATCGGGCCGGAGGTCGAAATGCAGGGTCAGGCCGTCCTCCGAGATGGTCCAGGCCTTCGCGGCGCCGGGTATGATCGTGCCTTGGTTGTCGTAGGTGAGGAGCCCGTCGCAGAGATCGCGCAGGATCTGCGCCTCCGCCACCGTCGAGGAGCGGTGCGGATCGAGCGTCTCCGGGTCGGCATCGTTGCCGCGGTGGTAGATCGGCTCCGCCGCCGCGGCCGGCCGCACGGTGGCGAGCGCGGCAGCGCCGGCGAGCCAGTCGCGCCGGCGCAGGCGCATGGTCAGGCGCCGGTCTCCGGAACGAGCCCGGCCGCCTCGATCCCGGCGACCGCGCAGATTTCGTCGTTGTCGGACGTGTCCCCCGAGATCCCGACCGCGCCGAGAAGACGGCCCTCGCCAGTGCGGATCAGGACGCCGCCGGGTACCGGTACCAAGGCGGCGGGGCCGGCGAGATGGGTCACGGCCGCGACGAAATAGGGCTGCGCTTCCGCGCGTGCGTGGATCGCCCGGGAGCCAAGCCCCAGAGCCAGCGCGCCGTTGGCTTTGCCGCAGGCGATCTCCGCCCGGCGCAGGGATGTGCCATCCTCGACCGAGACGGATTTCAGCGCCCCGCGGGCGTCGTAGACCACGACGGCCAGGGGCTTGAGGCTGCGGGTTCTGGCCTCCCGGAGCGCAGTCTCGACGATGGTGCGGGCGGCTTCGAGGGTCAGATCGATCATCGGTGTCCAAAACACAGGCGTCGCGTCGTGCGAAGACTGGGACTCTATGGGTGGTGACCCGGATGGTCCACTGCCTGGATGCGCGTTTCGGATGCGCGTCGCTGCGCACGTTCGGCCGCCGACACCAGGGAGCGCACATTCTGATCGTTACGGTCTCCAGTCTCAGCGTCCCGGTCTTGAGCCTGATGCGCCTGCCGGCGCAAACTCCGGATTGGACGTGATGGCGCTCTCCTCCCCGGGCGAGCACGCCCGATCGACAGTCGGGGCCGCCCTCTCGACCGGATCACGCTGGCCGCTTGGCCGAATTTCCCGTGATGCTGGCGAGGAACGCCGCGTAAGCCGTCACGACCGTCCCCGGCTGCTCGAAATGCGGAAACGCCCCGGTCGGCAGCGTCTCGATCCGCCAGTTCGGGCGGCCCGCGACCCGCGGGACGAGCCGGTAATCGACGAAGTCGCCGCGCTCGCCGTGGACCATCCAGACGGGGAGGCGCAGCCGCTCGTAGAGGCGTGTGGTATCGGTGGGGAAGAGGTGTCCCGACACGAAGCCCCAGGGCGCGTGCTCGGCTCCGGGCTGATGCGCCGAGGCGTAGTCGTAGTTCAGAAGATCCTCGTCGATGTCGGGCGAGCCGAAGGTCTTCTGTAGGAAGAAGCGCATGCTCGGTCGCGTGACCAACGCGTCGAACAGGGGCCGGCCGAAGGGCGGCCGGTCGAGGAGCCGGAGGAGCCAGTCCCGCCCCCGATGGCCGTCCGGCGGGCCTTCGCCCGAGAGCTGTCGATCGAAGCCCGTGGGGCTGATCAGGGCGAGGCTGCGATAGGCGTCGGACCGCTCGAGGCTCGCCCGCGCGAGGTAAGAAGCGGATAGGGACAGCGCCATGGCGTCGAGCGGCACCGGCCCGTGGCGCCGCCGGATTTCCTTCACCATGGCGTGGATCGCCTCCACCATCAGACGTGGCGTGTAGCGACGGCGCGACCGTTCCGAGAAGCCGAAGCCGGGCAGGTCCAGGGCGTAGACAGGCCGCGATGTCCGGAAATGGAGGTAGAGCGGACGGACCTCGTAGGCGTTGGCCGCCGCGTTGATCGAGTGGATCAACAGGAGCGGCACACCCTCGGTCTCCGCCGAGGCGTAGAACGAGAGCGCGCCGGCACGGCGCGTCGCGATGTCTTCGCGGCGCCCCGGCAGGGCCGGCGGGAGCGGCGTGCGATGGTCAACGCCCAGCCGGCTCCAGGCGAGCAGGCCCGCGGCCGAGCCGGCGAGCGTCAAGGCGGCGGCAGCCGCGGGGCGGCCGGCGCGGTGCCGGGGCGGAAGGGTCATCGGGGCACCTCGTATCGGGCACGCCGGTTCGGGCGTCGCGCGATAACGCGGGCAGCGGCGGGAAGTGCCGAGACGCGGTGTTCCGGTTTGGAGCTGAGGGGAGGTCCTACGAGGCGTGGCCGGCCAAGCTGCCGGAGCTCACGGAGGGCACCCGCGTCGTCGGCCGGACCGGCGCATCGCTCCGGCCCGCCGCCTCGCGCAGGAAATCGACGGTGGGCGGATCGTTGCGCCAAGTCTGGACGCGCTGAGAGACGAGGAGATCGCGCTCTCGCCGGTCGTAATTCGCGTACGAGGCCGCGACGAACTCCGCGCGGCTCATCGTGCGGGCCGGCCCGGAGCGCCGGGTCTCGGCCTTGAAGAACAGGGCACTGCCGGGAATCCCGTAATGCTGCGCGATCTCCGGATAGACCGGCCAGCTTCCCTGGCCGCCGAGGTCGTCTGGGAGGAAGGCGTCGAGGTCGCATTCCTCGAACGGGATCCCGGCCTTCGACAGCAGGCCCCGGGCGAGATCGGTCACGACGTAGAGCTTCGTGTGATTGATCGAGTGCATGAAGCAGCCGCGCCGCGCCCAGCGCGTCAGGTGCGTGTCGAGGTCGTAATCCGCCTGCCGGCCGAGCCCCCGCAGGTACGCCACCGACTCATCCCAGAGATCGTAATAGCCCAACCGCTCGAAGACGGGTTCGGCGAACAGGCGCAGGGCCTGCGCCTGCGAGAACCCGGCTAGGTAGGCGTAGAGCGTGATCGCCGAATGCGAATGCCCCATCGGTCCGGAAATCAGACCGTTCAACGTGACGGCGTCCTGCACGCCGACATGGACGAGATCCGGATGGTAGGCACTGAATACGATCGTCGGGATCAGCCGCACCTTGGGGTGCGTGCGCAGGGTGTCGATCGTGCCGCCGCCCTTGAAGCGGGGCAGGTAGATGCTGGAGAAGACGTGATCGTACCCGTCCGCATGCGCCATCAGATCGGCGAGGCGAGGGAACCGGCGCGCCGCCGTGAACGCCGAAACGAAATCCACCCGCCCGTCCGGCAGGAGATAGCGCATCGCCTTGGCGATCGAGCCGGCCTGGCACACGCCGATGACGAGGATCCGCGGCGATCCGGTCTGCTTCTTACGGAACTGCGCGAGGCGGTGCCGCATCCGCCAGAGGCTATCGACGGTCAACATGCGGCTTCTCTCGCACGTCCGTCACCCGTGGGCAAACCGCGACCCGCGGTAGGGCTCACGCCGCGCCTGAAGTTCAGGTTTAATCCCGTCACGCGGGGCGGTGAATGACAGACGCGCGGCGCTGTCGCCCGCTATGGCTGGCCTGTGTCTCGCGGCTGCCTCATGCCTTACGCCGAGGCGAGGAGAATGCGCATGGCCCCGACGCAACTTCCGGAAGTGATCCCGGAGATCGAGCGGGCGACGCTGCAGCGGGTGACGTGGTGGATCCTGCCGTTCCTGATGCTGGCCTACTTCGTGGCCTTCGTCGATCGGGTGAATGCCGGCTTCGCGGCGCTGCAGATGAACCATGACATCGGGCTGTCGGCGGCGCAATTCGGGCTCGGAGGCGGCCTGTTCTACGTCTCGTACGTGCTGTGCGAGGTACCGAGCAACCTTGCCATGGAACGGTTCGGCGCACGGATCTGGATCGCCCGGATCATGATCACCTGGGGGCTGGTCTCGGCCGCCATGGCGTTCGTGGTGGGGCCGTATTCCTTCTACGCGGTGCGGCTGCTGTTGGGTGCCTCCGAGGCGGGCTTCTTCCCGGGCGTGATCCTGTACCTGACCTACTGGTTCCCGCGCGCCTACCGGGGGCGGATCGTGGCGGTCTTCATGGTGGCGATTCCGATCTCGAGCTTCCTCGGCTCGCCGATCTCCGCCGCGATCCTCAACACCGACGGCATGATGGGATTGCGCGGCTGGCAGTGGTTGTTCGTCCTGGAAGCGGCGCCGGCCGTCCTGCTCGGCTTTGCTGCGTTCTTCCTTCTGCCGGATGGCCCCGGCTCGGCGCGCTGGCTGACGCCGCAGCAGAGCGCATGGCTTCAGGAGCGGCTCGCCGCTGAACGCGCCTCCGTTGTGCGGGGCGGGGCCGCACCGGCTCGGCATCTCTCGGTTTGGGAAGTCATGCGGAATCGCTACGTGCTCGCCGCTTCGCTGATCTATGCGGGCGCCTCGGGCGCGAGCCAATGCCTGTCCCTGTGGCAGCCGCAGATCATCAAGTCCTTCGGATTGTCCAACATCCAGACGGGCCTGCTCAATTCAATCCCGTTCGGCGTCGCCTCCGTGCTGATGATCCTCTGGGGACGCTCCTCGGATCGGAACCGTGAACGTGTCTGGCACACGGCGCTTCCGCTGGGACTGCTGGCACTGAGTCTTGCCGCCTCGATCGCCACCACGCAGCTGGTTCCGACGATCCTGATCCTGTGCTTGGCGGTGACGGCCACCTACACGGTGAAGGGCCCGTTCTGGGCGCTCTCCACGGAATGGCTCTCGGCCGGCACGGCTGCGGCGGGCATCGCGCAGATCAACGCCATCGGCAATATTGGCGGCTTCGTGGGCACCTATCTGCTCGGCGTCATCAAGGACGCCACGGGCAGCTATCCCCTGGGGCTCCTGCCCCTGGTCGTCCTCTCAGGGCTGGGGTGCCTGCTCGTGCTCGGCCTCGGCCGCGGGCGTAAGCAGCCGGCGCAGGTGATCCGGGCCTGACCGGATATGCGACAGCGCTTGCGGCAATGACGGCTCAGGGCCGCGCTGCAATCGTGCGCGGCACTGAAGCTTTGTCTGGGCGCTTTTCCCTGCGTAAAACTGATGTCGAATTCGGCGCAGCATCTTAAATCGTTAATCGAAGGAACGATATTCCTACGGCGCTGATATCGCATCGGTGATGGGCGTCCGTGATCGGGACTTCGACACGGTCATTGAGGCGCAACACAGAGTAAATTCCATCCTTGAGCGGACAATTTCTTGCTGGAATGGCGCTTTTTAGGCTGGGCACATCATTGACATGCCTGCGGTCGGACGTACATCCTACGACCGATAGAGCATGAAGCTCTAGGACGCATTGCCCGCGGGCATGATGACCGCCGGGTGGCCAAGGGTGAGGGCGTCAATGCACGTCCGCAGATCTGCAGCGGGACTTTAGCGCCGCCCTCTCGGCTTCCGGTCAAAAGTCCGTCTCAAGATCTGCGCGGCAGCAACTTCCAACTCTGTTCCGTCAGACTATTCTATCGAGCGCGACGTCTTCTTGCCGCGCGACGACTTATTATTGCCCTGGCGCGGAAGTTCATGCTGGCCAGCGCGAACTGATAGAATCTCTATGTTTTCGAAAATGCCCGCGACATGACAGTCGAACTCAGATCGGGACGGTAGCAACAAGTACCGACACAGCATCATGTGGGGAGGTTGCAGGTTTCCAATCGACTCTACGGTAGGAGAATGGGACATGGATTACGTACCGTCGATGGCCGCGGTCGCAGCAGCCGCGCAGAAAACGCCGCATGCTGACGCGGCGACACTGGCAACGTCGAAGGCCGTTTCGCCGGTTGAACGGACGGCCCTCGATCCCCGGTCGATCTACACGTTGACACCCGAAACGGCCGACGCCGTGCTTTCACTGGCAGGCCTGAAGGCGCAAGCGGTCAGCGCTGCCGACTTTGACACGCGGTATCTTCGCGCCACCCACGTCGCGGAGACGGCAGCGGTCGTAGCGACCGCCCCCGTGGTTTCGCCGGAGCCGACGAAGGCGGTCAGCGCCTCGATTCGCACCTGGAACGAGGATGTTCGACTGGATCACATCCCCACCCGGAAGGTCGGGACCGATACGGTCGTTCAATACGATACGCCGCGGGTGATCGCGGCTTGGAATGCGGCGTTCCCGGATATTCCCAAGCGGAGATACCGTACTCTCACGCCTGCAAATACGCATATCAGGCCGGAGACGGGTGAAACTCTGGCAGCGGCAAGTACGCCTCTCGCGGCAAGCAATATCTATCTGGTGTGCAACACGGACAATTACAGAGCCTTCAGCGAGACGCACCCCCATACCCACATCAAGTGGATCCCGGTGGACAATGAGGAGACCCTGCTGTTCTGGCCCAACGAGCAGGCTCGAGACGAAGAGGGTGAACCCAGTGCGCATCGTCACGATCCCGAATCGGGCGCGAAGGTGTGATCGGCGCAGGTCTACAACGCCGGTAGGATTGTTTCGACATGACGTGCGAAAGCGCGCGCCAAGGGCGTGGCATGGCGTTGCTCGATCCGGAGGGTCACGCCGATCCGTTCCAGCGCCGGCAACCCGCTGGCAGGCGTCAGGATCCGGAGGTCGGCCGGGACGGCGGAACGGGTGAGGACGGCAACCGCCTGGCCGGATCGAACCACGGCAAGGAGACCGGACAGGCTGCCGCTCGCATAGGCGATGCGGTAGCTACGCCGGGATCGTTCGAGCGCGGTAAGGGCTGCGCGATGATCGAGCGTGTCCGGATCGCCCAGGGCCAAAGGGACGGGATCGGCCCAGGATGAGGTTGTGTCGCGCGGCACGACCCAGACAAGATTCTCGCGCCGCAGGATAGCGCGCTCTGCAGCGAGCGGCACCGACACGAGGGCCAGATCGAGGCCGCCGCGCTCGAATTGTGCCTGAAGGCGCGGCGTCGCTGCGCAGACGACCTCGATGGCCGCCGCTGGGTGATGCTGCGCGAAGCCACGCAGCAGCGTCGGTAGGAAAGCCTGTGCGTAATCGTCCGGACAACCAAACCGCAGGCTTCCGCTCAGGCTCCCGCCGGAGAGTTCCACGAGGGCGTCGTCATGCGAGGCCAGGATCCGCCGGGCATGGACCAGCAGGCGCTCGCCCTGCACGGTCAGGACGACGCCACGGCCTGTGCGCACGAGGAGCGGTTGCCCGACCGCATTCTCTAGCCGCTTCATCTGCATGCTGAGCGCCGCTTGGCTGCGGCCGATACGGCCCGCGGCACGGCTGAGCGCGCCCGTCTCTGCAACGCTTGCGAAGCTTCGCAGGAGGTCGATGTCGAGGCTGCGTGCCATCACGATCCCTGAAGGCTCCCTTCAGAACTATAAGCTGCCATGAGGTCGAGGGCTGCCGTACCATGGCGGGCGGCGAGCTGGAGCGACCATGACGCGGAACGACGATCCGGATTTCTGGATGCGGGCACGCCGGCATCTGATCCGCTACGGCGGCACGTTCGCGCCGGTGATCATCGAGCGCGCGGAGGGCAGTTTCGTCTACGACGCCGACGGGCGGAAGATCCTCGATTTCACCTCCGGCCAGATGAGTGCCATCCTGGGCCACGGCCATCCCGAGATCGCCGCGGTGGTCGCCCAGCATGTCGGCCAACTCGATCACCTGTTCAGCGGGATGCTGACCCGGCCGGTCGTCGACCTCGCCACGGAACTCGCCCGGCTCGCGCCCGGTGCGCTCGAACGGGTCCTGTTGCTGACCACCGGAGCAGAGGCCAACGAGGCCGCCTTGCGCATGGCCAAGCTGGCTACGGGCGGCTGGGAGGTGGTGAGCTTCGCCCAGTCGTGGCACGGGATGACCGCGGGGGCCGCCTCGGCGACCTACAGTGCCGGTCGGAAGGGCTATGGCCCGGCTCCGACCGGATCCTTCGCGATTCCGGCGCCGAACGCCTACCGGCCGGTCTTCGAGAAGGATGGTGTTCCAGATTGGCGGACCGAACTGGATTACGCCTTCGCTCTGATTGACCGGCAATCGACCGGCAATCTTGCGGCCTTCCTGGCGGAGCTGATCCTGAGTTCGGGCGGCATCATCGATTTGCCGCCGGGCTACCTCGCGGCGCTGAAGGACAAGTGCGTCGCGCGCGGCATGCTGCTGATCCTCGACGAAGCGCAGACCGGGATCGGCCGCACGGGCCTGATGTTCGCCTGCGAGCGCGACGGGGTAATCCCGGACGTCCTGACGCTCTCGAAGACGCTGGGCGCGGGCCTTCCGCTCGCGGCGGTCCTGACCACGCCGGAGATCGAGGACCGCTGCCACGAGCGCGGGTTCCTGTTTTACACCACGCACGTCTCCGATCCGCTTCCAGCGGCCGTCGGCTTGAAGGTGTTGGAGATCGTCGCGCGCGATGGCTTGGTGGCTCAAGCCGACGAACGCGGCGCCCAGCTGGCCGCGCGGTTACGCGCCCTTCAGCAGCGATTTGCCTGCATCGGCGACCTGCGCGGGCGCGGACTGCTTCAAGGCGTCGAGATCGTGTCCGACCGCGCCACGAAAAGCCCGGCGCCGGAACTGGGGGATGCGATCACCCGGCGGTGTCTGGAGTTCGGCCTCAGCATGAACATCGTCCAGCTGCCCGGCATGGGCGGCGTGTTCCGCATCGCGCCACCGCTCAACGCAACCGCTGACGAGATCGATCTTGGCGTGGACATCCTGGAGCGCGCCCTCGAAGCCTGCCTGTAGCGGCGCTCAGGCAGCCTCGATCTCGGTGCTTACGGCAAGCCACTCCTCCTCGGCGGCGGCCAGCGCGCTCGCCGCATCGGCGCGCATCTTGGCGATCTCGCCGGCCTTGGCGGCGTTCTCCCGGAAGGCGGAGCCGTCCTCCAGGGCGGCGTCGATTTTCTGGATGGCCGCGGTCAGCTTCGCCATCCGCGCCTCGATGGCTTCCAAGCGCTTGCGCAGGGGCGCCAGGGCCGCGCGGCGTTCGACACCGGCCCGGCGCGCCTCCGCCTTCTGGCCGCCCGACGGCTCCGCCTCGCGCTCGGCCTCGCGGTCCGGACCGGACAGGACGAACCGGCGGTAATCGTCCATATCGCCGTCGAAGGTTTTCACCGTGCCGTCCGCCACCAGCCACAGCCGGTCAGCGCAAGCCTCCACGAGAAAGCGGTCGTGCGAGACCAGGATGACGGCGCCCTCGTAGTCGTTGATCGCCTCGACCAGCGCCTGCCGGCTCTCGATGTCGAGGTGGTTGGTGGGCTCGTCGAGGATCAGAAGATGCGGTCCGTGAAAGGCCGCCAACCCCATCAGCAACCGCGCTTTCTCGCCGCCGGAAAGTTTCTCGACGGGCGTATCGGCCTTGTTGGCACCGAAGCCGAGGCGGGCGGTGGCGGCGCGGACCTTCGCCTCGGGCACGTCGGGCATCAGGGTCCGGACATGCGCGTAGGCGCTCTCTGTGGGGCGCAACTCGTCGAGCTGGTGCTGGGCAAAATAGGCGACCTCCATCTTGGAGGAGCGTTTCACCTCGCCGGCAACCGGACCGAGGCGTCCGCCGATCAGCTTGCAGAAGGTCGACTTTCCGTTGCCGTTGGCGCCGAGCAGCGCCACCCGGTCGTCCGGGGCGAGGCTGAGATCGAGACCCGTCAACACGACCCGGTCGCCATAGCCGGCCTTCACCCGCTCCATCGCGACGATCGGCGGCGACAGGGGCTTCTCGGGGCTCGGCAAATGGATCACCGGCACGTCATCTTCGAGCAAGGCCGCGATTGGCTCCATCTTGGCGAGGCGCTTCATCCGCGACTGGGCTTGGCGCGCCTTGGTGGCCTTGGCCTTGAACCGGTCGATGAAGCTCTGGAGATGCGCCCGCTCGACGTCCTGCTTGGCCTTCGCCTTGGCCTGGAGAACGCGCTTCTCGGAGAGCTGCTTGGCGAAGCTGGTGTAGCCGCCGCGGTAGATCGCAAGCTTGCCGCGGTCGAGGTGCAGGATGTGGTCGACGCTGGTGTCGAGCAGGTCACGGTCGTGGCTGATGATAATCGCGGTGCGCGGGTACCGCTCGAGGTAGTCGTAGAGCCAGAGCGTCCCTTCGATGTCGAGATAGTTGGTCGGCTCGTCGAGGAGCAGGAGGTCCGGCTCCGAGAACAGCACCGCGGCCAGCGCCACCCGCATGCGCCAGCCGCCGGAAAAATCCGAGCAGGGGCGCGCCTGCGCGGCGGCGTCGAAGCCGAGCCCGTGCAGGATGGCGGCGGCACGGGCCGGCGCCGAATGGGCGCCGATATCGACCAGCCGCGTCTCGATCTCGGCGCGGCGGAGACCATCGGCGGTCTCGGCCTCCGCCATCAGTCGGGCGCGCTCGGTATCGGCCGCGAGCACGACGGCGTGCAGCGTCTCCGGGCCGGCCGGAGCCTCCTGCGCGACCGCGCCGATTCGCATCCCCCTGGGCAACGAGACCGCCTTCGCGTCCACCGGCAACTCGCCGAGGATGGCCTTGAACAAAGTCGTCTTGCCGGCGCCGTTGCGACCGACGAGGCCGACGCGTGCGCCTTCTGGAATCGTGAAGTTCGCCGAATCGAGAATCAGACGGTCGCCGATGCGGTAGGTGAGGTCGTTGACGCGGAGCATGGCGGCGTTCTGGCCGTCCGCAGGCCGAGAGGCAAGCGTCGCGCGCCGATCGATCAGCGCGCCGCACCTGGGACGGTCCGCCCTGTGACCCAAGCGCCTGGAGCAGCACCGCGAGACTGCGCTTTAACGAAATCGCATCATTCCCGACGCACTTTCAGGCGTCGTGCTGGTACAACAGCGACTGGATTCGGCTTTCGCCCGTCCGCGGGCGCAGCCGGAAAGCAATCTGCCCCCATCGGGGGCGTTGGTCGCGCTATAGATGCTCGACACGGCGTCAGCCGGGGATTGAAATGAGCCAAGTCTCGCGCCGGACTTTGATCCTCACCGACGACATGGACCGCGGCGAACGTCTCGTGCGCAATCTCGGCGCGGATGAGACTGTGCAGCTGCACGATCTCTACGGCGACGACGCCCCGCTTGCCGGCGCCGCTCTGATCATCAGCGACGTCAGCGCGCTCACCTCGGAATCCGTACGGCGCCTGCGGCATGCCCTGGCGATCGCACGCGGCCCCGATACGCCGTTCCTCGCCCTCATTCATGGCAGTCTCGACCGCGGTGAGATCCAGGCGACGGCCCTCGGTGCCACGCGGGTTCTTCCGGCCTCCGCGGCGAACGCCCAGCTTCTGAATGTCGTCGCCGGTCTGCGGAAGGAGGGCGGCGCCGCGCGTCCGCCGATCCGCGGCGATCTGCACAACCAGGCGGCGGCGGCCCGGGAGGTCTTCGCCACCATCTTCCGCGCCGACGGACCGCCGAATGTCGCGACCCTCGAATCCGGTGCCACGCTGGTCAATCAAGCGATCCGCGAGACCAAGATCCGCGACTGGCTCGCCGTGGTCGCGAGTTTCGATGACAACACGCATCGCCACTGCCTGAGTGTTGGCGGTCTCGCCGCAGATTTCGCGCGGACCCTCGGGCTCAACGAGACCGATTCACGATACCTCGTCAAAGGCGCGTTGTTGCATGACATCGGCAAGGCCAAGATCGCGCGCGCCATCCTGAACAAGCCGGCCCCGCTCACGCCGGAGGAACGCCGTGAGATGGATCGCCATCCCGTCATCGGCCACGCTATGCTGATAAACGGCAATTACGATCCGCTGACCCTGGCGGTTGTGCGGTCGCATCATGAATACCTCGACGGTTCGGGTTATCCCGACGGCCTGCGTGGCCAGGAGATTCCGGACCTCGTGCGGCTGATCACGATCTCCGACATCTTCGCGGCCCTGATCGAGGCGCGGCCCTACAAAGCTCCGAAGCCCGCCCGGGAAGCCTACGCGATCCTGAAGGCCATGGGTCCGAAGCTCGACGGCGACCTCGTGCGTGCCTTCGCGGCCGTCGCCAGCGCCTGCGACATGCCGCGGCACGCCACGGCCTGACGTCCGGGTCGGCGACATCGCCGGTCAGACCAGCTCCCAGGCTGTCGGGTCGCGCATCAGCGCCGCCACGAGGGCGTGATTCAGTTCGTGCCCGGTATGGAAGGCGGTGACCCGACCCTCGACCGGATGGCCCGTCAGGGCGAGGTCGCCGATCAGATCGAGCAAGCGGTGGCGCACCGGCTCGCCGGGAACGCGCATCCCACCGATGACGCGATCGCGCACGAGGAGGGCGGCCGAACGCGGCGAGACGCCCTGAAGGAAATCACGCCCCGTCACGTAGCCGAAGAGCCGGCCGCCCATGGCGCGCATGTAACGACCGAAGCTGCGCGACGGCGCGATCTCGCGCTCGAACGTCTCGGGCGTGACGGCGCCCGACCAGTCCACCGGCCCGATATGCGCGAGCTCGATGTGTCCGGTCAGGTGAAGCCCCACGCCGGGCTCGATCCGAAGGTGCCGCCGGCCATTCGTCACCGAGACGGCGCGCAGCACCCGGATGAGCCGGCAGCCGTAAGGTTGCTCGCTGCGCCCGGCGGCCCGGATCGCCTCGCACCAGGGCGTGGCGCTGCCGTCGAAAATCGGCAATTCGTCGGCGTCGATCTCGATGAGCGCATTGTCGATCCGGAGGGCGCTCAAAGACGCCATCAGGTGCTCGATGGTTCGCACTAGAATGCCCTCGTGCCGGAGCGCTGAGGAGAGGGGCTGCGATTCGCGGTATTGCCAGAGGGCCGGCACGTCGATGACGCACGCGTTCTTCACGCGCCGGCGGAAGACGATGCCGTGATCCGCCGGCGCCGGGCAGACGCGGACCGTGGCATGCCGACCGGAATGAAGGCTCCGCCCGGACCGCTCGAACGGCATCGCCAGCGTGGCCTGGAGCCGGGCGGCCTGGAGCAGCGTCGCAGAGGCGGTATCGTCGGGATTGAGGCGTGTGATCGACAAGGCGTGGTGTATCGGAATCGCCCGCTGCGACGGCTTCGGCGTTTAGCCCAGATATCTTGATTCACGCTAATAAACTCCTGTTCACGCCCGCCCGGCTTGACCGGCTAGCCCGTGCCGGTCACGATCACGCTGGCCCGAGGTCGGAACGCCGCTGAGGCGGTGTCCGGGCTGCCCCCGTCCCCAGATCTGCGGCCGGCACCCCGTTGGGCAGGTATGAAGGCCGGAGAGGCGTTGAGGGAACCGTACGGATGGCGCGGCTGGGAACGATTCCCTTCTTCAAGGATCCGGGCATCGAGCTCAGCGCCTACGAATCCCGTTGCCACTGGCGCCGCTTCGACGAGAACGAGGTGTTGGTCGACTTCGACGACATCTCCACGGACGTCTATTTCATCGCCTCCGGCGAGGTCCGGATCCTGAACCGGACCCAGTCCGGCAAGGAAGTAATCCTCGGCGAGATGCGCGGCGGCGCGTTCTTCGGCGAGCTGGCCGCGATCGACGGAATCGGACGCTCGGCCAACGTCACGGCGCTGACCCGCGGCGAGGTCTGCGTGGTGCCGGCTTCGGTGTTCCGGCAGATGGTGTTCGCCTCCGAGGCTATCGCCGACCGTCTGTTCCGCCTCCTGGCCAAGCGCGTGCGCGAGCTGAACACCCGGCTCATGGAGCACGCACTGCTCGATCTGAAGCACCGCCTCTACGCTGAGTTGCTGCGCCTTTCGGTGCCGCGGACCGGCGCCTCGGGCGAGCGGGTCGTCTCGCCGCCGCCCTATCACCACGTGCTCGCGGCGCGGATCGGTTGCCGGCGGGAGCAGGTCACCCGGGAGTTCACCGCGATGGCGGCCGAGGGGCTGGTCGACCGGACGCGGGGTGCCCTCGTCCTGCGCCGTCCGGATCTCCTCGAAGCGCGCGTCGCCGAGGCGCTGCGCGAGGATTCCTGATCCCTTGTCGGGCACGCCGCCGCGCCTGAGCCTCGACGGCCTGACCAAAAGCTATGGCACGCACCGCGCCGTCGATGCGGTGACGCTTGACCTCCAACCCGGCGAGTTCTTCTGCCTGCTCGGACCGTCCGGCTGCGGCAAGAGCACCCTGTTGCGCATGATCGCGGGGTTCGAGCGGCCGAGCGCTGGTCGGATCCAGCTCGGGGACCAGGATCTCACCGGATTGCCGCCGCATCGACGGCCGGTGAACATGATGTTTCAGTCCTACGCGCTGTTCCCGCACATGAGTGTGGCGCGAAATATTGGCTACGGTCTCAGGGGATTGGACAAGACGGCCGCCACCGCGCGGGTTTCGGATCTGCTCCGGCTCGTGCGCCTCGAGGGATTCGGTGATCGCCGACCCGAAACGCTCTCGGGCGGTCAGCGGCAGCGCGTGGCGCTGGCCCGGGCGCTCGCCCGGGAACCGAAGCTGCTCCTCCTCGACGAACCCCTCGGCGCCCTCGACCGGGGCCTGCGCGAGGAGACGCAGGGCGAGTTGCGCGCCGTGCAGCGCCGCCTGGGCACAGCCTTCGTGGTCGTGACCCATGATCCGGAGGAGGCGATGATGCTGGCCGACCGGATCGGTGTCATGGAGGCGGGACGCTTGGTCCAGGTCGGACCGCCATCCGAACTCTACAGGCGGCCGGCAAACCGCTACGTGGCGGGGCTTCTGGGTGATGTGAATCTCATTCCGGGGCGGCTTGACCCGGGAGAGGCAGGCGGGATCCGCACCGTGGAGACCGCATACGGACCGGTTCGCGGGATCGTCGCGTCGGCCATGGCCGATGGGGCGCCGGTGGTGGTGGCGGTGCGGCCGGAGGATCTGGTGATCGGCGCTTCGGGGCTCCCCGCCACGGTCGCAGAGACGACGTTCCTCGGTGATCGCCTGCGTCGGACGCTCCGCCTGCCCGATGGATCGATCCTGCGCGCCAGTGGGCGCCCGACCGACGACATACCGGCCGGATCGCAGATCCATGTCGGGTTCGCAGCCGAGACGGCCGCGATCTTGCCGGCATGAGCGGACCGCCGCGCACCCCGTTCGACCGGCTGATCCGCCTGCCGCCCTTCTTGTGGCTGGCGGCCTTCTTCCTGCTGCCCTTCGCGATCACGCTGAAGATCAGCCTGTCCGAGCCGGCCACCGCCATACCGCCCTACCTGCCGGTGCTCGACTGGCGGGGCGGCCTCGACGGCTGGTCCAGCTTCCTCGAAGCCCTGAACCTCGACAACTACGCCACCCTGTACGCTGACCCGTTCTACCGCGATGCCGCCCTCGGCTCGTTGGGCTATGCGGCGTTTGCGAGCGTCATCCTCGTGGCGGTCGGCACGCCGCTGGCCTACGCCTTGGCCCGGGCACCGACGCGCTGGCAGCCCTCGCTGGTCGCACTCGTCGTGGTCCCGTTCTGGACGAGCTTTCTGATCCGCGTCTACGCCTGGATCGCGATCCTGAAGCCGGAAGGCTTGCTCAACCTCGTGCTGCTCCGCCTCGGGGTGACGGCCCAGCCGCTCAACATTCTCAACACCGACGCGGCGGTGATGATCGGCCTCGTCTACGCCTACCTGCCCTTCATGGTGCTGCCGCTCTACGCGGTGATGAATCGCCTCGACCCCACCCTGCGGGACGCCGCCGCCGACCTCGGCGCCTCACCGACGCGGGTGTTCTGGACTGTCACGCTGCCGCTCAGCCTGCCGGGAATCGTAGCGGGCGCTACGCTGTGCTTCATCCCGATGGTCGGTGAGTTCATCATCCCGGATCTGCTCGGCAGCTCCGAGACCCTGATGCTCGGCCGCGTGCTCTGGAGTGAGTTCTTCTCGAACCGCGACTGGCCGCTGGCCTCGGCGGTCGCCGTCCTGATCCTCGCCATCGTCATCGTCCCGGTCGTGCTGTTCCGCGACAGCTTGCAGACCGGCGAGGAACGACCGTGACCTGGGTGACACGCACCGCCCTGGTCGCCGGGCTTGCCTTCCTCTACGCGCCGATCCTCGTGTTGATCGGCTACTCCTTCAACGCCTCGCCGCTGGTCACCGTCTGGGGCGGGTTCTCGACCCAATGGTACGGGGCCCTGCTGGCTGACGCGCCCCTGCTCGCCTCCGCCTGGGTCTCGCTGAAGGTCGCGGTTCTGACCAGCCTGATCGCGACGGTGCTGGGCACGCTGGCGGCGCTGGTGCTGGAGCGGCAACGCCGCTTCCGGGGCCGGGCGCTCTTCACCGGCCTCGTGCTCGGCCCGATGGTGATGCCGGAGGTGATGATTGGCCTATCGCTGCTGCTGATGTTCATCGGTATCGGCCTCGACCGCAGCCTGCTCACCATCGTGATCGCGCACGCCACCTTCTGCACCGGCTTCGTGGCCGTGGTGGTGGCTGCCCGCCTGCGCGGGCTCGACCGCTCGCTGGAGGAAGCCGCCGCCGATCTCGGCGCCGCACCGATCCGGGTGCTGACGACCATCACGTTGCCGCTGCTCGCCCCGGCTGTCGTTGCCGGCGCGCTCCTCGCCTTCACCCTGTCGCTCGACGATCTGGTGATCGCGAGCTTCGTCTCGGGGCCGGGCTCGACCACGTTGCCGATGCGCCTCTACAGCCGCGTCCGTCTGGGCGTGAATCCCGAGATCAACGCCGCCTCAACGCTGCTGGTCGGGCTCGTGAGCGTAGCGGTGCTGGTCGCCTCCTGGCTGACGGCGCGTCGGCAAAAAGGGTGACGCCGTCTTCGGCGAACATGCAAGCCGAAGGGACTTCACGGTGCTGAGGGATCTCAGCGGGGCACCGGCGATTCCACGGGCCCATGCAGCGTCAACGGAACGCGGCCTGGAAGCCGCAGGTGGATTACCGTCGCGTCCGTCTGGAACGGCTTGTGCCGTTGCCACGGCGCTTCACGACCCAGAGGCCTGCATGACTTCGGCTGGAGTCCGTCTTGCCCGGCTGTCGGTCGCAGACCGGCGGCCGTATCGATCACCGAATCGTGCGTTGCCGCACACGGCTAAGGCTCGGCCGATCCTATGACGGTGAGGACCGTCACAGATACGGCAGATGGTGAGGCATTTCACCCATGGCCCGAACGCTGACCCTGCTGTCCCTGGCCGCTTTTCTGGCTGTCCCGGTTGCCGAGGCCCGACCGGCCAGAGCACCCGCGAAGCCTCCGCTCAACGCCGCCCTCAAGACACGCGACACCGCACTCCGCGACTTTAACGCCCGGATGAATCGGCTGGACGCTTTGATGGGCGTGCCGCGCATTGTACCCCTCCGGTCGCGCTCCGCCGATGCCGGCCGCTAGCGGCCGGATCCCAGGCCTCCCGCCTCCTCGATGAACCGCGCCACGGTGTCGGCGCCGGCGCCGTCGCGCAGGGACGCGAAGACGTAAGGACGCACGCCGCGCATCCGCTGCGTGTCCGCCTCCATGACCGACAGATCCGCCCCGACCAGCGGCGCGAGGTCGGTCTTGTTGACGATCAGCAGGTCCGATCGGGTGATGCCTGGGCCGCCCTTGCGGGGGATCTTCTCACCCCCGGCGACATCGATTACATACAGGGTGATGTCGGCGAGTTCGGGCGAGAAGGTTGCGGCGAGGTTGTCGCCGCCGGATTCGATCAGCACCAGATCGAGCTTCGGGAAGCGGCGGCTCATCTCGGCCACGGCCGCGAGGTTGATCGAGGCGTCCTCGCGGATCGCTGTATGCGGACAGCCGCCAGTCTCGACACCGAGGATGCGCTCTTCAGGAAGCGCACCGGCCACGGTCAGGATCCGCGCGTCCTCCTTGGTGTAGATGTCGTTGGTGATTGCGCAGATCTCGTAGCGGTCCCGGAAACGCTTGCAGAGCTGCTCCATCAGGGCCGTCTTGCCGGATCCGACAGGTCCGCCAATACCGACGCGGAGTGGGCCATTCGATGAGGTCATGCTGCGCCTTCAGGATCGGAAGATGCGGGAATACTGGGTCTCGTGCCGGAACGAGCCGAGATCGAGACGGAAAGTCGCCGCGCCGAGGGCCTCAAGGCTCGCGTCTTCGGCGTCAGCCGCAAGCCTCGTGAGCCGTGGCGCGAGGGCGGCGATGACCCGCGTACCGGCCGCTTGGCCCACCGGCGCCGCCCGCAGCGCGGCCGAGACGAGGTTCTGCACGAAGGCGAGCCCATAGGCCGCGAGCGTCGGCCCGGGCGCCAGGCCGTGTGCCCCGGCCGAGGCGCCGACCGCCACGGGATAGGCGACCGGGCCGGGCAGATGCGGCGCGAGGGCTGAGAGCGTCGCGCAGGGCCAGGCGCCCAGCGTGGCGTCCAGAAAGCTGCGGCCCTGCTGGCTCGTCTCAAGGTGCAGTTCGCGCGAAGGGGCTAGCGCCAGAGCGAGCGCGTTCAGCGCAGCCAGCCCCTCCCCATCCTCGATCTGCGCGGCTTGATGGCCATGGCGGACCAGGATCAGGTCGTTGCGCAGCGAGCCATGCGCGCAGACATCCCCAAGCCAGTCCAAGAGACTCACCTCGTCGCGGATGTCACCGGCTTCGACAGCCCATTCCAGGCCGTGCGAATATGCGTAGCTGCCAACCGGATAGCCGGGCGACAGCCATGCCATCAGCCGGAGTGCATCCGGGACTTCAGCCGGCGGCATGGGAATGATGATGGCCGTGGGCATGATCGTGGCCGCCCGAATAAGCCCCGCCCTCGGGCTGGAACGGCCGTTTCACCTCTGTCGCAGTGCCGCCGAGGCCCCTGACCATCGCGGCGAGGACATGATCGTCGGCGATCCAGATGGTGTCTGCTCCGATCTCAGCCGGGATGTGCCGATTGCCGATGTGCCAGATCAGGCGCTTGAGGGCGTGGTCGTTCGGCGCCCGGATTTCCAGCAGATGCTCCGCGGCCGCCTCGACCCAGACCAGGCGGCCATCCTCGAGTATGAGGGCGTCGCCATCCTCGAGGACGGTGGGTTCGGGCAGGTCGAGCAGGAACCGGAGCCCACCGATGCCCCGCATGGCCACCCGCCGCCGATGGCGGTCGCCATGGTCGAGGACGACCCGATCGATGATGTCGCCGCCCGCGAGGCACTCGCGGCGTAGAACCTTGGTGGCGCGGATCATCGCGCCAGGGACCTCGTCCCACGCAGACGCTGAGCCTGTTGGTAAGCCCAGCTGCATAGGTCGATCTGGGACCTGCTCCGGACACGCGCTGGTTTGATTGCGGCCTTGGTCATGTCAAACCCCCTGTCATGCGGCCTGATGCGACGTCAAAACAGGAAGTAGCGCTGCGCCATCGGCAGCACCTCGGCGGGTTCGCAGACCAAGAGTTCGCCATCGGCGCGGACATCGTAGGTCTCCGGATCGACCTCGATGACCGGCGTGGCGTCGTTCAGCACCATGCTGGCCTTCGAGATGCCGCCCCGGACATTCTCGACCGCCACCAGTTCCTTCTGGACGCCCAGGCGCTCCCTAAGGCCGTCCGCGACGGCGGCCCCGGACACGAAGGTGAGGGCGGTTGCGAAGGGGGCACGGCCGTAGGCGCCGAACATCGGGCGGTAATGCACCGGCTGGGGCGTCGGGATCGAAGCGTTGGGATCGCCCATCGGCGCCGCCGCGATGCTGCCGCCCTTCAGGACGAGATCGGGCTTCACCCCGAAAAAGGCCGGCGTCCACAGGACGAGATCGGCAAGCTTGCCCGGCTCCACGGAGCCGATGTGCTTCGAGATCCCGTGAGCGATGGCGGGATTGATCGTGTATTTCGCCACGTAGCGCCGCGCGCGCAGATTGTCCGTGCCGGTGGCATCGCCGGGGAGCGCACCGCGCTGGCGCTTCATCTTGTCGGCGGTCTGCCACGTGCGGATGATGA
>NZ_JAKSYG010000121.1 GCF_022829725.1 Methylobacterium sp. E-005 | reverse complement strand
CTCGACGACCTCGCCCATGGTCTCATGGCCCATGACGTCGCCCGGCAGCATGGCGGGGATGAAGTTGTGGAACAGGTGCAGGTCGGAGCCGCAGATCGCGCAGCTCGTGACCTTGATGATGGCGTCGCGCCCGTCCTCGATTTCCGGATCGCTGACGGTGTCGCAGCGGATGTCTTCCTTCCCATGCCAAACCAAGGCTCGCATAGCCGTCTTCTCCCATCGGGTGAGGGGCGAGGGCCGGATCCGGGCGGTGCAGCCCGTCCGGGCTAGGTTCTCGCAGGGATGGTCGTCGGTATTGCAACGGGGCGAACCTGGGCGATGGCAGCCACGTTCCCGCGTACAATCCCCTAGGAGACCTCCAGCGTGGCAGGCGGTTCGGCCCCGCATCAGACAGGCTGAGAGACCCGGATCATCCTGAAGGGCGTGCGGCGTCAGCGGCGTGCACTCAAGGGCTGGCGGCAACCGGGTTGCCGGGATCCTCAGGGATCCCGCAGCGGATCGCATCTGCGGACGAAAGCCCGGGTGGCATGGATTGAGCGCAGGGTGGCTGGATCTGCACCGCGCTCCAGCGCCTCTCGCTCGAGGGCGCGGAGCTGCTCCAGCAGGATAAGGCGGCCTTGCTGCGCCGAGTCCGGCAGCCGTTCCTGCACCAGCGCGACCAGCTCGTGCATTATCGGATCGTCGACGGGCTTGGACGAGCTATGCACGCGGCCTCTCTCACTGGGCCACCGACCGAAGACGATCGCACGGAGCCCAGCGCGGGCTATGCCGAGACGACGATGCGACGTGCGTGATTGCCGTCATCTGGATGAACGGACCTACCCGCCCGGCCTGGACGGACAAGTCCTGTCTGGTCTCTGCGCCCGGTAGCCGCGAGGGCCTGACCCGGCCGCTCGAGGCGCATCGCGGGCGTAAGGTCGTCTTATCGCTCGGAGACGGGTGCCTCGGCGGCGAACATCCACACCCGCGATAAGCCGGCCCGGCACGGTCGCCGAGCGGGCTGCCGAGGCGGCCGGACGGAACCCGCCGCTCCAGGCTTAGGGGTCAGCGCGAGCCTGACGCTGCGCGCGCGTCGCCGCTGCCTTGTCCGGCGGAGGCGTCGGATTTCGCGGAGTTGCTATCCGCGCCACCGGATGTGGAGCTGCCCGAACCGTTGAAGGACCCGGTCGTCTGCGGGTTCGGGTTGCCCGGCGTGTTCGCACCCGCCGTCATGTCGCCCATGAGCTCGCCGCGCTCCCAGCGCGACATGCCGACCGTGGCGAGCAGGTTCGTGGTCAGCGTGCCGGTGGGCTCGAGACCTTGCGCCTGCTGGAAGTGCGTGGCGGCGATCGTGGTGTCGTTGTTCTGCGCCTGCTGGAAGCTGCGCGCCGCCGCCGCGGTCTGGGGGTTCCAACGCCCGTCGACGGCACCCGTGCTGTAGCCCTTCTGGGTCAGCGACTGCTGGATCTGCCGCACGCCCGCCGAGCTCACATAGATCTGTGTACCCTGCCCATCCGCCTGATCCTGGGTGACGCGCTGGTTGCTGACAGCCGATTGCTGAGCCTGCGCGTAACCGCCGGCCAAGGCTACGATCATCGTGCTGACGAGAAAGACTTGCTTCAGTGCCATGAAGACCTCCTGTTGTGGACGAAGGGGCGAACCAGGCAAGGCTGCGCCCGTTTCCTTCGGGCGAATCCGTAGGAGGTCTCCGATGACGGTGAATTCCTGAGATCGGGAAAGAACTTAGTTGGAAATCGAATCGGGTCGGCGACGAACCTAAGGAAATACCCGGATCGTTCCGGGAAACGCTGACCGTTACTCTTGCGCCCCCGAGCGCGCGCCCACCGGCCGCCCGTCTGGAGGGGTGCTATGACCCATCTTGTGTCGGATGCAGAATGCGCGGTCCTGGCGCGCGAAGCCGCCGCGGCCATTGAGGCGGTCCTCGATCAGCGGTGCCCAGAACTGAAGCGCGCCTTCTGGAGCGCCGTCGAGAAGCACTACCGGTGGGGCCCCCAGGCCGGAGCGGCGCCTCCAGAAGCACCGAAGCCGAGCCTGGAGATGCAGCCGCCTGCCTGATGCCGATCGGGATTGTCCTAAGGACGTATCGCAGGAAACGGGGACGGCAGCGACTGGTTCGCGCTGAAGACCAGCGCCTGCGGTGCGCGGGGCCTCGCGACAGGCTAATCATGGTGTCCGTGATCGAATGCGCGTCGGGCGTCCTCGTGATGGGGATCGTCCTCCTCGACGTCTTCCTCACCGTTCTCTACGCCCGTGCCGGCATGGGCCTGATCGCCGAGCGTGCCGCGCATATCACCTGGATGGCCTTCCGCCGCGCGGCCGACGCGGCCGGAACGCATCGCGGCGCGGTGCTGTCCTTCTGCGGACCGGTCATCCTGCTTCTCTACGTCCTGCTCTGGGCCGTCGGCCTGACGCTCGGAGCCGGCCTCATCATCCATCCGGGGCTCGGGACGGGCGTGCAGGCAAGCAATGGACCCACACCAACGGACCTCCTCACCGCGCTCTATGCCGGCGGCAGCAGCATAGCGATCGTCGGTGCCAGCGATTTTCGGCCGACGACCAACGCCTACCGCGTCGTCTATCTTGTGAACTCGCTGATCGGGATGTCTGTGACCTCGTTGGTCCTGACCTACGTCATGCAGGTCTACGGCGCCCTTCGACAGCGCAACGCGCTCGGGCTGCAGCTGCAGGTCCTCTCCGGAGAAACCTCGGATGCGGGCGAGTTGCTGGCGCGGCTCGGGTCCCGCGGGCAGTTCAGCGC
Source organism: Methylobacterium sp. E-005 (assembly GCF_022829725.1). Lineage (GTDB taxonomy): Bacteria > Pseudomonadota > Alphaproteobacteria > Rhizobiales > Beijerinckiaceae > Methylobacterium. The sequence continues at coordinate 543 of NZ_JAKSYG010000121.1, read as the reverse complement.
CGGCTACAGCCATCTCGTTACGCTTGCCGACGAGATGGCTGCAATGAAGGAGACACACCACTTCTACCCGGTGCTGTTCTACTTCCGGTTCGAGCAGCCGTACTACTCGGTCTCGGCGCAGGCTCACCTCATCCTCGATACGGTGTCGCTGATCCGCAGCACGCTCGCGAGCGAGGCCACGGCTTGGCTGAAGGAGGCTGCGGCGGTCGAGGCACTCTGGCGCGTGGCTCAGAAGCTTGTTGTCACGCTTGAAATAACTTTCTTGCCAGGCGATCCGCCGGTCGCGAAGGTGATCGATCCTGAGGAGCGACGACAGTGGCACGCCCATTGGGAGAGGGCAGCATCCCGGCTCGCCCAAGAGAGTATCCGAGCAGCGCGAGATGAGGTTGCAGCGCAGGCTTACTGGCCTGCCCCCTGAAAAGTGGTCCTCCCTGAGGTATGGCTTTGAGCCATGTGGAGGATGTCGTCATGGGACGGAAGAAGCATACGGCTGAAGAGATCGTTGCTAAGCTGCGGCAGGTCGATGTCTTGATCTCGCAGGGT